>NZ_CP014517.1:2702500-3302500 GCF_001577265.1 Variovorax sp. PAMC 28711 | reverse complement strand
GCAGCCATTTTTTTTATCCTCTTCTCATTCGCGCTGAACAACAGGCAAGACGCCACCGTCCACTTTTTCTTCGGTACGGAATGGAGCGCGCCGCTCGTTCTCATCGTTCTGGCGGCGTTCACCATCGGCATGGTGGTCGGCGCGCTGGGCATGCTGCCGGGCTGGTGGAAACACAGAAGCGCTGCGATACGACAACCCGAACCTTTGCCCGCGGCGCACTCTTTCCCTCCGGGCGCTGAACTGCCTGTGGCGCGCACGCATGGACTTTGATTTCAGCTGGCTGCTGCTCGGCCTGCCCGTGGCATTCGTGCTCGGCTGGCTCGCCTCGCGTTTCGATATCCGGCAACTCAGGATGGAGAACCGGCAAGCCCCGAAGGCTTACTTTCGCGGCCTCAATTTCCTGCTGAACGAGCAGCAGGACCAGGCGATCGACGCGTTCATCGAGGCCGTGCAGAACGACCCGACACGCAAGAGCTGCACTTCGCGCTCGGCAACTTGTTTCGCCGCCGCGGAGAATATCAACGCGCTGTTCGGGTCCACGAGCACTTGCTCGGACGCGGCGATCTGAGCCGTGCCGACCGTGACCGCGCCCAGCACGCGCTGGCGCAGGATTTTCTTCGTGCCGGACTGCTGGACCGCGCCGAGGCCGCACTCCAGAAGCTCGAAAGCACACGCTACGAGAACGAAGCACGGCTCTCCCTGCTGGCCATCTACGAGCGTTCGCGCGAATGGACGCAAGCCGCCGAAGTCGCGCAAAAGCTCGATGAGTCCGAACAGGCAAGCTACAGCACTCGCCGTGCGCATCACCTGTGCGAGCAAGCGGCCGAGCAGGTCGTCGCAGGCGATTTGATGGCAGCGGGGCAACTGTTGAACGAAGCTGCAGAACTCGCGCCACAGGCGCCGCGGCCCGCGATCGACAGAGCCAACCTTCAGCTGCGCAGCGGCGAATCGGCTGCAGCGTTCGACACGCTGATGGCCTTGTCCGAAGCGGCACCGCTGGCGTTGCCGCTCTACGCCGCGGCATTGCAGCAAGCCGCAACGGGCTCGCAACGCGGCGGCGAAGCACTGGCCCTGCTGCAGCGGCGTTACGCCGCAACGCCTTCGATCGACGTGCTGGAAGCCATCATCGCGCTGGGCGGCATCCCACTGTTGTCCGACGAAGCGGAAGGCGGCGACGCACCCGCGCCGCGCGACGGATACATTGCCCATCTGGCGCGCCAGCCCTCATTGGTGGCCGCGTCGCGCTGGCTGGCGGGGGAGACGTTTGCGCATGAAAAATACCACCCCAGGTGCAGCGGGCACTCGATCAGGCAACGCGGCCGCTGATGCGGTACCGCTGCGCAGCGTGCGGATTCGAAGCGCACCAGTACTTCTGGCATTGCCCAGGCTGTCAGGCATGGGACAGCTACCCGCCGCGGCGCGTCGAGGAACTCTGACGACCTGGACCTGAGGTTGACTTTGGCCGCCTCCGGGTAATTTCCACGTCAACGTCCGCTGCATTGATCCGTTGAACGAGGGCCGGCACGCCCGTGCCGGTGTTTTCAACCAGAAAATCAGGGAGTTCAATTATGTTCAAGAAGATCGCGGCCGCCATGGTCGCCATGGTGTTTGCCGTCGCTTCGTTCGCTGCCGTCGACGCCAACAAGGGCAGCGCAGCCGACCTCGATGGTCTCAAGGGCGTCGGTCCGGCCATGTCGCAGCGCATCATCGATGCGCGCACGCAAAGCGCGTTCAAGGACTGGCCCGACCTCATGAGCCGCGTCAAGGGCGTCAAGGAGAAAAAGGCGGCCAAGCTCTCCGCCGAAGGTCTCACGGTGAATGGTGAATCCTTCAAGGGTGCTCCCGCTCCTGCCAAGACCCCCAAGGCGGAGAAGGTGACAAAGGCCGAGAAGGTCCCTGCGAAGCCCTGAACGGCAACGCGGACGGAAGCCGCCCACGAGGCGGCTTTTTTACGCCCGTTCGCAGGGAAAGGCCCGAGCCGTGGCCCGATATTTGCACGTAAGCTCTCCATCGACTTTTTACACATTCCTCGCTTTGGAGAGCACATGAATCACAAGTTCAGCATCGCACTTGCCGGCCTCACATTTGCCGCGACATCCTTCGCCCAGACCAAGTGGGATCTGCCCTCGGCCTACCCGCGACCAACTTCCACACGGAAAATCTCGCCCAGTTCGTGTCGGACGTGGACAAGTCGAGCAACGGCAAACTGAAGATCACGCTGCATGCCAATGCAGCCCTGTTCAAGGCGCCCGAGATCAAGCGTGCCGTCCAAGGCGGCCAGGCGCAGATGGGCGAGATCCTGCTGGTGAACTACCAGAACGAATGGCAGGTGTTCGGCACCGACGGCATCCCGTTCCTGGCCGACAGCTATGACGCCGCATGGAAGCTCTACCAGGCGCAGAAACCCGTGCTGGAGAAGAAGCTGGCCGAGCAGGGAATCATGATGCTCTACGCGGTGGCATGGCCACCGCAAGGCATCTTCGTCAAGAAGGAAATCGCTTCGGCCGCCGACTTGAAAGGTGTGAAGTGGCGCGCCTACAGCCCTGCCACCGCCCGCATCGGCGAACTCGTCGGCGCACAGCCCGTCACCGTGCAGCAGGCGGAACTCTCGCAGGCCATGGCCACCGGGGTGATCGAGTCGTACATGTCGTCCGGCTCCACCGGCTACGACACCAAAACCTACGAGTACATCAAGAATTTCTATGACATGCAGGCCTGGTTGCCCAAGAACGCCGTGCTCGTGAACAAGAAAGCATTCGATGCGCTCGACAAGCCGACCCAGGACGCCGTGCTCAAGGCCGGCGCCGACGCCGAGAAGCGCGGGTGGGACATCTCGAAAAAGAAGAACGTCGAGTACCTCGACCTGCTCAAGAAGAACGGCATGACGGTTCACACGCCATCGGCGCAGCTCAAGTCCGACATGAAGAAGGTCGGCGACACGATGCAAAAGGAATGGGTGGAGAAGGCGGGTCCCGAGGGCCAGGCCATCATCGACGCCTACAAGAAGATGTGACGCCAGCGATCTCCCGCAATGCGCAAGATCCTCGATTTCATCTATGACAGCGCCGCCGCACTGGCGGCGCTTTTTCTTGTCGGACTGCTCGTGATGGTGCTGCTGTCGGTGGTCAGCCGGCAACTGCACATCAACCTGCCGGGCATCGACGCCTATGCGGGCTACCTCATGGCCGGCTGCGGGTTCCTGGCGCTGGCGCACACGCTCAAGCGTGGCGAGCACATCCGGGTCACGCTGATCCTGCAGTTTCTGAAGCCCGGCGCGCGCCGCTGGCTGGAGCGTTGGGCGATGGGTGCCGCAGCGCTGCTGGCGCTGCTGTTCGCCTACTACAGCGTGCGACTGGTGTTCCAGTCGGTCGAGTTTCACGATATTTCGACCGGCAACGACGCCACGCCGCTCTGGCTGCCGCAACTGAGCATGGCGGTCGGCGCCGTGGTGTTTGCGATCGCGTCGATCGACGAGTTCTTCGTCGAATGGAACGGCCGTCCGCTCCGGATGAACGCGGAGGCGTTGCGTCATGAATGACATCGCCGTGGCCGCCCTGCTGATCGCCACGCTCTTCCTCATCCTCGGCAGCGGCGTGTGGATCGGGCTCACGCTGTCGGGCGTGGCGTGGATCGGCATGCAGCTTTTTTCTTCGCGGCCTGCCGGCGACGCCATGGCCGTCACGATCTGGGGCTCGGCCTCGGGATGGACGCTGACGGCCCTGCCGCTGTTCATCTGGATGGGCGAGATCCTGTTTCGCACGCGGCTGTCGCAAGACATGTTCAAGGGCCTCGCGCCCTGGATGCAGAGCCTGCCCGGCCGACTGCTGCACACCAATGTCGTGGGTTGTGCCGTATTCGCTGCAGTGTCGGGGTCGAGCGCAGCGACCTGCGCCACCATCGGCAAGATGAGCCTGCCGGAACTCAAGCGGCGAGGCTATCCCGACGACATCGTGATCGGCACGCTGGCCGGCGCGGGCACCCTCGGCCTTCTGATTCCGCCCTCGATCATCATGATCGTCTACGGCGTCAGCGCGGATGTCTCCATCTCCAAGCTGTTCATCGCGGGGGTGATTCCAGGGATCCTGCTGGCCCTGCTGTTCTCCGGCTACATCATGTTCTGGGCGCTCCGTCACCCGGACCGCGTGCCGCCGGCCGACCCGAAGATGCCGTTCATGGAGAAACTTCGCGCATCGCTGTCGCTGATCCCGGTCGCGCTGTTGATCCTGTCGGTGCTCGGCTCGATCTACGCCGGCATCGCCACGGCCACCGAAGCAGCGGCCGTGGGCGTCGTTGGCGCGATCGTCATCTCCGGTGCCCAGGGCTCGCTCAACTGGGCCAGCTTCAAGGAAGCGTTGTTCGGCGCGACGCGCCTCTATTGCATGATGGCGCTGATCCTGGCGGGTGCGGCGTTCCTCACGCTGTCGATGGGCTACATCGGCCTGCCCCGCCATCTGGCCGAGTGGATCGGCTCGTTGGGCCTGTCGAAGTTCCAGCTGGTGCTGATGGTGGCTGCGTTCTTCATCGTGCTGGGTTGCTTTCTCGACGGCATCTCGATGGTCGTGCTCACGATGGGCGTCATCATGCCGACGGTGCTCGCCGCCGGCATCGACCCCGTGTGGTTCGGCATCTTCATCGTGCTGGTCGTCGAAATGGCGCAGATCACGCCGCCCGTGGGCTTCAATCTCTTCGTGCTCCAGGGCATGACCGGCAAGGACTTGCTGTACATCGCGCGCGTCACCCTCCCGATGTTCTGCCTGATGGTGACGGCCGTGCTCATCATTTACTTCGTGCCGCAGCTCGTGACCTGGCTGCCTGAGCAGATGGCGCCCTGACCCGACGACAATCTCGCCCATGCTGCTTCCTGTCATCGCCATCTGTATCGGCGCGTCGCTCGGCGCGCTGTCGCGCTGGAGCCTGGCGCTGTGGTTTGGTGTGGGCGGGCTGATGCCCTGGGGCACGCTGTCGGCCAACCTGATCGGCGGCTACCTCATCGGCGTGGCGATCGCGAGCTTCCAGCTCATGCCGGGCCTCGACCCGGTGTGGCGCCTCGCGATCGTCACCGGTTTTCTCGGCGGCCTCACGACCTTTTCCAGCTTCTCGGCCGAGGTCGTGACGATGCTGCTGGAAGGCCGGCTCGGGGTGGCATTGCTGACTGGGGTGGCCCATCTTTGTGGTTCGTTGCTGCTGACGTGGGTCGGCATCCGCACGGTTCAGGCGCTCGCGGGCCACACGTGACTGTCACGAATGCGGGCCTTTCGGGCCTGCAAACCCGGCGCTAAGACTCCTCTCCTATGATGCGGCCTTTCATCCAGGGCTAACCCATCGTGTCCATGGTCCAGCTGGCGCTTCGGCGCCCCTACACCTTCATCGTCATGGCGATGCTGATCGTGCTGGCGACGCCTTTCGTGCTGATGAAGATGGCGACCGACATCTTCCCGGAGATCAACATTCCGGTGATCAGCATCATCTGGAACTACAACGGCCTGCCGGCCCAGGAAATGGGACAGCGCATCGCGGGCCAGACCGAGCGCAGCCTGACGACGACGGTCAGCGACATCGAGCACATCGAGTCGCAATCGCTGGCCGGCATCTCGATCATCAAGGTCTTCTTCCAACCGACCGCCAGCATCGAGACGGCGCTGGCTCAGGTGGTGGCGTCGATGCAGACGCAGGTGCGGCAGCTGCCGCCGGGCATCACGCCGCCCCTGGTCATCAAGTATTCGGCGTCGAGCATTCCGGTGGTTCAGCTGGCGTTGTCGAGCCCGACGCGCGCCGAGAACTCGCTGTTCGATTCGGCGGTCAACCAGTTGCGTCCACAACTCATCACCATTCCCGGCGCGGCTGTGCCCTTTCCCTACGGCGGCAAGAACCGTTTGATCTCCGTCGACCTGGACACCCAGGCGTTGCAGGCCCGCGGCCTGTCGCCGGCCGACGTCGTCAACGCAGTCAACGCGCAGAACCTGATCCTGCCGTCCGGCACGGCCAAGTTCGGCGGCACGGAATACAACGTGCGGCTGAACGGCTCGCCCAGCGAACTCGCCGGCCTCAACGATCTGCCGGTGCGCACCGTCAACGGCGCGACCACCTACCTGCGCGATGTCGCCTACGTGCGCGACGGCTTCTCACCGCAGACCAACGTGGTGCGGCAAGACGGCGTGCGCGGCGTGCTGCTGTCGGTGCTCAAGAACGGCGGCGCCTCGACGCTGGACATCGTGTCGAACCTGCGCGCCCTGCTGCCCGTGGCGGCGCAGAGCATGCCATCGGACATCAAGATCACGCCGCTGTTCGACCAGTCGGTGTTCGTCAAGGCGGCCGTGCAGGGCGTGGTGGCCGAAGCCATCCTGGCGGCCGCGCTCACCGCAGCCATGGTGTTGCTCTTTCTCGGTAACTGGCGCAGCACGTTGATCATCGCGATCACGATTCCGCTGTCGATCCTGGCCTCGGTCATCGTGCTGTACATGTTGGGCGAAACGCTCAACCTCATGACGCTCGGCGGGCTCGCGCTGTCGGTCGGCATCCTGGTCGACCAGGCGATCGTCACCATCGAGAACATCGAGCGGCATCTGCACATGGGCAAGCCGCTGCTGGACGCCATCGACGTGGGCGCTGGCGAAATCGGCTCGGCCGCCTTCGTGTCCACGCTGTGCATCTGCATCGTGTTCGTGCCGATGTTCTTTCTCTCGGGCGTGGCGCGCTTCCTCTTCGTGCCGCTGGCCGAAGCGGTGGTGTTCGCGATGCTGGCCTCGTATTTTCTGTCGCGCACGCTGGTGCCCACGCTGGTCATGCTGCTCATGGGCGGCGTGCACGATGGCGGCGACGACGGCAGGAAGCCGAGCCTGCTGCAGCGCGTGTACCGGAGCTTCGACCGCCAGTTCGAGCGCGTGCGGCGTGCCTACACGCTGGTGCTGTCGGCACTGCTCTCGAAGCGCGGCCGCTTCATCGCCTTCTTCCTGGGCTTTTGCGTGCTGTCGTGTGCGTTGTTCCCGGTGCTCGGCCGCGACTTCTTCCCGAACGTCGACGGCGGGCAGATCCGGCTGCACATGCGCGCACCGACCGGCACACGCATCGAGGAAACCGCTCGCCTGGCCGACGCTGTTGAACAGGTCATCCGCGAGCTGGTGCCGCAAGACCAGCTCGAGACCATCCTGGACAACCTCGGCGTGCCCAACAGCGGCATCAACCTCTCGTACAGCAACGCCGGCACCATCGGCACGCTCGACGGCGAGATCCTGATGTCGCTCAAGGAAGGCCACCGGCCGACCGACGAATTCGTCACGCTGCTGCGCGCCGAACTGCCCAAGCGCTTTCCGGGCGTGGAGTTCTTTTTCCAGCCGGCCGACATCGTCACGCAGATCCTGAACTTCGGCCTGCCCGCCGCCATCGACGTGCAATTCGGCGGCAACGACCAGGCCGGCAACGCGGCGCGCGCCGCCGAACTGGTCAAGGCGATCCGCAAGATCCCAGGCGCGGTCGATGCCCATGTGCACCAGCGCCTGGACGGCCCGAGCCTGAGCCTGCAGATGGACCGCACGCGGCTGCAGCAATACGGCTTGACGGCCGCAAACGTCGGCCAGAACGTGCTGATCGCGCTGTCGGGCAGTTCGCAGACGGCGCCCGCCTTCTGGCTCAACCCGCAGAACGGCGTGGTCTACAGCATCGCGGTGCAGTCGCCGCAGTACAAGGTCGACTCGCTCGACGCGCTCCTGAACATCCCCGTCGGCACCGCCACCGCCGCGGCGCAGGCGCCGCAGCTGCTGGGCAACCTGGTCGACGCGCAGGCATCGCGCCAGCCAGCCATCGTGTCGCGCTACAACATCCAGCCGGTCATCGATGTCTATGTCAGCGTGCAGGGCACCGACCTGGCCAGCGTCGCCGGCGAGGTGAAGAAGCTGGTCGACGAGATGCGCCCCAAGCTCGCGCGCGGCAACCAGGTCACGGTGCGCGGGCAGGTGCAGACCATGCAGTCGTCCTTCATCGGCCTGGGCGTCGGGCTGGCGATGGCGATCGTGCTGGTGTACCTGCTGATCGTCGTGACCTTCCAGTCGTGGGTCGACTCGGCCATCATCATCACCGCGCTGCCGGCCGCCCTGGCGGGCATCGCCTGGATGCTGTTCATCACCGGCACCACGCTGAGCGTGCCGGCACTGACCGGCGCCATCATGACCATGGGCGTCGCCACGGCCAACAGCATCCTGCTGGTGTCGTTCGCGCGCGAACGTCTGCAGGCCGGCGTGCCGCCGCTGTCGGCTGCGCTCGAGGCCGGCGCCACGCGCATCCGGCCGGTGCTGATGACCGCGCTGGCGATGATCATCGGCATGATCCCGATGGCGCTGGGCCTGGGCGAAGGCGCCGAGCAGAACGCGCCGCTCGGTCGCGCCGTGATCGGTGGGCTGCTGTTCGCCACCGTCTCCACGCTCTTCTTCGTACCGGCGGTGTTCGCCGGCGTGCACAGCCGGCTTCTGCACCGCAAGGCCGAACGCGAAACCCGCCATCCCGCGCCGCCCTCCAGCGCGGCGCCCCAGGAGAACTGAGCCCATGACGGAACAACGCCACGCGGGTCTGGCCATCCATCCGGTCGAGCCGGACGAACACCACGAACTGTTGCGACGCCGGCAGATCGTGCGGCGCACCCGCTGGCTGGTGCTGATCGTGTTGGTGCTCCTGGCCATCGGCGCAGGGCGCACGGTGCTCATACGCATGGCCAATGCGAAGGCGCTCGAAGCGGGCGCGACCGAGCGCGCCGTGCAGTACGTCAAGACGGCCCTGCCGACCAAGCCCACGGCGGGCCAGACACTCGCGCTGCCGGGCACGCTGCAAGGCTTCGTGCAGTCGCCGATTTCGGCGCGCGCCAGCGGTTATCTCAAGCGCTGGACCCAAGACATCGGCGCGCGCGTGAAGCAAGGCGAGTTGCTGGCCGAGATCGAGACGCCCGAGATCGATCAGCAGCTGTCGCAGGCCGTCGCCGCGCGCGAGCAGGCCGCCGCCGGTCTGTCGCTCGCCAAGAGCACGGTCGCGCGCTGGGAAGCGCTGCGCCAGAAGGACGTCGTCTCGCAGCAGGACCTGGATGAACGCCGTGGCGCCGTCGCATCGGCCACCGCGAACCTCGCAGCCGCCGAGGCCAACGTGCAGCGCCTCAAGCAGACCGAGGGCTTCAAGCGCGTCCTCGCGCCGTTCGCCGGCGTGATCACGCGGCGCAACGTTGACGTGGGCGACCTGATCGACGCGGGCGCCGGCGGCGGCGGGCGTGCCCTCTTCCTGCTCGCGCAGACCGATCCGCTGCGCGTGTACATCAACGTGCCGCAGGCCTACGCACAGCTCGTCAAGGCCGGCCAGCCGGTGATCGTGACGCAGGCCGAGCTGCGGGGCCAGAACTTCAAGGGCGAGGTCGCGCGCTCGTCGGGCGCGATCGACGCGACCACGCGAATGATGCAGGTCGAGGTGGCGCTGCCCAACCGCGACGGCACGTTGCTGCCCGGCGCCTACGTGCAGGTGTCGCTGCCGCTCGCGGCCAGCCAGTCGCTCACGGTGCCGTCCAACGCCTTGCTGTTCCGCGCCGAGGGCACGCGCGTCGCGGTGATCGATGCGCAAGGGCGCGTGCACCTGCAGACGGTGCAGATCGGCCGCAACTACGGCGAAACCGTGGAGGTGCTCGACGGCATTGCGGCCACCGACCGACTGGTGCTCAACCCGTCGGACTCGCTGGCCGAAGGCGATCAGGTGGCCGTTGCCAAGGAGCCCGCGTGACTTCGTTGCGGCCCTCGGCGATCCTCGCTGCAGTGACGCTGCTGGCGGGCTGCGCGGTCGGCCCGGACTACCAGGCGCCTGCGGTGGACATCCCTGTCAGCTGGCAGGTCGAACAGCCCTGGCGTGAAGCGACGCCGGGCGACATGCTCGACAAGGGTCGCTGGTGGCAGCGTTTCGGCAACGCGCGACTCGACGCGTTGCAGCAGCAGGCCATCGCCAACAATCCGACGCTCGCGGTGGCGAGTGCGCGGCTGGCGCAGGCGCGCGCCACGCTCGATGCGAGCGCGGCCGCGCGCTTCCCGCAGATCGGTCTCGGCACGCGCGCATCGCGACTCCGGATTTCGGCCAACCGTCCGCTGACGAACTACAACGCGTCCAACTTCTCGACGGTGCAGAACGACTTCGCGCTGTCGCTCACCGCAAGCTACGAACTCGACCTGGCCGGCCGCGTGCAGCGCAGCGTCGAAGGCGCCACCGCGTCTGCCGAGCAATCCGCGGCGGACCTGGAAAACACCCGGCTTCTGCTGGCAGCCGACCTCGCGACCAACTACTTCAACCTGCGCTCGACCGACACCGAACTCGATGTGCTTTCGCGCTCGATCGGCCTGCAACGCCGCGCGCTCGAACTGGTGTCGGCGCGGCACGACCTGGGCGCCGTGTCGGGCCTGGACGTGGCGCAGCAGCAGGCGCTGCTCGACACCACGCTGACGCAAGTCGACGTGCTGAAAAAGCAGCGTTCGCAATACGAGCACGCGATCGCGACCTTGACGGGCACGCCCGCGCCGAGCTTCGCGCTGGCGCCCGACCTCCAGCCGATCGCGCCGCCCGCGATTCCGATCGGCGTGCCCTCCGAAACGCTGCAGCGGCGGCCCGATGTGGCCTCGGCCGAACGCGCGGTGGCGGCGGCCAACGCGCAGATCGGCGTCGCCACCGCGGCCTTCTATCCGAGCTTCACGCTGGCGCCGACGGTGGGTGTCGACAGCCGCATGATCGAGACGCTGTTCGATGCACCCAGTCTCCTCTGGTCGATCGGTCTCTCCGCCACGCAGCCGCTCTTCGACGGCGGCCGGCTGCGTGCCAATCTCGCATTTTCGAAGGCTGGCTACGATGCCACCGTTGCGAACTACCGGCGCGTCGTGCTGGTCGCGATGCAGGAAGCCGAGGACGGCATCACCGGCCTCAGCGCGCTGGACCGCGCCACCACCCAAGCGGGGGCCGCCGTGGCCGCCGCCCGGCGCGTGCTCGACATGTCGACCGCACGCTACGAAGGGGGCGCCTCGACCTACCTCGACGTGATCACCGCACAGCAATCGCTGCTGACGACCGAGCGGCAAGCCGCGCAACTCATGGGGCAGCGACTCGTCACCTCGGTGTATCTCGTGAAGGCACTGGGCGGCGACTGGCGGCCTGATTCCATCGCCGCCTCACGCCTGCCCCCCTAGCCCGCGGAGCCCTTTTGGGAGGGCCTGAAAAGGGGTCGGCCGATAGAATCGACCGCAATGCCCCTGGTCTTTCTCGTCGCCCTCCCCTTCATCGCCAGCGTCTTGGCGGCTTTCCTGCCGTCGAACGCCCGCAACAGGGAGTCGACGCTGGCAGGTGTGGTGGCGCTGGGCTGCGCGCTCCAGGCCGCATGGCTCTTTCCGCAGCTCGCGCGCGGCAACGTGCTGCGCCAGGAAATCGAATGGCTTCCTGCCCTCGGCCTCAATCTCGTGTTCCGCATGGACGGCTTCGCATGGCTCTTCTGCATGCTGGTGCTGGGCATCGGGGCGCTGGTGGTGCTGTACGCGCGCTACTACATGTCGGCGTCCGACCCGGTGCCGCGCTTCTTCTCGTTCTTCCTCGCGTTCATGGGCGCGATGATGGGCGTGGTGCTCTCGGGCAACCTGGTGCAGATGGTCCTGTTCTGGGAGTTGACCAGCCTGTTCTCGTTCCTGCTCATCGGTTACTGGCACCATCGGCGCGACGCACGGCGCGGCGCGCGCATGGCGCTCACGGTGACGGGCGCCGGGGGCCTGTGCCTGCTGGCCGGCGTGCTGGTGCTGGGCCGCATCGTCGGCAGCTACGAACTCGACGTGGTGCTGGCCTCCGGCGACGCGATTCGCGCCCACGCGCTCTACCCGGTGGCGCTGGTGCTGGTGCTGCTCGGCGCCTTCACGAAGAGCGCGCAGTTCCCCTTCCATTTCTGGCTGCCGCGCGCGATGGCCGCACCCACGCCGGTTTCGGCCTACCTGCACTCCGCCACGATGGTGAAGCTCGGCGTGTTCCTGATGGCGCGGCTCTGGCCGGCGCTGTCGGGTACCGCGGAATGGTTCTGGCTCGTCGGCGGTGCCGGCGCGATCACCTTGTTGCTCGGCGGCTTCATCGCGATGTTCCAGCGCGACCTGAAGGCGCTGCTCGCGTATTCGACGATCTCGCACCTCGGGCTCATCACCCTGCTGCTCGGGCTCAACAGCCCGCTGGCGGCGGTGGCGGCGGTCTTCCACATCATGAATCACGCGACCTTCAAGGCATCGCTGTTCATGGCGGCCGGCATCATCGACCACGAAAGCGGCACGCGCGACATCCGTAAGCTCAGCGGCCTGCTCAAGCTGATGCCGATCACCGGCACGCTCGCGATCATCGCGAGCGCTTCGATGGCCGGCGTGCCGCTGCTCAACGGCTTCCTCTCGAAGGAGATGTTCTTCGCCGAGACGGTGTTCATCCAGGCGTCCCCGTGGATCAACTGGGGCCTGCCGATCCTCGCGACGCTCGGCGGCATCTTCAGCGTTGCGTACTCGGCGCGCTTCGTGTTCGATGTGTTCTTCGGCCCGCCCTGCGGCGCGAACGTGCCGAAGACGCCGCACGAGCCACCCCACTGGATGCGGGTGCCGGTCGAGTTGCTGGTGCTGATCTGCCTCGTGGTGGGCATCGCGCCGGCCTGGTCGGTCGGTGCGCTGCTGGCCACCGCCGCGACGCCGGTGGTGGGCGGCGAGTTGCCTGAATACAGCCTGGCCGTTTGGCACGGCTTCAACCTGCCGCTTTTCATGAGTTTCGTCGCGCTCGCCGGCGGTATCGCACTCTATGGGCTGCAACGGCATGGGCGCGCTGCCGGGCGGCTGGAACACACGCCGCTGCTGCACCGCCTGGACGGGCAGCGCATCTTCGAACACCTGCTGGCCCGCCTGAGCGAGGCCGGCCGGCGCAGCCGCCGCCTGCTCGGCACGCGACGCATGCAATCGCAGTTGCTGCTGCTGGTGGGCGTGGCGGTCGCCGGCGCTGCGGCCGCGCTGTGGGCAACGCCCGTCGCACGTGGCGCGCGCGAATTGCTTGCGTTCTCGCCGATGTTCGCGATGACCTGGTCGATCGGCATCGCCTGCGCGCTCGGCGCCGCGTGGCAGGCCAAGTTCCACCGGCTCGCGGCGCTGATGCTCGCCTCGGGCGCGGGGCTGGTGTGCTGCATCACCTTCATCTGGTTCTCGGCACCCGACCTCGCCCTCACGCAGCTCGTGGTCGAGGCGGTCACCACGGTGCTGCTGCTGCTCGGCCTGCGGTGGCTGCCGATGCGCAAGGTCGCCACCCAACCGGCGCGTGCCCGACTGCGCCCCTGGGGCCGGCGTGGCCGCGACCTGGCGGTCGCCACGCTCGCTGGCGCCGGCATGACCTCGCTCGCCTGGCTCTTCATGACGCGGCCGTTTCCACAAAGCATTTCGCCCTTCTTCCTGGACCGCGCGCTCAGCGAGGGCGGCGGCACCAATGTCGTCAACGTGATGCTGGTGGACTTCCGCGGTTTCGACACGTTCGGCGAGATCACCGTGCTCGGCGTGGTGGCCCTCACCGTCTATGCGCTGCTCAGGCGGTTCCGGCCGGCGCCCGAGTCGATGGCATTGCCGGCACAGCAGCGCGCGCAGCCCGACGACGGCAGCAGCGACCTGCTGAACCCGCGGCGCGCGAAAGACACGGCCGTCGGGTATCTCATGGTGCCCGCGGTGCTGGTGCGGCTGCTGCTGCCGCTGTCGGTGCTGGTGTCGGTGTACTTCTTCATGCGCGGCCACAACGCCCCGGGCGGTGGCTTCGTGGCCGGGCTGGTGATGTCGGTGGCCTTGCTGCTGCAGTTCATCGTCTCGGGCACCGAATGGGTCGAAGAGCACTTGCGCATCTACCCGCGGCGCTGGATCGCGATCGGCCTGTTGCTGGCGCTCGCCACCGGCGGCGGCGCGGTGGTGCTGGGTTATCCGTTCCTGACCACGCACACCGCGCACCTGCACCTGCCGTTGCTGGGCGAGGTGCACGTGCCGAGTGCGCTCTTCTTCGACATGGGCGTGTTCTCGATCGTTCTCGGCGCGACCATGCTGATCCTGACCGCGCTGGCCCACCAATCGGTGCGCAGCCATCGCTGGGCCGACGAACAGGCCGAGAAGGAAGCCGAACGGCTGGCTGCGGCGGAGGCGAAGGCCTGATGGAAGCCGTGCTCGCCATCGCGATCGGCGTCCTGACCGGCTCGGGCGTGTACCTGCTGCTGCGCCCGCGCACCTTCCAGGTCATCATCGGACTGACGCTGATTTCCTATGCGGTCAACCTGTTCATCTTCAGCACCGGCCGCCTCAAGGTCGACAGCGAGCCCGTGCTCGTCACCGGCATCAAGGCGACGCTGGCCAACACCGCTGACCCGATGCCGCAGGCGCTGGTGCTCACCGCCATCGTGATCGGTTTTGCAATGACTGCGCTGTTCCTCGTCGTGATGCTTGCTTCGCGCGGCCTCACGGGCACCGACCATGTGGATGGGGAGGAGCCGGCGAATGAATGACGTCTTCTCGCTGCTTGACAGGCTGCTGGATATCAGCATGCCGCACCTGGTCGCGGTGCCGATCCTCGTGCCGATGCTCACCGCCGCACTCATGCTGTTGCTGGGCGAACAGCGGCGCCGGACCAAGTCGGCGCTGAGCGTACTGTCGGGACTCATCGGCCTGCTCGCGGCGCTCGCGCTGCTGCGCTGGGTCAATACGCCGGACACCGGCGGCGGGCCGGGGTCGATCGGCGTCTATCTGCCCGGCAACTGGAAAGCGCCCTTCGGCATCGCGCTCGTGGCCGACCGGCTCTCGACCCTGATGGTCACGCTCACCGGGGTGATCGCCTTTGCGGCGTCGATCTATTCGACCTCGCGCTGGGACCGCGCTGGCGTGCACTTCCATCCGCTGCTCCAGCTGCAGCTGATGGGCCTGAACGGCGCCTTCCTCACTGGCGACCTGTTCAACCTCTTCGTGTTCTTCGAAGTCATGCTGGCCGCGTCCTACGGTCTGCTGCTGCACGGCTCCGGGCGGCTGCGGGTCCAGGCCGGCCTGCACTACATCGCCATCAACCTCGCCGCGTCGTCGCTGTTCCTGATCGGCGCCGCGATGCTTTACGGTGCCACCGGCACGCTGAACATGGCCGACCTCGGCGTGCGCATCGCGCAGATCGCGCCCGCCGATCGCGGCCTGGTGCACGCGGCGGCCGCCATCCTCGCAACGGCGTTCTTCGCCAAGGCCGGCGCCTGGCCGCTCAACTTCTGGCTGGTACCGGCGTACAGCGCCGCGGTGTCGCCGGTGGGCGCGGTGTTCGCGCTGCTCACCAAGCTCGGCATTTACACGCTGCTGCGGCTGTGGACCACGCTCTTCGCACCGGACACCGGCCTGTCGGCGCAATTCGGCCAGGGGGTGCTGGTCGCGATCGGTCTGTCCACGCTGCTCGTGGGCGCGCTCGGCATCGTCGGCACGCAAAGGCTGTCGAATCTCGCGGGCTTCAGCGTGCTCGTCTCGGCGGGTACGCTGCTCACGGCCATGGGCCTCGGCGACCCCGCGATATGGGCCGGCGCGCTCTACTACCTGATCAGTTCGACGCTCGCGGTCAGCGCCTTCTTCCTGCTGATCGACATGATCGAGCGCTGGCGCAACGCCGGCGTGAGCATCGCGCCGCACGAGACGGCCGGCAATGCGCCCTATCTCGCCGAAGACCTGAAACCGGTCCACGACGTGAACCTCGACGACGAGCAGCAAGCGCTCTACGGGCGCGCCATTCCGGCCGGCATCGCCTTCCTCGGCCTCGCGTTCATCGGCTGCACGCTGTTGCTGGCCGGGCTGCCGCCGCTCTCAGGCTTCGTCGGCAAGTTTGCAATGCTCAGCGGGATGATGGATGCACCTTCTGTGAGCGCTTCCGGCGTGACTTTCATGGTGTTGCTGATCGCCTCCGGCTTCCTCACGCTGATCGCGCTCAGCCGCGCCGGCATCCGGCATTTCTGGACGCAGATCCACGAGACGATGCCTGCCCTGCCCGCGCTCGAGGTGCTGCCCGTGGCGGCGCTGCTGGCAGCCTGCGTGGCGCTGACGCTGGCGGCCGAACCCGTGATGCAACACGTCAGCGCGACGGCCGAAGGCCTGCGCACCGCCACCGCCTACCGTCAAGCCGTGTTCGGCGCCCGGCAAATCCCCAATCCGCCAGCGAAAAAGGCGAGTGCACCATGAAGCGCTGGCTGCCATCACTGCCGCTCTCGCTCGCGCTGTTCTCGGTCTGGCTGTTGCTCAACCAGTCGCTGGACGCTGCCACGCTGCTGCTGGCCGCGCTCCTGTCGATCGTGGTGCCGCTGATCACGCGCAGCCTGCGCCCGGCCACCGTTCGCATGCGCCGGCCCGGGGTGGCACTCAAGCTCACGGGTCATGTGATGCTCGACGTCGCGGTATCGGCCTGCAATGTCGCACGCCTGTTGCTCACGCGGTCGACGCCACGCATCCACGATGCCTTCGTGCAGATACCGCTCGAGATGCGCGACCCCAACGGACTGGCGGTGCTTGCGATGATCTTGTGCCTCACACCGGGAACCGCCTGGGGCGAGGTGTCGTTCGACCGGTCGACGCTGCTCATCCACGTGTTCGACATCGACGACGAAGCCGCCTTCGTCGCGTTGCTGAGGAAGCGTTACGAACGCCCCCTGATGGAGATCTTCGAATCGTGACGCCCGTGCTGTTCTGGGCGCTGAAGCTGGCGTTGCTGCTGCTTGCAGTCGCCATGCTGTGCGCGCTGTGTCGCCTCGTCGTCGGGCCCACGGCGCAAGACCGCATCACCGCGCTCGATTGCCTCTACGTCAACGGCATGCTCATGATGCTGGTCCTCGGCATCGTTTATGCAAGCAACGTGTACTTCGAGGCGGCGCTGCTGATCGCGCTGTTCGGCTTCGTCGGGTCGACGGCGCTCGCCAAGTTCCTGTTGCGTGGCGAGGTGATCGAATGAACGACGCATTTCTGGGCGGGCCACTGCCGCTCTGGGCCGAGATCGTCACCGCGTTTTTTGTGGTCGCGGGTGCCGCGTTCGCTGCGATCGGTTCGTTCGGCCTGGTGCGGCTGCCGACATTCTTTCGCCGCATTCACGCACCGACCCTCGGCGCCACCCTCGGCGTGTGGTGCACGACGATTGCAACGATCGTCTATTTCTCGGTGCAGGGCGGCAACCTCTTCCTGCACGCTTTGCTGATTGCATTGTTCATCGCGCTCACCGCGCCGGTGACCACGATCTTTTTGGTGCGTGCCGCGCTGTTCCGCGAACGTCAAAAAGGCGGCGATGTGCCACCGCCGCTCAAGGGCGATTGAGCGCTGCGGGACCGGCTGCTTTCGGCGGCGGCCTGGATGGCGACACGTCTGGCGTCAATTCCCGCGGTACGTCGAAAAACCGTAAGGGCTCACCAGCAACGGGATGTGATAGTGGGCCACGGCGCCATCCACCGCGAAGATCACCGGCACCTCGGGAAAGAACGTCTTCATGTCGTGCTTGGCGAACCAGTCGCCGGTCTGGAAGGTGACGCGGTAGTTGCCTTTTTCCAGCGCGGCGCCGGCCGGGAAGAGCGCAGGGATGCGACCCTGTTCGTTCGTCACGTCCTTGTTGAGCTCTGTCCAACCTTTGCCGGACTGCTTTTCGAGCACCACCACCACGCCAGGCGACGGCAGGCCGTCCTGAAGATTCAGCACGTGGACGCTCAGTGGATTGGTTGCGGCCAGGCTGACCGTGGCAGCACCAGCCAGCAATGCAGCGGACAGGAATTTGGGAAGCGTTTTCATGGGTCAGGGTCTTTCAGTTGGAAATGGGAAGTACTTTGGCGATGGCCTTGAGCGCGCAACCTTCGTCGTTGGCGGCGCCGCCGGAACCACCGACGCCGATCGCGCCGATCACGTCGTTGCCGACTTTCAGCGGCACACCGCCGCCGATGAGCAGGAGCGAGGGCACGGTGTTCAGGTTCTGGGAATCGGGCGTGGCGCGCGCGTTGGTGGCCAGCTCTCGCGTGGCGGTCTTCGTCGACAGCGCCGTGAAGGCTTTCTGGCGCGCTGCGTCGGTGTTGTGCGGCCCGACGCTGTCGTCGCGCTGAACAGCGACCAGATTGCCGCCGCGGTCGACGATGGCAACCACCGCGGAGCGACCTTCCGCGTGACACGCGGCCAGGGTGGCTTCAGCCAGTTCGTTGGCGAGTGCCAGCGAGACGTTTTGTTGCGTGAGCAGTCGTGACGAGGGTGCGGCAGTGGCGCCTGCCGCGCACAGTGCAAAGGCCAGCGCGACAGCAAGGTTGGCTCGTGATGCCATGGTTGAATTCCTTCAAGGTTCGGTGAATCGAGGCCTTGATGGTGCCCAACCGATGCCGTCAGACCGATGGCCGGCGCATTACAAAAATGTCATCCTCCTGCGCATCCAAACCGTCTAGGCTCGCTGCAGGAGACGACGATGCGGATACTGGTTGTGGAAGACGAAATCAAGACGGCGGAGTACCTGCGAAGGGGACTGAGCGAATCCGGCTATCAGGTCGAAGTCGCGCACACCGGCATCGAAGGCCAGTTCATGGTGAGCGAGTCCGAATTCGACCTGGTCATCCTCGACGTCATGCTCCCGGGGATCGATGGATGGCAGTTGCTGAGCATCATTCGGCGAAAGAGCCCCATGCCCGTGCTGTTCCTGACCGCGCGCGATGCGGTGGAAGACCGCGTCAAGGGTCTGGAACTCGGTGCCGATGACTACCTGGTCAAGCCCTTCTCTTATGCGGAGCTGCTGGCGCGTGTGAGGACGCTGCTGCGACGCGGGCCGCCTCGAGAAGGCGAAACCTTCAAGCTCGCCGACCTCGAGATCGACGTCCTGCGCCGCAAGGTCACGCGTCAGGGCCAGCGGATCGACCTCACCAACAAGGAATTCGCGCTCCTGCAATTGCTCGTGAGCCGCGAAGGCGAGGTGCTGTCGCGTGCGCAGATCGCCTCTCAGGTCTGGCAGATGAATTTCGACAGCGACACCAATGTGGTGGATGTGGCGGTCCGCCGCCTGCGCATGAAAATCGACGAGCCGTACGCAGTGAAGCTGATCAAGACGGTGCGGGGCATGGGTTACAGCGCGGAGGTGCCCGAGTGAGCCTGATGCCACGCAGCCTCGGTCTTCGCCTGGCTTCGATGTTCGGTCTGATCAGCTTTGCATTGCTGGGGGCGATCGGCTCCTATCTGCTCGCATCGCTGGAGCACGAAATCGCGCTGCGAGACGACCTGGCACTCGAGGGACGGCTGGAGCGGATGCGTGCGCTCATCGGCGACAGCGAAAGCATCGATGAACTGCGCAAGCGCCGGCAGTTGTACGAGAACATGCTGGGCAACCGGGACAGCCTGCTGTGGGTGCTGGACACCGAGGGGCATCCGCTGATCGCCATCAACCCGACGCAACAGCCCATTCCGCAACTGCCGGCCGAGGCCGGTGTTCATCTGCGCGATGTCACGCAGCCGAGCCGCGCGCGCATCGCCTTGCAGCGCATTGCGCACGACGGAGGTTCGATCACTCTGGTGGCGGGCCAGCTCCTCGCAGGACGCGAGCAGATGCTTCACGTCTACCGCAACCGACTGTGGGTGGCGATGGCGGTGGGCGGCGCACTGTCCTTTCTGTTCGGCTGGGGGGTCAGCCTGCGCGGCCTTCGGCCCGTGAGAGCGCTTGCGAAAGACGCTGCGCTGATCGACGCGCAGCATTTGTCCGCCCGCCTCCAGGGCTTCGATCAGGTGGCCGAGCTCCAGCAGTTGAGTGAATCGCTCAACACGATGCTGGCCCGCCTCGAAGACGGGTTCGGGCGGATCTCGCGGTTCTCGGAAGATCTGGCGCACGAGATGCGAACGCCGTTGAGCAACCTCATGGGCGAGACGCAACTCGCCTTGACCATGCCACGCTCGGTCGACAGCTATCAGGCGCTGCTGACGTCCAACCAGGAAGAGTACGAGCGCTTGTCGAGGATGGTCGACAACATCCTCTTTCTTGCCCGTGCCAGTCAGCCCGGCGCAGCGGTGCACCTCGAAGCAGTGCCCCTGGAAGACGCGATCGGGCAACTCTGCGAATATTTCGAGGGGCTCGCCGCCGAACGCGGGAATTCATTCGGCACGCGCGTGGCAGGCACCGTGCTGGCCGATTCGGACCTGCTGCGCAGGGCACTGGCCAACTTGCTCGTGAATGCGATGAAGTACGGCGCGCCGGATTCCCCGATCCACATCTCGAGCCACGGTACCGCCGCAGGCGTGGAGATCCGGGTGGCCAACACGGGTCCCGAAATCGGGGCAGCGCACATGCCCTATCTGTTCGACCGCTTCTACCGAGTCGATTCGGCGCGCACCGCGTCAGCGGAATCCAGCGGGCTGGGCCTTGCCATCGTGCGATCGATCATGGCGCTGCACGGCGGCCAGCTGCTCGCGAAAAGCGACCGCCATGAAACCGTGTTCACGCTCGTCTTTCCAGCGCGCGCAGACGCCTGAGCGGCCGCACGACTTCGCAACGCTGTCATTGGGCGCGGACCGCGTTGCGGCGGGGGCGCCGCAGTACGGGTCATCGTCTCAGCGGACGGACAGCGCGCCGATCTGCAGATCGGGATGCGCCGCTGCGACTTCGGGGATCGCCATCAGCGATGCGCCAACGCGCGCCACGCGCGGGTAGCCGTCCAAAGCCACGCCGAAACGCACTGTGCCGATCAGGTGGCTGGCAAGTGCCAGATCGGCGAGGCTCAGCGTTTCTGCATGGCAGCGGGTCGCGCCCTCGGGCAGCAAGGCCTCGTAGGCGGCCAGGCCTTCCCGGAACCAGTGCGCCGCCCAATCGACACCCGCGGCGTCGTCAGCGCCGAAACGCTGCTTCAGTTGGGCGCGCACCCGCGGCACGACCAGCGGGTGCGTGTCTGCCGCCGTCAGCAGGAACAGGGCGCGAACCTTGGCGCGGCCGGCCGCATCGGCGGGCAGCAGCGCCGGCGTGGGATGGGTCTCCTCCAGCCATTCGAGGATGGCAAGGCTCTGGGTCAACGGTTCGGGCGTGGCGCCTTCGAGCGCGGGCACGGCACCTGCCGGGTTGACCGCACGAAACGCCGCCGCATGCTGGTGACCCTGCGTGAGATCGTGCGTGCGCTCTTCGAAAGCCACGCGTTTGAGGTTCAGGGCGATGCGCACCCGATAAGTGGCCAGGGAGAGCCAAAAGCTGTGCAGGATGATCATGGCCGGAGTGTAGGGCGGACCTGACGCAGTCGCTACGTTCGCGGGTGCCGACTTTCTTGCGCCGCTACTCCTTGACCGATCCCGTCATCCCCGAGACGTAGTACTCCACGAAGAACGAGTAAACGAAAGCCACCGGAAGAGAGCCCAAAAGCGCGCCCGCCATCAACGGACCCCAGTGGTACACATCGCCTTCCACCAGTTCGGTGACCACGCCCACGGGCACCGTCTTGTTCTCGGAAGAAGAGATGAACGTGAGCGCATAGATGAACTCGTTCCACGACAGCGTGAAGGCGAAGATGCCGGCGGAGATGAGTCCCGGCACCGCCAGCGGCAGCACGATTTTGATGAGGATCTGCCAGCGCGTGGCGCCGTCGATCAGCGCGCATTCTTCCAGCTCGTACGGGATCGAGCGAAAGTAGCCCATCAGGAGCCAGGTCGAGAACGGAATCAGGAAGGTCGGGTAGGTCAGGATCAGCGCCATGCGGCTGTCGAACAGACCGAGCTTCACGATGATCGCCGCGAGCGGAATGAACAGGATCGAAGGCGGCACCAGGTACGCGAGAAAGATCGCGCCGCCAGCCGGTTTCGATCCTTGGAAGCGCAGCCGCTCGATCGCGTAGGCCGCCATCACCGATGCCACCAGCGAGATACCGGTCGACACGACCGAGACGATCACGGTGTTCAGCAGCCACGACGGATACTCGGTGCGAAAGAGCAGCTTCTCGAAGTGCGCCAGCGTCGGGCCGATGATCCAGAACGGATTGCCGTCGCGCGACAGCAGTTCGTTGTCCGGCTTGAACGACGTGATCGCCATCCAGTAGAACGGAAACAGCAACACGATCACGAACAGGATGATCGGGATGTAGATGGTCACCCAGCGCCGCGGCAGCGACTGCAGGTAGTCCATGCCTTGCGAGGCATCGTTGTTCTTGGCATTGCTCATTTGTCACCGCCTTGTTGCCATGCACGGCGCTGCAAACCGAAGTAGCTGAACATGATCGCGGCCAGGAGAAACGGCACCATGAGGGTGGCGATCGCGGCGCCTTCGGCCAGCGCGCCGCCGGAGATGGCGCGCTGGAAGGCGAGCGTGGCCATGAGGTGCGTCGAGTTGAGCGGACCGCCGCGTGTGAGCACGTAGATCAGCTGGAAATCGGTGAAGGTGAACAGCACCGAGAAGGTCATGACCACCGCGATGATCGGCGTCAACAGTGGCAGCGTGATGAAGCGGAACTGTTGCCACGGCGTCGCGCCGTCGATCGAAGAGGCTTCGTAGTAAGAAGGCGAGATCGTCTGCAGACCGGCCAGCAGCGAAATCGCCACGAACGGAATGCCGCGCCACACGTTCGCGATGATGGTCGAGATGCGTGCGTTCCACGGACTGCCCAGGAAGTCGATGTAGGTGTCGATCAGGCCCAGCTTCATCAGCACCCAGCTGATGATCGAGAACTGCGCATCGAAGATCCACCAAAAGGCGATCGCCGACAGCGCGGTCGGCACGATCCACGGCAACAGGACGACCGCGCGGAAGAAACTCTGGAATGGCAGCCGTTTGTTCAGCAGCACCGCCAGCCAGAGCCCCAACCCGAACTTCACCACGCTCGCCACGATCGTGTAGAAAAGCGTATTGAACAGCGCCAGTTGCGTGACGCTGTCGGTGATCAGATAGCTGAAGTTTTCCAGCCCGATCCATTCGCCGGCGCGCCCGATTTTGGCATCGGTGAAACCGAGCCATGTTCCCAATCCCAAGGGGTACGTGAGGAACAGCAGCAACAGCACCGTGGCGGGCAGCATGAATGCCCACCCCAGCGCATGGCGGTTATTCTGGAACCTTTCGAGCGCGGTCACGGCGTCAGACTTTGTAGTAGCGCTCGGCGCGCTTCTGAGCGCGTTCCATCGCTTCCTTCGGTGTCTTGGCCCCGCTGATTGCTTCGGCCACCATGTTGGTGACAATGAAGTCGGCGCCGGCACCCGCGGAGGCATAGCCCAACTTGCCGTCGTAGCCCGAAGGACGCATGTTCTTCACGCTGTCGCGGTACGGGGTGTTCTTCGGGTCGGAAGTCCAGATCGGGCACGACTCATAGGCCGCGAGCGGCTGCGCGATGTAGCCACCCGCACCGATCAGCCAATTGTCGAACTGCTCGCGTTCCATCATGAACCGCAGAAACTCCTTGGCGGCCTGCGGGTACTTGGTGTACTTGAAGATCATCTGGTTGAAGAACAGATGCGACTCCGTTGGCACGCCGGCCGGCCCGATGGGGAACGACGCATGGTTGATGTCGGCGGCCAGCTCCTTCACCTTCGGGTCGGTCGAATTTTTGGCGGCGTAGTAAATCGAGATGCCGTTGTTGGTGACGCTGATCTGGCTGTCGAGGAACGCCTTGTTGTTGTTCGGGTCGAGCCAAGACAAGGTGCCCGGAATGAAGGTGGCGTACAGCTCCTTGCCGTACTCCAGCGCCTTTTGCGTCTCCGGGCTGTCGATCACCACCTTGTTGTTCTTGTCGACCAGCTTGCCGCCGTGCGACCAGATGAGCCAGTTGGTCCAGAGGCTGTCGCCGGTGGCATTGCCCAGCGCATAGCCGGCGGGCGTGCCCTTTTCCTTCAGCGCCTGGTGCAGCTTCAGGAAGCCGGCGGTGTCCTTCGGGAAGGTGTCGAAACCGGCCGCCTTCACCTGGCTCTGGCGGTACACGATCATCGAACCCGCCGCGCCGAGGCCGAGGCCCAGCCATTTCTTGCCATCGGGGCGCAGGTACTGCTGCACGGCCGGATACCAGCCGCCGTATTTCTTGCCGAGGTACTCGGCCAGGTCGGTCACATCGAGCAGCTTGTCGGGGTAGAGGTTGGCGTCGTCGTTGGTCGACAGGATGATGTCGGGGCCGGCGCCAGTGTTCGCTGCGACCGCCGCCTTGGGCCGCACGTCTTCCCAGCCTTCGTTGTCGACGCGCACTTCGACGCCCGTCATCTCGGTGAATTTTTTGACGTTGAGCATGTAGGCGTCGATGTCGCCCTGCACGAAACGGCTCCAGCGCAGCACGCGCAGCTTGGCGCCCTTTTCGGGTTTGAACGTCATCGATTGCGCCTGAGCGAACGGCGAGAAGATCGCACTGCCGGTGCCGATGGTGGCGGCGGCGGCGATGCCTGCCGAGCCTTTGAGAATCGTGCGGCGGTTGTTGAAGTCACTCATGTTGTCGTCTCCTGTTGTTTGAACGGGCCAGTCGATGAAACTCGATCGACGCCTCAGGCCACCAGCCGCTGGCCGGTGCTCGCGTCGAACAGATGCGCACGCTGCAGGTCGGGCTGCAGGTGAATCGTGGTGCCGGGGGCGAAGTCGTGCCGTTCGCGGAACACCGCCGAAATCTCGGTGCCTTCATGCCGGCACGCGACGAAGGTGTCCATGCCGGTCGGCTCCATCACGGCGACGCGCGACGGAATGCCGCCCGCATCGGCCAGCATCAGGTGCTCGGGCCGCGTGCCGTACACGACGGGCTGGCCATCGATGCCGCCGGCTTTCAGCGGCGCGTCGAGGCGCGTGCCATCGGCCAGTTCCACATGCGCAGCACCGGCGCCCCGGCGCAGCGTGCCCGGCAGGAAGTTCATGGCGGGCGAACCGATGAAGCCGGCCACGAACTGGTTGGCCGGATGGTCGTAGAGCTCCAGCGGACTGCCCGTTTGTTCGATGCGGCCGTCGCGCATGACGACGATCTTGTCGCCCATCGTCATGGCCTCGATCTGGTCGTGCGTCACGTAGATCGAGGTGGTCTTCAGACGCTGGTGCAGCTCCTTGATTTCGCTGCGCATCGCGACGCGCAGCTTGGCGTCGAGGTTGGAGAGCGGCTCGTCGAACAAGAACACCTGTGGGTCTCGCACGATGGCGCGTCCCATGGCGACGCGCTGTCGCTGGCCGCCCGACAGCTGGCGCGGATAGCGCTCGAGCAGCGGCGTCAACGCGAGAATCTCGGCCGCGCGCTTTACCTTGCTCTCGATCGTCGCCTTGTCGGCCTTGGCGAGTGCGAGCGAAAACGCCATGTTGTCGCGAACCGTCATGTGCGGGTACAGCGCGTAGTTCTGGAACACCATCGCGATGTCGCGCTCTTTGGGCGGCAGGTCGTTGACGCGCTTGTCGCCGATGCGGATCTCGCCGCCGTTGATCTGCTCGAGCCCCGCGATCATGCGCAGCAACGTGGACTTGCCGCAACCCGAGGGGCCGACCAGCACGGTGAACGAGCCATCCTGGATGTCGATGTCGACACCATGCAGGATCGGCACTTCACCGAAGTTTTTCTTGACCGCTTGGATCGTGACGCTTGCCATGCAGTGAATCCTGGAAGGTTCTCGAAACAGACAAACGATGCAGAGAGTTCCGCATCGCAGCCCGCGCAGTATCGACCTGCATTCACTGATCGCTATCAGGGCAAACCGGTACGAGAAAACCCCCGGTGATTTGTATGATGACCTGATAACCGTGCTCAATTCATCCTCTTCCACGCAGGCCCCCGCCTACTCCGAACCGCTCCGTCTGGTGGCCGACCGGCTGTCCGACCGGCTCGCGCTGCGACTGATCGCACAGATCGAATCGGGCGCGCTCCGGCCCGGCGACCGGCTGCCGACCGAGCAGCAACTCGCGACCGCGCACGGCGTTTCGCGCACCGTGGTGCGCGAGGCCGTGCACCAGCTCAAATCGAAAGCGCTTGTGCTGTCTCGCCAGGGTTCTGGCGTCTATGTGGCCCAGACGCCGACCAACCTGCCGCTGGCGTTCGACCCGAGCGTGCTCGAGTCGGTGCAATCGGTGGTGCACGTCGTCGAAGTGCGTCGTGTACTCGAAGGTGAGATTGCCGCGCTGGCTGCCGAACGCGCCACGCGCAGTCAGGTCGCCGCACTGCGCCGCGCACTCAAGGCCATCGACATCGCCGCCGCGGCCGGGCACGACGGCGTGGCCGAAGACCTCGCCTTTCACCGCGTCATCGGCGAGTCGACCGGCAATCCGCAATTTCGATTGCTGCTCGGATTTCTCGAGCAGTACCTGCGCGAAGGCATGCGCATCACGCGCGGCAACGAAGCACGCCGGCTCGACTTCATGGAAGCCGTGCAGCGGGAGCACCGCGCCATCGTCGAGGCCATCGCGGCTCGCGACCCGGTGGCCGCGCGCGAGCACGCGACGCTGCACTTGATCCGTGGCGAAGAGCGGCTGGTCGAAGGCGGAATCATTCACGGCCGACGCCGCAAGGCGGCTGCCAACGCAAGCAAAACCTGAAGGAGAAAATCCATGAAACTGCTCATCACCGGAGGCGGCGGCTTCCTCGGCGCGCGGCTCGCGCGCACGCTGCTCAAACGCGGAACGCTGGCGGGTGAGTCGATCGATCGACTCGTGCTCACCGACATCGCACCGCCGCCGGCCGACCTCGTTGCCGATGCCCGCGTCGAAGCGCGCACCGGGCCGCTCCTCGATTTCACCGACGCGTTGCGCACCGAAGCCTTCGACGGCGTGTTCCATCTGGCCTCGGCCGTGTCGGGCGAGTGCGAGGCCGATTTCGACCTGGGCCTGCGCTCCAACCTGGACAGCACGCGTGCCCTGCTCGACGCACTGCGCGCCAACGTGAATGCCGGCGGCAAGGTGGCGCGCGTGGTGTTCTCCAGCTCGGTCGCGGTGTTCGGCCCCGACCCGGCGGTGCCGCTGCCCAAAATGGTGGCCGACGACACCCTGCCCGCGCCGCAAACTTCCTACGGCACGCAGAAGCTGATCTGCGAACACCTCGTCGCCGACTACACGCGCAAGGGTTACATCGACGGCCGCGCCGCCCGGCTCATGACCGTGACCGTGCGCCCGGGCAAGCCGAACGGCGCAGCCTCGTCTTTCTTCAGCGGCATCCTGCGCGAGCCGCTGGCCGGCGTCGAATCGATCTGCCCGGTGTCGCCCGACGTGTCGCATCCGGTGTCGTCGCCATCCCGCACCGTCGATGGATTGATCGCCGTGTACGAGGCGAGCCGCGAAGACTTCGTCGGCCGCACCGCGCTGAACCTGCCAGGGCTCAACGTCACGGTGCGCGAGATGCTCGATGCGCTGGAAGAAGTCGCCGGCCCGGCAGTGCGCGCACGCGTGCGCTTCGAGCGCGACGAGCGCGTGGCCGGCATCGTCGCCAACTGGCCGAGCGGCGCGACCGCAGCGCGTGCCGCGCACCTCGGCCTGCTGCCACATGAAAACTTCGCCGACATCGTCCGGCAATACATCGACGATTGCCGCGCCGGCCCCAACGCGGCCGAATCCTTGAAGGGAATGACTTCGTGACCAAAACCAAAGCCCCCAATCCGAAGAGCACGCCCAAGCCGCCGCGCAAGCGCGCGCTCAAGCTGCGCTCGCAAGCCTGGTTCGACAACCCGGACAACGCCGACATGACTGCGCTCTACATCGAGCGCACGATGAACTTCGGCCTGAGCTTCGACGAGCTGCAGTCGGGCCGGCCGATCATCGGCATCGCGCAGACGGGCTCGGACATCGCTCCCTGCAATCGCCACCACATCGTGTTGGCCGAGCGGGTGCGCGAAGGCATCCGCGACGCGGGCGGCATCGCCTTCGAGTTCCCGATCCATCCGATCCAGGAAACCTGCAAGCGCCCGACCGCCTCGCTCGACCGAAACCTGCAATACCTGTCGCTGGTCGAAGTGCTGTTCGGCTACCCGATCGACGGCGTGGTGCTCACCACCGGCTGCGACAAGACCACGCCCGCGCAACTCATGGCGGCCGCCACGGTCGACATCCCGGCCATCGCGCTGAATTCGGGCCCGATGCTGAACGGCTGGTACAAGGGCGAGCGCACCGGCTCGGGCACCATCGTCTGGAAGGCGCGCGAACTCATGGCGGCTGGCGAGATCGGCTACCAGGAGTTCCTGAAGCTCGTCGCCTCGTCGGCGCCTTCGACCGGCCACTGCAACACGATGGGCACCGCATCGACCATGAACTCGCTGGCCGAAGCGCTCGGCATGACGCTGCCGGGCAGCGCCGCCATTCCGGCGCCCTACCGCGACCGGCAGGAGATGGCCTACATGACGGGCAAGCGCATCGTCGAGATGGTCCGGGAAGACCTGAAGCCGTCGGACATCCTCACGCGTGCCGCTTTCGAAAACGCGATCGTCGTGAACTCGGCCATCGGCGGGTCGACCAACGCGCCGATCCACCTCAACGCGATCGCCAAACACATCGGTGTCGCGCTCGACAACGACGACTGGGAAAAGCACGGCTACAAGGTGCCGCTGCTGGTCAACCTGCAGCCCGCCGGCGAATACCTGGGCGAGGACTACTACCGCGCCGGTGGTGTGCCGGCGGTGGTCGCCGAGCTCATCGCCAAGGGCAAGATCCAGCCCGCGATGACGGCCAACGGAAAGACGCTGGTCGAGAACTGCGAAGGCCGCTTCACCGATGACCGCGACGTGATCTTCGCGTACGCCAAGCCGATGAAGAAGGACGCGGGCTTCCTCAACTTCAAGGGCAACCTGTTCGATTCCGCGATCATGAAAACCAGCGTGATCACGCCCGAATTCCGTGCGCGTTATCTCGAGAACCCGGCCGACCCGATGGCATTCGAAGGCACCGCCGCGGTGTTCGACGGTCCCGAGGACTACCACCACCGCATCGACGATCCGAAGATGAAGCTCAACGAGCACAGCGTGCTCTTCATGCGCGGCGTCGGGCCGGTCGGTTATCCCGGCGCGGCCGAAGTGGTCAACATGCGCGCACCGGATTACCTGCTCAAGCAAGGCGTCACCGCGCTGGCCTGCATCGGCGACGGGCGCCAGTCGGGCACCTCGGGTTCGCCGTCGATCCTGAACGCGTCGCCCGAAGCGGCGACGGGCGGCAACCTCGCCTTGCTGAAGACCGGTGACCGCGTGCGCATCGACCTGAAGAAGCGCACCGCCAACATGCTGGTGAGCCCGGAAGAACTGGCGAAGCGCCGCGACGCGCTCGAAGCGGCAGGCGGCTACCAATACCCGGTGAGCCAGACACCGTGGCAGGAGATCCAGCGCGCGGTGATCGGCGAACTCTCGGAGGGCATGGTGCTCAAGCCGGCCGTGAAGTACCAAAAGATTCACGCGACCTTCGGCATCCCGCGAGACAACCACTGACATCAGCGCGGCCACGCGTTTTCGGAGACTCCCATCACCACACGCCGTCACTTCGTCAACGCTTTAGGCAGCGCCGTTGCGCTCGGTACGCTGGCGCTGTTGTCGGCGCTCGCGGTCTATTTCGACACAATGCAGCGTTGAAGGACAAGGCCGTGACCGATTCGCTCGCGCTGGTCAGACAGATCGGTTGGACGGCCGAGTACCGATCGGCAGGCAGAGCGTAAAGCGGGTGCCGGCGGCGCTGGAAGCCCAGCGAATCTGCGCGCCGATGGCCTCGGCCCGGCGCCGCTGGTTGCCCAGCCCCTTGCCCTGGCCGACGAGGCTTTCGTCGACCGGAAAGCCCTGCCCGTTGTCGGTGACCGTAACCCACACCTGCGCCCTGTCGACAGCGGTCGCGACGCGGATTTCCGTGGCCTGCGTGTGCTTGATGATGTTGGTGAAGGCCTCCTGAAGAATCCGCAGGATGTGCAACGCGTTGCGCGGGTCGAGCCAGTCGAGTGCCGGCACGTTCACCAGTTCCCAGCGCAGCCGGATGCCGGCGCTTTCCAGGCGGGGCCCGAGCCGGAAGCGCAAGGTGGCGAGCAGCAGCAGCAGGTCGGCCTGCATCGGCTCCATCGAGTCGATCGTCAGCTTCAGGTCGTCGATGCAGCTCTTGAGCACGTCGGCCACCATCGTGCCGTCGATGCGGCCTTTTTCGACTGCCAGCAAGGCGGTGAGGAGCGACGACCCCATGCCGTCGTGCATGTCCTGCATCAGCCGCTGGCGCTCGTTGCTGAGCGTCTGGCGCTGTGCGATTTCGCGCAGACGCTGGTGGCTTTGCAGCAGCTCGTCTTCACGCGCTTGCAGGCGGGTCTGCAAACTCGCATTGGCCTGCCGCACCGCCTCGTTGGCCGCGACGTAGCGGCGAAAGATGACGAACATGAAGATCAGGAACGCACCGAGGTTGCTGTAAGGGCCGAGGTAGATGCTCTCGATGCTGATGTGGTTGTTCTGCAGCATCCAGTCGTACGCGCCCATGAGCAATCCGATGCAGGCCCAGGCGCTCAGCAGCAGGCCATGCCGGGAGCGTGCGCGCCGGGACTGGACCGTGCCGGCACCGACCACGATCGCCCCGCACAGCAATACGGCCGCGTAGACCAGCGGCGCCAGCGCATACGCGTTGAGCCATCGCGAGAACACAGGCAGCGTGAGGATGCCGACGCTCACCGCGACGCCGACGACGACGAGGTTCAACCAGCGCATCGGCCGGCGGTGCAGGTCGTTGAAGAAGTAGTGCGTGACCACCAGCATCCAGTAGAGCGAGTTGATCGTCAGCCAGGTGAACCACGCGTCCGAAATGGGCAGCTTGTCTTCCCCCACGTGGAAATGCAGCGTGCGCACGAACGAGGCGACCGCCATGCCGAAAAACAGCAAGAACACCGTTTCACCGCGCAGCTGGAACCACACGAAGAACGAGAACAGGCCCACCGCGAGGAACGCGGCACTGCTCATGTAGGGCAGTTCGACCTGCAGCAGGTATCGCAGCCGGTAGCGCCAGCTCAGGCCTTGCTCGTGACCCACCCAGACCGACGACAGCCCGCCGCCGGAAGCCTGCGGGCGCTCGATGCGCAGCAGGAGGGTGCGGGGCGTCACCGCGCCAGCGGTGGCGTCCAGTGCGATCCACAACGGAATGTTCGACCCGTTCCAGTACACGTTGGAATGCGACTGGTACAGAAGGCGGCCATCGCCGTACACCGCGATCTGCCCGTCGGTCTTCCAGCGCGGAATGTAGAGGTAGCGTGCATCGCCCGATGCGGGCAGCACCGGCAATTGCAGCCGATACCAGCTCACCACCGTGGGCGGACCTGCGGCGTTTCCATCGTCCGGCGGTGGCAGCAGCAAACGGGGCAGTGCGTGCGGCAACGTGACGGTTTCCCATGAGCCCGGCAGCGCGACATCATCGGCGCGGGCAGGCGGCTGCGCATAACCGCGGCCCGGCACCAGGAGCGTCTGGCCGGTCGTGATGTGCAGTGGCACGTCGGGCGCCGAGACCTGCATTGCCGTCGCCGCTGGAAGCCAGAACGCGGCGCACAACGCCGCCAGACGAATGAGCGGACGCGCGCCCCGCCTAACCATCCAGCAAACCCTGAAGCCGGGCCTCGTAGATGGCTTCGGCCTTGGAGCTCACCACCAGCTTTTTGTAGATCCGCCGCACGAAGGTCAGCACCGTGTGACGCGAGACCGACATCAGGACGGCGATCTCGTCGGAGGTGAACCCCTTGGTGATGTACGCCAGCACTTCATGCTCGCGGGGCGACAACACCGCACGGGACTTCTCGGGCGACGGTTCGGCGACGGCTGGCAGCGATGCCGCCTGTTCCTGGAACCGCATCAGGATCTGGCGCGCGATCAGCGGGCTGATCGGGCTGCCGCCGTGGTGGATGCTGCGGATCTCGGTCAGCATGCTGGACGCCGCGCTGTCCTTGAGCAGGTAGCCCGCCGCCCCTGCTTGCAGCGACTGCATGACGAGCATCTCGTCGCCGAAAGCGGTGTTGACCATGATCCCGCAGTCGGGCCACATCGCATGCGCCGCCCGGATAACGTCGATGCCCGAGCCGTCGGGCAGGCCCAGGTCCACCAGCAGCACGTCGACCGCACCCGCCTCGAGGGCCTGCAGGCCCTGAGCGCGCGTGCTGGCGATCCATTGCAGCACCACATCGGGTGCCCCGGCCGTGGCGTCGCGCAACGCCTGCTGGAACTCGATGTCGTCTTCGACGAGGGCAACGCGGATGCGAGGGGTGTCAGGTTTGTCAGGCATTGGCGAAGGTGCACGTATCGCGCCGCCTCGTGTCACTCGTTATAGGGACAGACAATTCGACACATTTGAGTAACCTCCAGTTTCACATATTACGCAGCACGGCTTGCGTGCCTTTCGCAGGTTTTTGCGGGGCAGTGCACTTCAAGAGGTCAAAAAATGAAACCACTCGCCGACATCAGCCGCGTGGGCTGCGGGGCGTACACCTATGTCGTGGGCACGGGCGCGGGCGCCTGCGTCGCGACGCGGCCCGATGGCGCGTTCGGCATGCTGGAGTTCGGCTCGCTGGAGAGCTGCCTGTCGGACCTCGGCGATGCGTTGCAACCTTACTTCCCGCGGGTCGATCTCCAGTTCGCAGGACGCTCGCTCGGATCGTGTTCGACGACGTCGCTTCGCGGCGCGCCCCACCAGATGGCCGCGCGCATCCGCGAGTCGGGCATCGCGGCGTGAGCCGCTATGCCGACGCGGGATCGCCGTGCAGTGTCTTGGCCAGTGCCACCTCGGTTTCGCGCGGTAGCCTCACCGCATTCTTCACCGCGAGGATTTCCGCCATCACGCTGACCGCGATCTCGGGCGGCGTCTTGCTGCCGATGTAGATGCCGATCGGGCCACGCAGGCGCGCGAGCGATTCGGCGGTCTGGTCGAAGTGCTCGATCAGGCGCTCGCGACGCGACGCCGCATTGCGACGGGAACCGATGGCACCGACATAGAAGGCGTCGGTTTCCAGCGCTTCGAGCAGCGCGAGGTCGTCCAGCTTCGGATCGTGGGTGAGCGCCACGACGCAACTGCGGCGATCGGGGCGAAACGCCGTGACGGCGTCGTCGGGCATCTCGGTGGTGAGCGCCACGCCGGGCAGTGACCAGGCGGTGCGGTATTCGATGCGAGGGTCGCACAGGGTCACGGCGAAGCCGCTGAACTGCGCCATGGTCGCCAGGTATTCGGCCAGCTGGCCGGCCCCGATCAGCAGCATGCGGTACTCGGGGCCGAAGGTGTTGACAAGTTCGGTTGCGCTCACCGACAGCGCATCGGGTGCTGTCGCTTCGGCGAGCGTCACGACGCCATCGTCAAGCGACACAGCGCGCTGCACCATTCGCCCTGTTTCGAGCAGCGACACCAGCGAATCCAGCGACGCTGCATCGGGGTCGTATTCGAGCAGCAGCTCCAGCGTGCCGCCGCAGGGCAGCCCGAAGCGATGCGCCTCGTCGGCCGTGATGCCGTACTTGACGAGCGCAGGCGCACCGCTGGGCATCGGCTCGCCCGCGCCATGCGCGCGGCTGTAGCGCGCGATGAGGTCGTCCTCGATGCAGCCACCCGACACCGAGCCGACCACCGCACCGTCTTCCGCCAGCGCCATGATCGAACCGACCGGCCGCGGCGACGACCCCCAGGTGCGCACGACCGTGGTGAGCAAGGCCCGTCGGCCCGCGCGGCGCCAGTCGCGCAATGTGCGCAGCACCATCACGTCGAGGTTTTCCATGCTCAGTCGGCCTTCTTGCCGAGCCCCATCTTGTGCATGAAGCCGGCCACTGCGCCGGTCTTTTCGGGCGCGGGTGCGGCCATGTCGACCGCGTCCGGCGTGGCGGGCGGCGGCCCGTAGCGGCTTTGCATCTCGGCTTCGAAGCGCTTGAAGAAGTCGTCAGCCGTCGACTTGGCGGCCCCGTCGATCAGGCGCTGGCCGAGCTGCGCGATCTTGCCGCCGACTTGCGCCTGCACGGTGTAGTCGAGCGAGCAACCGTCGGCGCCCGCATCCGCAGGCTTGAGCGTGACGCTGGACGCGCCCTTGGCGAAGCCGGCCACGCCGCCCTGCCCCTCGAAGGTGAGCTTGTAGCCGTCGGGCGGCACGATGTCCGAGAGCATCACCTTGCCCTGGAACTTGGCCGACACCGGGCCGATCTTGAGCGCCAGCGCCACGCTGTAGGTGTTGTCGCCGGTGAGCTCGAACTTGTCGCAGCCGGGGATGCACTTCTTCAGCGTTTCGGGGTCGTTGAGCGCTTCCCAGGCTTGCTGTTGGGTGATGGCGAGAGGGCGGTGGCCGAGCATTTCCATGGGGGTTTCCTTCTTGGTTTCTGGTCGTGGCGTCGGTCGCTCAGCGGCCCGACCGCATCAAGGCCGCGAGGCTCGCGGCCAGTTGTCCGAGGGCACTCAAATTGTGGACGGCGAGCATCGCGTCCGCATGGCGATGCAGCACGCTGGCCCCACGCGCCAACGGGGCATAGCCCTCATAGCGCAGCAGCGGATTGAGCCACAGCAGCCGGCGCGAGTGGCGCTTGAGCCAGAGCAGCTCGCGTTCCAGCAGCTCGGGCTCGCCGGTGTCGAGGCCGTCGCTGATGACCAGCGTGAGGGTGCGCCGGCCGATCAGCCGCCGCGCGTGCAGGCGGTGCAGTTCGGCGAGCGAATCGCCGAACCGCGTGCCGCCCGCGAAGTCGTCGATGGCCGCATTGGCCAGTGCCAGCATGTCGTCCGTGTCGGCAGCGCGGAAGGCCGGCGTCAGATCGGTCAGATGCGAGCCGAAGGCGAACACATCGCGTCGACCCGCGCGGCGCGTGGCGGCATGCAGGAACGCCAGCAGCAGGCGCGCATAACGCTCCATCGACCCCGACACGTCGACCAGCACGAGCAGTGGCAACGGTTCTTCGCGTCGCGCAAGCCGCGGCAGCCGCAGCATCTCGCCGCCCGTGCGCGCGGCGTGTTGCAGCACGCCGGGCCAATGCATGCGCGCGTGCGAACTGACGCCGTTGGCAACGCGCAGCCGGCGCGACGGCACCGTCGGCACCGGCAGCGCGATGTCGCGCGCGAGCCGCTCGACGAGGCGGTATTCGGACGCGCCCAGCGCGTTGAAATCCGCGTGCTTTTGCAGTTGCCGGTCGCTGGCGGTCATCGCCGCGTCGAAGTCGACCTCGCGTTCGGTCTGCGCGGCCTGCATCGGTTCGCGCGGCGCGCTCAGCGCCTCGCGCACGCGGGGTCGGCGCTTGGAAGGCTCGGCTTTTCCCTCGGCGCTCGGCAGCATCTGCGCGAGCAACTTGTTGGCCAGTTCGGGGTCGCGGAACCAAGCATCGAACAGTTCGCGAAACACCATGCGGTCCTGCTCGCGGCTGACCATCACCGCTTCCATGGCGGCGCACATATCCGCGCGTTCATCGACGCCGATCAGCGCCACGGCATCGGTGGCGAGCGCGATGCGAGCCGGGTCGGTGCGCACGCCGGCGCGCCGCAGCGCGCGACCAAAAGCCACGATGTTGCCGCCGAGCTTGCCGGTGCGCGCATCGCCGAGCTGCGAGACGCCGGCGGTGGTCACGGCGCAGCCGCTTCCTCGGGTTGCAGCAGTTCGGTGGCCAGCGCCTGCGTGAGCGCGGCCACGTCGTCGCGCTGCTTGAAGAGGATGCCGGCGGTGTCGACCACCACTTCCGGATCGAGCTCGAGCGTGTCGAGCGCGACCAGCGCCCGCGCCCACTCGACGCTTTCGGCGATACCCGGCGCGCGCTGGAACGTGCCGGCGAACGGCGCGCTGCGCAACTTGCCGACGAACGCCGCCACCTGCGCGGACAGAGCCTCGCCCGCCTCGGGCACTTGGCTGCGCACGATCGTCAGTTCGCGGTCCCGGTCCGGGTAGTCGAGCCAGTGATAGAGACAGCGGCGCTTGACCGCATCGTTGAGCTCGCGCGTGCGGTTGCTGGTGAGCAGCGTGATCGGCGGCACGATGGCGCGCACGGTGCCGAGCTCCGGAATGCTCACCTGGTACTCGCCGAGATACTCGAGCAGGAAGGCCTCGAACGGCTCGTCGGCCCGATCGACTTCGTCGATCAGCAGCACGGCGCCGGGCGCGGGCGTCTGCAAGGCCTGCAGCAGCGGGCGGCGGATCAGGTAATGCGGCTGGTAGACCTCGGCCTCGACGTCGCTTGCCGACCCGCTCGCCTCGGCCGCACGCATGTGCAGCAATTGGGCGGCGTAGTTCCACTCGTAGAGCGCTTCGCGCTGCTCCAGCCCGTCGTAGCACTGGAGGCGCAGCAGCTCGCGCTGCAAGGCGCGCGAGAGCGCCTTGGCCAGCTCGGTCTTGCCGACGCCGGGTTCGCCTTCGAGAAGCAACGGGCGCTGCAACTTCAGCGCGAGGAACACGGCCGTGGCCAGGCGCCGGTCGGCGTGATAGCCCGCTTGCCGCAGGCCTTCGACCACGGCATCGATAGAGGGAAAGGTCATCCGCCCCAGCTTAGCCGAGCATCTGCTTGACAGCGCGTTGCGTGAGCACGCTGATGAGGTTGGCGCGGTACGCCGCCGACGCATGCAAGTCTCCGTTCAGGTCGCCGGATTCGATCTTGACCGCGGCCGCCGACTCGGGCGTGAAGCTCTTCGTGAGCGCCTCTTCCAGGCCCTTGTGCCGGAACACGCCGTTGCCGGCGCCGGTGATCGCGACGCGCACGCCGCTGTCGTACTGCGCGACGAACACGCCGACGAGCGGAAAGTGCGAGGCCTTCTGCCGCAGCTTTTCGTAGACGGCGCGTTGGGGGATCGGGAAGCGGATCGCGGTGATCAGTTCGCCGTCTTCCAGCGCGGTGGTGAACAGGCCCTGGAAGAAATCGTCTGCTGCGATCTCGCGCTTGTTGGTGATCACGGTTGCGCCGGAGCCCAACACCGCGCTCGGGTAGCAGGCGGCCGGGTCGTTGTTGGCGACGGAGCCGCCGAGCGTGCCCATGGCGCGCACCTGGCGGTCGCCGATGCGCGAGGCCAGGTCGGCGAGCGCCGGGTAGGCCGCCTTCACGTCGGCGCTGTTCGCGACCTCGAGGTGGCGCGACATGGCGCCGATGGTGATAGCGCCGGCATCCTTCTGGATGCCGCTGAGTTCCGGCACACCACTCAGGTCGACCAGTTGGTCGGGCGCCGACAAGCGCAGCTTCATCGAGGCCAGCAGGGTCTGTCCGCCGGCCAGCGGCTTGCCGCCCGCGCCGGCCAGCCGGGCGGCGTCGGCGACGGAGGCGGGACGTTCGAGTGTGAAGGCGTACATGGGGTTTATTCCTTCTGTGTTCAGGCGACCGGACGGCCTTGCGTGCTCGCGGCGAGCGACGGGATCTGGGGCTGCTGCGTCGGCGTGGTGCGGCCCTTGTTCATGGCTTCCCATACGCGGTGCGGGGACGCGGGCATGTCGAAGTCTTTCACGCCGAGCGGCGCGAGCGCGTCGAGCACCGCGTTGATCACGGCCGGCGGTGAACCGATCGCACCCGCTTCGCCGCAGCCCTTGGAGCCGAGCGGGTTGTGGGTGCACGGTGTGCTCAGCGTATCGAGCTTGAACATGGGGAAGTCCGATGCGCGCGGCATCGCATAGTCCATGAAGCTGCCCGTGAGCAGCTGGCCGGTCTCGTTGTCGTACACGCAGTTTTCCATCAACGCCTGGCCGATGCCCTGCACCAGGCCGCCATGCACCTGCCCCTCGACAATCATCGGATTGATGATGGTGCCGAAGTCGTCCACCGCGGTGAAGCGGTCGATCGTGACCTCGCCGGTCTGCCTGTCGATCTCGACCTCGCAGATGTGCGTGCCGGCCGGGTAGGTGAAGTTGGTCGGGTCGTAGAACGCCGTTTCGTTCAAGCCGGGCTCCAGCTTGTCGAGCGGATAGTTGTGCGGCACGTAAGCGGTGAGCGCCACCTGCGCGAACGGTATCTTCTTATCGGTGCCTTTGACGGTGAATTCGCCGTTGGCGAACTCGATGTCGGCATCGCTGGCCTCCATCAGATGCGCCGCGATCTTCTTGGCCTTGGTCTCGATTTTGTCGAGCGCTTTCATGATCGCGGTGCCGCCGACCGACAGCGAGCGCGAGCCGTAGGTGCCCATGCCGAACGGCACGCGCCCCGTGTCGCCGTGCACGATGTCGATGTTCTCGACCGGAATGCCCAGGCGTGCCGCCACCACCTGCGCGAACGTCGTCTCGTGGCCCTGTCCGTGGCTGTGCGAGCCGGTGAACACCGTGACGCTGCCAGTCGGGTGCACCCGCACCTCGCCCGCTTCGAACAGACCCGCGCGCGCACCGAGTGCGCCCGCCACGTTCGACGGCGCCAGGCCGCAAGCCTCGATGTAGCTGGAGTAGCCGATGCCGCGCAACTTTCCGTTCTTCGCACTCTCGGCCTTGCGCGCTTCGAGCCCCGACACTTCGGCGAGTTCGTTGGCTCGCGCGAGCAGCGCCGGGAAATCGCCGGTGTCGTACTGCAGCGCGACGGGCGTCTGGTACGGGAAGCTGGTGATGAAGTTGCGCCGGCGGATCTCGTCCTGCGCGAGGTTCATCTCCCAGCCGCAGCGCGTGACGAGTCGTTCGACGAGATAGGTCGCTTCAGGGCGACCCGCGCCGCGATAGGCATCGACCGGCGCGGTGTTGGTGAACCACGCGTCGACCTCCACGTAGATCTGCGGCGTGGCGTATTGGCCGGCGAGCAGCGTGGCGTAGAGGATGGTCGGGATCGCGGTCGAGAAGGTCGACAGGTAGGCACCAAGATTCGCATCGGTGTGCACGCGCATCGCGAGGAACTTGCCATCTTGGTCCATCGCCATTTCGGCGTGGCTCACATGGTCGCGGCCGTGCGCGTCGCTCAGGAAGGCTTCGGAGCGGTCGCCCGTCCATTTGATGCTGCGGTTGAGCTGCTTGGCGGCCCAGGTGAGGCACACATCTTCGGCATAGAGGTAGATCTTCGAGCCGAAGCCGCCGCCGACGTCGGGGGCGATGACGCGCACCTTGTGCTCGGGCAGGCCGAGCACGAAGGCCGTCATGAGCAGGCGCTCCACGTGCGGGTTCTGGTTCGACACGTACAGCACGTATTCCTCGGTCGCCCGGCTGTAGTTGCCGATCGCGACGCGCGCTTCCATCGCGTTCGGGATGAGGCGGTTGTTGATCAGGTCGAGCTGGGTGACGTGCGCGGCCGTCGAGAAAACCGAGTCGACCGCGGCCTTGTCGCCCAGCGTCCACTTGTAGCACTGGTTGTCAGGCGCCTCGTCGTGGATGGTGACGCCGCTGGCCTTTTTCGCAGCGTCGCCCACGCTCACCAGCGCCGGGTGCACGTCGTAATCGACGACCACCGCTTCGGCTGCGTTCTTCGCCTGTTCGACCGTCTCGGCCACGACCATCGCGACGTGGTCGCCGACGTAGCGCACCTTGTTGATCGCGAGGATCGGGTGCAGCGGCTCCTTCATCGGTGTGCCGTCGGGGTTGTTGATGAGCCAGCCGCAGGGCAACCCGCCCATCTTTCCTTCGATGTCCTTGCCGCTGAAGATGCCGACGACGCCGGGCATCTTCATGGCTTCGGCGATGTCGACGGACTTGACCGTGGCGTGCGCGTGCGGCGAGCGCACGAAGATGCAATGGGCCTGGTTGCCCATCGTGATGTCGTCGGTGTAGTTGCCGGCGCCGGTCAGGAAGCGGTAGTCCTCCTTGCGGCGGATCGATTCGCCGATATGTGGCAGCGTTGCGAAGTCGGGGGCGCCCATGTCGTTCCCCTCAGGCCGTGACGGCCGACTTGGCCGGTGCGGCCAGCATTGCTTCACCGCCCATCTGCACGGACTTGACGATGTTCTGGTAGCCCGTGCAGCGGCAGATGTTGCCGTCGAGCAGCGCGCGGATTTCGGTCTCGCTCGACCCGGGGTGGTAGGTGCACAAGTCGATGGCGCTCATCACCATGCCCGGGGTGCAGAAGCCGCATTGCAACCCGTGGCACTCCTTGAAGGCGGCCTGCATCGGGTGCATGGTGCCGTCGGCCTCTGCGATGCCCTCGATGGTCGTCACCTCGGCGCCGGCGACCTGGGCCACCAGTACGTTGCATGACTTGATCGCGCGCCCGTTCACATGGACAGTGCAGGCGCCGCACTGGGCGGTGTCGCAGCCGACGTGGGTTCCCGTGAGGTGGAGGTGCTCGCGGATCGCGTGCACGAGGAAGGTGTTGGGCGGCGCGTCGACCGTGACGTCGCGGCCGTTGACCGTGAGCTGGACCTGCATGTGGCTGTCTCCTGCAATGGGTGATGGCTGTTTCCGGCGAACTGCATCTTCGGCGTCGGTCGGGGGCCTCATCCTAGGCAAAACCCTAGACGCTTGCGCCCCGGCTTTGAAATTCTCAAAATGAAACAGCGCCCGAAAAAAAGAACCCCCGATGCTGTCGCCCTCCCCCCTCTTGCCGCCGATCCCGCCCGAACGCAGCGCCGTGATCGCACAGGCGCGTCGCGCGCTGCTCGACCACGACAGCGCCGCCAGCGCGGCGCCCATGCGCATCGAACCTTTCATCACCCGCTCCTGGCAACGCTGCCTGTCGGCGGGCCGCCAGCCCCGACAGCGCATTGCGTTCGATGCGGTGTCGGTGGCGGAGGCAAAGCGTGCGGCCCTGAACAGCCATGACCTGGTCACCGCAGCCCGCCCAGTGCTCGACCGGCTGGCGCGCGCCATTGCGGCGACCCGTTATTTCGCGATCCTGACCGACGCGCGCGGCGTCGTGGTCGATGTTCGCGGCCTGCCGGCGAATGCCGAACGGCCTGCCGTGGACATTGCGCGCATCGGCGTCGATCTGTCGGAGCGTGCCGTCGGCACCACCGCCATCGGCGCGGCGCTGGCCGAATTGCAGCCGGTGTGGCTGCACCGCGGCGAACATTTCTTCGACGACACCCGCCACTACAGCTGCGCCGGTGCGCCGCTGTTCGGGCCCGATGGCCGCTGCGTCGGCATGCTGGACCTGACCGGCGTCAACGTGGTCGAACGGCCCGAGCTCAAGCACCTGGCGGCGCTGTCGGTCCGCAGCATCGAAAACGCGCTGGTGCTGCAGCGGCCACACGCGCTGCTGGTGCGCCTGAACTGGCCCGGCTATGGCGGCAGTGCCGAGTCCGAAGGCCTGCTCGGCCTGGACGAGGAAGGCCACGTCACGGGCAGCAACGCTGCGGCACGGGAGATGCTGCAGCCCGCGCTGGCCGGGCCGGCGACCTCGGCACGCCTGCATGCGAGCGACCTGTTCGCGTTGCCGTGGACGATGCTGTGGGACGCTGCGAGACGCGGTGATGGCGCCGTGCTCGAAGTGCCGCTTTGGTCAGGTCTCAGGCTGCAGGCCAGGCCACAGATGGCGCGCGAAGGCGCAAGCGACCCCGAGACTACGGCGATGCGTCCGCCGCCTCGCTTGCGCGACGTCGAGACCGCGCTGATCCGCAAGGCGGTCGACGAGGCACGCGGCAACGTCGCCGAAGCGGCGCGCGTGCTCGGCATCAGCCGGGCGACGGTGTATCGCAAGCTGGCGCGCGGTGGCCGCAACTAACGGTAAAACGCCTCGACTTTGCCCTTGATCTTGATCAACAGCGGCTTGCCCTTGCGATCGAGCGTCTTGCCTGCAGGCACCTTGACCCAGCCTTCGCTCACGCAGTATTCCTCCACGTCGAGCCGGTCTTTGCCGTTGAAGCGGATGCCGATGTCGTGCTCGAAAACGGCAGCCACATGGTGCGGGCTGCGCGGATCGATCGACAGGTGATCGGGCAGCGGCGGCGCGGATGAAGTGTCCATGGTCGCGGGAGCTTGTGGCGTGTCGTTCATGAATTCGTTTCCTTGATGGCCTCTATTTTGAAGCCGATCGGGCGCACTCAGCCCGGCAGTGCCACCACCACCGCCGCTTCGTCCACGCTCGCAGCCACGCGCTGCCGCGTGCGCAAGCCGCTGCTGCTGGCCGCGAAGCCGACGAGTTGCTGCGCCCCTGCCAGCGCGACGACGATTTCGTCGCCGTTCTCGCCGCGCGTCACCTTGGTCACCGTGCCCACCAGATGATTGCCGCGTCGCCGGGGCCGCTTCTCGACAACCTCGGCCCGCTCGATCTGCACGGCCGTCGCCTTGCAGAGTGCGAGGGCCACCATGCCAGTTGCAAGACCCAGCAGCTCCGAGCTTTCCTGCGTGATGCGGGCGGTCATGTGCTCGCCGCCGGGCAGCATGAGGTGCACGCGCGAGACGCGGCCGGTCACCTCCAGGGCCTGCACCATCGCCGGCAGCTGGTTGCGCATGCTGGTGCGGATCGAGAGGCTCGCCACCGCCGTGGCCGCTCCGCCAGCGCGCGCCTGCACCGCGCGACGCGCCAGGTCGTGCGCGTCGGCCAGTTCGAGCAGCTGACGGCCGTCGGGCGTGAGCGTCGCTCCGCCGCCGCCCGCGCCACCCACCGCCCGCCGAACGAGCGGCACGCCGGCCAGATTGGTCAGCGTGGCGATCGCCTGCCACGCCGCCTTGTAGCTGATCGCCGCGTCACGTGCGGCTTGCGAGATGCTGCCCGTGCGGCCGATGCCGCGCAGGATGTCGATGCGCTTGTCGCTCATGCCATGGCCGAGCGCGTCGCCAAAACGGGGTGCTGTCATTGCTGGATTGTGCAGTCCTTGCCTGCACGTCAACGCCGACAGGACGCCCCCGGCTATCATTCGCTATTCCATCAATGAATAGCGAACTGAAAGAACCACCGCCCATGCCGAGATCTCCCAAATGGCTGCGTTCGGCGGCCGTCGTGACAGCCTTTTCCCTCAGTGGTGCTGCGCTGCATGCGCAGGAACTGGTGGTGTCGGCCGCAGCCAGCCTGACCAACGCCTTCCAGGCCGTTGGGAAGGCTTTCGAGCAGAGCAAGCCGGGCGCCAAGGTCACCTTCAATTTCGCCGCTTCAGGCCCGCTTCTCGCTCAGATCCAGCAAGGCGCGCCGGTCGACGTATTCGCCTCGGCCGACCAGGAAACCATGACCCGTGCGGCCACCGCCAGGCTGCTCGACGACGCGACCCGCGTCGACTTCGCGCAGAACACACTGGTCCTGATCGTGCCTGCCGCCGCCGCGCAGACACCCAAGCGGCTGAGTGACCTGACGGGCCCGAGCTACGCCCGCATTTCCACGGGCACACCGGCCACCGTGCCGGTCGGCCGCTACACGGTCGGTGCGATCGAACTGGCAGGTCTCACTGCAACGCTGCAGCCGAAATGGATCTATGGCGAGAGCGTGCGCCAAGTGCTCAATTACGTGGCCCGCGGCGAGGTCGACGCCGGCTTCGTGTACCGCACCGACGCGTTGATCGAACCTGACAAGGCCCGCATCGCGCTGACTGTCCCGACCACCACACCCGTGAGCTACCCGATCGCGCAGATCGCCACGAGCAAGAACCCGGCGCTGGCGAAGGACTTCATCGCCTTTGTGCGCAGCGTGCCGGGCCAGGAAGTGCTCCAACGCTTCGGCTTCTCCAAGCCCTGACCCTTGCTCACGCCGCTCTGGCTCACGCTCAAGGTCGCGTTGCTCGCCACGTTGTTGGCGGGGGCGGTCGGCATCGCGCTGGGCTGGTGGATGTCGCGCCGGCGTTTCGCCGGCAAGGACGTGGTCGATGCGGTGTTGCTGTTGCCGATGGTGCTGCCGCCCACGGTGATCGGCTATTACCTCATCGTGCTGATCGGCCGCAACGGCGTGTTCGGCCAGTACCTCGATCGCTGGTTCGGCATCAACCTCATCTTCACCTGGCAGGGCGCGGTGATCGCGGCGTCGGTCGTGTCGCTCCCACTCATCTACAAGGCGGCACGCGCGGCCTTCGAAGAAGTCGACGGCCAGTTCGCGAGCGCGGCACGCACGCTCGGCGCGGGCGAGGCGGAGGTGTTCTGGCGCATCGCGCTGCCGCTCGCGGTGCGCGGCATCGCGGCCGGGCTGATGCTCGCCTTCGCGCGCGCGATGGGCGAGTTCGGCGCGACGTTGATGATTGCGGGCAACCTGCCTGGCAAGACCCAGACGCTGTCGATCGCCGTCTACGAAGCGGTGCAGGCAGGCAACGACAAGCTCGCACTCGAACTCACCGCGGTGATCTCGGTCGTGTGCGTCGTGGTGTTGGTGGTGTCGGGCCGTCTGCTGCAGGCCAGGCACTGACATGACGCCGCCCTCGCCTTCGCTTGACATCCACATCCAGCTCGCGCTGCATTCGCCGGGGCGTGACTTCAAGCTCGATGCGCAGTTCATGTCGAGCGCACGCCGCACCGCGCTGATCGGCCCGTCCGGCTCGGGCAAATCGACCTTGCTCAAGGCCGTGGCCGGCCTGGTGCCCGGCGCGCGCGGCCATGTGCGCGTCGGCGCCGAAGCACTGCTTGACAGCGCGCGCCAGGTCGACTTGCCCGCACGCGAACGTGGCATCGGTTTCGTGTTCCAGGACTACGCGTTGTTCCCGCACATGACGGTGTTTCAGAACCTGATGTTTGGCGTGCATCGCCTCGGCACCCGCGCGACCGACGCCGAGCGTCAGCGCGTGGCTGCCTTGCTCGAACAGTTCGATCTGCTCGTGCTGCGAGACGCGCGGCCGCGCCACCTTTCCGGCGGCCAGCGTCAGCGCGTGGCACTGGCCCGCGCACTCGCACCGCAGCCGCGCCTGCTGCTGCTAGACGAGCCGCTCTCGGCACTCGACATTCCGCTGCGCGAGCGCCTGCGCAGCGAACTCGCCGAGATGCTGGACCGCGTGCAGGTTCCAGTGCTGCTGGTCACGCACGATCCACAGGATGTCAGTGCGCTGACGCAGGCAGCGATCCATCTCGACCACGGCCGCGTCGTCCCTCCAGCGATCGCCTGAAAGACCTCGATGCGCCGGCTTCGCCTTGTTCTCGCGCCCCTGATCATGCTGGTTGCAATGGCCACATCGCTCGGCCAGACCAGCACGCAGATCGACATCGCGGGGGCGGTGCAACGTCCGCTGCAATTGAACGCCGCCGCGCTCGCCGCCTTACCAGCGGCCGATATCCTCAGCGTCGTGCAGACACGCGGCGCCGCCGGCAGCGAAACGAAGAGCACGGTGCGGGGCGTGAGATTGACCGCACTCGTCGAGCAGGCCGGCCTCGTGCTTCGCGACCACAACGACTGGAAGAAGCGGGTCGTCATTGACACGGCAAGCGATGGCTACCGCGCCCTCTTCTCCTGGCCAGAACTCAAGAACACGCCTGTCGGCGACGGCGCGCTGGTGCTGTTCGAGCGCGACGGCCAGCCACTCGACGAGCGCGAAGGCCGCATCGCGCTCGTGTCCACCATCGATCGCCAACCCGGCCCGCGCCGAGTGCGGAATCTCGTGCGCGTCGAGGTCCGCTCCAATCGATTGATCAACTCGTCTTCAAAGGAGAACACCCATGAAAATCAGCGCCCGCAACATGCTCCCCGGCACCGTCGTCTCGATCGCGGGCGGCCCGTCACGACCGAGGTCACGCTCAAGATCGCACCGAAGGTGCAGATCGTGGCAAGCATCACCACCACGTCGGCCGATGCGCTGAAACTGCTCGAGGGCGGTCCGGCCTACGGATTGATCAAGGCATCGAGCGTGATGATCGGGACGGACTGAGCTGTGTGTTGGCTGCGCCCGGGCTGAGGCCGGTGGGGCAGTGCCGTTGCTCAAATCCAGATACGACCGCTCTAGGGATGGTCTGCACAAGTCCACCGGTTGCCGCCAGTGATCGTTGAACACAGATGAAGCAAATCAGCCTTGGCGCCAGCGGGTTCGAACTCTCCAGCAAGAGAACGCGCAAGCGCGACTTTCTCGACGAGATGAACCTGGTGGTGCCTTGGGCCGAGCTGGTCGGGCTGATCCAACCCCACGCACCCGCTGGCAAGACCGGCAGACCTCCCTTTGCCGTGGAAACCCTGCTGCGCATCCACTTCATGCAGCAATGGTTCACCTTGTCGGACCCGGCCATGGAAGAAGCCTTGTACGACGTGCCCCTCTACTGCGAGTTTGCGCGGCTCGATCCCGGCATGAGCCGCCTGCCCGACGAGAGCACCATCCTCAGATTTCGTCACCTGCTTGAAGCCCACGGCCTGGCCTTGCAGATCATGGCGACGGTCAACGCCATGCTCACCCAGCGCGGCCTCTTGCTCAAGAGTGGCACCGCCGTCGATGCCACCCTCATTGCCGCACCGAGCTCCACCAAGAACAAGGACGGCTTGCGCGACCCCGAGATGCACCAGACCAAGAAGGGCAACCAATGGCACTTCGGGATGAAGGCGCACATCGGTGTGGATGCCGACTCTGGCCTGGTGCACACGGTGATCGGCACGGCGGCCAATGTGAACGACGTGACCCAGGCCAACGCATTGCTGCACGGGCAGGAGTCGTCGGTTCACGGGGATGCGGGCTACCAGGGAGCGCACAAGCGTCTTGATGCCCGGCAAGACCTGACCTGGCACATCGCCATGCGACCGGGCAAGCGAAGGATGCTGGACAGGACAGCCGAGATCGACGCGCTGATCGACAAGGTCGAGCAGCTCAAGGCCAGCGTGCGCGCCAGGGTGGAGCACCCGTTTCGGGTGATCAAGCGGCAGTTCGGCCATGTGAAGGTGCGATACCGGGGGCTGGCCAAGAACACGGCGCAATTGCACACGCTGTTCGCGTTGAGCAATCTGTGGATGGCCAGGGGCAAGCTGATGCAGGGCGCACAGGGATGAGTGCGCCTGGAAGTCGGGGAATCGCCCGAACTGAGCTCGCCAAGGGCAATCTACGCGGGGAGCGGTCAGGTAAACACACAAAAATCAGCCGCCAGCTTCACGTCGCTTGAAGTTCACGCCGCCTGTCGCTCGCGGCGCAGGTTGTGCAGACCATCCCTAGCGGTCGTCGGCGGTGGGCCCTAAGCGGAGATTGCTGGCTCAAGAAAACGGACGTTTCCTCGAACCACCTTTCACCGCGCTACGGCGACTGCATTCCTGGCTCTTGGATGTTCGCACGCGCGCGCTCTTGCCATCCCGGAGGCGCCCCTATAAGACCTCTCCTAAGGCAACTTGTCTATCAATTTCCATTTGCCTTTTTCGGTACGGACCTCCCAATCTTTGCCGTTTCGACTTCGGTGAGGACTAATTCCACCCGCGCATCCACCGCCTGCACCCATTGGCGTTTTGCAGAACTCTATTCTTACGTATTCGCCGTCATATTCCACACTCTCGCGGTTGCACGCCGACGGGAGGGGGTAGAACTCAGCGACTTCCTGTACGTGAACCCACTCGGTAACTACCCCTTGCTCAGGTTCGGCGCGGTAGACCTTGCAATCTTTCAGACCTATCAAAATAGGCTCGCCTTTCCCAGCCTTGTTTAGTCGGACGAGATTTTCTCCAAAGGGATTTTGCAAGAGGAGAATTCGCTCCCTATCTTCATTACTAAGCTTCAATTTCTCAATGTTGTCGGTGCACCCCGCCATCAGGATAAAAGACAAAAGCGCTTGAAGTGTTTTCTGAAAATGCTTCATAGGTTATTGACAACATCGCACGCCAAACAAAAAGGTTTATTGGCAGACCAAGCCGGTTTACTGCAGCGCCAAGGGCTGCTTCTGGCCGATTGCAGCTGTCCACAAATTTCTTCGCTACGCCGTTCGAGCACCCACTACGCATCCATGGCTGAGGGTGGCGGGTGGCCCCTGTAGAGAAATAAAGGAGGAGGCCGCAGGCCGGGGGACATTCGCGGAAGGGGCCACCTGCCAACCTCGGCCCCCCCCTGCATCGTTCTCAACATCCCGAGTGAAACGAAATCGAGTTGAAAGCTAAGTGCGCAAGCGGAACGGGCGCTGCCGCCCGTTTTCATTCGAATCTCACGCGCCGATCGTCACCGTGTCCAGCAGGCCAGTGAGGCTGTGCAGCCTGCCAGCGTCGAGCGGCACGAAGTCTGCGCTCTGGACCCATGGGGTGAAGGAATGATCGTTTCTACAGGCGCGCGTCGATGACGCGGGCGGTCGTGCTGGGCGCCGAGCGGCGCCCACGCGTCACACGCCCATGATCGACACCGACTTGGTGACGAGGTACGACTCGAGCGCTTCCGGGCCGCCCTCCGAGCCATAGCCCGAATCCTTCACGCCGCCGAAGGGCATTTCCGGCGACGGCGTGGCCGGCTGGTTGATCCACAGCATGCCGAGCTCCAGGCGCTGCGCCAGGATGTGCGCGTTCTTGATCGAGCCGGTGAACGCGTAGCCCGCCAGGCCGAACGGCAGGCGGTTGGCTTCGGTGATGGCTTCGTCGAGCGTGTCGAAACCGCGAATGGCCGCGACCGGACCGAAGGGCTCGTTGTTGAACACATCGGCGTCGAGCGACACGTTGGTGATGACGGTCGGCGCGAAGAAGTTGCCGGCACTGCCGACGCGTTCGCCACCGGTCGCGATGGTCGCGCCCTTGCTGCGCGCGTCGTCCATCACCTTGGCCATCGCGGTGATGCGGCGTGCGTTGGCGAGCGGGCCGAGCGTCGTGCCTTCGGTGAGGCCGTCGCCGAGCTTCAGGCTTTCGGCGTGCTTGACCAGCGTCTGCGCGAACTCTTCGACCAGGCTGTTGTGCACGAGGAAGCGGGTGGGCGAAATGCAGACCTGGCCGGCGTTGCGGAACTTGGCCGCACCGGCGGCCTTGACCGCGAGTGCCACGTTGGCGTCTTCCGCGACGATCACCGGGGCGTGGCCGCCGAGTTCCATCGTCACGCGCTTCATGTGCTGGCCGGCGAGTGCGGCCAGTTGCTTGCCGACCGGCGTCGAGCCGGTGAAGGTGACCTTGCGGATGATCGGGCTGGCGATGAGGTAGCTGGAGATTTCGGCCGGGTCGCCGAACACCAGGCCAACGGTGCCGGGCGGGATGCCAGCATCCACGAAAGCCTGCAGCAGCGCGGCGGGCGATGCGGGCGTTTCTTCCGGGGCCTTGACCAGGAACGAACAGCCGGTGGCGAGCGCCGCGCCGAGCTTGCGCACGATCTGGTTGATCGGGAAGTTCCACGGCGTGAACGCGGCGACCGGACCGACCGGCTCCTTCAGCACGAGCTGCTGCGCGGCGAGGTTGCGCGAGGGCACGATGCGGCCGTACACACGGCGGCCTTCGTCGGCGAACCATTCGATGATGTCGGCGCCCGCCATCACTTCGACGCGCGCTTCGGCCAGCGGCTTGCCCTGCTCCTGCGTGAGCAGGCGGGCGATGCTGTCAGCCCGTTCGCGCAGCAGCCCGGCGGCTTTGCGCATGGTGGCGGCGCGTTCGTTGGCGGGGGTGTTCTTCCACTTGTCGAAACCGCGTTGGGCCGAGGCCAGGGCGCGGTCGAGGTCGGCGATCCCGGCATGCGCGACGCGTCCGATGCGCTCGCCCGTCGCCGGGTTCAGCACGTCGAGGGTCTTGCGGCTGGCGGCATCGCACCACTCGCCGTCGATGAGAAGTCGGGTGTCGGAGTAAGAACTGGTCATGTCGGTGTGTCCCGGGCTGGTTGCAAAAAAGTGCCCTGACTTTACCGGCGACCGCGGCTGGCCGCGACAACCGGCTACGAAAGCACTACCGGCGGTGCGGTGCCCGGCGCGAACGTCATGGCCAGCCCATTCATGCAGTAGCGCAGGCCGGTCGGCTTGGGCCCGTCGTCGAACACATGGCCGAGATGCCCGCCGCAGCGGCTGCACAGGACTTCATCGCGGCTCATGCCGAGGCTGTTGTCCGCCGTCTTCTCCACCGCCTTGCCGATCGGCGCATAGAAGCTCGGCCATCCAGTGCGGCTGTCGAACTTGGCAGCCGACGAAAAAAGCGCCTGCTTGCAGCCTGCGCACGAGAAGGTGCCGGCGCGCTTTTCCTTGTCGAGCGGGCTCGAATAGGGCCGCTCGGTACCGGCCTGCCGCAGCACCTCGAACTGGTCGGGCGTCAGCATCGCCTTCCATTCGGCTTCGGTGCGGGTGACTTCGTAGGCCTTGGCCGCCTGCGCGAGCGGCGTGAACAGAAAGCCCGACAGCGAACCCAAACCGGTTGCAGCCAGGGCGGCGGTGAAAACTCTGCGTGGAATCATGTGGTGTTCTCCGTTTGAATGCACCCTTGCTGTACGCGCGCAAGGGGTATCGGGATTCAGGATCGCCTCTTTTAAATGCCCTCGCAAGTGCCGTCCCATAATGACCTTGACATGACGACAGCCACCAGCGATATCCCCGCCCGGCTCGACCGGCTGCCCTGGTCGCGATGGCACTGGCGGGTCGTGATCGCACTCGGCGTGGCCTGGGTGCTCGACGGCCTGGAGGTGACGCTGGTCGGCTCGATCGGCGCGGTGCTCGAACGCGCCGACACGCTCGCGCTGAGTGCCGGCCAGATCGGCTGGTCGGGCTCCATCTACATCGCCGGCGCGGTGATCGGCGCCCTGCTCTTCGGACGGCTCACCGACCGGCTGGGTCGCAAGAAGCTCTTTCTGGTCACGCTGGTGGTCTACACCGTCGGCACGCTCGCGACTGCGTTCTCCACCGACTTCGCATTCTTCGCGCTGTGCCGCTTCGTCACCGGGCTGGGCATCGGCGGCGAATACGCGGCGATCAATTCGGCCATAGACGAGTTGATCCCGGCGCGGGTGCGTGGCCGCGTGAACCTCGCGATCAACGGCAGCTTCTGGGTGGGTGCGGCGCTCGGCGCAGGGCTGAGTCTCGTGCTGCTCGATCCGCACGTGCTGGGCCCCGTGTGGGGCTGGCGCGCGGGCTTCGGACTCGGCGCGGTGCTTGCCGTCGCGATCCTGCTGGTTCGGCGCGACGTGCCCGAGAGCCCGCGCTGGTTGATAGCGCACGGCCGCGCCGACGAGGCGTTGCGCATCGTCGAGCGTATCGAGGCCGAGGTGATCGCGCAGCACGGTGCGCTGCCGCCCGCCGCCGGACGCTCCGCGATCGGCACGCATGGCAGCCCCTCGATGCGCGAGGTGGCGCGCGTGCTGCTGCACCGCTACCGGCAGCGCAGCATCGTCGCGATGGCGCTGATGGTTTCGCAAGCCTTTTTCTACAACGCGATCTTCTTCACCTACGCGCTGGTGCTGACGCGCTTTCACGGCGTGGCGGACGCGCGGGTCGCGCTCTACATCTTTCCGTTCGCGCTCGGCAATGTGCTCGGGCCACTGCTGCTCGGCCCGCTGTTCGATCGCGTCGGGCGACGCAAGATGATCGCGCTCACGTATGTGCTGTCGGGCGTCGGCCTGGCACTCACCGGCTGGGCCTTCATGCTCGGCTGGCTCGATGCGATGAGCCAGGCCTTGTGTTGGTCGGCGGTGTTCTTTCTCGCCTCGGCGGCGGCGAGCTCGGCCTACCTCACGGTGAGCGAGGTGTTCCCGCTCGAGATGCGCGCGCTGGCGATCTCGATTTTCTACGCGGTTGGCACTGGCGCGGGCGGCTTCGCGGCGCCCGTGTTGTTCGGCATGCTGATCGAGACCGGCAGCCGCAGCGCGGTGATGGTGGGCTACTGCATCGGTGCGGCCCTCGTGATCGTCGCAGGACTGCTGGCCTTGCGCTGGGGCGTCGATGCCGAGCGCAAGCCGTTGGAGGAAGTGGCGCCGCCGCTCGGCGCCGGCCCGCCCTGAGATCAGCCGCGGACCATCGCCTGCAACTTGCGCTGCGCAGCGCTCAGCTCGGCGCCGCGCAATTGCAACGACTGCAGCATCTTGTTGAGTTCGGCCAGCGTGGCCGGGTCTTCCACGGTCACATTGCTGCCGGTGATCTTCACTTTTGCCGCGTTCTTCTGCAAAAAGTCGGCAATCTTCAGCGTCTCGGCGAGCGTGAAATCGACGGCAGGGAACACGTCCTTGAACGTGGTCGCGGGCACAGTGACCGTGCGGGCGTAGGCCTGGTCGTAGACGGTCTTCAAGTCGTCGGGCTGCTTCAGGGCGGCGCGCGCCTGGTCGGCGGCGGCCTGCTGCTGGTCGAGCGCGGCGCGCAGGGTCGCCATGCCCTGCTGCACCTGCTCGATGTCGCCACGCCGCGCAACGACTTCGGCGATCGAACGGATCGCGCCCTTGGCGATCAGCGCGTTCATCGGCTGGCTCACCGCGCTGCTCATCCCATCGTTGAAATCGGAGATGACCGCGTAGTGGGCGGCGTAGTCGCCGAATCTCCCTTTTTCTTCTTCGGTGAGCTTGGGCACGTGAAGGCCGGGCTTGTCGAGGATGCGCGTCTGCAGGAACCCGATGAAAGCGGTGCGCTGCGCCGGCTCCTTGCTGCCGCAACCGGCCAGCAACAAGGACAAGCCGAGGCAAAGCGCTGCGAAAGCGCGAAACGGAAAAGACATGGAAGCTCCCTGAAAAAAACTACAGCGCGCAAGTCCGGAAGCCGAAGAAGCCGGCGTCGCTGTGCGGCAGTGCGAAATCGCGTCGCCGCGGCGAACGCAGGCGTGCGCGGGTGGCGAAAGAGGCGCCGCGCAACACGCGGGCCTGACCGAACGCGGGCACCGGGTCGAACGCACTGCCGGCGCTCCACGGGTCGGGCCTGAACCCCGGCCAGGGGCGCAGCGTGCCGGCGGTCCATTCCTGCACGTCGGCCCACCGAAAGCCCCGGCGCGGCGCGGTGTGCGCGGCGATCTCCCATTCGACTTCGGTGGCGATGCGACGGCCCGCCCACCGGGCCCAGGCATCGGCTTCCCACCAGCTCAGATGCACCGCGCTGTGGTGGCTTGCGGCGCGCACCGTGGTGCCGAAGCGCTGTTGCAGCACCGAGCCCCCGCTGCCGTTGCGCGCCCCGCCGATCTGCTCGACATGGCGCGGCGCGCGCCGGCCCTCGACCTGCGCCGCGAGCCAGCGCCAGCCATCGGCGTGCCACAGCGCTTCGTTGTCGTAGCCACCGTCGTCGACGAATTCGATGAACTGGCTCCAGGTCACCGGCTGGGCATCGATCTCGAACTCGGGCACGTCGACGCGGTGCATGCCCTGCTCCTGCGAAAAAACGAATCCACTGTCGGGCCGCCCGAGATCCCATGCCGTCGCGGGCACCAGCAACGGTTCGCGCGTGACGGCCGCGGGCGGCTGCCCAATGCCCAGCGACACGCCGAGCGTTTGCGCCATCACCACCAGCTGCTCGCCGCACAGGTCTTCATGCGACAGCGCGAGGCGGTAGAAATAGAGGCTGGCGTCGGTTTCGGCAGCGTTCTCGAGCAGCTCGAGCGTGACCTCCAGCGTTTCCAGCAAGTAGGCCTTGGTCTGCCCAATGTCGGGCAGGTCGGGGCCCCAGCGCGCCGCGTGTGGCCGCTGCATCGGGTCCCACCACGCGTCGGCGTTCGGGTCGATGGCGGCGAGGCGCATCGGTCGCGTCGGACACCGCTCGCCGAAGGCGCGTTGCGTGTTGCGGCTGATCCACCATTCGGCAAACCAGCCGACGTGACCCGCCAGCCAGAGCGGTGGCGCCACGCCCGGTTCGTCCGCCAGATACGGCACCGGCAGCAGCACAGACGCCAGCGCTTCTTCGTACAACGAGAGCAGGTGCAGCGTGTGGTTGCGCGCGTCGATCAGCGCCAGCGACAGCAGCTCGCGGCCCGCGCGCCGCATGTCGGGCGAGTCGATCGAATGGGGCGCCATGCCATCGGAAAACGGGGAGGATCGCGGTGTCTGGGCCATGGCCGCATTATGGCCAGCCCCTATGGTTCGCCCTGTAGGGCGGTGCGTTGGGCGCCGATAGAATTGAGCCCCCCAACGCACCCGACACCAAGGCTCACGAAGCCGCCGCGTCGGGTGCCTTCGTATTGGGGGCACCGATACCCAAATGGAGACGCAATGCAAGGCTTGCTCAAGCTGTCAAAAGCCATCGACTGGCTCAATGCCCAAGTGGGCAAATACGCCATCTGGCTCATCCTCGCCGCGACCGTGATCAGCGGCATCAACGCGATCGTGCGCAAGGTGTTCAACACCAGTTCCAACGCCTTCCTGGAAGTGCAGTGGTACCTGTTCGCCTGGTCGTTCCTGATCGCCGCCGGATTCACGCTGCTGCAGCGCGAGCATGTGCGCATCGACGTGCTCAACAGCCGCCTGTCCAAGCGAAAGCAGGTGTGGATCGACATCATCGGCTTCGCTTTTTTCCTCACGCCGTTGTGCGTGACGGTGCTCTACCTGTCGACGCCCGTCGTGATCCAGATGTATCAGTCAGGCGAAACGTCGGGCAACTCGGGCGGCCTGATCCGCTGGCCGGTGTGGGCCGCGTTGCCGATCGGCTTCGTGCTGCTGCTGCTGCAGGGCTGGTCGGAGCTCATCAAACGCATCGCGTTCCTGCGCGGCGAAGGGCCCGATCCCATGGGCCGCGTGACCGACAAGACGGCCGAGGCCGAACTGATCGAAGCACTGCGCCTGCAGACCGAAGCCGCCGCCGCGACCGCGACGACCGGCACGGCGACCAAGCCGCAACACTGAACGGCCACGCAGAAAAACACCATGGAATTTATTGTTGCCAACTTCGCCCCGATCATGTTCGCGGGGCTGATCTGCTTCCTGCTGATGGGTTTCCCGGTGGCGTTCAGCCTCGGGGCCTGCGGCCTGTTCTTCGGCCTGGTCGGCGTCGAGCTCGGCGTGTTCCAGTCGTCGGTGATGGCCTGGCTGCCGCAGCGTCTGATCGGCATCATGGCCAACGACACGCTGCTGGCCGTCCCCTTCTTCACGCTCATGGGACTCATCCTCGAGCGAAGCGGCATGGCCGAAGACCTGCTCGACACCGTCGGCCAGGTTTTCGGTCCGATGCGCGGTGGCCTGGCGCTGGCGGTGATCTTCGTCGGCGCGTTGCTGGCGGCCACCACCGGCGTGGTGGCCGCCTCCGTCATCTCGATGGGCCTGATCTCGCTGCCGATCATGCTGCGCTACGGCTACGACCGGCGGCTGTCCAGCGGCGTCATTGCCGCTTCGGGCACGCTGGCGCAGATCATCCCGCCCTCGCTGGTGCTGATCATCATGGCCGACCAGCTCGGCAAGAGCGTGGGCGACATGTACAAGGGCGCCTTCCTGCCCGGCTTCATGCTGATGGGCCTGTACGTTCTCTACGTCGTTTTCCTGGCGATCTTCAAGCCCGCGCAGGTCCCGGCGCTTCCGCTCGAAGCCCGCACCTTCCGCGAACCCGATGGCGGTGGCGGGTACGCATCGCTCGTGGCCATCACCGCGCTGTCGGCGGTGGTGGCGTTCTTCCTGGCGCACAACATGGAAGCCGTGCACACGTGGTTCCAGGGCGAGCCCGTGACCTTCGTGGCCACCGACGAGAAAGTCGTGGTCGCCATGTGCGGGGGCGTGTTCGTGGCCCTCGTGATCGCGCTGATCAACAAGGGCCTGAAGCTCAACCTGTTGTCGCGCCTGGCCGAACGGGTGACCTTCGTCCTGATCCCGCCGCTGCTGCTGATCTTCCTGGTGCTGGGCACCATTTTCCTGGGCGTCGCCACCCCCACCGAGGGCGGCGCCATGGGTGCACTCGGCGCGCTGGTCATGGCCTGGGCACGCCGACGCATGAGCTTCAGCCTGCTCAAGCAGGCGCTCGGATCGACCACCCGCCTCTCGAGCTTCGTGATGTTCATCCTGATCGGTGCCACGGTGTTCAGCCTGGTGTTCCAGGCCGCGGACGGCCCGATCTGGGTCGAGCATCTGCTTTCGAGCCTGCCAGGCGGCCCGGTCGGCTTTCTGATCGCGGTGAACCTGCTGGTGTTCTTCCTGGCGTTCTTCCTCGATTACTTCGAGCTGTCGTTCATCGTGGTGCCGCTGCTCGCACCCGTCGCCCACAAGCTGGGCATCGACCTGATCTGGTTCGGCGTGCTCCTGGCGGTGAACATGCAGACTTCGTTCATGCATCCGCCGTTCGGCTTCGCGCTGTTCTTCCTGCGCTCCGTCGCGCCCGAAAAGCAGTACGTGGACCGCGTGACACAGAAGGTCATGGAACCCGTCACGACGATGCAGATCTACAAGGGCGCGGTTCCTTTCGTGTTGATCCAGCTGACGATGGTCGGCATGCTGATCGCGTTCCCGCAGATCGTGACAGGCGCCCTCGACAAGGAGGTCAAGGTCAACCTCGATGACATCGGCTCGCAGATGCGCGACAGCCTCAAGCCCGAAGACGGTGGCCCCGCGGCCGACCCTTACGGCGCGCCGGCAGAAGGCGAGCCAAGCAATGAACCCGCCGCCGCCACCGAACCCCAGGCGCCGGTGGCGACGCCAGAAGCCGCGCCGGAAAGCAGCGGCGAGAGCGATCCCATGAAGGCCATGCAGGACGCGCTCAAGCCGCCGCCGGGCAAGCCCTGACATTCCCGGCGCGTCGAAACACCATTGCAAAAAAAAGGCCGGCCTGCTTTCGCAGGTCGGCCTTTTTGCTTGTGAACGGCCAGATCGTCAGATCTTGACCGAGTTCATGTACTGGTTGAACGGGTACTCCGAGAACCGGTTCCACAGGATCTGATCGCGCTGGAAGGCGCGCATGCTCTCATGAATGGTCTTGAATTCCGGCGACTTGGCTTCGTGCTCGGCGAACACTTCCATCGATGCCTTGAAACCCGCATCCATCACGGCCTTGGGGAACGCCTTGAGCTGGGTCTTCTCGGCGACCAGCTTCTTGAGCGCGATCGGGTTGACAGCGTCGTACTTGGCCGTCATGTCGACGGCGGCAACCTTGCAGGCGGCATCGAGGATGGCCTTGTTCTCATCCGACAACGCGTTGAACTTCTTGACGTTGATGAAGAACTCCAGGTCGGCACCGCCCTCCCACCAGCCGGGGTAGTAGTAGTAAGGCGCAACCTTGTTGAAGCCCAGCTTGGCATCGTCGTACGGACCGACGAACTCAGCCGCGTCCAGCGTGCCCTTTTCGAGCGCCTGGTACACATCGCCTGCAGGCATGTTCTGCGAGATGACGCCCAGCTTGCCCATGGCCTCGCCGAACACGCCGCCGCCCAGGCGCATCTTCAGACCCTTCAGGTCGGCAACGGTCTTGATTTCCTTGCGATACCAGCCGCCCATTTGCGTGCCGGTGTTGCCCGCGCTGGCCGTCTTGAAGTTGTACTTCGAGAAGAAATTGTCGAGCAGCTTGCGGCCGCCGCCGTACTCTTTCCAGGATGTGTTCTGGCGCGCGGTCAGCCCGAACGGGACGGCGCAGCTGAAGGCAAAGATCGGGTCCTTGCCGGTGAAGTAGTAGGCCGCCGATTGCGCCATGTCGATGTTGTCGCCTTGCAGCGCGTCGACCACGCCGAACGCTGGCATCAGTTCGCCTGCGGGATGCACGGAGATCTCGAACTTGCCACCGGAAAGGGCCTTGACGGTTTTCGAGAGCATCTCGGCGCTGCCGAAAATGGTGTCCAGCGAACGGGGAAAGCTGGACGCGAGGCGCCAGCGAACGGCGGCCTGCGCGTGCACGGCAGGTGCGACGCCGGCGGCGAGGATGCCGGCGACGCCGGCATTTTTGATGAGGGAACGACGATCCATTGAATTTCACTCCGGGTGCAAAAGAAAAAACAGAACGCGGCTTGTGACCAGCGTTGACGACTTTTTGAGCCAGAGCGATTGTAAAAAGTCGCTTACAGCATCTCGGGGGGGGTTTTCCCTGCGGAAAACCCTTTGGAGACTCAGGCTGATGGCGCCGCGCCGAAGCGCGCGGCAATGGCGCGCTCGATGCCGGCCGCATCGAGGCCGATGCCGGCCAGCAACTTGACCGGATCGCCATGCTCGATGAACTGGTCCGGCAAGCCGAGTTGCAGCACGGCCTTCTGCACGCCGGCTGCTTGCAGGGCTTCCAGAACCGCGCTGCCGGCCCCGCCCATCACCGCGCCCTCTTCCAGGGTGACCAGCGCACCGTGCGAAGCGGCGACTTCGAGCAGCAATGCCACGTCGAGTGGCTTGGCCCACCGCATGTTGACGACCGTGGCATCGAGCGCTTCTGCGGCGGTCAGCGCCGGATAGAGCAACGTGCCGAACGCGAGGATCGCAATGCCCTTTCCCTTGCGACGGATCTCGCCCTTGCCGAACGGAAGTCCGTGGAGCGTGAGGTGCGGCGTGATGCCTGCGCCCGCGCCACGCGGATAGCGGACGGCCACCGGATGATCCTGTTCGTAGGCGCTCGTCAACAGCTGCCGGCACTCGGCTTCGTCGGCCGGACACGCGACGCTCATGTTCGGAATGCAGCGCAGGAACGGAATGTCGTAGGCGCCGGCGTGCGTCGCGCCATCGGCACCCACCAGACCGGCACGGTCGAGTGCGAAGACGACCGGAAGGTTCTGGATCGCCACGTCGTGGATCAGCTGGTCGTAAGCGCGTTGCAGGAAAGTCGAATAGATCGCGACCACTGGCTTGAGCCCTTCGCAGGCCAGGCCCGCGGCGAACGTCACCGCGTGCTGCTCGGCGATGCCGACGTCGTAGTAGCGGTCGGGAAAGCGCTGCTCGAACTCCACCAACCCGGAGCCTTCGCGCATCGCCGGCGTGATGCCGACGAGGCGCCCGTCCACCGCCGCCGTGTCGCACAGCCACTGGCCGAAGACCTGCGTGAAGGTCTGCTTGGGCACGGTGGTCGGCTTGACCAGGCCCACCTGCGGATCGAACTTGCCGGGGCCGTGGTACGCCACCGGGTCGGCCTCGGCCAGCTTGTAGCCCTGGCCCTTCTTGGTGACCACATGCAGGAACTGCGGGCCGTCGAGCTGCCGGAGATTCTCGAGCGTCGGCACCAGCGAATCGAGGTCGTGGCCGTCGATCGGCCCGACGTAGTTGAAGCCGAACTGCTCGAACAGCGTGGCCGGCACGACCATGCCCTTGGCGTGCTGCTCGAAGCGGCGTGCCAGCTCGAACAGCGGCGGCGCGCCGCGCAGCACGGTCTTGCCGACATTCTTGGCCGCGGCGTAGAACTGGCCGCTCATCAACTGCGCGAGATAGCGATTCAGCGCGCCGACCGGCGGGCTGATCGACATGTCGTTGTCGTTCAGGATGACGAGCAGCTTGCAGTCGCACACGCCGGCGTTGTTGAGCGCCTCGAAGGCCATGCCCGCGGTGAGCGCACCGTCGCCGATGATCGCGACCGCGTGGCGGTCTTCGCCCTTCTGCTTGGCCGCCATCGCCATGCCGAGCGCGGCCGAGATGCTTGTCGACGAATGCGCGGTGCCGAAGGTGTCGTATTCGCTTTCGCTGCGCTGCGGAAAGCCGGCAATGCCGCCTTGCTGGCGCAAGGTGGGCATGCGGTCGCGCCGGCCGGTCAGGATCTTGTGCGGATAGGTCTGGTGGCCCACGTCCCACACCAGCCGGTCGTGCGGCGTGTTGAACACGTGGTGCAGCGCGACGGTGAGTTCGACGGTGCCGAGGTTCGAGCTCAGGTGGCCGCCGGTGCGCGACACGTTGTCGAGCACGCAGGCACGCACCTCGTCGGCCAGCTGTTGCAGTTGCAGGCGGTCGTAGTGACGGATCGGCGAGGGGTCGTGAAGCGTGGGGAGCAGTGGGGCCATGAGAACTTGTTGTTATCGGTCGCGGTCCACGACCATGTACGCCAGCGCGCGCAGCGCCGCGGTGTCGGCGAGTGCGCTGCGTTCCAGCGCAGCGAGCGCTTCGGCGAGCAACCGATGTGCTTGCGCACGCGCGCCGTCGAGGCCGAGAAGGGAGACATACGTGGGCTTGTCGCTCGCGGCGTCCTTGCCGGCAGTCTTGCCGAGTGTTTCGGAATCGGCGGTCACGTCGAGGATGTCGTCGATCACCTGGAACGCCAGGCCGATCGCGCCGCCGTAGTCGCGCAGCGCCGCGAGCGTGGCCGGCGCCACAGTGGCGCTGCACACGGCACCCATTTCGACGCTGCCCTGCAGCAACGCGCCGGTCTTGAGCCGGTGCATTTCACGCAGCTGCGCTTCATCGAGCGCGAGGCCGACGCTGGCCAGGTCGATCGCCTGGCCACCCGCCATGCCCTGGCTGCCGGCCGCCGAGGCCAGCAGGCGGCACAGGCGCGCCTGCATCGCGGCAGGCACGTCATCGCCTTCGGGCGTGAGCAGTTCGAACGCGAGCGCCTGCAAGGCGTCGCCGGCGAGCAGCGCGTCGGCCTCCCCGAACTTCACATGCACGGTCGGTTTGCCGCGGCGCAGTACGTCGTTGTCCATGCAGGGCAAGTCGTCGTGCACCAGCGAATAGGCGTGGATGAGTTCGGTGGCGCAGGCCGCGCGCAGCGCCGCGGCACCATTGCCGCCGACCGCCTCGCTGGCCGCCAGCACCAGCAGCGGGCGCAGGCGCTTGCCGCCGTCGAGCACCGCATAGCGCATCGCATCGCCGAGCAGCACGGGTGCATCGACGCCGACCCAGCGCGACAGCGCCGCTTCGACATTGCGCAGGTGCGATGCGCTCCACGCGGCCAGGCGCGCGGCGTCCCATGTCGACGTCACCGGGCCGCTCATTCGGGTGCCCAAACCTTCAGGCTGCCTGCATCGAGCACCATGATCTGGTCTTCGACCGCCTGCAGCTTGTCGCGGCAGAAAGCGAGCAATGCCGCCCCGCGCTGGTAGCTGCCGAGCAGCTGGTCGAGCGGCAACTGGCCCGACTCGAGTTCGGCCACCAGTTGTTCGAGTTCCTGCAGCCCCGCTTCGTAGCTGGCGGGCAGCGCGGCAGGCGTTGACGTGGCGGGAGAAGGCACCTTGGGCATGCGGGGATCGTGGGTGAAACCGCCCATTTTAGGGCGCAGGCGAGATCGGGCACCCCCGGGTACAATCGCCCCTCTCGCGTCGGCCAGCGGCCGGCGAATTTCATGGCCGTCGCGCTGTTCCAGACGCCGCCTTCCGTTTTCTTTCTCCCTTCCTTCCCTGTGGGGAGCTTGGTCAGGTCTTGATGTCTGATTTAAGTCTTCAACTGCAGCAGGCCACGAGCCAACTTCCGGTTTCCGCGTATTTCGACGAGTCGCTCTATGCGCGCGAAATGAAGACGCTGTTTTCCCGCGGGCCGCGCTATGTCGGCCACCGCCTGGCTGTGCCCGAACCGGGCAACTTCCACACGCTGCCGCAGGAGCACAACGGCCGCGCGCTGGTGCACACGCCCAAGGGCGTGGAACTCATTTCGAACGTGTGCCGGCATCGCCAGGCGCTCATCCTGCAAGGCCGCGGCCAGCTCGAAGCACAGGCCGGCGGCAACATCGTCTGCCCGTTGCACCGCTGGACCTACGCCGCGGCCGATGCGCGCGCCACCGGCACGCTCATCGGCGCCCCGCATTTCGACAAGGACCCCTGCCTCAACCTGCACAACTACCCGCTCACCGAGTGGAACGGGCTGCTGTTCGAGAAGAACGCCGATGGCACGGGGCGCGACGTGGCGGCCGACATGGCCACGCTCGGCCCCCGCGCCGACCTCGACTTCACGGGCTACACGCTGGACCGCGTCGAACTGCACGAGTGCAACTACAACTGGAAGACCTTCATCGAGGTCTATCTGGAGGACTACCACGTCGGCCCGTTCCATCCGGGCCTCGGGAGCTTCGTGACCTGCGACGACCTTCGCTGGGAGTTCAACCCGCACTTCTCGGTGCAGACCGTCGGCGTGGCCAACCGGCTCGGCCGCGCGGGCAGCCCGGTCTACCAGAAGTGGCAGGAGCAGCTGCTGAAGTACCGCGACGGCAAGCCGCCGAAATACGGTGCGATCTGGCTCACCTACTACCCGCACGTGATGATCGAGTGGTACCCGCACGTGCTCACCGTTTCGACCCTGCACCCGGTGAGCCCCACCAAGACGCTCAACATGGTCGAGTTCTTCTACCCTGAAGAAATCGTCGCCTTCGAGCGCGAGTTCGTCGATGCGCAACAGGCCGCCTACATGGAGACCTGCGTGGAAGACGACGAGATCGCCGAGCGCATGGATGCCGGCCGCCGCGCGCTCATGCTGCGCGGAGACGACGAGAGTGGCCCCTATCAAAGCCCGATGGAAGACGGCATGCAGCAGTTCCACGAGTGGTACCGGCAAGCGATGCGCGCGCCCGAGGCCTAGCGCACCACCGCCGTGCAAGCTTTGTGGATGGTGCTGGCCGCACTGATATTCGCCACCATGGGCGTGTGCGTGAAGATCGCTTCCGCGTACTTCGGCAGCGCCGAACTGGTGTTCTACCGGGGCCTCATCGGCATCGTGTTTCTCGGCGTGCTGGCGCGCAGCCGCGGCGTGTCCCTGCGCACCGACTACCCCGGCATGCACGCCTGGCGCAGCCTGATCGGCGTGGTCTCGCTCGGCGCCTGGTTCTATGCCATCGCGCACCTGCCGCTCGCCACCTCGATGACGCTCAACTACATGAGCAGCGTGTGGATCGCGGCCTTCCTGGTCGGCGGCGCGATGCTGTCATGGATGCCGGTGCCCGGGCGCGACAAGCGCAACCAGCGCCCGCCGCTGCAGGGCACGCTGGTGCTCACCGTGCTGGCCGGCTTTTGCGGCGTGGTGCTGATGCTGCGACCTTCGCTCGGCGAGAACCAGGGCTTCGCGGCGCTGATCGGCCTGATGTCGGGCATGACGGCTGCATTCGCCTACATGCAGGTGATGGCGCTCTCGCGCATCGGCGAACCCGAAACGCGCACGGTGTTCTATTTCGCGCTCGGTTCGGCGGTGGCCGGCGGGCTGGCCACGCTGGTCACCGGCTTTTCCGAATGGGACTGGCAGCACGCGCTGTGGCTGCTGCCGGTCGGCGTGCTCGCATCGCTCGGCCAGCTGTGCATGACCCGGGCGTACGCGACGGCGAAGACCGAAGGTGGCACCCTGCTGGTCGCCAACCTGCAATATTCGGGCATCGTGTTCGCGGCGATCTACAGCGTGTTGCTGTTCGGCGACCGCATCGACGCGATGGGCTGGGCCGGCATGGCCCTCATCGTCGCCAGCGGCATCGCCGGCACGATCCTGCGGCAACGCACCGTCCCCAAGGCACCGGCCGAAGAACACTGAAGGAAACGCCATGCGCTACACCACCCTGATTTCCGTCGAACAACTGCAGGCACTCGAAGCCGGCGGTACGCCGCACATGGTGTTCGACTGCACCTTCGACCTGATGAAGCCCGAGTCGGGTGCCGCGCAGTACACCGAGGCGCACATTCCCGGCGCGGTCTACGCGAATCTCGACACCGACCTGAGCGCGCCGCACGGCGTTCCCGGCAAGGACGGCCAGGTGATCGTGGCCGAGGAAGACGGCGAGCCGTCGTCGGGCGGACGCCATCCGCTGCCGAGCCGCGAAAAGTTCGCGGCCTGGCTGTCGAGCGTCGGCTTCGCCAACGGCATGCAGGCCGTGGTGTACGACCGCAACGGCGCCAACTACTGCGGCCGCCTCTGGTGGATGCTCAAGTGGATGGGTCACGACGCGGTCGCCGTCCTCGATGGCGGACTGCAAGCTTGGCAAGCCGCCGGCGGCGCGGTGATCGATCGCGAAGAGCCTGCGCACTTCCAGTCGAACTTCGTGGCCGGTGAACCGCTCCTTGCGCTCGCGACCACCGCGATGGTCGCGAGCCGCCTCGACCAGCCCGGCCAGACCGTGATCGACGCGCGCGCCGGTGCACGCTACCGCGGCGAGGTCGAACCGCTGGACCCGATCGCTGGCCACATTCCCGGCGCATTGAACCGGCCCTTCGCCGAGAACATCGGTGCCGATGGCAAGTTCAAGCCGGCCGCGCAACTGCGCGCCGAGTTCGAGACGCTGTTGGGGGGCCGCGATCCGGCGAGCGTGGTGCACCAGTGCGGCAGCGGCGTGAGCGCGGTGCCGAACCTGCTCGCGATGCAGATCGCCGGCTTCGAGCCGACGGCGCTCTATGCCGGCAGCTGGAGCGAATGGAGCAACACGCCGGGGCTGCCGACCCGGCAGGGAGCGAACCCATGAGCGCGAAGCACGTCTTTGCCGCCGCGGTGCTCGCATACGTCGCGTCCACCGCCAGCGCGCAGGCACAGCATGCGCATGTGCACGGCCTCCTCAAGCTCGATGTGGCAATCGACGGCGCGACACTCACCATCGCGATCGACTCGCCGCTCGACAACATCGTCGGCTTCGAACGCGTGCCGCGCAACGACGCCGAGAAGAAGGTCGTCGCGCAAGCGGTCGCCCGGCTGCGCACGCCCGGCGCGCTGTTCAAAATCGATCCCGCCGCGGGTTGCAAGGCGGGCCAGATCGACCTCGACGCGCCGATGATCGGCCTCGGGGAGGCCAAGGCGGAACGCGATGCCGGCCATGCCGATCTCGAAGGCACATTCACCTTCCGCTGCACCGACGCCGCCAAGGTGCGCTTCATCGACCTCGCGCTGTTCGACGCCTTCCGCACCGTGCGCCGGGTCGACGTGCAGATCGCATCGCCGCAAGGTCAGTTCCAGCGCACCGTCACGCGTCCGAGCGACCGGTTGCGTTGGGGCCCATGACGCCGTGACCGCGATGAACGGTCACGCGACCGACATCGCGCGCCGGGCGCTGGCAGCCGATGCGCTGAAGTTCAGCTGGCCCGGCGCGAGCGCGCCGACCATCGACATCGATCACTTCGAGGTCGCCGCCGGCGAGGCCGTCTTCCTGCATGGGCCGAGCGGCTGCGGCAAGAGCACGCTGCTGTCGCTGCTCGCAGGCGTTTTGCTTGCCGACACCGGAACCATCACGCTGCTCGACCACGACTGGGCCCAGCTGTCGGGCACGGCGCGCGACCGCTTGCGCGTCGCGCACGTGGGCTACATCTTTCAGCAATTCAACCTGCTGCCGTACCTCAGCGTGCGCGACAACGTCTTGCTGCCGTGCCGCTTCTCGGCACGTCGCGAGGCACAGGCCGCACGCACCGGCAGCTCGCGCGACGAGGCCGAGCACCTGCTCGCGCGGATGGGTCTGCCGCGCGATCTCTGGTCGCGCCAGGCCATGCACCTGTCGGTCGGCCAGCAGCAGCGCGTCGCCGCGGCGCGCGCGCTCATCGGCCAGCCCGAACTCATCATCGCGGACGAACCCACCTCGGCGCTCGACGAGGACCGGCGCGAGGCCTTCCTCGATGTGCTGCTCTCGGCGTGCGCCGCACACCAGAGCGCACTGGTGTTCGTGAGCCACGACCAGCGCATCGCGGCGCGCTTCGGGCGACACGTGCTGCTGCCCGACATCAACCGCGCGGCATCGTCGACTGCAGACGCATGAAGGCGATCTTCTCCATCGCATGGCGCAGCGCCTGGAACCGCCGTTTCACGCTGGCGCTCACGGTGCTGTCGATCGCACTCTCGACCTTCCTGCTGCTCGGCGTGGAGCGCATCCGAACCGAACTGCGGGAGAACTTTTCGTCCTCGGTCTCGGGCACAGACTTGATCGTCGGCGCGCGCACCGGCTCGACGCAGCTCTTGCTGTATTCGGTGTTTCGCATCGGCGCGGCGACCAACAACGTGTCGTGGAAGAGCGTGCAGGCGCTCTCGGCGCACAAGGGCGTCGACTGGGTCGTGCCGCTCTCGCTGGGCGACTCGCATCGCGGCTTCGCGGTGCTGGCGACCACGCCGGCGTACTTCGAACACTTCCACTACGGCAACCGGCAGTCGCTCGCGATGCGCGAAGGCAAGCCGCTCGGCGAGCTGTTCGATGCGGTGGTGGGCGCCGAGGTGGCCGACGCGCTCGGCTACCGCGTCGGCCAGAAGATCACCCTGGCGCACGGAAGCGGCGAACTCAACGTCGCCGAGCACGCCGACAAGCCTTTCACGGTGGTCGGCGTGCTCGCGCGCACCGGCACGCCGGTCGACCGCACGGTGCACATCGGTCTCGGTGCGATGGAAGCGATCCATCTCGACTGGGTCAGCGGCGCGCCGATGCCGGGGTTCACCATTCCGGCCGAGCAGGTGCGCAAGTTCGACCTCACGCCAAAAAGCGTGACCGCCGCACTGGTCGGCCTGAAGAACCGCGCCGCGGTGTTCGCGGTGCAGCGCTGGGTATCGACCTACCCCGACGAGCCGCTCATGGCCATCCTGCCCGGCGTCGCGCTGGACGAACTCTGGCGCGTGATCGGCATCGGCGAGAACGCGCTGCTGCTGATGTCGGCGCTGGTCGCACTGGTCAGCCTCGCGGGGCTCGTGTCAGTCGTGATGGCAAGCCTGAACGAACGCCGGCGCGAGCTCGCGGTGTTGCGTGCGGTCGGCGCCAGCCTGCGCCATGTGCTCGGCCTGCTGGCGCTCGAAGGCGCCATGGTCACCTGCTCGGCGTGGTGCTGGGTGTCGTGTTCGCGGTGCTCGGCATCGCCCTGCTGTCGCCGTGGCTGCAATCGCACTTCGGCCTCGCGCTGACGCTCGGCGAACCTACACTGAACGAATGGACGCTGATCGGCGGGCTGCTCGCGGCCGGTTGGCTGGCCAGCCTGATGCCGGGCGTGCGGGCCTACCGCCTCTCGCTCGCCGACGGCCTTTCCCCCCGAATCTGAACGGAGTCGAACACCATGCTTCGCCACACCTTTGTCACGCTGGCGGCTGCGACCGCCATCGCGTCGGCCTTCGCTGCCGGCCCGGCGCCGCAGCCGACGTCGCCCACCAACCCGCTGGGCGGCAAGGCGGCACCCGCCGCGAAAGCGGGCCAGGCGCGCGAGATCTCGTGGGCCGAGTTGGTGCCGAAGGACTGGGACCCGATGAAGGCCTACAAGGACATCGACCTCAGCAAGCTCGACGATGCCGATCCGAAGGCGAACGAGCTGCTCATGAAGATGCAGAAGGTATCGGACAACGCACCGAGCAACCCGGCGCTCAACGGCGTCGAGGTGAAGATTCCGGGCTTCATCGTGCCGCTCGAAGAGAACAAGGGCGAAGTAACGGAGTTCCTGCTGGTGCCCTACTTCGGCGCCTGCATTCACACGCCGCCGCCACCCGCCAACCAGATCCTGCACGTCAAGCCGCAGCAGGGCGCCAAGTTCCGCGCGATGGACACGGTGTGGGTCACGGGCAAGCTCGAAACCGTTCGCAACGATTCGATGATGGGCGTGAGCGGCTACAGCATGTCTGCGCAAAGCGTCACCAAATACAACGGCGGCGCGAAATAGGCCCACAGGCAGCGGCGATACGCGCTGTCACATCCCGCGTCGGCGTGCGGCATACGGTAAACGTTGAATGACAAGGGCCACCCGGATCTCTCGGCGCCTTTCGTTTTCCGGAGACACCGCTGATGAACCGATTTCCCAAGCCCGTTCGCCGTCCAGGCAACTGATGATCGTGGTGCTCTGCGCTGGCGCGATGCTCGTCAGCGGCTGCGACAAGGCGCCAGGTGTCCCGGCGCCCGCCGCGCCCCCGACCCCGTCGGCCGAATCCACCGCGCAGCCCGTCGTCGCCACGCCGGTCTCGGCGCTGGCCGCGCCGGTTTACGTGCCGCCGGGCGCCGAACAGCTCTACCAGATGGTCGCGCCGATCGCGCTCTATCCCGACAAGCTCGTGGCACAGGTGCTTGCCGGATCGACCTACCCCGACCAGGTCACTGCGGCCGATCAATGGCTGGGGCAGAACACCTCATTGAAAGCCGGCCCGCTGGCGGATGCCGCCGAGCAGCAGCCATGGGATCCGAGCATCAAGTCGCTTACCGCCTTCAAGCGCGTGCTCGACCAGATGGCGTCGAACATGCCATGGACGACCGCACTGGGGCAGGCCTACTACCACGACCCCGACGACGTGATGAACGCCATCCAGGTGATGCGACAGCGCGCGTCGAAGGCCGGCAAGCTCAAGAGCACGACGCAGTTGCGTGTGGCGAGCGGCTCGGCGCCGGCGGCGGGCTACGCACCCGATCCGAATGCGCCTTCGTACTACAGCGGCCCCGTCATCGTGGAACCGCCGCCGCAGTACATCACCATCGAGCCGGCGCAGCCCGACGTGGTGTACGTGCCCAGCTACGACCCGCGCGGCATCTACGGCGAACCGGTGGCGGTCTATCCGGGCTATGCGTACGCGCAACCGGTGTACGCCGAACCGCGCTACAGCAACGCGCAGATCGCCACGGCGAGCGCACTCACGTTCGGCACCGGCGTCGTCGTCGGCGCGGCGCTGCAGCGCCATGGCTGGGGCTGGAATTCGTGGGGCATGAACTGGGGCCGGCCCGATGCCTATCGCGGTGGCAATCGCCCCCCGCACGAAGCGCGTGGATACGACAGGCCGGCAGTGGTCTACAACCGGTCGACCTACGTCTCGCGCACGCAGGAAACCATCATCAACAACAACGTGCGCAACAACTTCGTCAGCAACGGCGGCGGTGCGTCGCAAGGCCAGGGCCAGACGGCGTTCGAGCAGATGCGCCGGCAGCAGGTGCAGCGCGAGCAGGCCCAGCAACAGGCGCAACAGTCCGGCCAGGCTGCTGCTCAGCAGTCACAGCTGATTCAGCAGCAGCAGCGACAGCAACAACAGGCACAAGCACAGGCTCAGGCCGCGCAACAGGCCCAGGTGCGACAACAGCGAGAACAAGTCCGCCAACAGCAGATGCAACAGGCTCAGGGCCAGCAGCAGCAACAGCAGGTTCGGCAGCAGCAGGCACTGCGCGACCCGCAACGGCAGCAGCAAGTACAGCAGGTTCAGCGTCAGCAGCAACGCCAGCAGGAGCAGCAGGCCGAACAGTCACGGCGCCAGCAAGCGCAGGGGCAGCAAGCGCAGCAGCAAGCGCGGCAACAACAGCAACAACAAGCGCAACAGGCTCAGCAGCAGGAGCGCCAGCAACAGATGCAACGGCGCCAGGCGCAACAAGCGCAGGCACAGGCCCAGCAGACCCAGGTGCGCCAGCAACAACAAGCCCAGCAAGTGCAACAACAGCAGGCCCGTCAGGAGCAAGCACAGCAGGCTCACGCGCAGCGAATGCAGGTTCGCCAACAGCAGGATCAGGCGCAACGCCAGCAACAGCAGGTGCAGCAACAGCAGGCCCAGCAAGCTCAGCAGCAGCAGGCTCATCAGCAACAGATGCAGCAGCGTCAGCAGCGTCAGCAGCAAATGCAGCAGCAGCAGCAGCAGCAGGCTCAGGCGCAGCAGCGTGTGCAAGCCCAGCGACCGCCGGGCCGGCCGGGGCGCCGCCCTCAGGACGAGCCGAATCGCTGACGGCTGGCTTCACGCCGGTCAAACGGGGTGAAGCCAGCCTGGAGATTGATCAGTCGGGCGCTTGCACGACGCGATCGGTTTCCTCATCGGCCGGCACGTTGTCGGCATCGAGATCGCTCGCATCGGTCAGGTCGATGCCGGTTTCCTCCGACAGCTCGTCGGGCGCCTCGTTTTCCGGCACTTCGAGATCGTCGTCCAGCACATTCGGTACGGGATGCGGATGGGATTGCGGCTGTCCGCCGGCGTGAACTTTCGAATCGGCACTCGACATGATCGGCTCCTCGTTCTGGACTTTGTCAAAGACCACATGGTGCGCCCAAGCGATGGCAGGTGCTTCGGCACCGCGCCCGTTTCAGGTGTCGGACGGCGCCGCAGATGATGCCGCGCTCAATGCTTGTGGTCGTCGTGCGCCTGCGTCTCTTCGCCATGCGAATGGTCGTGATCGTGACCCTGTTCGCCGTGCGCGAGCCGGCTCACCAGCGTCACCAGCACGATGCCGGCCAGGAGCCAGACGATCTGCGCCGCGGTCTGCCGGGCCGGCAAACGTTTCTGCAGTTGCGGAATGAGGTCGGCCAGGGCGACGTAGACGAAGCTGCTGCTCGCCAACACCAGAAAGTAAGGCAACCATGCGTGCAGCTGGTCGACCAGCCACCAGCCCACGATGCCGCCCAGCGCGGTCATGGTGCCGGCCAGCGACACCTTGAGCAGTGCGGCGCGCGAATTCGGCGATGTCTGCCGCAGTACGATGAGGTCGCCGATGTGGTGCGGCACCTCGTGTGCCAGCACCGCCACCGCGGCCACCAGCCCCAGTCGCATGTCCGCAATGAAGGCCGACGCGATCAGAATGCCGTCGCCGAAGCAATGCACGCTGTCACCGGTGAGCACCGCCCAGCCGCCGGCCGGTGGCGCGTGCGAATGCGCATGCCCGTGATCATGGCCATTTCCGTGCCCATGCCCGTGGTGCGCGGCGTCTTCACCGTGGCTGTGCTCGTGCCCGTGATGCCACAGCTCGGCCTTGTCGAGCAGGAAAAAAAACACCAGCCCGAAGAGCAGCACCGCGAACAGCACCGCCGGCTCGATGCGGCTTTCAAAGGCCTCGGGCAAGAGGTGCATGAACGCCGTTGCGAGCAGCGCGCCGGCCGCGAGGCTGAGCAGGTGCTGCGGGTTCACGCCACCGCCGTCGCGCCGCACGCCGACGCGCATGAGCAATGCAGCCAGCCAGACGCTGCCGATGCCGGCGACGAGGGTCGCGCCGATGATTGCGATCAAATTCATAGAAGCCGATGTCATCTGAAAATAAAAAGGCCGCCCATCGGACGGCCTTCCAAGCGAAAGCGGCTACCGGGCGTCGTCAGGCGACACCGTTGACCCTGAACCAGGCCAGCGCCCGGTTCCAGCCGTCATCGGCCGGACCCACGATGTAGCTCGGCCGGTAATCGGCGTGGAAGGCGTGGCCCGCCTCCGGATACACAACAAAGCTCGACGCTTTGGCGGCGGCACTGCCTGTGGCCAGGACGCTTTTCATCTTATCAACGCTGTCAAGGGGGATGCCCTGGTCCTTGCCGCCATAGAGGCCGAGCACGGGCGCCTCCAGGACGGTCGCGATGTCGACCGGGTTGGTCGGGGTCAGCGGGTTGGTCGCACCGACAAGCCGGCCGTACCACGCGACGCCGGCCTTGACCTTCCCGGTGGCGGCATAGAGCCAGGTGATGCGGCCGCCCCAGCAGAAGCCGGTGATGCCGGCGTTGGCCGCATTGCCGCCGTTGGCCGACGCCCATGACAGCGCGCCGTCCAGGTCGGCCATCACCTGCGCATCGGGCACCTTGCTCACGATGTCGGCTTGCAGCTTGGGAATGTCGGTGTAGCCCTTGGGGTCGCCCTGCCGCGCATACAGCTCGGGCGCGATGGCCAGGTAGCCGAGGTTGGCGAAACGGCGGCACACGTCGGCGATGTACTCGTGCACGCCGAAGATTTCCTGTATCACGAGGATCACCGGCAGGCCGGTCTTGCCGGCGGGCTGCGCCGCATAGGCCGGTACGTCGAAGCCGTTGACCCGGTAGGTGATCGGGCCGGCCTTGAGCCCCGTGTCAGCCGTCTTGATGACGGTTTGCGCAGCGATCGGCAGCGTCGCTGCGGCGTAGCCGACGCCCAGCGCGACCTTGATCGCGGTGCGGCGCGAGGCGCCCTGATCGGTGCTGGCGCCGGGGCGCAGGGAATCGAATTCGGCTTTCAGGTCGTCACGGGTCATGCGTCCGGTTCTCCGGGTGAGTGAATGAAATGGGCGAGAGCGCAGTCTGCGCCGGAAGGCCAAATCCCTTGGGCAAAACGGTCAATGCGCCTTTTCCCAATTGGGTCCGAAGCCGATCTCGGCGAGCAGCGGCACCTGCAGATCGGCCACGCTTGCCATGATCTTCGGCACTTCGACGCGCACCCATTCGACTTCGTCTTCGGGGACTTCGAACACCAGTTCGTCGTGCACCTGCATGATCATCTTCGTGCCGCGCCGCTCGGCGTCGAGCACGTCTTGTACTTTCACCATGCTGAGCTTGATCAGGTCGGCTGCCGTGCCCTGCATCGGCGCGTTGATGGCGGCGCGCTCGGCACCGCCACGGCGCGGACCGTTGGGCGAATTGATCTCCGGCAAATAGAGCCGGCGACCGAACACCGTCTCGACGTAGCCCTTTTCCTTGGCCAGCGCCTTGGTTTCGTCCATGTAGATCTTCACGCCCGGATAGCGCGCGAAGTAACGATCGATGTACGAGGCGGCCGCCTTGGTTTCGATGCCGAGGTTGCGCGCCAGGCCGAAGCTGCTCATGCCGTAGATGAGCCCGAAGTTGATCACCTTCGCGTAGCGGCGCTGCTCGCTCGTCACCTGCTCGGGCGTGCTGCCGAACACTTCGGCGGCCGTCGCGCGGTGCACATCGATGCCTTCGGTGAACGCGCGCAGCAGCGAGGCGTCGCCGCTGATGTGCGCCATGATGCGCAGCTCGATCTGCGAGTAGTCGGCGCTGGCAATCACACTGCCCTGCGGCGCCACGAAGGCCTCCCGCACACGGCGCCCTTCTGCGGTCTTCACCGGGATGTTCTGCAGGTTGGGATCATTGCTGCTCAACCGCCCCGTGACGGCAACCGCTTGCGCGTAGTGCGTGTGCACGCGGCCCGTGCGTGGGTTGGCGAGTTGGCCCAGCTTGTCGGTGTAGGTGCCCTTGAGTTTGGACAGGCCGCGGTGCTCGAGGATCTTCTTCGGCAGCGGATAGTCCTCGGCCAATTTTTCCAGCACCTCCTCGTCGGTGCTGGGCGCGCCGCTCGGCGTTTTCTTGACGATGGGCAAACCGAGCTTGTTGAAGAAGATGTCGCCAATCTGTTTCGGGCTGCCGAGGTTGAACGGCTGCCCGGCGATCTCATAGGCCTCCTGCTCGATCGCCATGATCCGCGTGCCGAGTTCGTGGCTCTGCGTGGCGAGCAGCGGCGCATCGATCAGCACGCCGTTGCGCTCGATGCGGTAGAGCGCCTCGCTCGAATCCATCTCCAGACGGTAGATGAACATCAGCTTCTCGTCGGCCTGCAGCTGGGGCCACAGCACGCGGTGCACGTCGAGCGTCTGGTCGCTGTCTTCGCAGGAATATTCGGCGGCCTTCGCGATGTCGACCTGGCTGAATGAGATCTGGTGCGCGCCCTTGCCGCACAGGTCTTCGTACGAGATGCCGCTGCGCCCGAGGTGGCGTTCGGCCAGGCTGCCGAGCCCGTGCGGCCTGTGCACTTCGAGCACGTAGCTCTGGAGCATGGTGTCGTGCGCATAGCCTTGCACCTCGACGCCGTGGTTCGCGAGCACGTGCCGGTCGTACTTGACGTGCTGGCCCAGCTTTTTCTTTGCGCCGTCCTCGAGCCAGGGCTTAAGCCGTGCGATGACCTCCTCGCGGTTCAGCTGCTCGGGCGCATCGGGGTAGTTGTGGGCCAGCGGAATGTAGGCCGCCTCGCCCGGCGTCACGCTGAAGCTCAGGCCCACGATCTCCGCACGCATTTCGTCGAGCGAGGTGGTTTCGGTGTCGAGCGCGACGAGGTCGGCAGCCTCGATTTTCGCGAGCCACCGGTCGAAGGCCTCCCACGTCATCACTGTGTCGTACGACAGGTTGGAAGCGCGATCGGCCGCTTGTGCAGCGAACTCGTCGAACAAGCCGGGGTTCTGGTCGTCGGCCTTGTGCTTCTTGATGCTGTCTTCGATCAGTTCCGGCGGCACTTCCTGTGCTTCGAGCGATTTCACCAGGCTCTTGAATCCGTACTGCTCATAGAACGCCTTGAGCTCGGTCGTTCGCTGTGCACTCATGGCGATCCCGTCCATCGCCGGCAGCCCGGAGACATGCCCGGCGAGGTCGCAGTCGGTGCGGATCGTGACGAGGCGACGCCCCTGCGGCAGCCAGTCGAGCGCATTGCGGAGGTTCTCGCCGGCCTGCCCTTGATTTCCGCGGCATGTTCGAGCAAGCCGTCGAGCGAGCCGTATTGCATGAGCCATTTGGCCGCCGTCTTGGGGCCGACCTTGTCAACGCCGGGCACGTTGTCGACGGTGTCGCCCACGAGCGTCTGGTAGTCGACCATGAGCGCGGGCGGCACGCCGAATTCAGCGGTCACGCCGGCCACGTCGCGCTTTTTGCCGTTCATGGTGTCGATGATGGTGACGTGCGCGTCGACCAGCTGGCTGAGGTCCTTGTCGCCACTCGACACGATCACTTCGATCTGCTGGTCGGCCGCGGTGCGCGCCAGCGTGCCGATCACATCGTCGGCCTCCACGTCGGGCACGCACAGCACCGGCCAGCCCATCAGGCGGACCACTTCGTGGATGGCGACGACCTGGCTGCGCAGGTCGTCCGGCATCGGCGAGCGGTTGGCCTTGTAGTCGGGATACCAGTCGTCGCGAAACGTCTTGCCGGGCGCGTCGAAAACGCACGCCGCGTAGTCGGCCCGGACCTCACGCCGCAGCGCCTGCATCATGTTGATCATTCCGCGGATCGCGCCGGTGGCGGGGCTGGCCGGATCGCCCGGCACCGCGCGCAGGTCGGGCATGGCGTGGAATGCGCGGTAGAGATAGCTCGATCCATCGACGAGCAGCAGGGTTTTCTTGTCGGTCATGCGGGGCATTTTGCCGCGTTGCCTTCCGACATCAGGGCCATGGGCGGCCACCTACAATCGCTCCCATGCCCTCCACCCTCTTCCTGTTCGTCCGCCGCGCCGCCGTGACTCTCGCCTGCGTCGCGCCTTTTGGCTGGGCCGTGGCCCAGAACGCGACGCCGCCCGCACCCATCGCTGCCGAGGCGCTGCCGAGCCAGGACCAGGATTCGGCGCGACGCAACCAGAAGATCGAAAACATTCACGTCGAAGACTCGGGTGCGAAGGTCGACGAGGTGCGTTACGGGGGCCGCACGCAGAGCATCGCCGTCCAGCCGAAAGCGAACGTGCCGGGCTACGAAGTGCGGCCCGAAAACGGCGCGCGCCCGGGCGAAGCCTCCAATGGCAACGGCACCGGGCCGCGCGTCTGGAACGTCCTGAAGTTCTGACCGTACGGCGTCGTGGCGGTCTACACGGAAGTCGGCTTCGACGAAGCGAACGCGCTCGTCCAGCGACTCGGCCTGGGTGCACTCACCGCATTGCGCGGCATCGAGGGCGGCATCGAGAACACCAACTACTTCGCGACCACCGAGCAAGGTGAGTTCGTGCTGACGGTGTTCGAGCGCCTGGGCTTCGAACAGCTGCCCTATTACCTCTGCCTGATGAAGCACCTGGCGGAGCGCGGCATTCCGGTGCCGGCGCCTGCAGCCGATCCGCAAGCCCCGCCAGCCACCGCCCACGTGCTCGACGTGATCGCTACGCAGGCGTCCTGCGAGCTGCTGCACACGGTCGCGGGCAAGCCGGCAGCGGTGGTGCAGAAGCTTGCCGGCCAAAGCGTGCTCGCGCCGACTGCCGCGCACTGTGCCGAGCTCGGCCGCATGCTCGCGCAAATGCATCTGGCCGGCCGCGACTTTCCCCGCATCCAGCCGAACCTGCGCGGCCTGGCGTGGTGGAACGACACCGCGCCGGTGGTGCTGCCCTACCTGGAAGATGCCCAGTCGGCGTTGCTGCGAAGCGAACTCGCCTACCAGAACCATGTGGCCGAATCGTCGGCTTATGCGGCCTTGCCGCGCGGGCCGGTGCATGCCGACCTGTTTCGCGACAACGCCATGTTCGCGACCGACGCCGAAGGCGCCGCGCCGCGGCTCACCGGCGTCTTCGACTTCTACTTCGCCGGCACCGACACCTGGCTCTTCGACCTCTCGGTGTGCCTGAACGACTGGGCCATCGACCTGGAGAGCGGCCGCCACGACGCACCGCGCGCCGATGCCCTGCTCGATGCCTACACGGCGGTGCGCCCGCTCACCGGCGCCGAACGCGCACTGTTGCCCGCCTTGTTGCGGGCCGCAGCGCTGCGTTTCTGGATTTCGAGGCTGTGGGACTTCCACCTGCCACGCGAAGCCAGCATGCTCAAGGCCCATGATCCCGCCCATTTCGAACGTGTGCTGCGCGAACGCGCACGCGCCCCCGCCCCATACGCCGTGACCTCCCCTGCGCCCGAGCCGGTCGCCGCCTGACATCCAAACCATGAAACTTCACATCGTGCCGGCGAAAACCGGCGTCGAATGGGTCCGCCTCGGACTGCGGACCTTCTGGCGTCAGCCGCTGGCCTTCGTGTCGTTGTTCTTCTTTTTCATGGCGGTGATCTCGATCGTGTCGCAGATCCCTCTGCTCGGCAGCATCGTCGCGCCCATCCTGCTGCCCTTCATGACGCTGGGCCTGATGGTCGCGACCGCGGTCGCGCACGACAACGCCACCGACAAGCCGACCGCGCCGGCCATGTTCATGGCCGCATTCGGCGCCATGCGCGCGCAATGGCGACCCATGGTGACGCTGGGCGTGATCTATGCCGTGTATTTCGTGGTCGCGATCGCGCTCTCGGCGCTGATCGATGGTGGCCAGCTGGCCAAGGCCTATCTGTTCGATGCCGACCTGACGCCCGAGGTGATGGGCAGTTCGGACTTCCAGACGGCCCGTCTGCTGGTGATGGCGCTGAACCTGCCGCTATCGCTCGCGATGTGGCACGCGCCGGCGTTGATCCACTGGCACCACGTCGAACCCGTCAAGAGCCTGTTCTTCAGCGTGATTGCGCTGTTCCGCAACTTCACCGCCTATGCCATGTTCGGTTTGTCGTGGTTCGGCGTGTTCATGCTCGCCGGCATCGCGCTCGGCCTGCTGGCGACCGTGTTGGTCAGCGTCGGCGCGCTGGGTGATGGCGCCTCGGCCATCGGCAGTGCCCTGATGGTGGGCAGCGCCCTCATCCTCGCCGCCATGTCGCTCAGCTCGACCTGGTTCACCTTCCGCGACAGCTTCGACGCGGAGTAGGCGCCCGAGCGGCGCGCCGCTCAGACCGGCGTGAGTTTGGCCACCGAGAGCGCCAGCCACTTCACGCCGTGCCGCACGAACTTCACCTGGGCCCGGGCGTCGTCGCCGGTGCCTTCGAGGCCGAGTACCGTGCCTTCCCCGAACTTGTTATGGAACACCTGCATGCCCGACCGCAAGCCGTGCGAAGGCGCCGTCTTTTGCGGAGGCACCGGCGGGCTGGCAAAGGTGTCTTTGGCATACGACGATGAAGCGCCGCCACCCGGGCGCGACGTCGCGTAGCCACCGCCATAACCGAAGGCCGAGGGCGCGAAGCCCTGGTTCTTCGGCGTCAGCCACTTGAGCGCGCCTTCGGGCAGCTCTTCGTAGAAGCGGCTCTTCACGTTGTAGCGCGTCTGGCCGTGCAGCATGCGGGTCTGCGAATGGCTCATGTACAGCCGCTTGCGCGCACGCGTGATCGCCACGTACATGAGGCGCCGCTCTTCCTCGAGGCTCTCGTGGTCGCTCATCGCGTTCTCGTGCGGAAAGAGGCCCTCTTCCATGCCGGTGATGAAGACGCAGTCGAACTCGAGGCCCTTGGCGGCATGCACCGTCATCAATTGAACGGCGTCTTGGCCGGCTTGCGCCTGATTGTCGCCCGACTCCAGCGCAGCGTGCGTCAGGAACGCGGCGAGCGGACTCAGCGTTTCGCCGGTCTCGGCATCGGGCGCGAGTTCCATCGCTTCGTCGAGCACCGGCAGGTTCGGGTTCAGCCCCTGGCTCGCCGGCGACTGGCGCAACTCGTCGATGGGCAACGCCACCGCATCGCGGCCGAAGCCTTCCTGCGTGACGAAGCTCTCCGCCGCGTTGACCAGTTCTTCCAGATTCTCGATGCGGTCGGCGCCTTCACGGTCGGCCTTGTAGTGCTCGATGAGCCCGCTGTGGTCGAGGATCAGTTCGATGATTTCCCGCAGCGAGATGTTCTGCGTCTGCTCGCGCAGCACGTCGATCTTCGCGACGAAGCCGGTGAGATTGGCACCCGCCTTGCCCGGCACGGCATGCACCGCATCGTGCAGCGAGCGGCCTTTTCCGTTGTCGTAGGCGCGCGCGGCGTCCTGCAACTGCTCGATGGTGCGCGCACCGATGCCGCGCGGCGGAAAGTTGACGATGCGCAGGAAGCTCGTGTCGTCGTCCTTGTTCTCGAGCAGCCGCAGATAGGCCAGCGCGTGCTTGATTTCGGCCCGCTCGAAAAAGCGCAGTCCGCCGTACACGCGGTACGGCACCGAGGCGTTGAACAACGCCGTTTCGATGACCCGGCTCTGCGCGTTGCTGCGATAGAGCACCGCCATTTCCTTGCGGTCGAATCCTTCGCGCACCAGTTGGCGCATCTCCTCGACCATCCATTGCGCCTCGGCGAAATCACTGGTCGATTCGTAGACGCGCACCGGCTCGCCGGGGCCCTGGTCGGTGCGCAGGTTCTTGCCGAGCCGCTTGGTGTTGTGGCTGATGAGCGCGTTGGCGGAGTCGAGGATGTTGCTGTAGCTGCGGTAGTTCTGCTCCAGCTTGATCTGGTGCGACACCGCGAACTCGCGCACGAAGTCGGCCATGTTGCCGACGCGCGCACCGCGGAACGCATAGATGCTCTGATCGTCGTCGCCCACCGCGATCACGCTGCTGTCGCCCGGCACGAAACGGCCCTCGCGCGTGTTGCCCGACAGCATCTTGATCCACGCGTACTGGAGACGGTTGGTGTCCTGGAACTCGTCGATCAGCACATGGCGAAAACGCCGCTGGTAGTGCTCGCGCACCGGGTCGTTGTCGCGCAGCAATTCGTAGCTGCGCAGCATGAGCTCGCCGAAATCGACGACGCCTTCGCGCTGGCATTGCTCTTCGTACAGCTGGTAGAGCTCGACCTTCTTGCGGTCGTCGTCGCTGCGAATCTCGACATCCTTCGGACGCAGGCCATCTTCTTTCGCGCCGGCGATGAACCACTGGGTCTGCTTGGCGGGAAAGCGCTCATCGTCGACGTTGTACTGCTTCATGAGCCGCTTGATGGCCGAAAGCTGGTCTTGCGTGTCGAGGATCTGGAAGGTGGACGGCAGGCTCGCGAGCCGCCAGTGCGCGCGCAGGAGCCGGTTGCACAGACCGTGGAAGGTGCCGATCCACATGCCGCGTACGTTGACGGGCAGCATCGCCGTCAGCCGCGTCATCATTTCCTTGGCGGCCTTGTTGGTGAAGGTCACGGCCAGGATGCCGCCGGGCGAGACCTGGCCGGTCTGCAGCAGCCAGGCGATGCGGGTGGTGAGTACCCGCGTCTTGCCGGAGCCTGCCCCGGCCAGGATCAGCGCGTTGCCGGCCGGCAAGGTGACTGCGGCGAGTTGCTCCGGGTTGAGGTTCTGGAGCAGTGGCAGGTCGGTGCGCGGCGCGGTATCGGTGAACATCGGTCGATTGTAGAAAGCCGCGCGTATGCGGGGTATATGAACGGCCATTGCTTCGCGGCGAAAGCGACCGCGTAAAATCAGTCACCGGGCCCAAGTTTCTTGCGCCCGGTTTTTCGTTTCTGGAAAGCCGGCCGAACCAAGCGCTCATTCATCATCAATGGAGCTTCGTTCATGCAGATTTTCGACTACGACAACATTCTTTTGCTCCCACGCAAGTGCCGCGTGGAAAGCCGTTCAGAGTGCGACGCCAGCGTCTCGCTCGGCGGCCGCAGTTTTCGCCTGCCAGTGGTGCCGGCCAACATGAAGACCGTGGTCGACGAGACCATCTGCCTGTGGCTCGCGCAAAACGGCTATTTCTATGTGATGCACCGCTTCGACCTGGACAACCTGACGTTCGTCGAGACGATGCAAAGCAAGGGTGTGTTCGCGTCGATCTCGCTGGGCGTCAAGAAAGCCGACTACGACACCGTCGACCAGTTCGTCGCCAAGAGCCTCGTGCCTGAATACATCACGATCGACATCGCGCATGGCCATGCGGACAGCGTGAAGAACATGATCGGCTACCTCAAGGACAAGCTGCCGAAATCGTTCGTGATCGCCGGCAACGTCGGCACGCCGGAGGCGGTGATCGATCTCGAGAACTGGGGCGCCGATGCCACCAAGGTGGGCATCGGCCCGGGCAAGGTCTGCATCACCAAGCTCAAGACGGGCTTCGGCACCGGCGGCTGGCAGCTGAGCGCGCTCAAATGGTGTGCGCGCGTGGCCACCAAACCGATCATTGCGGACGGCGGAATTCGCGACCATGGCGACATCGCCAAGAGCATCCGCTTCGGCGCGAGCATGGTGATGATCGGCTCGCTGTTCGCAGGCCACGAAGAGTCGCCGGGCAAGACCGTGGAGGTCGACGGCGCACTCTTCAAGGAGTATTACGGCTCGGCAAGTGACTTCAACAAGGGTGAGTACAAGCACGTCGAAGGCAAGCGCATCCTCGAGCCGATCAAGGGCAAACTGGCGGACACGCTGATCGAGATGGAGCAGGACGTGCAGAGCTCGATCAGCTACTCGGGCGGCAAGAAGTTGATGGACATCCGCAAGGTGAACTACGTGACGCTGGGCGGCACCAACGACGGCGAGCACCTGCTGATGTGATCACGCTTCGAGCAGCTGCATCGCCTGGCGATGCAACGCGTGGGCCGGCTCAGCCAACGCATCGACGATGCTGAAGTGGTCGAGCCCGGGCAGCACCTTGCACACCGGCACTGCGCGCGCGCCCCACGCTCTGCGAATGAGCGCGTTGTGCCGCAGGAACTCCTCGCTTTCATTGCCGCCCACCACGCTGTAGAGGCACCCTCCCCGAGGCGCCGGCCACAGTGCGGGGCTGGCTCGGCGGGCATCGGCGTCGGTCAGTTGAAGTGCGCCCTGCAAGGATGGCGTGTGCATCAACGGCCGCAGGTCGAAGAGCCCCGACACCGAAAGTGCGTTGCGCGGCGGGCGGGTCTGCAGGCTCAACAGCATCGCGGCGAGATGGCCACCGGCCGAGTGGCCGGCGACGGTGATGCGGCCTGGGTCGCCGCCATAAGTCGCCGCGTGGCGGACCACCCAGTCCAGCGCCTTGACCATCTGCATCGCGATATCGGGAATCGTCACCGGACGCCCGGGTGCGCCGGGGCACAGCGCGTAGTTCGGCACCACGACGCAGACACCTTGCCGGGTGAATGCGGGCGCCAGAAACGAATGGTCGCTCTTGTCGAGCGAACGCCAGTAGCCCCCGTGAATGAACAGCAACACCGGCGCCTTCGGACGATCGGCAGGAAAGACGTCGAGCGTCTCGTTCACGCCATCGCCGTAGCGCACGTCCAGCGAAGCACGTGCAGTCGCCCTCACTTGCACCGAATCGCTTGCCCAACGCGCGAAGTACGCCGGGTGCTCCGGCACGCGCGCGCGGTTGTTGTACATGCGGTCCAGCCAGACAGGATCTTTCAGCGTCATGGGGTCTGCCTTCAGGCGTCAAGTGCCAGGTGCTGTCCGTGCAACGCGGCCGCGGCGGGCGACGCGAGGAAGCCGATGGTCTGCGCGGCCACAGCCGTCGACACCCACTCGGCCGGATTGGCTTCCGGCATGGCCTGCCGGTTGGCCGGCGTGTCGAGGACGCTGGGCGCGATGCTGTTCACCTGGATGCCGCGCGGCGCCAACTCCGCCGCCATCGATTCGACCAGGCGCTGCAACGCGCTCTTCGACGCGATGTACGCCGCCATGCCGGCCACGCCACGCGTTGCGGTCTTCGCGGTGACCGCGATCACGCTGCCGGTCTCTCGCGCGACCATCGACGGCACGAAGGCTTGTGTGACAGCGACAAACGACCAGGCGTTGAGGTCCATCATCCGGTCCCACGCGGCACGGCTGAGCGCATGGGTTTCGTCGCCCATCGCGAAGCCGCCGGCGATGTGCACGAGCGTGTCCACATGCTTGAAGGCGGCCAGCACCTGCGCTGCAGCTGCCGACACCGCATCGGCGGAAGTGACGTCCGCAGCGATCAGCAGATGTTGCGAATTGTCCAGACCCGGATAGGTGCTGGCGAGGTGTTCCGCGCTGTGGTCGAGCAGCGCAACGCGCGCGCCCTGATCCAGAAAATACTGCGCCACCGCGCGGCCCAGCGCGCCGGCTGCGCCCGTCATCACGACGTGCTGCCGCGTGTTTGCATCGATCATGGTCGTTCCTTGTTTGATAGCGCATCGTAGCCTCGGCGCTTGAGACTTGCGAATTTTCTGGGCTATAATCGAAGGATTGCCTGATAGCAGCGATGCTTGTCAGACAGGGGCTCTTAGCTCAGTTGGTAGAGCAGCGGACTCTTAATCCGTAGGTCGAGTGTTCGAGTCACTCAGGGCCCACCACCCCACACCAAAGTATCAAAGGCTTGCATGAAAATGCGGGCCTTTTTTATTTGCGCTGGCATTGCGCTGTCTGGCGTGACAGCGTCATTGGCGTGACGCCATTTCATGACCACGACTACGCACCCGATGACTTCGATGTCCGGGTTTCAGAACCGCTGGTGGCCACTGCCGATGGCGAAGGTGCCCCGGTCAGCGATTCGGTCTTCAGGGTATTGGTGGCCGGGTTCATCGACGGCAGGCGCATCTCTCGACGTGTGGAAGCAGCAGCCGATCGAATGCTGATTGCCGTCAATCAATCGGCCGCGCTCGAAGCGACTTCTTGCCAACACGTCGTCGACGGACGGATGCCAAGGTTGGTGCATTACGTTGCGCGGCTTCCTGATGTCGATACATTGTTTCGACGGTGGCTCGTTGCAAAAACGGCTTACTTGGGCATCTCACAGAAACGGTGGCGATCGAAACCATCTGGATATCATGCGCGCCCCAAAGAATTTCGCGCCTTCGAGTGTCCAGTGATCGCCGTCGAACATCGCTTTCATGTTGTCCGGCGTGACCACCTCGCATACTTTGCTGGCATCGTCGCACATGAGACTGCGGCGATCCAGATACGGGATGCCATGGCTGTTGGCAATTTGTTCGATTTCGCGATTGTAAGATTTCGCCTTGATGCCTTCATACTGAAATGCCAGTCGATCGACTTCGGTCTTCACTGCTGCATGATTTTCGCGCCGGATATACCAATCGAAAACCGGGAGCGTGCCGGGCGGTGTGAATTCTGCCGCGTTGCCAAGCAGCACGACTTTTTTACCTTTTCCCATGATCTCTTCGACTTTTTTGCTCAACGCTGAAACTGTCAGCCTGTTGTATTTCGGCGCGAAAATGATGATGTCTGCAGCAGCAAAATTTGGCGACGAGTACAGCCATTCAAACTCATTGTCAGGCAGGTCCTGGGCCAATGCAAAGCGTGCGACTTCAACACCATCAAGCGCTTCTCTATTTTGGTAAAGCGCGTTGAAAACGTCCTTGCTGTGCGAATTTCCGATCACAAGGATTTTTTTGCGCGCCTGTGGTGTGAACCATAGGTCGTTTCGCTCATGTTGAGAGGCAGTTCCGGCATTCCAATCACCGATCACTTCTCCGGGCGACAGCGAGCGAAGGATCGAAGTCGATTCATAAGCCAGCTTTTGATTGTCGATTTCGTTCTTGCCGTAAAGCGAAGCAACATCCGCAAGACGTTGTGGAAAGCCGTTGTAACGGATGACGACAAATGAAAAGGCGGCGACGACCACCAACGAGCCCACGATGGCGGAAACAAACGCCTTGGTGGACAGGGTGAGGCGAAACGGCCTTTCCACCAGTGCATAGCCAAGCCAGGAAAGCGTCGCAGTCAAGGCGAGCCAGGCAGAGTAGTCAAGCAGGGTGGGATCCCCTGCCAACCGCATTCTTCCGAAGGCAAAGATCGGAAAGTGCCAAAGATAAAGCGAGTAAGAAAGTTTGCCGACAAACACGGTGGCTTTTGACGATAGCAATTGCGTGACCGGTTCACCCTTTTGTGCGAACCAGATCAGCGCACATGACGCGAGGACCACTGGAATCGTGGTGAACCCCGGGTGGCTCGATGCTTCGAGAGAAATTGTCGAAAAAGAATAAATCAGCACCGCCACGCTGGCAGCTGGAATGCACTTCGCTATGCGATATGTATTCAACTTACCTTGCTTCCGAGCGATCTCTAAATACGCCAACAAAGAGCCTGCCAGCATCTCCCAGGCTCGACTGACCGGAGAATAAAAAGAAAGAAATGCGTGAATATGGGTCGTCGTGATTTGCGCCGCAACAAAGCTCGATACGAGAAGTATGTAAAGAACGATCTTCGTCCAGCGACCGGCGCGAAATTTGTGCACGCCAAACAGCAGCAGCGGGAAGATGAAATAGAACTGCTCCTCGATGGAGAGACTCCATGTGTGAAGAAACGGCTGCAAAAGACCCGACTGGGCGCCGTACTCACCCAAGGTGAAGAACCAGAAAATATTGCTGACAAACGCGAGTGCGGCAATTAGGGATTTTGCGAATCGGGTGAGTTCCGTTGGCAGCAATTGCGTCCACGCGACCAGCATGCTGAAAATCATCACCAACAACAAGGCCGGCAAAATCCTTCTCGCACGGCGAGAATAGAAATTCGAGAAACTGAACGTGTTGGTTTCGTTCAACTCTTTCAGGATCAGTCCGGTGATCAGGTAACCCGACAATACAAAAAAGACATCGACTCCTAAAAAACCGCCCGGTAAAAAATACCCGGCGGACAAGGAAATTTTCAAGTGGTACAAGATAACGGCGATGACCGCTACTGCCCGCATGCCATCTATTTCTGGCCGATAACGAAGACTCATCAAAAACTTTCCTGGATCGGGATGGCGCTCTACAACTTCTGCTCGACAAGCACAGTAGTACTTATTGTTGCATTTTAAGCGGCGCCCGCGGTAACACGTCTCTGTGAACCATGAAAAAAGCCCGCCTCTTTCGAGGCGGGCTTTCAGGATTCTGCGATCAGCGAATCAGCGCGTCGGCTTCGACGGACGCTTGGCGGCGTCACGCGGCACGAACACCTTGCCGGCGCCGCCATGGCCTGCGCCATTGCCGCGCGGTGCAAAGCCGTCGTTGTGGCGGGGCGCAGCGCCACCGCGTGCGGCGCTGTCGCCCCAACCCGGCTTGCGGCCGAAGCCACCACCGTCGTCCCGTGCGCCGGCACCGAAGCCGGCGTTGTGACCGCCGCCCGCATGGTGCGGGCGCGCACCCGGGCCAGCCGGACCGCGCGGTGCGCGGTCGTTGAAGCCCGATGCGCCGGCATAGCCACCCGACGGTGCGCGATGGTTGGCACCGCCACCGAACTTGCGATCACGCGGAGGACCGTCGTTGCGGCCACGGAAGTCGCCTTGCGGGGGGCGCGATTGCGGCATGCGTTGCTGCGGTTCCAGGCCGGGGATGGTTTCCGACTTGAACTGCTGGCGCGTGAACTGCTCGATGTCCATGATTCGGCGGCGATCGCGGAACTCGGCGAACGTGATCGCGAGACCGTCACGACCCGCACGACCGGTGCGACCGATGCGGTGGGTGTAGTCCTCGGCCTTCATCGGCAAGCCGAAGTTGAAGACGTGCGTGATGGTCGGCACGTCGATGCCGCGTGCGGCAACGTCGGTCGCCACAAGAATCTGGACCTGGCCTTGGCGCAATGCCATCAGGCGACGGTTGCGCAGACCCTGGCTCAAAGCACCGTGCAGTGCAACGGCGCTGAAGCCGCTTTGCTGCAGGTCGGCCGCCAGGCCGTCGCATTCGATCTGCGTGCTCGCGAACACGATGGCCTGGTTGATGGTGGTGTCACGCAGCCAGTGGTCGAGCAGCTTGCGCTTGTGCTGGCTGTTATCGGCCCAGAACAGGACTTGCTTGATGTTGGCGTGCTTTTCTTGCGGGCTGTCGATGGTGATGCGCTGCGGTTCACGCATCACGCGCTGGGCCAGCTGCTGGATGCGCGGCGCGAAAGTCGCGCTGAACATCATGGTTTGCTGACGCCCGCTCGTGAGCTGGTTCACTTCGGCCAGATCGTCGGAGAAGCCGAGGTCGAGCATGCGGTCGGCTTCGTCGACCACGAGGAACTTGACCTGGTCGAGCTTGATTTGCATCGAGCGCTGCAGGTCGAGCAAACGGCCGGGCGTCGCGACCACGAGGTCGGCGTTCTGCAGCTTGGCGATCTGCAACTGGTAAGGCATGCCGCCCACCACGTTGGCGATGCGCAGGCCGCGGCAATGCTTCACCAGTTCGATCGCATCGTGTGCGACCTGCTGCGCGAGTTCGCGCGTCGGGCACAGCACCAGGGCGCCGGGCGTGGCGGCCTTGAAGTTGCGATTGTTGGTCGGGTCCTTGCGCTTGGCCTTCTTGAGCGGCGCTTCGCCACGGGCAAGGGCTTCGTCGGAAAGGCGCTGAAACTCTTCCTTGGCAGCGGCTTCGGCATCGGCCTGGCGCTTGAGCAGCGTGTGCAGCACAGGCAGCAGGAAGGCGGCGGTCTTGCCGCTGCCGGTCTGGCTCGACACCATCAGGTCTACAAAGCGGGCAGCGCCGTTCTGATCGACATTGCCACCCATGGCCAGCGGAATGACCTTGTCTTGCACGGTGGTCGGCTGGGTGAAGCCGAGGTCGGTGGTGGCGGCGACCAGTTCCGGCGCAAGGCCCAGACGCACGAAGCCGTTCGGCAGCACCGGGGCTTCGACAGCAGGTTCCACGGCCTCGAGGGTTTCGAGAATGAACACCTCCGACGCGACGTCGGGAGTGGCGGAAAATTCATTAGATTGCACAGGCGCGAATTCGCCCTGCGCTTCAAAAGCGTCGGTCATGATTCATTTCTCTACGCGAGCGCAGCCGTGAGCGGCGCTCCGTTGGTGGTTAAAAACATCAACCATCCAACGACATTCAACTACAGGCTAGAGCCTGAGGCTGCGGCCCTTTTTGATCACGGTGAGTGATCGGGCGCGGTGTGCAAGACAGGGAGATGCAAGAGACGCTGCAAATTTGGCAATGCAGCGAAGCCACCGATTATGGCACGGCCCCGGGTTTTCACCTAATCCTCAATCGACAAGACGCAGAAATGTCGTGCGGTAGTGGGCGAGCTCTTCGATCGACTCGTGCACATCGGCCAGCGCCGTGTGCGCCTGCTGCTTCTTGAAGCTGCTGTAGGCCGACGGCTTCCAGCGCTTGGCGAGTTCCTTGAGCGTGCTCACGTCGAGGTTCCGGTAGTGGAAATATCCCTCCAGCTTCGGCATGTACTTCACCAGGAAACGGCGATCCTGACCAATCGTGTTGCCGCACATCGGCGAGCTCGTCTTCGGGATGTAGCGCGAGATGAATTCGATCAGTTGCTTTTCCGCCGTCGCTTCGTCCAGCGTCGACGCCTTCACCTTGTCGATGAGCCCGCTGCGGCCATGCGTGCCCTTGTTCCAGGCATCCATTGCTTCCAGCACCTCGTCGCTCTGGTGAATGACGAGCACCGGACCTTCGATACGCGGCGAAAGATCCGGTCCGGTGACCACGACGGCGATCTCGAGCAGGCGTTCTTTCTCGGGGTCGAGCCCGCTCATTTCGCAGTCGAGCCAGACAAGGTTCAGATCGCTTTTCTTGAGCGTGACAGTGGCGGCGGGAGAGGTCGGATCATTGGATTCAGGCATCGGGAGATTGTCGTCGAAGGGCTGCGTGCGCCGCGCGCGGAGACTAAACTCGGCGCCCCATGACCCCATCACTTCTCTTCACGTCCGTCTTCGCGGCTGCACTCGTCGTCGGCCTGCTCGTGAAGTTCTGGCTCGCGTCGCGCCAGGTGCGTCATGTGGCGGCACATCGCGACGCCGTGCCGGCAGCATTCGCGCAGACCATCACGTTGGCTGCGCACCAGAAGGCCGCCAGCTACACGGTGGCCAAGGCGCGTTTCGGACTGATCGAAATGGCGTGGGGCGCAGCTGTACTGCTCGCCTGGACGCTGCTCGGCGGTCTCGATCTCCTGAACAAATTACTGCTCGCGGCCATGGGCGGCGGCATGGTGCAACAGCTCGTGCTGCTCGTTGCCTTCGTGGCGATCGGCAGCGTGCTCGAACTTCCCTTCTCGCTCTGGCAGACCTTTCGTCTCGAAGAACGTTTCGGCTTCAACAAAATGACTTTTCGGCTGTGGCTGATCGACACCCTGAAGTCGACGCTGATCGGCGCGGTGATCGGCCTACCGATCGCCGCGCTCATCCTGTGGCTGATGGGCGCGGCCGGGACGCTGTGGTGGCTTTGGGCGTGGGCGGCGTGGATGGGGTTCAACCTCCTGCTCATGCTGGTCTACCCGAGCTTCATCGCGCCGCTGTTCAACAAGTTCAAGCCGCTCGACGACCCGACGCTCAAGGCGCGCGTGACGGCCCTCATGAATCGCTGCGGCTTTGCGGCCAAGGGCTTGTTCGTGATGGACGGGAGCACCCGCAGCGCACACGCCAACGCGTATTTCACCGGCTTTGGCGCCAGCAAGCGCGTCGTTTTCTACGACACCCTGTTGCGTCAATTGAATGCAGACGAAGTGGAGGCGGTGCTGGCTCACGAGTTGGGGCACTTCAAGCATCGCCACATCGTCAAACGCCTCGTGGCCATGTTCGCGCTGAGCCTCGCAGGCTTCGCACTTCTCGGCTGGGTGTCTTTGCAGACGTGGTTCTATACGGGCCTCGGCGTGGCACCCAACATGGCCGCGCCAAACAATGCGCTGGCGCTGCTGCTCTTCATGCTCGCCGTGCCGGTGTTCGCTTTCTTCGTCGCACCGTTGCCCGCGCGCCTGTCGCGCAAGCACGAGTTCGAAGCCGACGCCTACGCCGTTGCGCAGACCAGCGGCGCCGATCTCTCGGCGGCTTTGCTGAAGCTCTACCAGGACAACGCTTCGACGCTCACGCCCGATCCGTTGTTCGTCAAGTTCTACTACTCCCACCCGCCGGCCTCCGAGCGCCTCGCGCGCATGGCCACAGCCTGACCCAACACACGTAACACCATGACCAGCATGCTCAAGCCCAAGGACTGGAAGACCCTGCCGCGCCGCGTTGCAACGGCCACCGAAGTGGTCGCCGGCCTGGCGCAACTCGACGGCTGGAAGCTCACCGGCGACGGCGCCAATGTGGCGATCGAAAAAACATTCACCTTCACGAACTACTTCGAGACGATTGCGTTCGTGAATGCGCTGGCCTTCGTCGCGCACACGCAAGACCATCACCCCGATTTGTCGGTGCATTACAACCGCTGCATGGTGCGATTCAACACGCACGATGTCGGCGGACTTTCCGCCACCGACTTCGAATGCGCGCGCCAGGCGGACGCGTTGCTGTCGACGGCCGCCGCATGACGGACCGCGCCGTTGGCTAAGCCGCACCGCGCCCCCGCTGCCAACGCGGGCGCCGCGACCGCGGCCCAGCGCGATGGCCTCGTCATCGCCAGTCACGGCCGTCACTGTCTCGTCGAAACCCCCGAGGGCGAGCGCCTCATCTGCCATCCGCGCGGCAAGAAAAGCCAGGCCGTGGTCGGCGACCGCGTGAAATGGCAGGCCACCGAAGACGAAGGCACGATCGAGAAGGTCGAGCCGCGGCGAAATCTTTTTTACCGGCAGGACGAGATCCGCACCAAGTCGTTCGCGGCCAACCTCGACCATGTGTTGATCCTCATCGCGGCGGAGCCCGAATTCTCCGAACACCAGCTCGCGCGCGCGCTGATCGCGGCGGAGGCGGAACGCATCACACCGATCATCGCGCTCAACAAGAGCGACCTTGTCGGCCCTTTCGAGCGCGCATGGACCAAGCTCGCGCCCTACCGCCGCATGCACCACGGCGTCCTGCCGTTGTCGCTGAAGGCATCGGGCGACGTCGACCGGGCATCGCTCTTGAAACTTCTTGCGGGCAAAAGCACGCTGGTGCTCGGGCCTTCGGGCGCCGGCAAGAGCACCCTGATCAACCTGCTGGTGCCCGGCGCGACCGCCCTCACCAACGAAATCTCCTATGCGCTCAATTCCGGCAAGCACACCACGACCAGCACGACCTGGTATTGGGTGGACGCCGAGCGCACCACCGGCCTCATCGACTCGCCGGGCTTCCAGGAGTTCGGCCTGCACCACATCGCGCCGACACAACTGGCCGGCCTGATGCCCGACATCGCCGAGCACGCGAACGACTGCAAGTTCTACAACTGCACGCACCTGCACGAACCGGGCTGCGGCGTGATCGCCAACGTCGAAACCCCGTCCAGGCCAGGCGCCATCAGCGCCACGCGCTACAGGATCTACGGCGAATTGTTCGCCGAGCTGAGCCAGTCGCGCTATTGAATCGGCGCGCTTCAGGCGCCGAGGATTTCCGTCAGGGCACTCACCAGTGCGCCGCATTGCTCGCGCGTGCCGATGCTGATGCGCAAATACTGCGCGATGCGCGGTTGCCTGAAATGCCGCACCAGCACCGCCCGTTCGCGCAGCGCCGACGCCAGCCCGGCAGCGTCGTGCGCCGGATGTCGCGCGAAGACGAAGTTGGCCCGCGACGCAAGCACGTCGAAGCCCAGATCTTCCAGCGACAGCACCAGGCCTTCGCGTGTGTGGACGACCGCATCGCGTGTTTGCCGGAACCACGCCTCGTCTTCCAGCGCGGCCACGGCGCCGGCGCTGGCGAGGCGGTCGAGTGGATACGAATTGAAGCTGTCCTTCACGCGGATGAGCGCATCGACCAGCAGCGCGTGGCCGCACGCAAAGCCCACGCGCAGACCCGCGAGCGAGCGCGATTTCGACAGAGTCTGCACCACGAGCAGATTGGGGTGTCTGGCGATCAGTGGCAGCGCGCTCTCGCCACCAAAATCCACATAGGCCTCGTCGACCAGCACCACACGCTGCGGGCACGCTGCCAACAGCCGTTCAATGTCGGCGAGCGGAAGACCGATGCCGGTCGGCGCGTTGGGGTTGGCGATCACCACGCCGCCGCAACCTTGTCGTGCGCGCGCGGCCAGCGCGTCGATGTCAATGCACAGGCCGTCGTCAACCGGCTGCAATGCGCAGTCGATGCCGTAAAGCTGCGCATACACGTTGTAGAAGCTGTAGGTGACGTCCGGGAAAAGCAGCGGCTCGGCTTGCTGAAAGAACGCAAAGAATGCATGCGCCAGAACCTCGTCGGAGCCGTTGCCCACGAACACCTGATCGACCTGCAGACCGTGCCGTGCCGCGATGGCTTCACGCAGCGCCAACGACGTGGGATCGGGGTAGCGCTCCAGCCCGTTGGCAGCCGCCTGCTGGATCGCGTCGATCGCGCGCGGCGACGGCGGGTAGGGGTTCTCGTTGGTGTTGAGCTTGACGAGGTCCGCGATGCGCGGCTGCTCGCCCGGCACATAGGGTGCGAGCGTCGCGATGCGCGGGCTCCAGAACGACGGGCCAGTCGTCATCCCAGCAGCCGGGCCAACGTGAGCAGCGCCAGCAGCACCATCCACATCACGACCGAACGCCACACGAGACCGACTACGCTGCGCAGGTGCGCAGGCTCGGGCTCCCGCCCCGGCGTGCTGCCGCTGTCGGCGCCGCGATCGTCGACAACCGACTCACCGGCCTGTGCGCGCGCGAGCGGGTCGGCGAACGGCGCTGGACTCAACGCGCCGCCGCCGAGGCGCACGTTCACCGCACCGGAAGTGGCGGCCAGGATCACGCCATCGTTCAGGTCCGGAAAGCGCTTGGCGTCGTTGCGCCAGCAGTCGATCGCGTCTTCGAAACTGCCGACCACCGCAAAGCCCAGTGCTGTGATGCGCGCCGGAAGCCAGTCGATCACGTGCCAAGCCCGGGCCGCTGCCTGCTGTACCCAGACGCTCGATGGCTGCACGGCCGCGCCGTTCTTGTGGGCCCAATAGCGCGAGACAAATTCACTCATGCGATAGAACACCGCGCCGGCCGGGCCGAGTCCGAGCGCCGCCAGGATCGAGAACCACGCCAGCACGCCGAAGACGTGACGGTGCGCAGCGATCACCGAATGCTCGATGACCTGGCGCACGATCTCGCTGCGCGGCAGGTCGAGCGCCTCGACCCGTTGCCAGTGCGCGAGCAACGAGCGCGCCAGCGGCTCGTCGCCCACGTCGAGTGCATCGCGGATGTCGGTGAAGTAGTGGCTGAACTGACGAAAGCCGAGCGTCGTGTAGAGCACGGCGATGCTCCAGAGCACCGCGAACGGCAAGCCCAACGTGAGCACCAGCAGCCAGTGCACGCCCAGCGCCAGCCCGGTGGGCAGGAACACCGCAAGTGCCCATGCGATCCATCCATGGTGCGACTTGCCGGCATCGAGATTGCGGCTGGTCCAGCGCGTCCACGCAAGCACGCCGCCGTAGACGGGGTTGTGGTACGCGAGAGGGCGCACCTGCTCGATCAGCAACGCGCACAAGATGGCAAAGAAGCTCATCCTTCGATGATAGCGAGCGACTTCGCGGTCGCCGCGGGCATCAGGCGCTCAGGAAACGATACAGGTTGCGCAACATCCCGGCCGTCGCGCCCCACACGAAGCGCTCGTGCTTGCCGTCCTGGTACGGCATGGAAAACCACTCGCGGCGCTCATGCTGGCCATCGCTCGCCTCCCACTCCATCACGTGGCGCCGGTGGTTTGCGGGATTCATGAGAAACGCGAGCGGCACCTCGAACGATTCGGCGACTTCATAGGGGTTGTTCGTCAGCACGAACCCGGGCCGCACCAGCGCAACGACGGGCGTGATGATGAAAGACGTGCCCGTCGTGTAAGTCGGCAGGCTGCCGAGGATGTCGACGAAGCGCGACTCGAGTCCTACTTCTTCCCATGCCTCGCGCAGCGCAGCCGCGGCGACGTTGATGTCTTCAGGGTCGACTCGCCCGCCCGGAAACGCCACCTGACCGGAATGGGTCGACAGGTTCGTGGTGCGCTGCGTCAGGATGACGCTGGGTTCGTCGCGCATGACGATCGGCACCAACACCGACGCCTGCGCCGGCACGCGATCGGCAAAGCGCGGCTCGCGCCAGATCTCGGGCTCCCAGGGCGGTGGTGCGGCGAAGCGCGCACGCAAAGCGGCCGGCGTGAGCTGCGTTGCCGGCACCGCCGGCAGATCGCTGTCGACCGCGGTGACCGGCACCGTGCGCGGATCGAACGACGGCAACGGCGCAAAAGGCGCTGCATTGATCGGTTCGACGGAATCCTGGGTCATGGCTGAGTTCGAAATAGGAATGCAAAAAGCCGCCAGAGCGGCGGCTTTTTGCGGGGCAAGGGGCAGCTTACTGTGCGTCCGCTGCAGGTGCGGCGCTCTTGGAGCCCCTGAGCTGCAGCTTTTCCTTGATGCGTGCCGAACGACCGCTGCGTTCACGCAGGTAGTACAGCTTGGCGCGACGGACATCGCCGCGGCGCTTGACTTCGATGCCGGCGATCAACGGGCTGTAGGTCTGGAACGTGCGTTCCACGCCTTCGCCGCTGGAGATCTTGCGAACGATGAAGCCGCTGTTGAGGCCGCGATTGCGCTTGGCAATCACCACGCCTTCATAGGCCTGCACGCGCTTGCGGGTGCCTTCGACGACGTTCACGCTGACGATGACCGTGTCACCGGGCATGAAAGACGGAATCTTCTTGTTGAGCCGGGCGATTTCTTCCTGCTCGAGGGTTTCAATGAGGTTCATGATTTCCTGATGTCGATCGTGGCCGCGCTGCACTAAAGGCGCTCTCTTTCAAAATTGACTTTGAAGATGACGCGGCCGGCCAGAGGATCGGGCAACCGCGGATTATAGCTTTTTCTTGAGCGCTGCTTCGTCGGCCGGGCTGAGCCGGCCTGCCTGGCGCGCGGCAGCGATGAGTTCCGGGCGGCGTTCGGCGGTCATGGCGAGGCGCTGGTCGCGGCGCCAGCGCTCGATCTGCACATGGTGGCCCGACAGCAACGGCGCCGGCACACCTTGCCCGTTCCATTGCTCGGGCCGCGTGTAGTGCGGGCAATCCAGCAGGCCGTCGAGCGCCGGATTGAAGCTGTCCTGCACATGGCTGGCTTCGTCGCCGAGCACGCCCGGCTGCAGCCGGGCCACGGCGTCGAGCAGGGCCATTGCCGCGATCTCGCCACCCGACAGCACAAAATCACCCAGGCTGATCTGGTGGGTGATGCGCGAGTCGATGAAGCGCTGGTCGATGCCTTCGTAGCGCCCGCAGACCAATACCGCGCCTGCGCTGGCCGACCACTGCTCGACAGCTGCATGCCGCAGGACGTCACCGATCGGCGAGAACAGCACGACCGGCGCCAGGCGCTCGTCGGCTCGCGCCGCATGTACGGCATCGAGGCAGGCGGACAACGGCTCCGCCAGCATGACCATGCCCGGCCCGCCCCCGAACGGACGGTCATCGACGCGCTTGTAGTTTCCCTGAGCGTGGTCGCGCGGGTTCCACAGCACGACCTCGACCTGCCTTGATTCGTAGGCGCGCCGCGTCACGCCGCTCGTCAGGAACGGTGCGAACAACTCGGGAAACAGGGTGACGACGTCGAAGCGCATGGGCGGTGCGCAAAGCGCGTCAGTAGTCGGGCTGCCAGTCGACCGTGATCGTCCGGCCGGCCAGATCGACGCCGTCGACGAAGGCAGAGACGAAAGGAATCAACCGCTCGATCGCCTCGCCGTCGCGCTGCGCGTCGAGCACGAGCGTGGTCTGCGGGCCGGCGGCGAGCAGTTCGCGCACCGCACCCAGCGCGACGCCTTCGCGGTTCACCACTTCGAGGCCGATCAGGTCGACCCAGTAGTACTCGTCGGTGCCCGCGGTCGGAAAGCTCGAGCGGGGCACGAACACCCGCGCGCCACGAAGTGCTTCGGCCGCATTGCGATCGGGCACATCGTCGGATGTGGCCACGACCCAGTCCGAATGTTCCTTGGCTTCGCGGATCGCGAGCCGGAACGTGCCGGTTCCGCCGCCGGGAGGCTGCAAAAACCAACGTTTGGATGAGAAGAGCGCCTCGGGTTGGGCGCTGTGGGGAAGGACCTTGAACCAGCCCTTGATGCCCCATGCATTGGCGATGCGCCCCACCTCGATCGCATCCGCCGGCAGTGCGGCGGCTTCGAGCGTGGGCAACATCGCCTGGGCAGCCGGCAGCTTAGGCCGCTGCCTTCGGAGCCGCGGCAGCGGCTTGCTTGATCAGGCGAACCACGGTCGGCGAGGCTTGGGCGCCCACGCTCTTCCAGTAGGTCAGGCGATCCTGGGCAATGCGAATGCTTTCTTCATTTTCCTTGGCGGTCGGGTTGTAGAAACCCAGACGCTCGATGAAGCGGCCATCACGGCGAACCCGCTTGTCCGACACGACGATGTTGAAAAACGGACGACCTTTGGAGCCGCCGCGGGAGAGTCGAATGACGACCATGATTTATCCTTGGGTGGTGCAGCAAGCCATTTCGAAATCAAAGGCCTGCACACGGTGTTCTTCCAGCGTCGAGACACGCGACATGGCCACCCGGCCAGCGACACGCTGAAAAGCCCACGATTATAGCCCGCCAGCCTTTTCTGCAATTTCGGCCTCGCGCCACCCATCCCATGACCACCATTCGTCCCAGTCGCGAAGACGACCTCGCCGCCATCACCGCGATCTATGCGCATCACGTGCTGCACGGCACCGGCACCTTCGAAACCGAGCCGCCAACGCTGGCCGACATGACCGCACGCCGGGCCGATGTGCTGTCGAAAGACCTGCCCTATCTCGTGGCGGAACAAGACGGTGAAGTGCTCGGCTTCGCCTACTGCAACTGGTTCAAGCCACGGCCGGCCTACCGCTACTCGGCCGAAGACTCCATCTACCTGGCGGAGGCCGCACGCGGCCAAGGGCTGGGCACGAAGCTGCTCGCCGCGTTGACGCAAGCGGCTGAAGCCGTCGGCGTGCGCAAGCTCATCGCCGTCATCGGCGACTCTGCCAACGTCGGCTCCGTCGGCGTGCATCGCGCGCAGGGTTTTTCGCACGTGGGCATCCTGAAAGACTGCGGCTGGAAGTTCGGCCAGTGGCGCGATGTCGTGCTCATGGACAAGGTGATTGGTCAGGGAAGCGATACCGCGCCGGAGTAAAAGGACGCGATGAAAAATAAAACGCTGGCCGCCTGGCTGAGCTTCATCGGTGGCCCGCTCGGACTGCATCGCTTCTACCTGCGCGGCTTCGGCGACCTCATGGGATGGCTGTTGCCGATCCCGACGGCACTCGGTCTGTACGGCATCGAACGCGTCAAGCAGCACGGGCTCGACGACCTGTGGAGCTGGGTGCTGGTCCCCCTGCTCGGTTTCACTGTCGCGGGCTGCGCCCTGACGGCCATCGTCTATGGCTTGATGACCCCGGAGAAATGGAACGCGCGCTTCAACGCCGGCGCAGCGCCGGATGCGGCATCTGGCCAGACCAACTGGTTCACCATCGGTGCCATCGTGTTCGCATTGCTGATCGGCACCACGGTGCTGATGTCCAGCATCGTGTTCAGCTTCCAGCGCTACTTCGAATTCCAGGTCGAGGAAGGCCGGAAGATCTCGCAGTAGCGCCGCGCAGGCACCACCTGCGCGTCAGAACATCGTGTTGCCGTGGGCCATCTGCTCGGGCACCTGCTGCATGACGTCCCAGTGCTCGACGATCTTGCCGTTCTCGACGCGGAAGATGTCGACGATCGCGGTCTCAGGGCCGCCGGGCTGCGCCAGCGACTGCACATGCAGAACGACGAGGTCGTCCTGCACGACCACGCGCCGGACCGTGGCCTTGAGCGCGGGGTTGGCCTTCTTCAGATAGCCGTTGATGAAGCCCTTGAGCGCCTCGACGCCGTCCGCGGCACGCGGGTTGTGCTGGATGTACTTGGGGCCGATGAAGGCCGCTGCGGCATCGGCGTCCTTCTTGTTGATGGCCGTCTCGTAGAACGCGAGGACCACGTCCTTGTTCGCCTGTTCCTGGGGGCTGAGCGCGAGTGCCCCCGTGCAGAAAACGGTGACGGACGTGGCGAGCAGGAACGCGCGCAGTGCGGGCGGAAGAAATTCAGGGTGGTCATGGGACGCGATCGGTTCGGAACCGGCAGAGAAGAAAGAGAAAGGCCGCCCCGAGGGCCGACCGGCAAACCTTCATTCTTGGGTTCGACTGTGTCTGCGCCTTAGGCATCGTGTGTCGATGCCGACACAAAGCGCAGCTCGGCCCGCAACCCGCCGCCCGGCCGGTTCGCGAGCGAGAGCTGCGCACCCTGTCGCAGCGCCAGTTCGCGCGCGATGTACAGGCCCAGGCCGGTGCCGCCCGTCTGGCGATTGCGCGAGGACTCGACCCGAAAGAAGGGCTCGAACACGGCATCCAGGTGCTGCGGCGCGATGCCCGGGCCGCGTCCTCCACGAGGATGCGAACCTCCGCCCCTGCGACCCGCACCGACACCTCGGCACGGCCGGCATAGCGCAGCGCGTTGCCCACCAGGTTGCCGACCACGCGGCGCAGCGCCGCGGGTTCGGCACGCACCACCTGCGCACCGGCATCGTCATTGTCCGCGGCGAAATGCACGGCCTCGCCCTGCTCGATCCAGTCGTCGGTCAGCGACTGCACCAGGGCCACGACGTCGGTGTCCTGCAGCGCGCCGGGCGTGTCGAGCGCATCGCCCCGGAAGACGCCAAGCACCGTGTCGATCAGCCGGTCCATCTCGCGGATGTCCTCGACGGCGCGCCGCCGCAGCGGCGCAGCCGTATCGCCGTCCATCGCGTCGATGCGCATGCGCAGCCGCGTGAGCGGCGTGCGCAGGTCGTGCGAGATCGCCGCCACCATGAGGCCGCGCGCCTTGAACTGCTCGCGCAATCGCCGCGCCATTGCGTTGAACACCCGCGCGGCTTCGCGCACCTCGCGCGTGCCGCGGCCTTCGTCGAGCAGCACCGGTTCCGGGGGCCCGGTCAGCGTGCCACCCAGACCCTGCGCCGCGGCCACCAGGTCGCGCGTCGGACGGGCCAGCCAGCGCGAGCCCCACCAGGCGGCCAGCGCGATCACGGCGATGCGCACACCGTAGTCGAGCAGCAGCACCTGGAGCGGCAGCGCCGCCGCGTCGGCGGGCATGTCGTGCGCAGCGGGCACGCCCGGCGTCGGCGGCAATCCGGGCATGGCGGCGACGCCGGACGCCGTCGGCGCGTGGCCGGCGTCGAGGTAGAAAACATGAACCACGAGATAGCCCGCCAGATGGCTCGCCACCAGCGCCACCCACATCAGCAGGAACAGCCGGCGGGCCAGGGTGTCGTGCAGCAACGCCTTCATGGGTGCACCACGCCGTCGAAAAGATAGCCTTCGCCGCGCAGCGTGCGGATCAGCCGCGGCTGCCGGGGCAGCACCTCGAGCTTCTGGCGCAGGCGCGACACGGCCAGGTCGACGCTGCGGTCGTTGACCTCCACGCCGGACGCACGGGTCAGGTCGATCAGCTGGTCGCGCGTGAGCACGCGGCCGGGCCGCTCGACGAAGGCCGACAGCAGCCGGAACTCGGCCTGCGACAGCGACACGACGACGCCCTTGGCCGAGGTCAGTTCGCGCCGCACCCGGTCGAAACGCCAGCCGTCGAAACGCACGCTGGACGCCGATTCGCCCGCCGCCGCGCGCGGCCCCTTGTGGATGCGCCGCAGCACCGAGTGGATGCGCGCCACCAGCTCGCGCGGCTCGAAAGGCTTGCCCAGGTAATCGTCGGCACCCATCTCCAGCCCGAGCACCCGGCTCGCCGGGTCGCCGTGCGCGGTCAGCATGATCACCGGCACGTTCTGGCTTTGCTGGGCCCAGCGGCACAGCGCGAGGCCGTTCTCGTCGGGCAGCATCAGGTCGAGCACGACCACGTCGAAGGCGTCGGCCGCCATGCGCGCGCGCATCTCGCGGCCGTCGGACGCCGCGGCGACGGTCATGCCGAAGCGCTCGAGCAGCAGCTGTAGGGAGGCGCGGATCTCGGGTCGTCATCGACCACCAGGCAATGGGTCATGAAGGCTCCTCGGCGAACGGGACACGGCGGGGCTGCAGCAGTCTTCGCCGGGACCCACCGGATGATAGGTCGCGCGTCAAGCAAGGCGGCCTGAACGCAGCCCCGCCCTAGAAGATCTGAAGGCTGATCCAGTAGGCCACGGCCGCCACGAACGCCGAGGCCGGGATCGTGAAAATCCAGGCCCAGACGATCGTGCCCGCCACGCCCCAGCGCACCGCGCTCGCACGCTGCACCGAACCGACGCCGACGATCGCGCCCGTGATGGTGTGGGTGGTCGACACCGGAATGCCCAGCGCGGTGGCCAGGAACAGCGTCAGCGCCCCGCCCGTCTCGGCGCAGAAACCCCCGACAGGCTTGAGCTTGGTGATCTTCTGCCCCATCGTCTTCACGATGCGCCAGCCCCCGAACATGGTGCCCATCGCGATCGCGGTGTAGCAGCTCACGATGGTCCAGAGCGGCGGCGCCGCGTCGGCGGCCGACGCATAGCCGGTCGCGATCAGCAGCATCCAGATGATGCCGATGGTCTTCTGCGCATCGTTGCCGCCATGCCCGAGGCTGTAGGCGCCTGCAGACACCAGCTGCAGCCGGCGAAACCAGCGGTCGACGCGGGACGGCGTCGAGCGCCGGAACACCCAGGCCACCAGGATCATCATGAACGAACCGAGCAGAAAACCCAGCAGCGGCGACACGAAGATGAACGCGACCGTCTTCCAGATGCCCGATGCCACCAGCGCACCGGCGCCGGCCTTGGCGATCACTGCGCCGACAATGCCGCCGATCAGCGCGTGCGACGAGCTGCTGGGAATGCCGTAATACCAGGTGACGAAGTTCCAGCTGATCGCGCCGATGAGAGCGCCGAACACCACGTGCACATCGACGATGCCCGGCTGGGCGATGCCTTTGCCCACGGTGGCCGCCACGCTCAGGTGGAACACGAAGATCGCGATGAGATTGAAGAAGGCGGCGAACACCACCGCCTGGCCGGGTTTGAGCACGCCGGTCGAGACCACCGTCGCGATCGAGTTCGCCGCATCGTGGAATCCGTTCATGAAGTCGAACAGGATCGCCAGCACCACCAGCACGACCACCACCCACAGGGCGACCTGAACCGTTGCCATCTGCGCTACCCGCTCAGGAGTTCTCGAGGATGATGCCCTCGATCACATTGGCCACGTCTTCGCACTTGTCGGTGATCGTTTCGAGCAGCTCGTAGATCGCCTTGAGCTTGATCACCTCGCGCACATCGGGCTCTTCGCGAAAGAGCTTGCTCATTGCGCTGCGCATCACGCGGTCGGCGTCCGATTCCAGGCGGTCGATCTCTTCGCAGGTCTTGAGCGTGGCTTCGGCGACGGCCGGGTCGGTGATCTTGCCGAGGTACTTCACCGCATCCGCCAAGCGATCGCAACATTTGACGCTGAGCGCGGTGAGCCTGACGATTTCCTCGGTCATGTGCCGCACGTCGTACAGCGCCATGGTCTCGGCGCAGTCCTGGATCAGGTCGGCCACGTCGTCCATCGTGTTGATGAGCTTGTGGATCTGCTCTCGGTCGATGGGCGTGATGAAGGTCTTGTGCAGGACGCGGTTGACCTCGTGCGTCACGCGGTCGGCGGCGCGCTCGGCATTGTCGACATCGCGGTTGTATTGCTCCCGCAGATGCACGTCGTTGTAATTGGCGACCAGGTTCTCAAACGCACGCGCTGCCTCGACGATGCGCTCGGCGTGCTGGTTGAACATCTCGAAAAAATTCCCCTCGCGGGGCAGCAGCTTGCCGAACATGGCGCTCTCCAGGGTTCGCGACCACCACAGGTATGTGACAGTTTCGTGAAAAACCGCGCAAGTGTAATGGCCGGGCCGGAACCGGCCCGCGATCCCGAGGGCGCCTCAGCGAATCCGTTCGATGACCTGCTTCGAAACGCGCGCCAGTGCCGCAGCGGGCACCTTGTCGGGCGCGATCTCGGCCAGTGGCTTGATGACGAACGCGCGGTCCCGCATGCGTGGATGAGGCAGCGTGAGTTCAGGCGTGTTGCGCACGGTGTTGGCGAACATCAGCAGATCGAGGTCGAGCGTGCGTGGCGCATTCGGGAACGGCCGCTCGCGACCCGCTTCCGATTCGAGGCGTTGCAGCGCAGCGAGCAGCTGCTCTGCATCCAGCCCGGTGCGCAACGCGACCACGGCGTTGATGTAATCGGGGCCGGTGGCATCGACCGGCGCGCTGCGGTAGAGCGAAGAGCGCGCGGTCACGAGCGTTTTCGGCAGTTGGCCGAGGGTTTTCATTGCGCCCAGCACCGTGGCAGCGGCATCACCGAGGTTCGCGCCAAGACCGACATAGGCGGACACCGTCGCGTAGTCTTCCTTGGTTCGCCGCACCACCGACCCCGTGGGCGACTTGCGTGTCGGGCCGGGCGAGCGCGTCGCAGGTCCTGTCTTGCGCTTGGGTGCGCCGCCTTGCGGCCGGGCTGGTGACCGGTTCATGCGTCGGGCGCGTCGCCGCCCTCGTCAGGTCCACCGCCCTCACCGCCCGTGCGTGGCTTCCGGCGCCGGCGGCGCTTGCGCGGCGCCGCGGCTTCCCCATCGGGCGGCACGGCCACGGCGTCTGCCGAAACCTCGTCGTCTTCTTCGGACTCCGCGGAGTCGCGCTGAGGCGGCTGCGCTGTCGCCGCTTGTGGCGCGCGGACCCGCACGCGCGGACCCTTTTTCTGCTCGTCACGGACCTGGTCCATCAAATCCTGGCGACGCAGGTCATCGGCCGTGCTGAACTCCTGCCACCACTCGCCGATCGCTTCGCTCACTTCGCCCACGTCGGCCCGCAACCGCATGAAATCGAAGGCCGCGCGAAAGCGGGCCTGCTCGACCAGGCTGTATGGCGTGGCGCCGCTGCGCTTGTCGAAGCGCGGCTGCATCATCCAGATCTCGCGCATGTCGGCGGCCAGCTTGCCGCGGCCCGACACATCGCCGATGCGTGAATTGAACACATCGTCGATCGCGTCCTGCAACGCCGGGTAGGCAGGCTGGCCGCGCTGGCCGTGCCGTCCTTCGATGCGGGCAGCCCAGCCGTCACGCACATCGGCCCACAGCACGCAGGCGAGCAGGAAGCTCGGCGCCACTGGCTTGCCTTCGCCAACGCGACGGTCTGTGTCTTGCAACGCTGCGTTGACGAAAGGACTGTCGGCCCGCTCGACAACCACGTCGAGCAACGGGTAAATGCCCTTGGCCAGGCCGAGCTTGCGCAGCTGCGCGACGGTGGCGATCGCATGGCCCGTTTGCAGCAGCTTGAGCATTTCGTCGAAGAGCCGGCTCTGCGGCACGTCGGCCAGCAGCTTGCTCGATTCGATGAGCGGCGCGGCGGTTTTCGGCTCCATGCTGAAACCGAGCGCGGCGAGCTTGGCCGAGAAGCGGATCGCGCGAATGATGCGCACCGGGTCTTCGCGGTAGCGCGTGGCGGGGTCGCCGATCATGCGCAGCGTGAGCTTCTTCGCGTCGCGGATGCCGTTGTGGTAATCGACCACGATCTGGTTCGCCGGGTCGTAGTACATCGCGTTCACAGTGAAGTCGCGGCGTGCGGCGTCCTCGTCCTGCGGGCCCCAGACGTTGTCGCGCAGCACGCGGCCGCTCGAATCGACCGCGTGCGTCATTCCGGCCAGTTCGCCCTTGCTGGTGCGCTCGTTGCCCTTGACCTGTTCGGCCGCGGCGTTGTCCATGTAGGCACGGAACGTCGACACCTCGATCACTTCGTGTTCGCGCCCGCGGCCGTACACCACGTGCACGATGCGAAAGCGCCGGCCAATGATGAAGGCGCGCCGGAACAGGCTCTTGACCTGCTCCGGCGTCGCGTTCGTCGCCACGTCGAAGTCTTTCGGTCGCAGGCCGAGCAGCAGGTCGCGCACCGCACCGCCTACCACGTACGCCTCGTAGCCGGCTTGCTGCAAGGTCGTGACGACGTTCTTGGCGCGCTCATCGACGAGTGCCGGGTCGATCCCGTGGACAGAGGCTGCGACTTCCTGTCGTTTGCCGAAACGGGGCGCTTCGGGCGATTTCCCAAGCAGTTTGTCGATGAAATTCTTGATCATTTTTTGTGTGTGAGCGCGCGTTGAGGCGCCTATTCATTTTCCAGCATCGCGCGGATCAGCGGAATGGTGATCGCGCGTTGCGTCTGCAAGGCAAAGCCGTCGAGCTGCGTGAGCAGCTCCATCAGGCTTCCGAGGTCGCGGCTGAAGCGGTGCAGCATGTAGTCGAGCACATCGTCCGACAGCATCACGCCGCGCGCGTCCGCCGCCTGGCGCAGCACTGCGCGGCGTTCGGGCTCGCTCAGCACGTGCAGATGGAACACATGGCCCCAGCCCAGCCGGGTGCGCAAGTCTTCACGCAGCGCCAGATCGGCCGGCGGCAAGGCGCCGGCAGCCACGACGCCGCGCTGCAAGGTCTGCGCGTTGACGAACCAGTTGAAGGCCGCGTGCTGCTGCACTGCGGTGTAGAGGTGCACATCGTCCATGAGCACAGCGCCCCAGCGTTCGTCGAATTCCGGCGGCTCGGCCAGGCCCGGGTGCAGCCAGCCGACCGCGGCGCCCTGCTCGCGCAACGCGACGCGCACCGACTCGAGCAGGTGGCTCTTGCCGCAACCGCCTTCGCCCCAGAGGTACGTCGGCACCGGCGAATGCACGGCCGGCCCCGACGTGCTGCCGACCCAGACTTGCAAATGCCGCAGCGCCGCCTCGTTCGGGCCTGCGAAGAAGCCCGCAAAGGTCGGGCCGGTCGCAATGCCGATGTCGAGCGCGAGCTGTTTCATCCGGGGAAGAAGTTGTTCATAAAGCGGGCCGTGGAAGCGGGGATGCGAGGCCCTTAAAATCGTGTCGAATTCTATCGGCCCGGGCATCTCGGTTGCCTCGGCCCTTCCCTCCCCTCTTTTCGCCTGCCCATGACCTCTCCCTCGGCCACTCCGCTCAGCTACAAGGACGCCGGTGTCGACATCGACGCCGGTGATGCCCTGATCGACCGCATCAAGCCCCTCGCGAAGAAAACGATGCGCGAAGGCGTGCTGGCCGGCATCGGCGGCTTCGGCGCCTTGTTCGAGGTGCCCAAGCGCTACAAGGAACCGGTGCTGGTGAGCGGCACCGACGGCGTCGGCACCAAACTGCGCCTGGCTTTCGAATGGCAGATGCACGACACGGTCGGCATCGATCTGGTCGCCATGAGCGTCAACGACGTGCTGGTGCAGGGCGCCGAGCCCCTTTTCTTCCTCGATTACTTTGCCTGCGGCAAGCTCGAGGTGGACACCGCCGCGGCCGTCATCGGCGGCATCGCCCGCGGCTGCGAATTGAGCGGCTGCGCGCTGATCGGCGGCGAAACCGCCGAAATGCCCGGCATGTACCCGGCCGGCGAATACGACCTGGCCGGCTTCGCGGTCGGCGCGGTCGAAAAATCGAAAATCCTCACCGGCCAGGACGTGAAGCCTGGCGACGTGGTGCTCGGCCTGGCCTCGGCCGGCGTGCACTCCAACGGTTTCAGCCTGGTGCGCAAGGTGATCGAGCGCGCAGGCGCCGATATCCCGGCCACGCTCGACGGCCAGCCGTTTCGCCAAGCCGTGATGAAGCCGACGCGCCTTTACGTGAAGCCGGTGCTGGAGGCGCTCGCAAAGCACCCGATCAAGGCGTTGGCGCACATCACGGGCGGCGGCCTGCTGGAGAACATCCCGCGCGTGCTGCCCGAAGGCACCGCCGCCCAGCTCGTCAAGGGCAGCTGGCCCCAAACGGAGCTGTTTGCCTGGCTGCAAAAAGTCGCCGGCATCGACGACACCGAAATGAACCGCACGTTCAACAACGGGATCGGGATGGTCGTCGTGATCGACGCAGCCGAAGCGTCCGCCTGCGCCGCCACCTTGCGCGCCGCCGGCGAGACGGTGTACGACATCGGCGTGATCGCCGCGCGCGGTGAAGGCGCTGCGGTCGTCGTCGCTTGACGTCGCCAGCAAGTCCGCCGAGCCGATGGGCCCGCCCCGAACCGTGACGATTTCCGCCGACGCCGCGCAGCGTCCGACGTCGCGCGCGACCATCATCGCCAGCTACCTGTTGATGGGGGGTGCGTTGCTGGGCGTGATGCTCAACCATCTGCTGGTCGGCCTGCTGTGCGTCTGCCTTGGATTTCTCGCAACGCGCTGGTTCGTGCGCCTGCTCCATCGGCTGCTCGACCGGAGTGGGCGTTCCCGTTCGCCCGCTGCGCGCCCATCGTGGCTGCAGGCCAGCGTGCGCGTGCTGGCCGTGGGGCTCGTCGTGCTCGGCCCGATCGCCTTGCTGGTCATCGGACTTTCGCAAGCGCGTGAGTACGTCGTCGATGCTCCGCAGCAGTACCGGGAACTGCTCGACTACGTCGCGCGCACCATTCTTGAGTTGCGGCAAAAGCTGCCGCCGGACATCGCGGCCTACCTGCCGGTGGCCGCCGACGACGTGCAACGCATGGTCGCCAACTATCTGCGCACGCAGGCGGGATCGCTGGCGCTGGCCGGGCGCGCCTGGCTGAACGCGCTGCTCTTCGCGTACGTCGGGCTCATCATCGGCGGCCTCGCGGCAGTCGCGAGTGCGCCGCAGCAGCGGCGTCCGCTGGCCGCGCAAATGCACCAGCGCATCACGACCTTCGGCGATGCGTTCGCGCAGATCGTGGCGGCCCAGTTCTGGATCGCCGCCTTCAACACGATGCTGACGGCGATCTTCCTGCTCTTCTTGCTACCGCTCTGGGACTTGCGCCTGCCCTATACGCCCGCGCTCATCACGCTGACCTTTCTCGCTGGCCTCATCCCGATTGTGGGCAACCTGCTGTGCAACGCGGTGCTGACGCTGGTCGGCCTTTCCGTGTCGCCACTCACGGCAGTCGCCTGCCTGATCTTCCTGATCGTGATCCACAAGGCGGAGTACGTGATCAACGCGAAGGTGGTCGGCAGCCGAACGCACATGGCGGTGTGGGAACTGCTCGCGGTGATGTTCGTCGCCGAGGCGGTGTTCGGCCCGGCCGGCCTGGTGGCGGCGCCGCTGTTCTACGCGTACCTCAAGAAAGAGCTCGAAGCCGCACGGCTCGTGTGAGCTCGACACCGGACAAATCGATGCTTGAAATGCGCCCGGATTGCGAGCACTGCCACAAGGCACTGCCGCACGACGCGACCGACGCCCGGATCTGCAGCTATGAATGCACTTTCTGCGCAGACTGCGTGACGCGCGTGCTCCACAACGTGTGTCCGAACTGCGGCGGCGGACTGGAACCGCGGCCGGTGCGACCTCCCAAGTCGGCAGCGGCCACCGCCTAGAGATAGCCGCAGAAACGCAGGACGTGGCCGTCCGGCTCGCGGATCGCGAACTCGCGCAGGCCCCAGGGCTGGGACACCGGCGACTCGATCACGTCGACGCCGCGCCGGAGATAAGCGGCGTGCAGACCGTCGACGTCCCGGCCGACATGAATCACGATCTCGCCGCGCCATTGCCGCGTTTCGCGCGCGTTGCATTGCCAGAGACGGACGTAGACCGGGTCGCCATAACTGCGATCGCCCTTCTTGACCCGAGCGTAGCTGGGCGGCTCGCCGGCGATGAAGTCGAGTTCGAAGCCCAGCACATCGCAAAAATAGCGCGCCGCACGGCTGACATCGGACACCGGCAGCACCGGCTGCACGCCGTGGAACTGGTGCTGCGTGCCCAGGTCCGGCACGGCAGAAGCGCCGGCCTGCGCCGCCATCAGTACCTGGCGCGGCGAAGCGCGGCGACCCGTTCGGCGATGGCGTCGAGGTCGAGCGCATCCTCTGCGTGCCGCAGGTAGGTCTCGAGATCGCGCACCGCTTCGGCGGTGTTGCCTTGTTCGGCGTGGGCCAGGCCGCGGTCGCGGTACTCGCTCCAGGCGTCTGGTAGCAAAGTGATGAGGCGGTCCTGCACGGCGATGGCGCGTTGCCAATCCTCCTGGGTGCTGTGCACTTCCTTCAGGTTGCGCAACATTCGGGAGATGATCTCGCGCGGGCTGGCAGGCTGCAGGTACAAGCCCAGCGGCACGTCGAAATCGCCGACCAGACCGTTGCTGCGCTTGTAGGGCTCGAGCCGCTCACCCAGCTCTTCGCGCGACAACGATTTTCCGGTGAACGGATCGATCACGACCTGCCCCTTCGGCAGCGTCACCTTAAGCATGAAATGACCCGGAAATCCGACGCCGCGTGCGTTCAGTCCGAGCCCCTGCGCGAGCTCGATCCAAAGCACCGCCAGCGAAATCGGGATGCCACGACGCGTGCGCAACACGGCATTGAGGTAGCTGTTGTCGGGGTCGTAGTAGTCGTTGACGTTGCCGCCGAAGTTCAGGTCGTGAAAGAAAAACTGGTTGAGCAGACGCAGCCGCTGCAACGGTGCGGCGTCGGCCGGCAAACGGCGCTTGAGGCGGGCCAGCAACTGGTCGACATCGCCGAGCACCTGCTGCACGTCGAGTTCCGGGTATTCGTCTTGCGCGAGGCTGGTGGCGGCTTCGAGCAGAGGAAAGTGTTCGTCGCTCTGGACAAGAGAGCCGAAGTACTCGAGGGCGGTGGGCGCTGAATAGCTCAGGGACATGTGTCTTTGTAGTGGAGGCCACCGGGGCCGTCAAGGCGGCGCGGCGCTGCGGCGCTCAATGGCGCAGGAAACTGCGCAACTTCAGGCCGGCCAGCGTCAGCACGCCGAAATACAGAACGCCCGCACCCGCGATGAACGCAGCCAGCAGGCCGGCCCGCAACAGCCGCTGGTCGCGCAGCGCGATCCAGTCGAAGTGCTGGTTGCCCCAGGCCAGCAGGGCCGCGAGCAGCAATGTGGCGGCCAGCACCTGCGCGAAAAAGCGCCACCAGCCGGGCAGCGGCTTGAACGCGCCGATGCGGCGCAGCCCGATGAGCAGCAGCAAGGCATTGAGCAGTTGCGCCAGGCCGATCGACAGCGTGAGGCCGGCGTGCTGCAGGTACGGCACGAGAAAGATGTTCAGCACCTGCGTGAGCGCCAATGCGATCAGGCTGAAGCGCATCGGCGAGCGCATGTCGTGCCGCGCGTAGTAGCCGGCGGCCAGCACCTTGATGGCCACGATGCCCACGAGACCCGTGCCGTAGCCCATGAGCGCGACAGTCGTGCGCTGCACGTCGATTGCGCTGAACGCGCCGTTGTGGAACAGCACCGCGACCAGCGGCTTCGGAAAGACCAGCAGCGCCACTGCGCAGGGCACCGCCAGCAAGACGATGAGCCGCAGGCCCCAGTCGAGCATGGCGGAATAGCGCAAATGGTCTTGCGCCGCGCGCGCGGCCGCCAGCTGCGGCATCAGCACCACGCCGAGCGCGACGCCGAGCATCGCGCTCGGAAACTCCATGAGCCGGTCGGCGTTGGTGATCCAGGTCACGCTGCCTTCGGCCAGATGCGACGCGATCTGCGTGTTGATGAGGAGCGAAATCTGCGCCCCGCTCACCCCGATCATGGCCGGCAGCATGAGGCCGAGGATCTTGCGTGTGGTCGGGTCGGCCCAGGCCGTTCGAAGGGCTGCGAAGGTCACGCCGATGCGCGGGAACATGCCGAGCTTCCGCAACGCCGGCAGTTGCAGCCCGAGTTGCAGCATGCCGCCGACCAGCACGCCCACGCATTGCGCGTAGATCGGCTCGATGCCCCAGCGCCGGAACAAAGGCGCGCCCACGACGATCGACAAGATCAACGCCACGTTCAGCAGCACCGGCGACGCGGCCGGCACCGCGAACTTGCGCCACGTGTTGAGGATGCCGCCCGCAAACGCCACCAGCGACATGAAGCCGATGTACGGGAACATCCAGCGCGTCATGACGACCGCGGGGTCGAAGCCGCCCGATTTCTGCAGGCCGCTGGCCATCGCCCAGACCATCAGCGGCGCCGCGACCACGCCGGCGATGCACAGCAGCACCAGGGTCCAGGTCAGCAGCGTGCCGACATGGTCGATCAGCTGCTTGGCCCCCTCGTCGCCTTTTTCCGTCTTGCAGGCGGCCAGCACGGGCACGAACGCCTGGCTGAAGGCGCCCTCGCCGAGCACGCGGCGGAACAGGTTGGGAATGCGGAAGGCGACGTAGTAGGCGTCGGTCAGCGCGCTGACGCCGAACACCGAGCTCATCAACACGTCGCGGATCAGTCCTGTGATGCGCGAAGCGAGCGTGAGCAGGGAAACGGTGGAGGCGGAGCGAAAAAGGGACACGCGGGCAGTGTATCTGGCCCCAATCGCGGCACGGCCTATAATGGAAGGCTTTGCTGCATCATCCTCAGACACCTAAGGAACACAACTATGGCATCCGCCAAGCCCAAAAAGAAAAACCCCCGTCTCGCCTCCGGCCGCAAACGCGTCCGCCAGGACGTCAAGCTGAACGCTGCGAACACCTCGCTGCGCTCCAAGTACCGCACCGCTGTCAAGAACGTCGAAAAGGCTGTTCTCGCTGGCGACAAGACCAAGGCAACCGAAATGTTCGCCAAGGCACAAAGCATCGTGGACATGGTTGCCGACAAGGGCATCTTCCACAAGAACAAGGCCGCTCGCGACAAGAGCCGCCTGTCGACCAAGGTCAAGGCCTTGGCTCTGGCGCCCGAAAAGGCCGCCGCCTGACCCCAGTCAGGCAAACAGCCCGGACAGAAAACCTTCTGTCCGCCGTTTGATCGGGGTGCGCTGCAGCAAAGATGAAAAAACCGCCTTCGGGCGGTTTTTTCATGGGCGGTCGGGAAGGACGCAGGCCTCGCCGACCTGCAGCCCGTTGTCGCGGGCGAAATTCATGACGAAGTCCCACGCCATGACTTCGTGCTCGCGCAGTTCGCGGTCGACCACCACGCACTTGATGCCGTTGATCGTGTTCGGCACGCACCACGGGGAATAGCTCAGGTGATCGCCGGGAATCGGGCCACCGGGGCGGAACGAACTCATGACGCCTGCCAGCCGCTCGGCCCAGTCGCTGGGCCGGAAGGCGCGACCGTCGGCGGTGACGCCCATGACGAAAATGTGTTTGGCGGTGGGGGTATCCATTGAGCGGAGTAGCGCCTGCGGCCTGGTGCTGCAGTGCACAAGGATTTTACCCATCAAGCCGCGCACGAGGCGTGCCAGCGGGCATTGCTGTGATGCGCATTCCTCAACGAAACCGTCGAAGCACGCCCCTAGAATCCAACGTTCCCTTTCTGGAGAACCGCATGAGCACCCCCGACCAGCCGACCTCGCCCCACGTCATGAACACCTACGGTCGCCTGCCGATCGCGTTGTCGCACGGGCAAGGTTGCCGCGTCTGGGACACCCACGGCAAGGCCTATATCGACGGGCTCGGTGGCATCGCCGTCAACACCCTGGGCCACAACCACCCGGAGCTGGTGCCCGCGCTGCAGGACCAGCTCACCAAGCTCATTCACAGCTCCAACTACTACCACGTGCCGGGCCAGGAACAGCTGGCCGCCAAGCTGGTGGAACTGTCGGGGCTGACCAACGTGTTCTTCTGCAGCACCGGCCTGGAAGCCAACGAAGCCGCACTCAAGCTGGCGCGCAAGTTCGGCCACGACAAGGGCATCGAACGGCCCGAGATCGTGGTCTACGAGCATGCCTTCCATGGCCGCTCGATCGCCACCTTGTCGGCCACCGGCAATCCGAAGATCCAGGCCGGTTTCGGTCCGCTGGTCGAAGGCTTCATCCGCGTGCCGCTCAACGACATCGAGGCGCTCAAGAAGGCCACCGAAGGCAACCCGAACGTGGTCGCCGTCTTCTTCGAGACCATCCAGGGCGAAGGCGGCATCCATCCGATGCGCTGGGATTACCTGAAGCAGGTGCGTACGCTCTGCGACCAGAAGGACTGGCTCATGATGATCGACGAGGTGCAGTGCGGCATGGGCCGCACCGGCAAGTGGTTCGCGCACCAGTGGGCGGGCATCCAGCCCGACGTGATGCCGCTGGCCAAGGGCCTCGGCTCCGGCGTGCCGATCGGTGCGGTGGTCGCCGGCCCGAAGGCCGCCAACATCTTCGGCCCCGGCAACCACGGTACGACCTTCGGGGGCAACCCGCTCGCGATGCGCGCCGGCGTCGAGACGATTCGCATCGTGGAAGAACACAAGCTGCTCGAGAACGCGGCCAACGTGGGCGCGCACCTGAAGGCAGCGCTGGAGCGCGAGTTCGAGGGCCTGGCCGGCGTGAAGGAAGTTCGCGGCGCCGGGCTGATGCTCGGCATCGAACTCGACCGGCCTTGCGGCGTGATCCTGAACCGCGCCTGCGACGCCGGCCTGCTGCTGAGCGTGACGGCCGACAGCGTGATCCGCCTCGTGCCGCCGCTGATCCTCAGCACCGCCGAGGCCGACGAAATCGTGGCCATCCTCGCGCCGCTGGTGAAAGCCTTTCTGCTGGAGCCGGTGAAATGACAGCGGCGCACACGATCCGGCACTACCTGCAGTTCTCGGACTTCACGGCCGACGAGTACGGCTACCTGTTCGAGCGCATGGGCATCATCAAGAAGAAGTTCAAGGCCTACGAACGACACCAGCCGCTGGTTGACCGCACGCTCGCGATGATCTTCGAGAAGGCCTCGACGCGCACCCGCGTGAGCTTCGAGGCCGGCATGTACCAGCTCGGCGGCTCGGTGGTGAACCTCACCACCGGCGACAGCCAGCTCGGCCGCGCGGAGCCGATCGAGGACAGCGCCCGGGTCATCAGCCGCATGGTCGACATCGTGATGATCCGCACCTTCGGGCAGGACAAGATCGACGCCTTCGCGGCCAATTCGCGCGTGCCCGTCATCAACGGCCTGACCAACGAGTTCCATCCTTGCCAGATCCTCGCGGACATCTTCACCTTCATCGAGCACCGCGGTTCGATCGCGGCCAAGACGGTGGCTTGGGTCGGCGACGGCAACAACATGGCCAACACCTGGCTGCAGGCCAGCGAGATCCTTGGCTTCAAGGTGCATGTGAGCACGCCGAGCGGCTATGAGGTCGACCAGTCGATCGCGGGCATCCGCTCGAGCGACAGCTACAAGGTCTTCAAGGACCCGATGGAAGCCTGCCGCGGCGCCGACCTCGTCACCACCGACGTGTGGACCAGCATGGGCTACGAAGCCGAGAACGACGCGCGCCGCAAGGCCTTCGCCGACTGGTGCGTCGACACCGACATGATGCGCATCGCCCAACCCGACGCGCTCTTCATGCACTGTCTGCCGGCGCACCGCGGTGAAGAGGTCGAGGCCGACGTGATCGACGGTCCGCAATCGGTGGTGTGGGACGAGGCCGAGAACCGGCTGCATGCCCAGAAGGCGCTGATGGAGTTCTTGCTGCTCGGACGCCTGTAAACGGCGGCTAAAAAGCCCAGGCGCCGAGCTGGTAATAGTCGAATCCGCTGGTGCGGCCGCCCAGGCACTTTGCAAGGAAGTCCTCGGTGTGCCGGTACATCGTCAGGTTGTTCGGCCAGCGCTGGTTGCCATGCCCGTCGCCCTTGAAGGTGACGAATTCCACGTTCTTACCGGCCTTGCGCAGGGCGTCGACCATGCGCTCTGACTGCTCTAGCTTCACGCGCGGGTCGTTCACGCCATGCATGATGAGGATTGGCTTCTGGACCTGGTCAGCCCTGTACACGGGTGACTTTGCGTCCATCAGCCGTCGCTGCTCTGGATTCGCCGGGTCGCCGACGTAGCGCCGCCACCATGCCAGTCCCAATCCCCAGTAAGGCGGCGCGGTTTCCACCAGTCGCGCAAGGTCCGAGACCCCGACCACGTCAATGGCACAGGCGAAGGTCTCCGGCGTGAAAGTGGCCCCGACCAACGCCGAGTAGCCGCCATAGCTCGCACCGTAGATGGCCACCCGTTCGGGGTCTGCGACACCGCGTGCCACGGCCCAGCGAACGCCATCGATCAAGTCGTCGTGCATGCGGCCGGCGAATTCGCCGATCGCCTTTTCCATGAAGGCTCGGCCGTAACCCGTCGAACCGCGATAGTTGACCTGCAACACGGCATAGCCGCGGTTGGCCAGGAACTGTTGAAGGGTGCGGGCCGCGCCTTCGTCGCCCCAGCGGTCGCGTGCCCATGGCCCCCCGTGCACCAGCAGCACCATGGGCAGGTTTCGCGGAGCCACCCCTTTGGGCAGCGTCAGATAGCCGTGGATCTTCAATCCATCCCGACTGATGAAGTCGATGGGCTGTGTCGACGTCAGCGCTGCCGAAATCAGGCTGAGGCGGGTCTCGCCCAGAAAGACAGGGGCGCCGCCGTCGGCGTTCAACAGGTGGTATCTGGTGCCACGATCGCTGGTCACCGCGACGGTCATCACACGGTCGCTGTCGTCCTTGCTTGTTACGGCAATCTCGGCAGGTTGATCGTCCTTTAGTACAGCCAGACGTTGTTTCAGCGACTCATCGAACACGTCCACCCGCGGGTAACCCGGCATCGCGTACGCCATCAGTGGTGCGCGCGACTGTTTGCCAAGCAGAACATTGTCGAGATCGACGTCCGGCACCGCGAAGACCGGTGTCTCCTCGCCAGTGTCGAGACGCAGCTTGACGAGTTCCAGGCGGTCACGGCCCCGGTTCGACAGCGCCCACACCGTCTGTTCGTCGGCGAAATCCAGAAACCGCACGGATTCGAAACGGCTCCATGAAAAAGCCGTGCGCCACGCGGCCTCCGGGGTGGGACCGGGCAACTGCAACCGGCTTTGATCTCCCTCCAGCAGCAGGCGGGCACGCAGCCGACCGGTACTGTCTGCACCCCACCACCCCACCGAACCCGGGTTGATTGCCAGTCGATCCAGCCGGCCTGTCTCCAGGTTGAGTCGGTAAGGGTCGAACACTTTCCGGTCACGCTGGTTCGTCTCGACGATCACGTCGGCGCTACCTTCGATGACGCGCGTCAGTCCCACCTTCGTGCCCGCGAACGGCGTGCGGTTGACGAAGCTTGCGTCCGGCCGGTCCGCTGGCACGACGTAGACCTGCGTGTCTTCATTCCCGCTTGGGTCGGCCATCGCCACGATGAACCGGCTGTCCCCCGACCACACAAAGCGGCGCGCCCGCATCGGGAAAGCGCGCTCTTCGGACTGCCCGATGGTTTTGACCCGGATCGCCCCCGTCAGGCCCGAAGTGCCGCCCCAGGCGAGCTTGCGTCCATCGGGCGAGACACGGTAGGCGCCAGTGGCCTCCCGGCTGGCGACGAAGGATCGCACCGGCACCAACTCAGGCAACGCGCCGCTCGCGAGCGACGGATGCGTGGGAGAGCTGGCGCAACCGGCGAGCAACAAGGCCAGACCCAGCGCCGCTGGCGCCTTCCAATCGATGAACATAAGCACCTCCCGTGTGACCCGCTCATTGTGTGTCGCCGACCTTAAGGTCAGCCAAAGCCGAAACGCACCTTTGGCTCCCCTTCAGCCACGCTCGCCACAATCGGCGCATGCACTTGCTCCTGATCGAAGACGACCTCGACCTCGGTCGCGCACTGCAAGCCGCGTTCCGCATCGAAGGCTTTACCAGCGAATGGCGCCGCCGCGCAGCCGACGCGCCGGGCACGCTGAAAGGCGAGGGCTTCGACTGCGTCTTGCTCGACCTCGGACTGCCGGACGGCAGCGGCTTCGAGTTGCTCGAACGCTGGCGTGGCCGCGGCGATCACACCGCCGTCATTGTCGTCACAGCGCGCGAAGCCGTCGAGGACCGGCTGCGCGGACTCGATGGCGGTGCCGACGACTTCGTCATCAAGCCCTTCGTCACCGCGGAACTAGTGGCACGCGTCCATGCGGTCCTGAGGCGCGGCGCGCGCCAGGCGAGCGAGCGCTGGACCATTGGTGACCTCACCATTGAACCCCGTCGACACCTTGTCCACCGTGACGGGCAACCCCTTGCCCTGTCGCCGCGCGAGTTCCAGCTGCTGCTGGAACTCGCGCGCGATCCGGGCGCGGTCATCGCCAAGAACGTGCTTGCCCAGCGGCTGGAGCCGCTGGGCGAGCCGGTCGACTTCAGCGCGATCGAGGTGCACCTGTCGAACCTGCGGCGCAAGATCGGCGCCGAGCGCATCCGCACGGTGCGGGGCGTCGGTTACCTCCTGGTGGATGCATGAACGCCATCAGGCTCTCCCGCCCCTGGTCCCGATTACGCGCGCAAATCGTCCAGCCCACGCTGCAGCGCCGCAGCGTCGCGTCGGTGCTGATCGCCTTCTTGGCAATCTGGGCTGTGCTCCTCGGCTATCTCTATGTCGACAGCCAACGTCTCGACACGAGCTCCCCCGGGCTCGACAAGTTTGGCGCAGCACTGACGCAATCACTGGCACCGATCGATGACCCGGCGCAAGCCAGCGCTGCGATCGAGGCGACGAGCCGGTGGATCAACCAGCGCCGCCGTGAGATCGGTCGGCTGCCCGGCTTGCTGCTGCTCGAACTGCTCGATGACCAAGGCAAGCGCATCTGGGCGTCTCCAACCTTGCGAGCCATGACACTCGAACGACCTGCGCGCCAACTTGCTGAGATCGTGGTGGAAGGAAAGCCACATGCCGTCTACGAAGGCCACGCCGGCCGTTGGACGTTGCGTGTTGTGGAACCTGTGCGCAGCGACGCGGACTTCCTTTCCTACAACAGCCGCTTCCTGCTGCGATACCTCGCGCTGGCGCTGCCTTTCATCCTGCTGCCGGTCTGGTGGTCTGTTCGCGTCGGGCTGCGGCCGTTGCAGCAGTTCGCAGAAGGTATCGCGCATCGCGCGCCGGACGACCTGAGCCCACTCGCACTGCCCGTCATGCACCGGGAATTGCAGCCGCTGGGAAGTGCGATCGACACTTTGCTGGAGCGACTCCGCCGAAAGATCGATCGCGAACGCATGTTCGTTCAGGACGCCGCGCACGAGACACGCACGCCGCTCGCAGTCGTCGTCACCCAGGCCCATGTGCTGGCGCATTCCACTTGCGCCAACGCTCGACGCGAAGCGCACGAGCAACTCAACCGCGCGATCGGCCGCGCCTCGCACCTGACCCAGCAGCTTCTGGCGCTCGCCAAACTGGACGACAGTGTGGCGGCGGCACCGCGGCCGCTCGATGTGGCGCAGGCATGTCGCCAGTGGCTTGCGCAACTGGTGCCTGCCGCCATCGCACGCGGTACCGAGCTCGAACTGCAAGCCCCCGACAGGCTGGTGCGGGCGATCGACCAGGCGATGCTGAACTCGATCGTCTACAACCTCGTCGACAACGCTATCCGCTACGGACGGGCCAATGGCAACGTGCGAGTGGATCTGCGCGACGACGGTGAGCGGTTAACTCTGCATGTGCTCGACGACGGGCCAGGCATCACATCCGAGGACAGAGCCCGCGTGTTCGAGCGCTTCTGGCGAGGCAATGGCCAGGATGCCTCAGGTTCGGGTCTCGGCTTGGCCATCGTCCGACAGGCGGCTTCTCGGCTTGGCGGCAAGGTCGTGGTCACTGCCGGACTCGGCGGCGGCGCCGGCTTTCTCGTCAGCATTCCCAATCCCGATTTCCGCGCAACCTGATCATGAGCACATCCGTCTGCCAATCCTGCGGCGCCTGCTGCGCCGCTTACCGCGTGGACTTCAGCGTCCACGAACTCGACGATCACGGCGGCCGCGTACCGGCTGGCCTGGCGGTCGAGGTGAACGACACGATCTGCCGCCTGCGAGGCACCGACCACACGCCGCCGCGCTGCGGCGCGCTCGGCGGCACCATCGGCCAGTCGGTGGCTTGCGGGATATCCGAGTGGCGACCGAACCCTTGCCAGGAGCTCGAAGCGGGCAGTGACGCATGCGAGCGCGCACGCGCACGGCATGGTTTGCCAGTGCTGCTCTAAACTTGAACGAAATCGGGCTCCAACGCCCGTCTCTTCTGCGGAAGAAGCTATCTTTTTGATAGCAAATGACCCTCTTGGCAGATCTGGGGTTTACGCGTCACCACCCCATGCGTACATTGTTCACATCGATGAGAAGGAGCGCCCCATGCACTACCCCGAGATCGCTTCCCGCGCCGAATGGCAACGCGAGCGCGACGCGCTGCTGACGGAAGAAAAGGAACTCATGCGCGCGCACGACGCGCTCAAGGCGCGCCGCCGCCGGCTGCCGATGACCGAGATCACGACGGACTACTTTTTCCAGTCTACCGAGCGCAGCGACCTGCGGCTGGCCGACCTGTTCGACGGCCGCGACCAGCTCGTGCTGTACCACAACATGCTCACAGCAGACCACATCTGCCCCGGCTGCTCGATCGTGTGCGACCACCTGATGAACCACTTCGCGCACCTGCACGCGCGGCGCACGTCCTTTGTGATGGTCGCGCGCGCCAGTGTGCCGCGCATCGACGCGGTGAAGGCCCGCTTCGGCTGGAACTTTCCGTGGGTGTCGTGCGAGGGCACCAGCTTCCACGACGACTTCGTGACCGCGCAGAAGCAGGCCTTCGGTATGTCGGTGTTCCTGCGGCATGGCGACCGCGTGTTCCAGACCTGGTTCACCTCCGGCCGCGGCGTGGAGAACGCGAGCAACACCTTCAACCTGCTCGACCTCACGCCTTGGGGCCGGCAAGAGACGTGGGAAGACTCGCCCGCCGGGTGGCCGCAGACGCCGCCCTACCGATGGCAGAAGCTGCACGACGAGTACCCGGCCTGACCGCATTCACTTCGTGACATGTGGCGTTGGAAATAACCGACACCACGACCCCTCGCGCAGCGCTAACTTCGCTGCATGACTTCCACACCCCGCCTCTGGGACATTTCCCCGCCGGTCTACGAAGGCGCCCCGGTCTTCCCGGGCGACACGCCCTACCGGCAGCGCTGGGCCGCGAGCATCGGCCCGGGCTGCCCGGTCAACGTGAGCGAAATCACCTTGTCGCCGCATGTCGGTGCGCACGCCGATGCGCCGCTGCATTACGACCCAAGCGGCGCGACCATCGGGCACGTCGACCTCACGCCCTTTCTCGGCACCTGCCGCGTGATCCACGCGATCGCCAAAGGGCCGTTGATCGAATGGGCGCACATCGAACATGCGCTCGACCAACTCCCGCCGCGCGTGCTCGTGCGCACTTACGAGAGCGCGCCGGTCGACCGCTCGGACAGCGCCCTCGCCGCCTACGCGCCGGCCACCATCGAACGCCTCGCCGCGCTGGGCGTCAAGCTGGTCGGCATCGACACCGCGAGCATCGACCCGGCCGACAGCAAGACGCTCGACAGCCACCAGGTCATTCGCCGCCTCGACCTGCGCGTGCTCGAGAACCTCGTGCTCGACGACGTGCCCGAAGGCGACTACGAACTCATCGCGCTGCCACTGAAGCTGGTGAGCGCCGATGCCTCGCCGGTACGCGCCGTGCTCCGCGAACTCCCCAACCGATGAAGACAACCATGACCCTCGACGATTGCCGCGCGCTCGACCGCCAGGACCCGCTCGCACCACTGCGCGACCTGTTCACCCTGCCCGAAGGCGTGATCTACCTGGACGGCAATTCGCTCGGCGTGTTGCCCGCGGCCGCGCCGGCGCGCATCGCCCAGGTGGTGACCGAAGAATGGGGTCAGGGGCTCATCCGCTCGTGGAACAGCGCCAGCTGGTTCGACCTGCCGCAGCGCCTGGGCGACAAGGTCGCGCGCCTCATCGGTGCCGCGCCCGGCGAAGTGGTGTGCACCGACAGCACCTCGATCAATCTCTACAAGGTGCTGTTCGCCGCCCTCTCGCAGCAACGTGACAGCGGCCGCAAGCAGGTGCTGAGCGAACGCAGCAACTTCCCCACCGACCTGTACATCGCCGAATCGCTCTGCCGCGAGCGTGGCTTCGTGCTCACCCTGATCGACAGCGTCGACGAGTTGCGCGACGCCCTCACCGACGACGTCGCCGTGCTCCTGCTCACGCACGTCAACTACCGCACGGGCGCGATGCACGACATGAAGGCCGTCACCGCCGCGGCCCACGCTGCGGGCGCGCTCACCGTCTGGGACCTGGCCCACAGCGCCGGCGCCGTGCCCGTCGCGCTCAACGAGGCCGACGCTGATTTCGCGATCGGCTGCGGCTACAAGTACCTCAACGGCGGCCCCGGCGCGCCGGCCTTCGTGTGGGTGCACACGCGGCACGCAGGCGCGTTCGAGCAACCGCTCTCGGGCTGGTGGGGCCACGCGGCGCCCTTCGAGTTCACGCCGCACTACCGGCCGGCGCCGGGCGTCGGTCGCTACCTGTGCGGCACGCAACCGATCGTCGCGCTCGCGGGGCTGGAATGCGGCCTCGACACGGTGCTCGCCGCCGAAGCGTTCAACGGCGACTTCGGTCCGATGGCAGCGCTGCGCAGCAAGTCGCTCGCGCTCACCGACGCGTTCATCGCGCTGGTGGAACAACGTTGCGCCGACCGCTTCACGCTCGTCACGCCGCGCGATCATGCACAGCGCGGCTCGCAGGTTTGCCTGGCGATGCGCGAGCCGCATCCGACGGCGGCCTACGCCATCGTGCAGGCGCTGATCGCGCACGGCGTGATCGGCGACTACCGCGCCGGCGACGCCCAGACCCCGCACATCCTGCGCTTCGGCTTCACGCCGCTGTACCTCGGTTTCGAAGACGTGTGGAATGCGGTGGAACACATCGTGCAAGTGCTCGACGCCAACGAGTGGCAGCGCGCCGAGTTCAACCAGAAGAACGCCGTCACCTGACATGACCACCGACAAGATCGTCCACGAAGAAAAGGCGCAGCTCGACTTCAGCGCCTCGATGAGCTACGGCGACTACCTGCACCTGGACGAGATCCTGAATGCGCAGCATCCGCGCTCGCCCGCGCACGACGAGCTGCTTTTCATCGTGCAGCACCAGACCAGCGAACTGTGGATGAAGCTGATGCTGCACGAGCTGCGCGCCGCCATCGCCTGCGTGGCCAACGACGAGCTGGCCGATGCTTTCAAGATGCTCGCGCGCGTGACGCGGATCATGGAGCAGCTGGTGAGCGCCTGGACCGTGCTGTCGACCATGACGCCGCCCGAGTACAGCGCGATGCGGCCCTACCTCGCGAGTTCCAGCGGCTTCCAGAGCGCGCAATACCGCTGCATCGAATTCGCGCTCGGCAACAAGAATGCCGCGATGCTCAAGCCGCATGCGCACCGCCCCGATCTGCTGGCACAGGTGCAGGTCGCCTGCGAGTCGCCATCGCTGTACGACGAGGCGCTGCGCCTCCTCGCGCGGCATGGCGTGCCGGTGCCGGCCGACCACCTCCAGCGCGACTGGACGCAAGGCTATGTCGAGAGCGAAGGCGTCGAGCAGGCCTGGCTCACCGTGTACCGCGACCCGAAGGCGCACTGGGATCTCTACCAGCTTGGCGAAAAACTCACCGACATCGAAGACGCCTTCCGGCTCTGGCGCTTTCGCCACGTGACCACTGTGGAGCGCGTTATCGGGTTCAAACGCGGCACGGGGGGCACCGGCGGCGTAAGCTACCTTCGCAAGATGCTGGACGTGGTGCTCTTCCCGGAGATCTGGAAGCTCCGAACCGACCTCTGAGACAAGCCGGTCCGTCACGCCCGTCCTGCCGCTTGGCAGCCATTTTTGCCAGCAACGGGAGACTCGAAATGAGCGAAACGAACGGACATTTTTCTTCGGATGAACTGGCGACCTTGCGCACGCACGGCGTCGTGCTCCACGCCGATCGCGTGATCTTCGAGGCGCAGCCGCCGATGGCGGAAGATGTGATCGCGGCGGTACAGGAAGTCTGTGCCGGACCACTTCCTCAGCAGCTGCTGGCGCTGTGGCGGGATACAGCCGGCGGTCGTCTCGACTACGACCTCACGCTCGCCATGAACGGCAACGAGGAAGCGATCAGCTGGAGCGAGTTGTTCTTCAACGGCAGCGACGGATACCGCGACCTCCAGGGCTGGATCGAACACGAACAGGAAATCGCCGAAGAAGCCGCCATCGAGGAAGGCCACGCGTGGCAGGGCCGCCTCACGCATTTGCCGATCGGCGGTTTCGAGTACCTGGACCGGATCTACGTGGTGGTCGAAACCGGTGAAGCGCACGGCCAGGTCGTTGCGTGGAAGCAGGGGCTGCCACCGGCATGGACGCACCGTCTGCACGAGGATGGCATCAGCCCGATCGCTGCCGACCTGCACGGCGCCTTCGCAGCGCTCCACCTTCACGAAGATCCGCTCGCGCCGGCCGGCGACTATTTCTCCGGCCAGGCGCTGATCGAATACCTCGACGACCGGCATGAGGAACACGGCCTCGACATCGACCTGATGGACAAGCTCGTCGCGTTCTATCGGCGCGCAATGCTCGACTGGCGCGCACCGCTCACCGACGGAACGCTGCGCCACCACCCGGCGCTCGCACGCGTCGCTGTGCGGCACGCGATCGCGACGGACGATGCCGAAGGGATCGCGGCGCTCGCCGCCGCAGGCGTGTCGTTCGACGGACCGTTGCAGGGCAGCGCGATCGCCACCGATGTGGCGATCGGACTTGGCGCGTTTGCCGCCGCTGGCGCGCTCGTGCGCGCTGGTGCACCGGTCGCAGCCGACGCGCTGGCCAACATCGACGACACGATTTCACCGGAACTCACGTCGGCGCTACTGGACAACGGCGCCGAGCCGGACATGCCAGCAATGGTCAAGTGCGTGGCATGCGGGGCCCCCGCCAGCGCGCGGTTGATCGCCCAGGCGTGCGCGCAGGTCGGCATCGACGTGCCCGCGGCCTACGAAACCGATCGCGATGCGGCGCTGAAGGAATTGGAATCGTCGTTGGCCAAGGTCAGCGATCCAGTCCAGGCCTTCGGGCACTACCTCGGGGCCGAAGGCCTGGCCGAGCGCATCGCGAACCTGCGGGACTTCAGGCTGTAGCAGCGGTGCTCAGCCGCCGTACAGCCACGGCTGATCCAGCAAGGCTGCACCGAGCGCGCGCATGGCCAGATCGCGGCCCAGGCGCACCGGTCCGCTCGCATGAAAGATTTCACCGTTGCGATGTGCGCGTGCCTGCACCCGGGCGTTGCGCTGCCAGCGCGCCGCGGCATAGAGCGCGAACGCATCGGGCAAGTCGGCGGGCCCGCCGCGGCCCACCGCATCGGCGAGCGCGGTCGCGTCCTCGATCGCCATGCCGGCGCCTTGCGCGAGGTACGGGACCATCGGGTGCGCTGCGTCGCCGAGCAGCGCGACACGGCCGCGCGCCATGCCTTCGGCGGCGGTCAGCGGCGGGCGGTCGTTCAGTGTCCAGGCGCGCCAGTCGGGCATGGCGTCGAGCAACGACTGCAGTTCGGTGCCGCAACGGCCGGTGGCCTGCTGCAGCGCGGCGAGGCTGCTGGCCTGGTCCCAATCGCGCGCATCGCCTGCGGGTGCCGACTCGGCGATGACCACCACGTTGAGCCCCTCACCGCCGCGCACCGGGTAAGCGACCGCGTGCAGCTGCGGGCCGAGCCAGACATCGACCTGCCCGCTGCGCAATGCGGCAGGGAGTGCTGACTGGGCGATCAATGCGCGCCACGCCGTGTGGCCGGTCGCGCGCGGCGCAGTGGCGACGTCTTCCACCTGCTGGCGCACCACGCTCCAGAGGCCGTCGGCGCCGATCAGCGCATCGCCTTCCCACGCACGGGCATCGACGGTCGACACGCAGACCAGGTCGTCGCTCGTTTGCACCTGCGCGACGCGGGCGCCGGTGGCGAGCGCCACGTCGCCGTGCGTGCGAACGGCGTCGAGCAGCAGCGCGTGGAGATCGGCGCGGTGCACGCAGAGATAGGGCGCGCCATAGCGTTCGCTGACGGAATGGCCGAGCGGCATGCGCGCGAGCACCGAATGGCTCGCTGCACTGCGCACCACCAGCGCCTCGGGTTTCGCTGCGATCGCGTCGAGCGACGCGGCGAGCCCCAGGGCATGAAGCCGCTTCGTCGCATTGGGGCCGAGCTGCACGCCCGCGCCGATTTCGCCGAACACGGCGGCCTGCTCCAGCAGGTCGATCCGGTGACCCTTGCGCGCCAGCGCCAGCGCGCCCGCGAGCCCGCCGATGCCGCCGCCGGCGACCAGGAGGTGCGCGGGCATCGGGCTCAGCGCGGCGAGAACTTCGCGTCGGCGGCGGGTGCGTCGGATTTTGCACACGCACCGCAGCTGTCGCACGATCCGCAGCCCGACGACTTCGCCAGCGATGCAGCGAGTTCGTCCGCGCGCTCGCGGTCGACCAAGCCTGCGCGGTGCGAGCCCGCAGCCACCTTCTGCGCGGCCGAGCGGCGCCAACCAGCCGGCATCCAGCGCCACACCGCGTAGAGCGCTGCGATGGCGACGATCACGCCGACGATCAGTTGCTGTGTCATGTCAATCCTTTCATTCAGCCCCAGCCCAGCGCGACGGCCACGCGGTAGGTGATGAAGCAGGCGATGTAGGCCAGGGCGAACAAATAGCCCGCCATGATCCACACGTACTTCCACGAGTTGGTCTCGCGCTTCACGGCGGCGAGCGTCGAGATGCATTGGGGCGCGAAGACATACCAGACCAGCAGCGAGAGCGCCGTGGCCAGCGACCAGCTGCTCGCGATCAGCGGCTGCAGTTGCCCCGCGACCTCGTCGCCCGCAGCCGACAGTGCATACACCGTGCCGAGTGCGCCGACCGCGACTTCACGCGCCGCCATGCCGGGCACCAGCGCGATCGAGATCTGCCAGTTGAAGCCGATCGGCGCAAAGATGTGCTCGAGCCCGCGGCCCAGCATGCCGGCGATGCTGTACTGGATCGCCGGACCGGTCGCGCCTTCGGGTGGCGACGGAAAGGTCGACAGGAACCACAAGAGGATGGTGAGCGTGAGGATGATCGTGCCGACGCGCTGGATGAAGATCCATGCGCGCTCATAGAGGCCGAGCAGCAGGTTGCGGATGTTCGGCCAGCGGTACGCCGGCAGCTCCATCAGCAAGGGCGAATGCGACTGGTTGTCGCGAAAGCGCTTCATGACCCAGGCCACCGACATCGCCGACACGATGCCGAACACATACAGCGCGAACAGCACGATGCCCTGCAGGTTGAACAGGCCCGCCACGGTGCGCTCGGGAATGAAGGCCGCGATGAGCAGCGCATACACGGGCAGCCGCGCCGAACACGTCATGAGCGGCGCGATCATGATCGTGGTGAGCCGGTCGCGCCAGTTGCTGATGGTGCGCGTGGCCATCACGCCCGGAATGGCGCAGGCGAAGCTCGAGAGCAGCGGAATGAACGAGCGGCCCGACAGCCCGACGGTGCCCATCACGCGGTCGAGCAGGAACGCGGCGCGCGGCAGGTAGCCCGAATCTTCCAGCGCAAGGATGAAGAGAAAGAGGATCAGGATCTGCGGCAGGAACACGATCACGCCGCCCACGCCGGCCACGACGCCGTCGACCAGCAAGCTCTGCAACATGCCTTCGGGCACCAGGGCCTTCAGGCCGTTGCCGAGCGCTTCGGTGGCCGCTTTGATCGCGTCCATCGGCACGTTGGCCCAACTGAACACCGCCTGGAACATCAGGAACAGCGTGGCCGCCAGCACCAGCGAGCCCCACACCGGATGCAGCACGATGCGATCGATGCGGTCGCTGGTGGCGAGGCTGCCCACCGACTCCTGCACCGCGAGGCCCAGGATGCGGCGCACCTCGCGCTGCGTGGCGAGCACGTCGTCCAGCGCCGGCGGACGCCAGGTTTGCGGCAGCGCTGCCGCCACGGGCGCGTCGAGCTGCGAGAGCAACGCCTTCGCGCCGCCGCTGTGCACGCCCACCGTCTCGATCACCGGCACGCCGAGCTCGCGCGACAGCACCGCGGTGTCCACGGTGATGCCCTGCTTCTTCGCCATGTCGGTCATGTTGAGCGCGACCACCATCGGCAGGCCGAGCTTCCTGGCTTCGAGCACCAGCCGCAGGTTGAGGCGCAGATTGGTCGCGTCGGTCACGCACACCAGCAGGTCGGGCATCGCTTCCTTGCTCTGGCCGGTGACGACGTCGCGCGTGACGGCTTCGTCGGCGCTCAGCGCATTGAGGCTGTAGGCGCCCGGCAAATCGAGCACGAAGACGCGTCGGCCGGACGGCGTGCTCAGCGTGCCCTCCTTGCGCTCGACCGTCACGCCGGCGTAGTTGGCGACCTTCTGACGGCTGCCCGTCAGCAGGTTGAACAACGCGGTTTTGCCGCAATTGGGATTGCCCAGCAAGGCGATGCGTGCCGGCTGGCCCTTCGGGGCGAATCCGCCCGGCCCCTGGATCACGGCCTCAACCATGGTGCTCGGCCCCCGGCGTGACGCGAATGAAGGCCGCTTCGTAGCGGCGCAGCGCAAAGGTGGTATGGCCAAGCCGCACCGCCAGCGGCTCGCGGCCGGGCACGCCGCTCGCGACGATGCGGACCGCTTCGCCCGGCACGAAGCCGATTTCGGTCAGTCGAAGAACGAGGTCGTGCCCGTCGGTGTCGGTGGGGCGTTCGAGGTCGAGCACGGTGGCCCACTGGTGGCTCGGCAGGTTGTCGAGGCTCATCGCGCCGGTTGGCATGCCCGCAGCCGACGCTGCGATCGTTGTTGTCGTCACCCGGAGAACTCACTTGAATCAAAACGAGAATTATTCTCGAAAACTCGATCCTCGTGAAATTTCCGGGTATCAGGCTCCCGTCAGCCGGCCAGGAGTTGCCTCAGCACAAACGGCAGGATCCCGCCGTGCTTGTAGTAATCGACCTCGATCGGCGTGTCGATGCGAAGGCGTACCGTGACTTCCTGGTGGGCACCGTCGAAGCGCCGGATCACGACCTTCACGTCCATCTGCGGCCGGAGCTCGCCGCCGATGACCACGTCGACTTCCTCGTCGCCGGTGAGCCCGAGCGACTGCCACGAATCGGCACCGCGGAACTGCAACGGCAGCACGCCCATGCCGACCAGGTTGGCGCGATGGATGCGCTCGAAGCTGCGCGCGATCACCGCCTTGATGCCCAGCAGTTGCGTGCCCTTGGCCGCCCAGTCGCGCGATGAACCCGTGCCGTATTCCTCGCCGCCGAAGATCACGGTCGGCACGCCGGCCGCCATGTACTTCTGCGCCGCTTCGTAGATGAACATCTTCTCGTTGCCCGGCTGGAAGCGCGTCACGCCGCCCTCTTCCTGCGTGCCGTTGGCGTCGGGCGGAATCATCAGGTTCTTGATGCGCACGTTGGCGAAGGTGCCGCGCATCATCACTTCGTGGTTGCCGCGGCGGGAGCCGTAGCTGTTGAAGTCGGCCTTTCCGACGCCGTTCGCCTTCAGCCAGATGCCCGCCGGCGAGCTTTCCTTGATGGAACCTGCCGGCGAGATGTGGTCGGTGGTGATCGAGTCGCCGAAGAGCGCCATCACGCGTGCGTTGCGAAAGCCCGGATCGGTGGCGTGCGGCTTCATCTTGAAGCCCTCGAAGAACGGCGGCTCGGCAATGTAGGTCGACTCGGGCCACGTGTACACGTCGCCCTTCACGCCCTTGATGCTGCTCCACAGCTTGCCCGGGTTCTCCTTGATCTGCTCGTAGTTCTTGCGGAACGCCTTGGCGTTCATCGCGAAGCGCAGGTTGTCGTCGATTTCTTTCGGCGTCGGCCAGATGTCGCCGAGGAAGACGTCCTTGCCGCCGGTGCCCTTGCCGACCGGCTCGGTCATCAGGTCGACCATCACGTTGCCGGCGATGGCGTACGCCACCACCAGCGGTGGCGACGCGAGGAAGTTGGCCTTCAGGTTCGGATGGATGCGCGCCTCGAAATTGCGGTTGCCCGAGAGCACCGCGGCGGCCACCAGGTCGTTCTTGGTGATGACCTCGTTGATCTCCGGCGCCAGGTCGCCGGCGTTGCCGATGCAGGTGGTGCAACCGTAGCCCGCGAGGTAGAAGCCGAGCTTGTCGAGGTACGGAATGAGTCCGGCCTTCTCGAGGTATTCGGTGACGATCCGCGAGCCCGGTGCCAGCGACGTCTTCACGTGTGGCTTGACGGTGAGGCCCGCCTCCACCGCTTTCTTCGCCAGCAGGCCGGCCGCCAGCATCACGCTCGGATTCGAGGTGTTGGTGCACGAGGTGATGGCCGCGATCAGCACGTCGCCGTTGCCGATCGTGATCGGCTTGGGCGGTGCGACGGGCGCCGTCACCGCGCTGTGGGCGGCGGCACGCGTCGAGCGGTTGGCAACCATCTCGACCAGCTCACGCGGACCGCCGGGGCGCGGCGCCGCGGCCTCTTCTTCGCCACCGCTACCGATCGCCGTGACCGGAAAGCGCTGCTTGAGCTTTTCGGTCGGCTGGTTGAAGCCGTTGGCCTCTTGCGGCTTGCTGTACAGCTCCGAGAACTTGGTCGCCAGATGGCCGAGGTCGATGCGGTCTTGCGGACGCTTCGGGCCGGCCAGGCTCGGGGTGACGGTGCCGAGGTCGAGCTTGACGATCTTGGTGTAGTCGATCTCGCCCGGTGCCGGCATGCCGAACAGTCCCTGGGCCTTGTAGTACGCCTCGAAGCGCTCGATTTCCGCCGTGGTGCGACCGGTGCCCTTGAAGTAGGCGAGCGTCATGTCGTCGACCGGGAAGAACCCCATCGTCGCGCCGTATTCGGGTGCCATGTTGCCGATGGTCGCGCGGTCGGGCACCGCGATCGATGCCGCGCCGGGACCGAAGAATTCGACGAACTTGCCCACCACTTTTTCGCCGCGCAGGATGGCGGTCACGTACAGCACCAGGTCGGTCGCCGTCACGCCTTCGCGCAGCTTGCCGCTCAGCTCGAAGCCGACCACGTCGGGCGTCAGCATGTAGACCGGCTGGCCCAGCATCGCCGCCTCGGCCTCGATGCCGCCCACGCCCCAGCCGACCACGCCGATGCCGTTGATCATGGTCGTGTGGCTGTCGGTGCCGACCAGCGAATCGGGGTAGTACGTCTTGGTTTCGGCCTTGTCGTAGGGGCTCGCGTAGACACCGCGTGCAAAGTATTCGAGGTTCACCTGGTGCACGATGCCGAAGCCCGGCGGCACGACGCCGAAGGTGTCGAAGGCCTGCATGCCCCACTTCATGAACTGGTAGCGCTCGTTGTTGCGCTGGAACTCCAGCTTCATGTTCAGGTCGAGCGCCTTGGGGTGCCGTAGTAATCGACCATCACCGAGTGGTCGACCACCAGGTCGACGGGCACCAGCGGCTCGATGATCTTGGGCGACTTGCCGAGCGACTTCGCCACGCTGCGCATGGCGGCCAGGTCAGCCAGCAGTGGCACGCCGGTGAAGTCCTGCAGCACCACACGCGTGACCACGAAACGGAATCTCGTCGGTGCGCTCGGCATTCGGCAGCCAGTGCGCGAGTTGCGCCACATGCTCGGCCGTGACCTTCTGCCCATCGCAATTGCGCAGCACCGACTCGAGCACGATGCGGATCGACACCGGCAGACGCTCGATGCTGGGGTGCTTCTTCGCGAGCTCTTTCAATGACCAGTACTTGCCAGTCTTGCCCGAGGCAGTCTTGAACGTCTTGTGGGTCGAGGCAAACGCGTGTTTCGACTGGGTGGCCATGGGCACTCCTTCGTTTTTTGTGGGGGTTCCGGCAAAGATAGCAGGCTTCGATGACTGCGGCAGCCGGATGGGCAGCCGGGCCTAAAGCCCAGACTGCTGGATCAGCACCGACAGGGCGCTGTCGATCCAGCCCTGCGCGAGGCTCTGGCGCGTGCCCTCGAAGTGCACGCGAACTTCGCGCACGGCGTCTGCGGGTGCAGCGGACTCCCCTTCGACGAGCACGCGAAACCACGCGTCGGCGGGCCGCAGGTCTTTCTTGGGCGCCGTCGGATTGAGCGGCACCTGGCCGCCGTGTTCCTGCGCCAGCAGCAGGTGCGGCAGCCGCGTCACCGGGCTGCTGTCGATTGCGCTCGGTCGCGAGTGCTGCCACCCGCCAGCGGCGACCGTCGACCAATCGCGATCTGCTGCTGCGGGTCGACCCAGGTGCCCGGTTGCAGCTGGGACCGACATCGCGGACCGTTCGGCGCCAACACCGCCGCCGTCTTGCGCATTCAGGCCGACGGCGGCCTGCCGATCGAGTTGCGCCAGCAAAGTACCTGAACAACATCGAGGGGCAGGACCACCGAGCCGTCAAACGGACCACCTGGCAAATGCTCGGCTTCAAGACCTTTCGCTGCGGGCGCATCCGGATCGCAAGGATTTAGATCATGCACATGATCCGAAAGGGCCCACTCGGCAGAATCAAAGGCCGATCCTCGTCTGCAGCTGACCAGTCTACTCACTCGCCTTCTGATCGGTGCCCGCCGCGCGGTCATGCCTGACCTCGTCGCGCTATTGCGCAAGCGCCATTTTGTCTACGAACTTCTAACTCACGCCACTAGGTGGCCGACACCAGATCAAGGCACTGCTTGCGACGCCAAACAGTTTCCCGGACAGCCGTTGGATTGCCTTGAAACACAACCTTGTACTGGCACACCAGATAGTTGTTTGAATCAGGCATCTTGAACTTGAAGTTGTAGTCCCATTCTTGGCCACGCGTGCCTTGGCTTTCCCTCAGCGGTTGCCCGAGCAATTGAACAACTTGTGTAGCCGTGAATCCAGGAACCACCCGACGAAATCCGGCTGGATTGCTCACTACGCCGTCGCGGAGGAAGGGCTCCTTGAAGTCGGGGTGGTGCGCCTCGACATCCGCGTACTTGAGCTTTTCCGGATTGCTCGTCGCATCGAGCGGGTTGTGGTGACCAACGGCCACACAGCCACTCAGCAACAGGCCCGTCGCCAGTAAGGCGGCCAGGGGAGTGGATCGGATCATCTTCATGGTTGTTTTCCTCGCATTGCAGTTCATGGAAACGAGCGCCAATCAGCGCTCTCTCAGCGCCTCACGCGCGCGATTCAGGGGTTTGGTCAGGTAGTTCCAGACGCTGCGCTGGCCTGTGCGGATGTCGGCGGTGGTCACCATGCCAGGCACGATGGGAAAGCGCTGGCCGCTCTTGCTCACCAGCGAATCGGCGCCAGCGCGCACCAGCACCGGGTAATACACGATTTCGGGCTTCACTTCGTCCTTCACGGTGTCGGGCGCGATGTTCACCACCTCGCCGTCCAGCCCGCCGTAGATGGCGTAGTCGTAGGCCGTGATCTTCACCATCGCCTTTTGCCCGGGGTGAATGAATGCGATGTCGCGCGGAGAGATGCGCGCTTCGATCAGCAACTGATCGTCCAGCGGCACCAGCGTCATCAGCGAGCCGTTGGGCGGCACCACGCCGCCGATGGTTGTCACGTCCAGGCTCTTGACGATGCCGCGCACGGGCGACAGCAAGGTCAATCGCTCCAGCGTGTCTGCCCGGCCACGCACCACGGACGACAGCGACCGGACCTCGGCATTGGCTTTGGCCAGTTCCTCGCGGCTGCGCACCATGTAGCCGGTGCGCGTCTCGGTGATCTTCAACTCCAGCTCGGCGCCCTGTCGTTGCAGGCGGATCAGCTCGACGTTGCTGGCCGCACCGCTGGCCACCAGCGAGCGCGTGATCTCCAGCTCGCGGCGCACCAGGCCCAGCGCCTGGTTCAGGCCACCCACGGTCTCGCTCAGGCTCGCGCGGCGCGAGCGGAACAAGGCCGCCTCGGCCGACTTGAGCTGCGGCCAGGCATTGAGTTCGTCCGGAAAGTCGATGCCGCCCTTGCCTTCGACCTCAGCCTGAAGGCGCGCCCCGCTGGCCAACGCCGCACGGTATCGCGCCGCTGATTCCTCCACGTTCGATTCGCCGCGCGTCGGGTCCAGCTGCGCGAGCACCTGGCCCTTCTCCACGATCTCGCCCTCGCGCACGCGCAACTCGGTCAGGATCCCGCCTTCGAGCGACTGGATCCGCTGTTCCCGCGAGCTCGGGATCACTTTGCCAGTGCCGCTGGACACCTCGTCGATGTCGAAGAACCAGGCCCAGGCGAAAAACAGCGCCACGAACAGCGCCATCCAGACCACCACGCGGCCCGAGCGGCTGGCACGCACTTCGTCGAAGTCGTCCAAGTTGTTGGCTGTCGGTCGGGCCGACCGGGACAGGGGCAGCCAACTCATGCTGCACCCCCGTCCGATGGTGGCGCGGCGGGCCGGGCCTGCTGCTGCAGCAGCGTCCTGACCGGCACGCGCTGGACGCCCTGCACTGGCTGCACTGGCTGCGCGGCCTGCGTTCCCTGCGCGGCATTGCCCCGCAGCCGGCCCAGCACCTCGTCGCGAGGGCCATCCATGACGATGGCGCCGCCGTCGACCACGATCAACCGGTCCACCGCCTCCAGCACCGCGGGCCGGTGCGTGGCCAGCACCACGGTGCGGCCGGGCGCGAACGTGCGCAGCTGCGCGATGACCTCACGCTCAGCGACCTCGTCGAGCGTGGCGGTGGGCTCGTCCAGCAGCAGCACCTGCGGGTTGCGCAGCAGCAGCCGTGCCAGCAACAGGCTCTGCCGCTGACCGCCAGACAGGCCCAATCCCCCTTCGAGGATCGGGTGGTCCATGCCCCGGGCCAGCTTGCGCACGAAGGCCCAGGCACCCACCGCCTGCAACGCTGCCAGGATCTCGGTGTCGGTTGCGTGCGGTGCGCCCAGCACCATGTTCTCGCGCAGCGAACCGTGGAACAACCGTGCGTTTTGCGTCAGCAACGCCACGTCGCGGCGTACGTCGGCCGGGTCGATGTGCCCCAGCGTCACGCCGTCGAGCAGCACCGCTCCCGACTTCGGCTCCAGCAGGCCCGACAGTCCCTGCAGCAGCGTGGACTTGCCCGCGCCGTTGCGCCCGAGAACGCCGATGCGCTCGCCCGGCTGCACCTTGAGCGCCTTGACGCTCAGCGCCGGCGTCTCGCCGTCATGGCTGAACACCGCTTGCTGGAAGTCGTACTCGCCTTGCAGAGCAGGACGGTGGATCCGCGTGCCTTCGGGCGCGTGGTCCACCGGCAGATGCATGAGCTGGTCCAGCGCCTGGGCGCCGACCTTCGCCTGCTGCCAGCGGTTGAGCACCTGCGTCACGCCGGCCAGCGGCGCCAGCATGCGGCTGACCAGGATGGACGCCGCCACCAGCACGCCCGTGCTCATCTCGCCCAGCATCACCATCGGTGCGCCAAAGAAAATCACCACCGCGAACGCGCCGCCCTGAACCGTCTGCAGCCAGTTGTTGAGCTGGTTGAGCAGCGCGCGCATACGCAGGCCCGACTCGGCATTGACCGCGTTGTAGTGGTTCCACTGGTTTTGGAAACGCGGCTCGGCTTGCAGCACCTTGATGTCCTCGATGCCCTGTACTGATTCAATCAACATGGCATTGCGCAGCGACGCCTCACGCATGCTGGCCTGCGCCAGCGCGCGCAGCCGGCGTTGGGCCAGCAGGCTGGGCACGATCAGCAGCACGCAGGCCACCACCGGCACCCACACCAGCGCGCCGGCGATGAACCAGAACACCACACAGAACAAAAAGAAGAAAGGCAAATCCGCCGCCGCCGTGATGGTGGTGGAGGTGAGCATCTCGCGCACCGGCTCCAGCTCGCGCACCTGGGAGATGAAGGTGCCGGTCGAGCGCGGGCGCGCCGAGTTGCGCACGCGCAGTGCGTGGCCAAAGACACGGTCGGAAATGCGCAGGTCCGAGCGCTTGCCCAGCGTATCGGTGATCTCCATGCGCGCCGCGCGCATCACCCAGGCAAACACGATGGACAGCAGCACGCCGCCGAACAGCACGTACAGCGTGGGCGTGGACTGCGCGGGCACCACGCGGTCGTAGACCTGCATGGAAAAAATCATGCCGCCGAGCGCCATCAGGTTGGTGACCAACGAGGCGATCAGGATGTGTCCATAGGGCCGCAAGTCCGCGAACACGATGCGGCGCAGCCAGTGAGGCTCCACCGGCTTGATGTAGGCATCGACCCGCGAATCCGGTGCCTGCTGCGCGGGCCGCAACACGGCCATGGCCCGCACGTGCGGCTGCAGCTCGGCCACGGTGCGCGTGGTTTGCGCGCCCTGGTCACCGCTGAAGACCAGACTCAGGCCGTCCTGCGTGATGGCGGTGATCACCGCGACCTGCGCTTCGTCGTGGCCGCGTCGCCCTGACCTTTGTCGCCCTGGCCCGCCAGCTGCACCACCACCGGCAGGCGCCAAGGCGTCAGGCGGTCCAGTTGCGGCGCCACGTCACGCAGCGTCAGACCGGCCTGGCGCGCCATCTGGCGCGCGCTGTCGGCGATGGGCTGACGGCCGTTCCAGCGCACGTCCACACGGATGCGCTCACGCGAGGCGTCCAGTTGGTAATGGGCGGCCACCACCAGCACGGCCTCCAGCCAGCCGGCCTGCACCGCCGCGTGGCTGCGCTGGCGCGCGGCAGCCTGTGCAGCGACCTGGGCTGCTGCAGCGCGCGCGGCCAGGTCTTCTTCCAGCTGCGGCTCCACCTTCACTTCATTCATTGCGTTTGACCCTGTGTCACATCAATCCCGAAGGCGCTGCGCAGCCGATCGGTGTAGAGCAGGCACTGCAGCGCCTGTTGCTGACGTTCGTGTTCACTCTCGATGAGCTCCTGGCGCGCCGCGTAATACTCCTGCTCGGCATTGAGCAGGTCCAGCAGCGAACGCGTGCCCAACTGCAGGTACTGTTGGCGGTATAGATCGCCCGTGGTGCGGATGCTCTCGACCCGCGCGGCCAGCACCGGCAGACGCTGCGTGTATCCCTGCGATTGCGCCTGCGCATCCTCGAAGCCCACGCGCGCGGTCAACTGAGCCTGCTCCAGCGCAGCGTCGGCCGCGCTCAGCGCATACACGGCGGCGCGCTCCCGGGCCTGCCCACTGCCGCCTTCATACAGCGGCGCCGAGAAGTTCAGCCCCAGCGTGGTGTTCACGCTTGTCTCGCCCGGCAACTGCGAGCGAGCGCCGATTCCACGGCCGACCGAACCGTCGAGCGACAGCGTGGGCAAGCGCTGGGCTTCGGCCTGACGCACGGTGGCCTGCGCCACCGCGCGCTGCGCCTGGGCCAACTGCACGGCGGGCGGCGGCGCCGGCGTCTGCGCCGAGGCGTCGGCCACACAAGCCGTGTCGAGCCAGGGGGGCGCATCGCCCGCGATACCCACCGGCGCAGCACCGGGCGAACGACGACCTGTCAGCAGCATCAGGTTGATGCGCCCGCGTGCCGCTTGCGCCTGCGCGTTGAGCATCTGGGCCCGGGCGGACTCGATGCGCGACTGCGCCTGCACCGAGTCGGAGCGCGAGCTTGCGCCCAGGCGCGTGCGTTCATTCACACGGCCGGCCAGCTCCTCCACGCTCGACAACTGCTCGCGTGCGATCACGGCCAGCGCCTGCTGGCGATGCACGTCCACCCACGCCTGCGCCGTGTCGCGCGCCACCTCGTCGACCGACAACAGCACCTGGGCGCGTGTGGCTTCTACCGAGGCTTCGGCCCGACCGACCGCGCTGGACACCTTGCCGAAGTCGTACAGCATCTGCGAAGCCGACAGCGTGGCCGTGTTGACGCGCCGGCTGTCGTAAGACCCGATGTTGCGGTTGCCCAGTTGCGAGCCGATGCCCGCACGCACCTGCGGGTAGTAACCGGCGCGCGCCTGCGCAATGCCCTCGTCCGCCTGCAGCACCTGCTGCGCAGCGTTGCGCACGCTGGGGTGCCATTGCGCGGCCGCGCGCACGGCCGCCACCAGGCCCAGCCCATCGGGCGTGCTGTCCGTGCCCTGCACCACCACCGTGCGCGTGCCGGCCGGCGCGCTGGGCGCCGCAGCCGTTTGCGCCGCCACCGCGCACGCCCACAAAGACAAGCACAGCCAAGCAGCGACGCCTGCAGTGACCGGTGCGCGGCGTGAAAAGCGCTTCAAGACAGAGAACATGCAAACAGCCAAAAGAAGAAAAGAGAAAACTTGGCAGATCTCTCCATCCGAACCCGCCTCACGTGAAGCGGGTTGGGATGGAGACCAGCGACACGCGCTGGCCAGCCACCGATCAAAAGCCATCGCCCTCCCCCGCCAGGGGAAGGGTTGTGGCTGGGCCGCATTGTCGCGGCGCAGGGTCAGACGTAGGAATGGGTGATGTCGTCGTCGATACGTACTGTCACCAAGCTGGCACCTGCCCCACTGGTGTAGTCGGTGTAGCCGCCTGAAGATGCGCCTGCGGTCCAGGCGCTGGCGCCCCCACCCAACTGCACGCTGTCATCGCCCGTGCCGTTGATGGTCAGAATGTGATTGCTGCCAGTGAGACTCAGCACATCGGTCGCCGTCAGGTTGGTGACAGCGTTCTCACCTTGGGCCGACAGGTCGAGCACCTCGATGTTGCGCAAGCCCATCGCGAGGTTCGCGCCGCTGACGTCTTCACCCAAACGCAGTGCCACCGTGTCGTCGCCAGCAGCGCCGTTGATGATCGCTTTGCCCTCGCCACCCCAAATGAAACTGTCGGCACCTGAAGTGGGTTGCACCACAGTCATGTTCACGGTGATGTCGGCAGTCTCGACCGCCGATATAGGGCCGCCACCGCTCTCCACCGTCCATGCTGTGACTTCGATCTGGGTGCCGGCAGCACCATCCTGGTCGACCAGCGCAGACGCCGCCTGCTTGAAGCCCAGTTGGTCCATCTCAACCTGCGTCAAGCCGGTGATGGTGTACGTGTCCGTTAGGTCGTTGTAGCCGATGGTGTGACCCGACGTGCCACTGTCCGTCAGAAGCGTGCTGTCCACATAGAAAGCCGCGTACTCGCCCAGCCCCTTGAACTGCACTGTCACGGTTTCCGTGCTGCTGTCTGGCAGCGTGGACGTGGCCGCCACCGGGTCAGTCATCGAGGCGTTGAGGTTCAGACCGATGATCCCGCCTTCACGACCGACAGCCTGCGTGGTGTCCAGCGTCAGGCCACTGGCCACCGGCGTCACGGTTACAGATGGAAGAAGGAATTCCTCGAGCGACTTCGCCAGCAAATTCTCACCCGACTCCACCACCAACTTCAGTCCATTCAGCTCGCCGCTCCAGTGTGCGGGCGGCGCGATCTTCACTTCGCCGAAGGTGCCACTGTTAGAAATCACCCATGTGTTGGAGGTGCCGTTGCCGCCAGCGTTGGTTGCCAGTTGGCCGCCGACATACACCAGGAAGCCCACCGGCACGCCCGCCAGCGTGACCGATTTGATGCTCTCGCTGCCGTCGCTGTCGATCAGGTTAACCATCAGGCCAGGCAGCGCGATGGCCGTGCCCAGGCCGGAGCCGTCGGTCTCGGGCGCTGACACCGGGGTGCTGAAACCTGTCACCGTCACGCCGTTGTTGACGGCGCTGATGGTGGCCGTATCCGACGCGCTACCAGTTACCACGGCGGCACCGGTCTCCTGCGTGTTGGCCAGTGCAGTGAAGATGACATTGCCGGGGGAAGTGCCCGAAGGAGGGGTGTACACCAGGTTGACGCTGTCTCCGGAGGGACCAACGGGCACCAGGTAGTAGGTGCCAGCGGGCACGCCCGGAGGATTCGTGACAGGCGTCAACGCCGCCGGGTTGCCTTGGTATGTCAGCGTGCCGCCAGCGTTGCCGCCGCCGGTGGCGCTCACCTGCACATACAGCAGCCCGCCTACGATCACGCCATTCGAGCCGTCGACCGGGTTGCTCCTGACGTCGATGGTCACGCTGACGCTGCCGTCGACAGGGTTCTCGCCGGCGTCCACCGCACTGACGGTAATCACTGCGGCATCGGTCACCGGAGCGACCGGGATGACCATGACCGTATCGGGAATGGTTTGGCTGACGCTAAAGCTGCCCTGCGCCGAGGCCGTGAGCGTGGCGTTGAAGTTGAACGCATCCTCCGCGTTGTTCTCGTTGCTGTTGGGCGGTGGCGTGATCTGGATGCCGTTCAGCAGGCCTTCCAGCGCAAGTTCGACCGCTGCATCATTGGCGCCCGCCGGCACGACCACCGTGGCCGTCCAGGTCGGCACGCCGTTGACCGAGGTCAGCACCATGCCCTGGACCTGCGTGCCTTCCGGCAGATCGGTGAGGCTGACGGTGAAGATGTTGGGAACACTGACGTCTACCACGGTGACTTGGGCGTCGACCACGTCGGACAGCGAGAAGGTCAGATCCTCGTTGACGTCCGCGCCGTTGTACACCCACTGGTCGATCGTCGGCGGCAGACTTTCACCGGCTCCATCGTAAGTCGTCACCAGATTCCAGGTCACCGAATCCTGCGCCTGACCGGAAGTCACCGCACCACGGTCCTGCGTCTGCACGGTCATGGTGATCGGGTGTGTAGCCTGCGCCACATCCACGCCCGTCAAGAACTGGACACCGAGCGTGATGCCGCCCGCCGCGTTGATTGGCAGTGCGTTAGCAGCGAACACCAGCACCCAGGTGCCGATCCCGACCTGTTGCGCCTGGCCATTCACCGGCGCGTTCACCGTCACACCGTCGGGCACGCCCTCGATCAGCACGCGCATGACTCGCTCGCTGCCGTCGTAGTCCACCGAGGCGATGTTCAGGTTGACGGTGACAGTGGTGCCGGCCGCGTCCACAACGGCGGTGTCGGGGTTCGCGTCGTCGCCCTGCACTTCATCGCTGATCGAAGCCGCACCGCTGATGCCCGTGATGGACAAGTTCACGGCGTCGGTGACGGGGGTGGCACTCAAGGTGAGGGTGCCGTCCTTGAGGACCGTGTCGATTGAACCGGCGGGGGTCAAACCATAGGCGCTGTCGATGACTTCGTATTTGAAGTCGAACGCGCCCAGGTTCCCATCAAGGTGCGCGCTGCCCAGTGCGCCCAGTTGTCCCGCCTGACCGGCCGGTATGACGTAATAGCTCACGCTATCGATGGTCTGGGTGGCAAGGCCCGCAGCGGCTATTGGTTGATTGCCAAAGTACAGAACGTATCCCGGCCCCGTGGCTGCGCCGACCGCGATGAACACTCGGCCCAATTCCTCGTCGGCGTCACCGTTCTGCTGAACGATCCCCAAATCCAGCGGCTTGAGCACGTCCTCCACCAGCGTGGCGCTGGTGGTCGCGGTGCTTCAGCGGACGGCGTGACGGTGAAGCTGACAGCCACCGGCGTGCCAGTCCTGGAATCGCCATCGTTCTCGGTGGTGACACCGGCAACCTGCAGCGTGACGGGCCCGCTGTAATTGGCGGGTGCCTTGATCTCGACATTGCCCATCTGAGTGGCGGGCAACGTCCACACGCGCTCGGTGCCAGTGCCACCCTGCAACAGGGTCGCACCCGTCAGCGTGAAGCCTTCCGGCAGGCCGGTGATGCGCACACTCACGGTTTCCGAACCATCGGCATCAGGGGTCACCACGTTGGTCACCAGATCCGACAGCTTGATGACGGTGGTGCCAGCATCCAGCTGCGCCTCGGTGTAGATTTTCGCCGGGGTGAGGGTCACCGTGGCTTCGTCGGCCACGCCTTCCACGCTGACCTGGATGGCTCGGGTGGCCGCAGGCGCCGATGTCGAAGCGCCGTCCACCGAAACGGCCGTGACGTTCAGCGCGAAGTCCACGTTGCTGTTCAGCGGCGGCTTGATGCTCATCGGTGCCGCGTTGTTGAAATTCTGGATCGTGAAGCTGGTTTGGCCTGTGGTCGCCGTGAAGGTAATGGCACCTGTACCCGAGCCATAGGTGATCGTCGCGCCCACTGGAATAGCGGCGATGGTTACGTTGAACGTCTCCGACGGGTCGACGCTTGTGGTGCGGATCACCAACGCGATGTCGGTGTCTTCCAGGCCGCTGGCACGGCCGTTCACAGCCATGGTCACGGGGTCGGCGACAGGGTCGATTTTGATGGTGCTCAACAACGCAGTGCCGCTGACCGCGACGCTCACGCCGGGCCCGCTGACGGTCGGTGGGTTCAACGGATCGACGACAGCTGTGCTGTCATCGTCATAGTCCACCGTGCCGGCCTGAACCGCGATGTTGAAGGTACCCGACACATTGGGTGGGGCCTTGAACTGCAACGTGTCCAGGAACCGCGACGGAATCCACGCTGGTGAACCCGTGGTGTAGGTCACGCTGTGCCATGTCGTGCCGTCGTAGTAGCGGAACACGGAGCCACTGGCGGTTTCGCCAGTCGTGCCCGAACTCAGAACCGGCGTGAGGACGGCGAAGGTGGACTCGTCGGGGTCCTCGTTGGTCCATACACCCGGTGCTCCCAGGCCTGTCCAACCACCACCCGTGGCGTCGGTGGCATTGGTGCCCAGTGCGAACCACTGGTCTTCCGCGCCAGCAGTGCCGTAGGGGTGGTCGCCATTGATGGTGACGTCGTTGCCGTTGGCACCATCGCTGTCCGTTTCCACTTGCTCCGCCACCGGTGTGACGGTGATCTTCAGCGTTGGGGTGCTGGTGACCGTGCTGGTGCCGGTGCCGTTGGTGTCGGTGGTGACGATGCTGAGGGTGATGTTTACATCCGCGCTGCTGTGGGCAGGCGGCAGGATCCTGAAGCCGTCGAGCGCCGCTTCGATGTCCGCCTGGTTCATGCCCGTGAAGGTGATGGCCACCGAGCCGGTGGGTCCACCGGTCACAGTCATGCCGGTGACGGTCGGGATTGTCGTCAGCGTCCAGCCCGTGGGCACATCGAACGACACCGAGTTGATGACCTCAGTGCCGTTCGTTCCGGTGTCGGTCACCCGCACGCCGGCCAGGAAGGCCACGGCCGTGTCTTCAGCAGTTGTCGCGGGATCGACCGCCACGTCGCCGGCCACCGGCGTGACGACGAGATCCAGCGTGACGGCGCTGGTGACGGTGGTGGGGATGTGAATCGAATCGCCGTCGATGTCCTTCGAATTCAGCGTGATCGTGATGCCGTTGATCTGCCCGCTGAAATTGGCTGGCGGCTTGATGGTGATGCTCGGCGGGGCCGTGAAGGTGGCGCTGGCCGCGGACGTCACCATGCCTGTCCCGTTGGCGGTGTAGTCGGCGCCATTGATGTTGACGACCGTTCCGGGCGGCAGGCCATCGACGGTGTACCAGTAGGTTTCGCTGCCGTCGGTGTCGTTGCCGCCGTTGGCATCGGTGCTCGCCAGCGTGGCGGTCAGATAGGTCGACAGGTTGATCGTCGTGTCTTCGGCAAACGCCGGCGGGTTGCTGCTGCTAATGGCCAACGTCGCTCCGTCGGTGACCGCCTGAACGTCGACGGTGACGACCTGAGAGCTGGACGCGCCGGCCACGGCCGGAATCTTGACGCCCGCGGCATTGACTTCGTAGCTGGTTGCGCCAACGGTGACGGTGAAGTTCTGATGGGTCTCTGCTGCCGGTTGAGCCGTGATCGCCGCGTACTCAGTTGCGGTCAGGTAGTAAACGCCAGCGGTGCCGGCCGTGGGCACCAGAGTGGCGTCGCCGGTCACGTGCAGGCTGCTCGGCGTGGTCGAGCCGGCGGTGTCGGTGATGACGATTTTGATCACCCCGCCCACTGGCGCCAGCGTGGTCGGCGTGCCGTTGATGGTGGTGGTGAAGGTCGCACCCGCTGCGCCAGCGCCGCCCGCCGTGAGTGTGATGGCCCCCAGGCGTTCCGGTGCGTCGCCCGTGCCTGTTCCGTTTTGGTCGGTGTTGTCGGTGATGACCGGCACCGTGAGGGCCAGCGCAATGGACGCGTCTTCGTTGACGACGAGCGCTTTGTCGTCAGCCATGTTCGGTGCGTCGGACACCGGCGTGATCTGGAAGGTTAGCGTCTGGGTGATCGGCTGGCCACCCTCGACCTCCACCATCGTGTAGGTGATAACCGGCACCGCGCCCGAGTAGTTGGGCAGCGGGGTGAAGACGTAGTCACCGTTGAGGGCGATGGTCAATGCGCCCACGCCGTCGATGATCACGACATCGCCTGGTTGATGGGTCGTGGCTTGGCCAGCGACCGTAAAGCTCACCAATTCGATAACGTCGTCCGGATCGGACACGTAAATCTGGAGCGTACCGGTTTGGGCGCCGCCTGACGGGTCTTCCAGCAAGAGGACGACGGCGTTTACCCCGGTCACGTCGTCATTGCTGCCATTCACGGTGACGGTGATGACCTGATCGCTAAAGGCGCCGTGCTGGTCGATCACGCGGGCGGTAAATTCTTCCGTCGGGTTGTCGCCATCGTTGAGTGCTTGCGTGGCAGGGCGGGTGTTATCCAGCGTGTAGGTCCACACGCCCGTGGTCGCGTTGATGCTGATCGTGCCGTAGACGCCGTTCAAGGTACCCGGGATGCTCCAGGCCTGAGTCGCGCCCGTGTCTGCATCGCTCGCTGTCAGCGTACCGCTGACGGTGGATACGGCACTTGGGTTGACAGTCCCTTGCTCCGTCACAATCCCCAGCGCGGAGGCCGCATTGGATGTAATGAGCGGCTGGTCATTGGTGCCCGTGACCGTCACGGTCAGCGTGCTGGTGCTGCTGGCACCGAACGCGTCCACGGTGGTGTAGCTGAACACTTCCGTCGCGCTGGCGCCCTGCGCCAGTTGCTGCGTGGCGGGCAGGCTGTTGTCCAGCGTGTATGTGTACGTGCCGTTGGCATTGAGCACCAGGCTTCCGTAGGTGCCCGACAGTGCGGCACCCAGAGCGCCGGTCGTGCCACCGAAGCCCACCGCCGAGACGGCCAGCGTGGCCTTCTCGCCATCGTCCACGTCGGTGTCGTTGGTCAGCACGTTGCCGCCGGCTGTAGGCGCGCCGGCTTCACCCGTGTTGCCGCCGTTTTGAACACCCGATTCCTTGACCGTGGCCGTGTCGGCCACCGCCACAGGCACATCGTTTTTTCCGGTGATGTTGATGGTCACAGTCTGCTGCGCCGTGCCGCCGTTGCCGTCGGCCACCTGGACCGTGAACGTCAAGGGAACTTCCTGGCCTTCTTTGAGCGCCTGGGTTGCGGGCAAGCTGTTGTCCAGCGTGTATGTCCAGGCGCCGGACGCATTGAGGGCGAAGTTGCCATAGGTGGCGTTGGGCGTGCCCACCACAGACCAGACCTGATTTGCGACGTCGCTGTCGACGTCGGTGGCTGTGAAGGCACCCCCGGCATTGGGGGCGCCGTTCACAACCGTGCCGTCATCTTCGTTGCCGGCCTCGACCACCGTGCCGGCCTGCGCGCCCCCGACGATCACGGGCGCGTCGTTGCCCGGGTTGACGGTGATTGTCACCGTCCGGGTCAAGCTTTCGCCTGAATTGGCATCGGTCACCGTGTAGGTGAAGCTGTCGGTGCCGTTGAAGTTGGTGTTAGGCGTGTAGGTGTAAGTGCCGTTCGGGTTCACGACCACCGAGCCGTTTGCCGGGTCGGTTGCCTTGACGAAGGTCAGCGTGCCCCCGCTGGTGGTGCTGTCGTTGTTCACCACCGTGCTGGTGACCGGCGTGTCTTCGTTGGTGACAGCGCTGTCGTCGCCTGCCGCAAGGTCGACCACCGGGTTGACGGTGATGTTCACCGTCCGGGTCAAGCTTTCGCCCGAATTGGCATCGGTCACCGTGTAGGTGAAGCTGTCGGTGCCGTTGAAGTTGGTGTTAGGCGTGTAGGTGTAAGTGCCGTTCGGGTTCACGACCACCGAGCCGTTTGCCGGGTCGGTTTCCTTGACAAAAGTCAACGTGCCGCCGCTGGTGGTGCTGTCGTTGGTCACCACCGTACCGCTGACTGGCGTGTCTTCGTTGGTGGTGTTGCTGTCATCGGCCGCCACCAGGTCGATCACCGGGTTGACGGTGATGGCCAGGACAGCTGTGTCCGTGCCGCCCTCGCCGTCGCTGATCGTGTAGGTCACCGTCGGTATGGTGCCGTTCCAGTTGGCTTCAGGCGTGAAAGTGTAGGCGCCGTCGCTGCCCAGCACCAGCGTGCCGACGCCTGCGATCGTGGCCGTAGCGCCCGCGGTGTAAGTCTCTCCATTCACTTGGAACTGCGTCACCACCAGCGCGTCGCCATCGGGGTCCGTATCGGCTTGGTCGCCGGCGCCGGCGCCGGCGCCGGTCAGGACGTTGCCACTGACGGGTGTGTCTTCATTGGTCGTGGCCGCGTCGTCGCTGGCCTCTGGCGCCGGATTGGTCACCGTCCAAGTGAAGGTCTGGTCGGTGCTCTCGCCGTCCGGGTCGGTCGCCGTCACCGTCACGGTGTACGGGCCATCCGTGCTGGCCGAAGGGTCGATCGTGCCGCTGATCACGCCCGTGATGGGGTCGATGGTCAGCCCGGGCGGCAGGCCCGTGGCGGTGTAAGTCAGCGTATCGCCGTCCACGTCGGTGAACCCGCCGGCGGTGGGTACATTGACGCCGCCTTCCGCGTCTGCACCTGTCTGGTTCGGGATCGCACCCACGGGCCCCGGAGCATCGTTCACGGGAGTGATGTCGATTACCACCGTGCTGGTGGTCGTGCCGCCCTTACCGTCGTCCACGGTCACGACGAACTGGTCGGGACCGCTGTAGTTGGGTTCAGGTGTGAAGGTGTAGCTGCCGTCGGGGTTGATGACCAGCGTGCCGTGGCCCGGCGGCGTGACGAGCGTGTACTTGAGCGCGTCGCCGTCGCGGTCGGTGCCGCCAATGCGGCCCGTGACCACGCCGTCTTCGGCGATGGTGTGCTTGTGGTCCGGCGCCTCGGGCGGGCGATTGGCCACAGGCGGAACCGGAATGAAGCCGCCTCCGCCACCACCGCCGCCACCGCCACCGCCCGCGGCGGCCGCCAGACCCAGCACACCCAGGCCGGCGATCAGCCAGGGCGGCAGCCACAGCGGGGCTATATCGTCCCATTCGATCTCGGTGAAATGGAATTCGCTCCACGGCGAGGTGTACTGCCCCCACCACAGGACGCCGTTCGCGTCTTCCAGAACGAGATCGTTGCGACCTTCGCCCTCGTACTGGGTAAAGAAGCCCTGCACAGCGACTTCTTTGCCGTTGCGCAACACCAGGACCAAGTCGTCGCCGCGGCGCTCGTACCTGGCCACGGCCTCGGGCGCAATCTTCAGGGAAATGACGGACGGCCGATCAAGGTCCAGGGCGCCTTGTTGATTCGGTTGGCGAGCGCTTCCGCCTGACTTGTACACAGATTCCATGATTGATTTCAACGCCTTGGGAGGCTTCTCGAATGGTTGGGGTTAGTAGGCAGAAGAGTCTGTTGCGGCCAGATCGCATGCGCGATCCTGGCTTCGCTTTCACACGTCGGTTGTTGCGGCCGCCGGGTTCAGTGCTTCGACGCGGGCCGGCGCGGCATGCGCCGCTTCGACGAGCGCTGCGCCATCGAACAACTTTCGGCTCTCGAGCGCGAGCCAGTGGGACCGCGGGCGCAGCATTGCAGCCGGTTTGCAAACGGAGGAGGCATGTCTCGATGAGTCCTTGCGTTCCTGTAACCCTTTCGAATTACAAGAAACTTTTCAAATGTGAATAGCTTCTGACAATGTTAACGGAGGTATTCGGCGCTCCGTCTTACGCGCCCGCGTGCGCTCGATTTGCGCGCTGAAAAGATGAGAAATTGGCAAAAAAAGTAACTTGTTTACCATCTGACCGGCAATTACCGTCGGATTAGGACGACATCGGTTTGAGGCGTTCCGCCGTGCGCAGGCCGCCCCCGCCTTCTAGGCTGATCGCTTCTTCAACAAATGAAAAAGACACCCGCCATGGCTGCTTCCAACGAACACGAAAAACTCTTCGACCTGATCAAGGACACGCGCTTCGGCATGCTGACGCATCGCCACAGCGATGGTCAGTTGCACAGCCATCCACTGACGACGCAGAACAAGAAAGTCGACGAAGGCGCGACGCTCTATTTCTTCATCCCTAAGAACGGCGAGATTGCGCGCCATGTGGCGAGCGACGCGAGCGTGAACGTGGCCTACGCGAACACCGATGCCGACAGCTATGTCTCGGTGACCGGCCAGGCCAGCCTGCTCGAAGACCAGGCCAAGAAGGAAGAACTGTTCAACCCGATGGCCAAGGCCTGGTTCCCGGCCGGCGTGACCGACCCGAACCTCGGCTTGCTCGCCGTCAAGATCGTCGAAGCCGAGTATTGGGACGTCGACGACAGCAAGATGGTGCAGCTGTTCAAGATGGCCAAGGCGGCCATCACCGGCGAGACGCCGAAAGACCTTGGCGAGCACAAGAAGCTCAATGTGAGCTGAACGAAAAAAACCCCGCACTGCGGGGTTTTTTTGGGGCGGCGTGAACCGGGGCCAGGGCTCAGGCAGCCACGCCGTCGGCGATGTCCTTGTACTCGTCGATCTTGTCGAAGTTCAGGTACTGGTAGATCTGCGCGCTGGACGCGTCGAGCACGCCGACGCTGGCCATGTACTCCTCTTTCGTCGGGATGCGACCCAGGCGCGAGCAGATTGCGGCGAGCTCGGCGCTGCCGAGGTACACGTTGGAGTTCTTGCCCAGGCGGTTCGGGAAGTTGCGCGTGCTGGTCGACATGACGGTCGCACCTTCGCGCACCTGCGCCTGGTTGCCCATGCACAGCGAGCAGCCCGGCATTTCGGTGCGCGCGCCGGCATTGCCGAACACGCCGTAGTGGCCTTCTTCGGTGAGCTGCTGCGCGTCCATCTTGGTTGGCGGTGCGATCCACAGCTTGACCGGGATGTCGCGCTTGCCTTCGAGCAATTTCGACGCGGCGCGGAAGTGGCCGATGTTGGTCATGCAGGAGCCGATGAACACTTCGTCGATCTTCACGCCCGCCACTTCGCTCAGCGTCTTCACGTCGTCGGGGTCGTTGGGGCAAGCGCAGATGGGCTCGTGGATGTCGGCGAGGTCGATCTCGATGACGGCTGCGTAGTCGGCATCGTCGTCGCCCTTGAGCAATGCGGGGTTCTTCAGCCAGGCTTCCTGCGCGGCGATGCGGCGGGCCAGCGTGCGTGCGTCGGCGTAGCCCTCGGCGATCATCCACTTCATCAGCGTGATGTTGCTGTTGATGTACTCGATGATCGGTTCCTTGTTCAGGTGCACCGTGCAGCCGGCGGCCGAGCGTTCGGCCGAGGCGTCGCTCAGTTCGAAAGCCTGTTCCACCTTGAGGTCGGGCAAGCCTTCGATCTCGAGGATGCGGCCCGAGAAAATGTTGACCTTGTTCTGCTTGGCGACCGTCAGGAGACCCGACTTGATCGCGTAGAGCGGGATCGCATTGACCAGGTCACGCAGGGTGACGCCCGGCTGCATCTTTCCCTTGAAGCGCACCAGCACCGATTCGGGCATGTCGAGCGGCATGACGCCGGTGGCCGCCGCGAAAGCCACCAGGCCGGAGCCGGCCGGGAAGCTGATGCCGATCGGGAAACGCGTGTGGCTGTCGCCGCCGGTGCCGACGGTGTCGGGCGTCAGCAGGCGGTTGAGCCAGCTGTGGATCACGCCGTCGCCCGGGCGCAGCGACACGCCGCCGCGGGTCGCCATGAAGTCGGGCAGCTCGTGGTGCATCTTGACGTCGACCTTCTTCGGGTACGCCGCCGTGTGGCAGAACGACTGCATGACGAGGTCGGCCGAGAAACCCAGGCAGGCCAGGTCTTTCAGCTCGTCGCGCGTCATCGGGCCGGTGGTGTCCTGCGAACCCACGCTGGTCATCTTCGGTTCGCAGTAGGTGCCGGGGCGCACGCCCATGCCTTCGGGCAGGCCGCAGGCGCGTCCGACCATCTTCTGCGCGAGCGAGAAGCCCTTCTTGGTGTCGACCGGGCTGACCGGCAGGCGGAACAGCGTCGAGACGGGCAGGCCCAGCGCCTCGCGCGCCTTGGTGGTGAGGCCGCGCCCGATGATCAGCGGGATGCGGCCACCGGCGCGCACTTCGTCGAACAGCACGTCGCTCTTGACCGTGAACTCGGCAATGACCTGGCCGTCCTTCAATGCCTTGCCGTCGTAGGGACGCAGCTCGACCACGTCGCCCATCTCCATCTGGCTCACGTCGAGCTCGATCGGCAGCGCGCCCGAGTCTTCCATCGTGTTGTAGAAAATCGGCGCGATCTTGCCGCCCAGGCAGACGCCGCCGAAACGCTTGTTCGGCACGAACGGGATGTCTTCGCCGGTGAACCACAGCACGGAGTTGGTGGCGCTCTTGCGCGACGAACCGGTGCCGACCACGTCGCCCGCGTAGGCCACCAGATGGCCGCGTGCGCGCAGGTCTTCGATGAACTTCACCGGGCCGCGCTTGCCGTCTTCTTCGGGCACGATGCCGGGACGCGCGTTCTTGTGCATCGCCAGGGCGTGCATCGGAATGTCGGGGCGCGTCGTCGCATCGGGTGCGGGCGACAGGTCGTCGGTGTTGATTTCGCCCGCCACCTTGAAGATGCTGACGGTGATGCTTTGCGGCACTTCGGGCCGGCTGGTGAACCATTCGGCATCGGCCCAGCTCTGCAGCACGGCGATGGCGTTGGCATTGCCCTTGTCGGCCTTTTCCTTGACGTCGTGGAACTGGTCGAACATCAGCAGCGTCTTCTTGAGGCCCTCGGCCGCCACCGCGCCGACTTCGGCATCGTCGAGCAGGTCGATCATCGGGCTGATGTTGTAGCCGCCGAGCATGGTGCCCAACAGCTCCGTCGCGCGGGCGCGGGTGAGCAGCGGGGTCTTCTCGGTGCCATGGGCCACGGCCGCCAGGTAGCTGGCCTTGACCTTCGCTGCATCGTCGACACCAGCCGGCACCCGGTAGGTGATGAGGTTGAGCAGCAGCTCGCCGTTTTCCGGCGTGGCGGCCTTCATCAGCTCGATCACCTCGGCGGTCTGTTTGGCCGACAAGGGCAGCGGGGGAATGCCGAGCGCGGCGCGTTCGGCAACATGGTCAGCGTAGGCTTGCAACATCTTCTTTTCTCCAGAAACTGAAACGGGGCGGCTCCTGCTGCAAGCAAGAGCCGCGCCCTGACTTGATGACTTACTTCTTCGGTGCGTCGGCACCTTCGAACAGGTCTTTCGGCGGGTTCTTCTTCATTTCGGCGGCAAAGGCGACCTGCTCGGCGGTCTGGCATTCGTCGGCGATGCGCAGGCCCTGCTTCTGGTTCATCAGCATCGACTTGTTGCCGAGCTGCAGCCACATGGCGCCAACACGTGGGTCTTCGAGGCGGATGGCGCCGGTGCGGCTTTCGACCGGGTGCATGCGGTAGCGCTGGCCCTTGGTCGTGACGGTGAAGTATCCGGGCTTCTTTTCGTCGGCGGTGACAGTCACGTCGGCGCCGAGTTCGCACTGGGCCTTGCCGAGCGACACGCGCTTGGCGACGGCGAGGTCGGCCTCGGTCAGTGCGACGTCGACTTCATTGCCGATCGGGGTCACTTCTTCGACGGCCTTGGCCGCCTTGCGCGTCACCTGGCGCTTCTTGGGCGCCGGCTTCGCAGCCGTGCTCTTGGCAGCAGCCTTTGCAGCCGGCTTGGTAGTTTGTGCGGTCGCGGCGAATGGCAGGGCCAGTGCCACGGCGGCGATCAATGCGATGTGCTTCATGGGTTTCCTAGGATGTTGGGTTTCTGAGGGTGTCGAACCAGGCCAGGGCCTCGTTCGGCAGCGCGCGCCCTGTGGCGTGCGCGCGTGTCAGCACTTGCCAAAAATGGCGATAGCTGGCGCGGTCGTGCAATGTGCCATCAAAACTCACAGGCGCCCAACCCGCATGGGCGCCAGCAGCTATGATTTTTGTAGCAATGTGAATCTGTTCCTCGTCCGGCGCGAAAGCTTCGAGGATCGGGCGGATCTGCGCGGGATGGATGCTCCACATCCGCGTGTAGCCGAACTGGCTCGCCGCCTTGTGCGCGGCACCGCGCATGGCGTCCACGTCGCTGAACTCGGTCACGACGCAGTGCGACGGCACCTTGCCGTACGCATGCGCGGCCGACGCGATGGCGAGCTTGGCGCGCACCACGAGCGGATGGGTGAACTGGCCCGTCGCGCCCATGCCGTCGGCTGGAATCGCACCGGCGTGCGCCGACACGAAATCCATCAGGCCGAAGCTGAGCGACTGAACGCGCGGGTGCGCCGCGATCTCGAAGGCGTTGTGCACTGCCAGCGGCGACTCGATGAGCACGTGCAACGGCAGCGCTTCGGCATCGGCCGCATCGAGCGCCTCGACCGCCTGCAGCACGTCGGCGAGCGTGTCCACCTTGGGCACCATGAGGTGACTGAGCCGCGCGCCGGCGCGGCCCGCGATGGTGACCACGTCGCCCGCGAACGCCGGATGGTCGACGGGATGCACCCGGACGCCGACGCGCATGCCCGGCCGCGCGCCCAACGCCAGTTCAGTGACCAACGCAGCGTGATCGGCCTCGCCGCCCACCGGCGCGCCGTCTTCGCAATCGAGCGTGACGTCGAACACGCAGGCACCGAATTCTTCGGCCATCTCCGCCTGCAGCGCCAGGCTCTTTTTCATTCGGGCTTCGACGCCGCTGTAGTGGTCGCAGACCGGCAACAAGACGGCGCCCGCCTGCGCGCCGAGCAGCACGTCACCCGGGCGAACAACGGCGCTCATGCCTTTTGCGCCACGATGAACATGCGCGGAAATGCCAACAGCAATTTGCCGTCGGTCCGCGCCGGGTAGGCCTGCGCGACACGCGCCTCATATTCGGCGAGATAACTCGCCTGCAGGTTTGGCGACAGGCGATCGACGAAGGGTTTGAGCCCCGTGCTGCGCACCCACTCGACAATGGCCACGGCAGACGCCATCGGGTGCTGGTAAACGGTGTGCCAGACATCGACCCTCGCCGCCACAGGCGCGAGCAGGTCGTAGTAGCCGCCGATACCGAGCAATTCGGTGCGCAGGCGCTCGGCATCGCCGATGGGCTCGGCCCATGGTGCCTCTGCGGCCACTTCGCGCATCAGGCGATGCGTCGGTTCCTGGCGGTTGTCGGGCATCTGGATGGCGAGCACGCCACCCGGTGCCAACGCGGCGAACAGGCGCGGGATCAGCGATTCGTGATCGGGCACCCATTGCAAGGCTGCGTTGGCGTAGATGAGGTCGGGCGCCGCGTCGGCCGACGCGGGCGCCCAGGTGGCGATGTCGCCGAACTCGAAGCGCGCCTGCGGCAGCCTCTCGCGCGCACTGAGCAGCATGGCTTCGGAGTTGTCGGTGCCGAGCACGTCGGCACCGGGAAAGCGCTGCACCAGCAGCTCGGTGGAATTGCCCGGACCGCAGCCGAGGTCGACCACGCGGGTCGCCTTGGTCAGCGGAACGCGCGCCAGCAGTTCGTGTGCGGGGCGCGTGCGCTCGTCCTCGTAACGACGGTAGAGCGCAGGATTCCAGTCGAGCATGGGCAGCGGCCGCTTACTTGATGAGGTGCGCGACGCCAGCTTGCTCGTCGGTCAGTTCTTTGAGCGTCTTGTCGATGCGTTCCTGGCTGAATGCGTCGATGTCGAGGCCTTCGACGATTTTGTATTCGCCGTTTTCGGTGGTGACCGGAAAGCCGAACATGACGTCCTTCGGAATGCCGTACTGGCCGTCCGACGGGATGCCCATCGTGACCCACTTGCCGTGGGTGCCGAGCGCCCAGTCGCGCATGTGGTCGATGGCAGCATTGGCAGCCGACGCCGCCGACGACAGGCCACGCGCCTCGATGATGGCCGCGCCGCGCTTGCCGACGGTCGGCAGGAAGGTGTCTGCGTTCCAGACCTGGTCGTTGATCAGGTCCTTCACGCTCTTGCCTGCCACGGTAGCGAAGCGGTAATCGGCGTACATCGTGGGCGAGTGGTTGCCCCAGACGGTGAGCTTCTCGATGTCGGCCACGGCCGTGCCGGTCTTGGCGGCGATCTGGCTCAAGGCGCGGTTGTGGTCCAGGCGCAGCATCGCGGTGAAGTTCTTGCGCGGCAGGTCCGGTGCGCTCTTCATGGCGATGTAGGCGTTGGTGTTGGCCGGGTTGCCGACCACCAGCACCTTGACGTTGCGGCTCGCGACGTCGTTCAGTGCCTTGCCCTGCGCCGTGAAGATGGCGCCGTTGACGGCGAGCAATTCGGCACGTTCCATGCCCGGGCCACGCGGACGCGAGCCCACGAGCAGCGCGTAGTCGGCGTCCTTGAAGGCGACCAGCGGGTCGCCCGTCGGGATCACGCCGGCCAGCAGCGGGAACGCGCAGTCTTCAAGTTCCATGATCACGCCCTTGAGCGCCTTCTGGGCCTTCTCGTCGGGGATTTCAAGCAGTTGCAGGATGACCGGCTGGTCTTTTCCGAGCATTTCGCCGGAGGCGATGCGGAACAACAGGGCGTAACCGATTTGACCGGCGGCACCGGTGACTGCAACGCGAACAGGCTTTTTGCTCATGGGGAAACTCCAGATGTGAGAAAGGAAACAGTGTCGGGAACGTCTCGGATTTTATGCCGATTCGCGGTTTCGGTGGCGTCCGTCTTATGTCTTATATAAGATACCAATTGCTTTATGAACGCCCCCACCGCCATCGTCGAACCCGCGACGCCGTCTTTCAGCCCGCTCTACCAGCAGATCAAGTCCTTGATCCTGCAGAGCCTGCAAGCCGGCGAATGGAAGCCGGGCGAGCCGATTCCCAGCGAAATGGACCTGTCCGCTCGTTTCCGGGTGAGCCAAGGCACGGTGCGCAAGGCCATCGACGAACTGGCCGCCGAAAACCTGGTGGTGCGTCGCCAGGGCAAGGGCACGTTCGTCGCCACGCATGCCGAACAGCATGTGCAATACCGGTTCCTGAAGCTGGTGCCCGATAACGGCGACCTCGCCACCGAAGGTCCGGCCGAACGCACGATCGTCGACTGCAAGCGCCTGCGCGCCGCGGCCGACATCGCCCGCGCCCTCGCGCTGCGCACCGGGGACGCCGTGCTGCAGGTGCGACGCGTGCTGGCTTACGGCGGCGTGCCGACCATCCTCGAAGACCTGTGGCTGCCGGGTGCGCCCTTCAAGGGCCTTACCGCCGAGCGCCTCAGAGCCTGGCGCGGCCCCATGTATGCGCTGTTCGAAACCGAGTTCGGCGTGCGCATGGTGCGGGCCGAAGAAAAAATCCGCGCCGTGCTGCCCGATGCGGCGCAAGCGGCGCTGCTCGGGGTGCCGGTCGGCATGCCGCTGCTCAGCGTGGAACGGGTCGCCACCACTTACCACGACGCACCAATGGAGCTGCGACGCGCCCTCTATCGCACCGACACGCACCATTACAGAAACGAACTCGGCTGAACTCCGCAACGAAACTCCGCGTGGGCGCCCGTCCCGTCGACTTGAGCAGCTATCAAAACCATAGCAACCCGCAAGTGCACTGTGTTGACGCCAAGGTGCATGCAGTGTGATGGTGCATTGCAATAGAATTTTGCGTTCCTTGCATTTCTTGCAAAGAACACAAGCCGAACAAGCCATCCCGCTCGAAAAGCTACGAAAGCCATTTTCCCCATGACAGAGCTTGCCTCCGCCTCGCGGTCCAAACGCCGCGAGTTTCGCAATATCAACGCCTTCACCGATCTGACGACCTACCGGCTCCCGCCGGCCGGCATCGTGTCGATCCTGCACCGCGTCAGCGGCGCGATGATGTTCCTGCTGCTGCCGTTCATCATCTGGATGTTCGACACCTCGATCTCTTCGGACATCTCGTTCGCCCGCTTCACGGCCGCGTTCAATATCGGCATCGGCGTCGTTCCGGGCTGGTTCATCAAGCTCGTCGCGCTCGCGCTGATCTGGGCGTATTTGCACCACTTCATCGCGGGCCTGCGCCACCTCTGGATGGACGTGAGCCATGCCGCCGTCACCAAGGAGTTCGGCAAGACCTCCGCCATTGTCACGCTCGCGCTCAGCATCGGTCTCACGATCGTGCTCGGCCTGAAGCTGTTCGGCGCTTACTGAGGAGCACGACATGGCAGTGAACTACGGCACCAAGCGCATCGTCGTCGGCGCGCACTACGGACTTCGCGACTGGCTCAGCCAGCGCATCACGGGCGGCCTGATGGCCCTTTTCACGATCATCCTGCTCGCACAAGTGCTCTTTGCGCGCGGCCCGATCGGCTACGACAAGTGGGCGGGCATCTTCTCGGCGCAGTGGATGAAGGTGCTCACCTTCGTCGTGATTGCCTCGTTGCTCTACCACGTGTGGGTCGGCATGCGCGACATCTGGATGGACTACGTCCAGCCCGTCGCCATCCGCCTCGCTTGCCAAATTTTCACCATCGTCTGGCTTGTCGGATGCGCCGGCTGGGCCATCCAGGTTCTCTGGAGACTGTGACCCCATGACTTACACAAAAGACCAAATCACCAAGCGCAAGTTCGACGTCGTCATCGTCGGCGCCGGCGGCTCGGGCATGCGTGCCTCGCTGCAACTGGCGCGCGCCGGCCTCAACGTGGCCGTGCTGTCCAAGGTGTTTCCGACGCGCTCGCACACGGTGGCCGCGCAAGGCGGCATCGGCGCCTCGCTCGGCAACATGAGCGAAGACAACTGGCACTACCACTTCTACGACACGATCAAGGGTTCCGACTGGCTCGGCGACCAGGATGCGATCGAGTACATGTGCCGTGAAGCACCCAAGGTGGTGTACGAGCTCGAACATTTCGGCATGCCGTTCGACCGCAACCCCGACGGCACGATCTACCAGCGTCCGTTCGGCGGCCACACCGCCAACTACGGCGAAAAGCCGGTGCAGCGCGCTTGCGCCGCAGCCGACCGCACCGGTCACGCGATGCTGCACACGCTCTACCAGAAGAACGTCGAGGCTCGCACACAGTTCTTCGTCGAATGGATGGCACTCGACCTGATCCGCGACGACGAAGGCGACGTGGTCGGCGTGACCGCGCTCGAGATGGAAACCGGCGACCTGCACATCCTGCAGGCCAAGACCGTGCTGCTGGCCACCGGCGGCGCCGGGCGGATCTTCCAGGCTTCGACCAATGCCTTCATCAACACCGGCGACGGCCTGGGGATGGCGGCGCGTTCGGGCATCCCGCTGCAGGACATGGAGTTCTGGCAGTTCCACCCGACCGGCGTGGCCGGCGCGGGCGTGCTGCTGACCGAAGGTTGCCGCGGCGAAGGCGCCATCCTGCTCAACAGCAACGGCGAGCGCTTCATGGAGCGCTATGCGCCGACCATGAAGGACCTGGCACCGCGCGACTTCGTGTCGCGCTCGATGGACCAGGAGATCAAGGAAGGTCGCGGCTGCGGTCCCAACAAGGACTACATCCACATGAAGCTCGACCACTTGGGCGCCGAGACGATCCACAAGCGCCTGCCGTCGGTGTACGAGATCGGCATCAACTTCGCGAACGTCGACGTCACGAAGGAACCGATCCCGGTCGTGCCGACCATCCATTACCAGATGGGTGGCATCCCGACCAACATCAACGGCCAGGTCGTCATCCAGAAGGGTGAAGAGAACAGCGCTGTGGTCAACGGTCTGTATGCGGTCGGCGAATGCTCCTGCGTGAGCGTGCATGGCGCGAACCGCCTGGGCACCAACTCGCTGCTCGACCTGCTGGTGTTCGGCAAGGCGGCCGGCAACCACATCGTCGAATTCAACGACAAGCTCAAAGAGCACAAGGCACTGCCGGCCGACGCGGCCGACCGCTCGCTCGAGCGTCTGAACCAGCTTGAAGACTCGACCTCGGGCGAATACGCGCAGGACGTGGCCAACGACATCCGTACCGTCATGCAGCAGCACGCCGCCGTGTTCCGAAAGCAAGCGTCGATGGACGAAGGCGTGGCCAAGATCGCCGCGATGCGCGAGCGCGTCAACGCGATCACGCTGAAAGACAAGTCCAAGGTGTTCAACACCGCGCGCATCGAAGCGCTCGAAGTCGACAACCTGATCGAAGTGGCGCAGGCCACGATGGTGTCGGCGGCGGCTCGCACGGAATGCCGCGGCGCGCACACGGTCGAAGACTACGAGCGCCCGGCCGATGATCCGGTCGCACCACTCGGCCGCGACGACGCCAAATGGATGAAGCACACGCTTTGGTACAGCGAAGCGAACCGCCTGTCTTACAAGCCGGTCCAGCTCAAGCCGCTGACTGTCGCCTCCGTGCCGCCCAAAGTCCGCACGTTCTGAGAACATTTAAAAGGTCACCCCGATGAAGCGCACATTCCAGATTTACCGCTACGACCCGGACAAGGACGCCAAGCCTTACATGCAGACCATCGAGATCGAACTCGACGGCCACGAGCGCATGCTGCTGGACGCCTTGATGAAGCTCAAGGCGCAAGACCCGACGCTGTCGTTCCGCCGCTCGTGCCGCGAGGGCGTCTGCGGCTCCGACGCAATGAACATCAACGGCAAGAACGGTCTCGCCTGCCTGACCAACATGCTCACGCTCAAGGGCACGATCGTGTTGAAGCCGCTGCCGGGCCTGCCCGTCATCCGCGACCTGATCGTTGATATGACGCAGTTCTTCAAGCAGTACAACTCGATCAAGCCATACCTGCAGAACGACAACGTGCCGCCTGAAAAGGAACGCCTGCAGAGCCCCGAGGAGCGCGAAGAGCTCGACGGCCTCTACGAGTGCATCCTGTGCGCGAGCTGCTCGACCAGCTGCCCGAGCTTCTGGTGGAACCCGGACAAGTTCGTTGGCCCCGCCGGCCTGCTGCAGGCCTATCGCTTCATCGCCGACAGCCGCGACGAAGCCACCGCCGAACGCCTGGACAATCTGGAAGACCCGTATCGCCTCTTCCGCTGCCACACGATCATGAACTGCGTCGACGTGTGCCCGAAGAACCTGAACCCGACCAAGGCGATCGGCAAGATCAAGGAGCTCATGGTCCGCCGCGCGGTCTGAGCCCGATGCCAAACATGCAAGCCACCGACCCCTCCGGCGCACTGATCGGCGTTCGCGCGCTGAGCAAGCTGCGATGGCGTTGCCGACGCGGCCTGCTTGAAAACGACCTGTTCATTGCCCGGTTTTTCGATCGGCATGAATCCAGCTTGACCCTTGGGCAAGCGCAGGCACTGGAGACGTTGATGGATCTGGCAGACAACGACTTGCTCGATCTGCTGCTCCGCCGCAAGGAGCCGGAGGCCGAACTGGCCACCGCACCGGTTGTCGATTTGTTGAAACTGATGCGCACGCCACCAACGCCGGCTTCCTTTTCCCAATCCTGAACTTCAATCTGAAAGAAAGTCGCAATGAAAGCCTCTGATATCAAGGCCACCTTGTCCTTCAGCAACGGCGGAGACAACGTCGACTTGCCGGTCTACAAGGGCACCGTGGGTCCCGATGTGATCGACATCCGCAAGCTGTACGCACAGACCGGCATGTTCACGTACGACCCGGGCTTCATGTCGACCGCATCGTGCCAGTCGGCGATCACCTACATCGATGGCGACAAGGGTGAATTGCTCTATCGCGGCTACCCGATCGAGCAACTCGCGACCAACTGCGACTTCCTCGAGACCTGCCATCTGCTGCTGTACGGAGAGTTGCCGGACGCGGGCAAGAAGGAAGACTTCACCAAGCTCGTGACCAACCACACGATGGTCAACGAGCAGATGCAGTTCTTCCTGCGTGGCTTCCGCCGCGATGCGCACCCGATGGCCATCATGACCGGCCTGGTCGGCGCCCTGTCGGCCTTCTATCACGACAGCACGGACATCAACAATCCGAAGCACCGCGAGATCGCCGCGATCCGCCTGATCGCGAAGATGCCCACGCTGGTGGCCATGGCGTACAAGTACACGATCGGCCAGCCGTACATGTACCCGCGCAACGACCTGAGCTACGCCGGCAACTTCCTGCACATGATGTTCGCCACGCCGTGCGAGGAGTACAAGGTGAGCCCGGTGCTCGAGCGCGCGCTCGACCGCATCTTCATCCTGCACGCGGACCACGAGCAGAACGCGTCGACCTCGACCGTGCGCCTGTGCGGCTCGTCGGGCACCAACCCCTTCGCCGCCATCGCAGCCGGCGTGGCTTGCCTCTGGGCCCGGCGCACGGCGGCGCCAACGAAGCAGCGCTCAACATGCTCTACGACATCCAGAAGGCGGGCGGCGTCGAAAAGATCGGTGAGTTCATCAAGCAGGTCAAGGACAAGAACTCCAACGTCAAGTTGATGGGTTTCGGGCATCGCGTCTACAAGAACTACGACCCGCGCGCCAAGCTGATGCAGGAAACGTGCAAGGAAGTGCTGGCCGAAATGGGCCTGGAAAACGACCCGCTCTTCAAGCTGGCGATGGCACTCGAAAAGATCGCCCTGGAAGACGAGTACTTCGTATCGCGCAAGCTCTACCCGAACGTGGATTTCTACTCCGGCATCGTGCAGCGCGCCATCGGGATTCCGGTGCCGCTGTTCACGGCGGTGTTCGCACTGGCCCGCACAGTCGGCTGGATTGCCCAGCTGAACGAAATGATCGGCGACCCGGAATACAAGATCGGCCGCCCGCGCCAGCTGTTCGAAGGTTCGCCCCAGCGTGACGTGAAACCCATCGCCAGCCGCTGAGTGCTTCGGCGCTTGCCTGAAAAAGCTGCCTGCGGGCAGCTTTTTTGCGTCATGGCTGACAAGAACGGGCCCGACAACGCGTTAATTTTCATGTCGGAGGGAACTCCACGATCCCACTCACCAACGTTTCCAGGAGTCTAGAAATGAAGAAAATCGCCGCACTGCTCGCCATGACCTTTGCCTTCGGCATCACCCTTTCCGGTTGCAACACCATGGCCGGCGCAGGCCAGGACATCCAGAAGGGTGGCGCGAAGATCGAGAACGCCGCCGAAAAGAAGAACTGACAGCTGGCTCGAGACGCCATACCAAGCGGGCTGCGGCCCGCTTTTTTCATCTATTGCCGGCAACGATGGCATCGTGCATTGCGATGACAGGGCATCCAAAACCGCAGGACAATGCGGATAGTCATCTTGAAACAAGATGACTATCCGCATGTCCCAATCGTCCCAATCCGAACGCAGCTTCGCCCGCCGCATCGACCTCACGTCGTTGCAACTGTTCGTGGCCGTTTGCGAACTCGGCAGCATCGGACGCGCTGCCGAGCGTGAATTCATCGCTGCCTCGGCCATCAGCAAGCGACTCTCCGACCTCGAAGCCACGCTCAACACCACCCTGCTCTATCGCCATGCGCGCGGCGTCGACCTGACCCCGGCTGGCGAAAGCCTGCTGCACCATGCGCGTTCGGTGCTCTACAGCCTCGAGAAGATGCAGGGCGAGCTCAGCGAATACGCCGACGGCGTGCGCGGCCACGTGCGGGTGCACGCCAACATCTCGGCCATCGTGCAGTTTCTGCCGGAAGACCTCGGCGTTTTCACGCGCGCCCACGAGGCCATCAAGATCGACCTCGAAGAACATTTGTCGAGCGAAGTGCTGCGCGCGGTGCAGGAAGGTGCTGCCGACCTCGGCATTTGCCACGTGGCCGACGGCAGCAGCGAACTTCAGAGCCTGCCGTACCGGCGCGATCGTCTGGTGTTGATCGTGCCCGCGGCGCATGCCCTGGCGACGGAGTTGGCCGTAGATTTCGTCGCGACGCTGGACGACGACCACGTCGGCCTGCATACCAACAGCTCGATCTACGTCGCGATGCACCAGGCCGCGCTCGACGCCGGCCGCGCGATCCGCTTGCGCATCCACGTGACAGGCCTCGACGCGATGTGCCGAATGATCGACAACGGCCTCGGCGTCGGCGTGATGCCTGAGCGCGCGTTCGACCTGCTGCAGGCCGGCATCGGCAGCCGGCTCGTGCGCGTCGCGCTGAACGACGCCTGGGCCGAGCGCGAAATCCGGCTCGTCGCGCGCGACTTCTCGACGCTTCCCGTCGCAGCCCGCACGCTCGTGAAGCACCTGCACGGCGCAACCTGAACCACAAGACAATCACCTCCCCACGAAAGAGACCACCATGGCACGCACGCTCTACGACAAGCTTTGGGACGAACACGTCGTCCACACCGAGGAAGACGGCACCTCGATCCTCTACATCGACCGGCATCTGGTCCATGAGGTGACCAGCCCGCAAGCCTTCGAAGGCCTGCGCGTGGCGGGCCGCAAGCTCTGGCGCATCAGCTCGGTGGTCGCAACGGCCGACCACAACACGCCCACCACCCACTGGGAGCGCGGCTACGACGGCATCACTGACCCGATCAGCAAGGAGCAGATCACCACGCTGGACAGCAACATCAGCGAATTCGGCGCGGCGGCGTTCTTCCCATTCCTCTCCAAACGTCAGGGCATCGTGCACGTGATCGGCCCCGAATCGGGCGCGACGCTGCCGGGCATGACGGTGGTCTGCGGCGACTCGCACACCTCGACGCACGGCGCGTTCGGCGCGCTGGCGCACGGCATCGGCACCAGCGAGGTCGAGCACGTGATGGCCACGCAGACCCTGCTTGCCAAGAAGGCCAAGAACCTGCTCGTGAAGGTCGAAGGCAAGCTGCCGCTGGGCTGCACCGCGAAGGACATCGTGCTCGCGATCATCGGCAAGATCGGCACCGCGGGCGGCACCGGCTACACCATCGAATTCGCGGGCTCGGCGATTCGCGACCTCAGCATGGAAGGCCGCATGACGGTTTGCAACATGGCGATCGAAGCGGGCGCGCGCGCCGGCCTCGTCGCCGTGGACGAGAAGACCATCGCGTACGTGAAGGGCCGCTCTTTCGCGCCCACCGGCGTCGAATGGGACCACGCCGTCACCTACTGGAAGACGCTGCAGTCCGACCCCGGCGCGACCTTCGACGCCGTCGTCGAACTCGACGCGACGCAAATCCTGCCGCAAGTGACCTGGGGTACCTCGCCCGAAATGGTCACCGACATCAACGGCCGCGTGCCCGATCCCGACAAGGAAAAGGACGCCAACAAGCGCGACGCGATCGAGCGCGCACTGGCCTACATGGGCCTGGAACCCAACAAGCCGATGAACGACATCTTCATCGACAAGGTGTTCATCGGCTCGTGCACCAACTCGCGCATCGAAGACATGCGCGAAGCCGCCGCGGTCGTGAAGAAAATCGGCCAGAAGATCGCGAAGAACGTCAAGCTGGCGATGGTCGTGCCGGGCTCCGGCGTCGTGAAGGAACAGGCCGAGCGCGAAGGCCTCGACGTGATCTTCAAGGCCGCCGGCTTCGAGTGGCGCGAACCCGGTTGCTCGATGTGCCTCGCGATGAACGCCGACCGCCTCGAGCCCGGCGAGCGTTGCGCGTCAACCAGCAATCGCAACTTCGAAGGCCGGCAAGGCGCCGGTGGCCGCACGCACCTCGTGAGCCCAGCGATGGCCGCCGCCGCCGCCGTGCACGGCCACTTCGTCGACGTCCGCACCCTGGCCTGATCAGAAGGAAAACACCATGCAGAAATTCACCGTGCACAAAGGCCTCGTGGCCCCGATGGACCGCGAGAACGTCGACACCGACGCGATCATTCCGAAGCAATTCCTCAAATCGATCCGCAAGACCGGCTTCGGCCCGAATCTGTTCGACGCGTGGCGCTACCTCGATCCGGGCGAGCCCGGCCAGGACCCCGCTTCGCGCAAACCGAACCCCGATTTCATCCTGAACCAGCCGCGCTACGCCGGCGCATCGGTGCTGATCACGCGCAAGAACTTCGGTTGCGGCTCGTCGCGAGAACACGCACCGTGGGCGCTCGACCAGTACGGCTTTCGCGCCATCATCGCGCCGAGCTACGCCGACATCTTCTTCAACAACAGCTTCAAGAACGGCCTGCTGCCGATCGTGTTGCCAGAAGCGAAGGTGGCGCAGTTGTTCGACGAGACCTTCGCGTTCCCCGGCTACAGCCTGACCGTCGACCTCGAACGCCAGGTCGTGATCAAGCCCGACGGCACCGAGTTCGCGTTCGACGTCCAGCCTTTCCGCAAGTACTGCCTGCTCAACGGGCTGGACGACATCGGCCTGACGTTGCAGAAGAAAGACAAGATCAAGGCCTTCGAGACCGAACGCCTTGCGCAAAAGCCCTGGCTCGCCCACACGATGGTCGGCTGATCGGCATCCATTCAATTTCCAGAAGACATCATGAAAATCGCAGTTCTCCCGGGTGACGGCATCGGCACCGAAATCGTCGCCGAGGCCATTCGCGTCCTCGACGTGCTCGACCTCCCGTTCGAAATGGAAACGGCCCTCGTCGGCGGCGCCGCCTTTGAAGCGCACGGCCATCCGTTGCCCGAGGCCACGCTCAAGCTCGCCAAGGAGGCCGACGCCGTGCTGTTCGGCGCGGTCGGCGACTGGAAGTACGACAAGCTCGACCGGCCGCTGCGCCCTGAGCAGGCCATTCTGGGCCTGCGCAAGAACCTCGGCCTCTTCGCGAACTTTCGTCCGGCCATCTGCTACGAGCAGCTGGTCGATGCATCGAGCCTCAAGCCCGAGCTGGTCGCCGGCCTGGACATCCTCATCATTCGCGAACTGACCGGCGACATCTACTTCGGCCAGCCACGCGGCCGCCGCACGGCGGTCGACGGGCACTTCCCCGGCGCTGAAGAAGCCTTCGACACGATGCGCTATTCGCGCCCCGAGATCGAGCGCATCGCGCACGTCGCCTTCAAGGCGGCGCAAAAGCGCGACAAGCGCGTGACCAGCGTCGACAAGGCCAACGTGCTGGAGACTTTCCAGTTCTGGAAAGACATCGTCACCGAGGTCGGCAAGCAATACCCCGACGTCGCGCTCGACCACATGTACGTCGACAATGCCGCGATGCAGCTGGTCAAGGAACCGAAGAAATTCGACGTCATCGTCACGGGCAACATGTTCGGCGACATCCTGTCGGACGCGGCCGCGATGCTCACCGGCTCGATCGGCATGCTGCCGTCGGCGTCTCTCAACGCGAGCAACCAGGGCCTGTACGAACCGAGCCACGGCAGCGCGCCAGACATCGCTGGCAAGGGGGTGGCGAATCCTTTGGCTACAATCCTGTCCGCTGCCATGATGCTCCGCTTCTCCCTCCACCAAACCGAAGCTGCCGACCGAATCGAGTCGGCGGTCAAGTCGGTGCTCGCCGCGGGCTTTCGCACCGGCGACATCTGGTCGGCGGGCACGAAGCGCGTCGGCACCCGCGAGATGGGTGACGCGGTCGTTGCAGCGCTCGCTTCCACCACCAAAAAGACGATTACCGGCTAACCGCAGCCCGCTTCGTCACGCCCCCCGGCTCGACGAGTCGGGCGCAAAGAGAAACTTTTCTTTTTCCACAAGGGCACACTGAAATGGCGTACGCATCCCAAACTCTCGTCGGTCTCATCGGCTGGCGCGGCATGGTCGGCTCGGTCCTGATGGACCGCATGCAGGCCGAAGGCGACTTCGGTCTCATCGAGCCGGTCTTCTTCTCGACATCCAACACCGGCGGCAAGGCCCCGGCGATGGCGAAGAACGAGACCACGCTGAAGGATGCGCACGACATCGACGCGCTGAAGAAGTGCGACATCGTCATCACTTGCCAGGGCGGCGACTACACCAGCGAGGTATTCCCCAAGCTGCGGGCTGCCGGCTGGAATGGCCACTGGATCGACGCCGCCTCGACGCTGCGCATGAACGACGACGCGATCATCGTGCTCGACCCGGTCAACCTACCGGTCATCCAGAACGCGCTCGCCAAGGGTGGCAAGAACTGGATCGGCGGCAACTGCACCGTCAGCTGCATGCTGATGGGCGTGGGGGCGCTCTACAAGGCCGGCCTGGTCGAGTGGATGACCAGCATGACCTATCAAGCCGCATCGGGCGGTGGCGCGCAGCACATGCGCGAACTGCTCACCCAGTTCGGCACGATCAATGCCGAAGTTCGCTCGCTGCTCGACGATCCGAAGTCCGCCATCCTAGAGATCGACCGGAAGGTGCTGCACAAGCAGCAGAACCTGAGTGCCGCCGAAACGGCCAATTTCGGCGCGCCGCTGGGCGGCTCGCTGATCCCATGGATCGACAAGGACCTGGGCGACGGCATGTCCAAGGAAGAATGGAAGGCCGGCGCTGAAACCAACAAGATCCTCGGCCAGGGCGCAGCCTTCGGCACCACCGCGACGCCGGTCGACGGTTTCTGCGTGCGCGTCGGCGCCATGCGATGCCACAGCCAGGCGCTCACGTTCAAGCTCAGGAAGGATGTGCCGCTGGCGGATGTCGAGGCGCTGATCGCCGCCGACAACGAGTGGGTGCGCGTGGTGCCGAACACGCGCGAGGCGACGGTCAGTGACCTGACGCCGGTGTCGGTGACGGGCACGATGGGCATTCCGGTCGGCCGCCTGCGCAAGCTGGCGATGGGCCCGGAGTACCTCGGCGCCTTCACCGTCGGCGACCAATTGCTGTGGGGCGCCGCCGAACCGTTGCGCCGCATGCTGCGCATCCTGCTGCAAGGCTGAGCCAGGGGCCGGAGACCGGTTTCAGCGCGGCTTCGTTGCCGCGTTGCAACAGGTCGAATGTGCCGAAGTTGGCGCGCACTGGTAGATAAGCGCTGGCCGCCTTGTCAGTGCAGGATGATGATGTTAACGTCCTCTTACACTTTTTGGGCCGAGCTGCCCCTATCAGCATGACAAGACCTCTGTTGCCTGCGGCCAGCCTGTCGGCCACCTGCCCGAATCCGACGTTGGCGAGTCGCTGTCAGCTCACGCTGCTCAGCGCCGCCATGGCGCTGGCACTCGGCGTGGTCAGCACCGACGCCAACGCGTTGGCGTTCGGCCGGCTCAATGTGCAATCGGCACTGGGCGAACCGCTGCGCGCCGAGATCGAAGTGACCGAGATCACGGCCGCAGAAGCTGATGGCATGAAGGTCAACATCGCTTCGTCGGAGGCGTTTCGCGCGGCCGGCGTCGCTTACAACGCCTCGCTGTCCGACGTGCGCACCAGTCTGCAGCGCCGCGCCGATGGCCGCTACATCGTGCGCCTGACCGGTACGCGCTCGCTCAACGACCCGTTCGTCGATCTGCTGCTCGAAGCCAATTGGGGTTCGGGTCGGATCGTGCGCGACTACACCGTGTTGCTCGATCCGCCGTCCAGCCGGCAGTCCGCTGCCGCCGCGGCGCAGGTTGCGCCGCTTCCGCCCCAGATGAGCGCGCCCGTGCCCGTGCAGCGCAGTGCACCCACCGTGGTCCAGGCTGCGCCACGCCGTGAACGCGCGACCCCTGCCGTGACAACGGCCGCGCCAGCCCCCGAGTCGGCCGTCCGCACCGGGACCGGGGAGCAACAGGTCACCGTGCGGGCTGGCGACACCGCCAGCAGGATCGCCGGCGCCTACAAGCCGGCCGACGTTTCGCTCGATCAAATGCTCGTGGCGCTGCTGCGCGCCAATCCCGGCGCTTTCATCGGCGGCAACATCAATCGCATGAAAGCCGGCGCGGTGATCGAAGTGCCGAGCGCGGCGCAGGCATCGGCCACGCCGCCCGACGAAGCCAGGCGGACCGTCACGGCCCAGAGCCGCGACTTCGGCGATTACCGCCGCCGGCTCGCCGACAACGCACCCACGTCGCGCGTCGCCAGCGCCGACCGCCAGGCATCAGGCAAGTTGCAAACCAATGTGGAAGACCGCAACGCGGCAGCCGCGTCGCCGGACAAGCTGACCATCACGCAGAACAGCGCGGCTGCGCGCGCAGCGGAAGACAAGGTCGCACGCGATCGCCAGGCACAAGACGGCAAGAGCCGGGTCGCCGAGCTGTCCAAGAATCTCAACGATCTCAACAAGCTCCAGGCAGCCACCGGAACCCCCGTGGCCCCGTTGGCCCCGACGGTCGCTCCGGCCACGCCCGCCACGGCGATTGCGCCAACGGTGGCCGCAGCGCCCGCCGCCGTCACGGCGACGCCAGCCGTGCCCGTTCCGGCGGCCGTGACCCCGCCCGCGACCGTGGCATCCACGGCGGGCGCAGCCATGACAGCACCGCTCGCGGCAACGCCAGCGATGCCGGGGGTCGCCGCGTCGGCGCCGGCTGCCGTTCCCCCCGCCACGCCGGTCGTCAAGGCCGCCACGCCGCCCGCAACCGAAGCGCGCGGCTTCTTCGCCGATTTGCTCGACAACCCGCTCATGCTGGCGGGCGCCGCACTGATCGCGCTGCTGATCGGTTTCCTGCTCTATCGCGTGCTGGGCCGCAAACGCCAGGACGCGGGTGACAGCGTATTCCTCGAAAGCCGCATGCCGAAAGACTCGTTTTTCGGTGCCAGCGGCGGCGAATCCGTCGACACCAAGAACCGCGGCAACTCGGTGGTGTCGTCGTTGTCGTACTCGCCGAGCCAGCTCGATGCGGGCGACGTCGACCCGGTGGCGGAAGCCGACGTGTACCTGGCCTACGGGCGCGACCTGCAGGCCGAAGAAATCCTGCGCGAGGCGATGCGCGTGAACCCGGAACGCACCGCGATCCACATCAAGCTGCTCGAAATCCACGCCAAGCGCCGCGACCTGCGCGCGTACGAGGCACTGGCCACCGATGTGCACAAGCTCACCGGCGGCAGCGGCAATGAATGGAACCGCGTGGTCGACATGGGCAAGGACCTCGATCCCGGCAACCCGCTCTACGAGGCGGGCATGCGCACCGCCGCAGTACCACTCGCCGACATCGCCGCGCCGCTGGCCGACCACAGCGTGACCGTGCCGATGATCAAGACGCCGACCCCCCTGTACGACGCAGCGCCGCCGCCCGCCTTTGTGCCCTCGGTCGCACCACTGGATTTCGATCTGGACCTGAGCAAGCCGCCGGCGCCGAAAGCGGCACCGGTCAGCGCCAGCCTGCCGCCTGCTGCGGCGCTCAAGCCGGTGGCCCCGCTCGGCGCCGATATCGATCTCGAAAACGACTTCGACACTGCGCCGGGTCCGCTCGAACCGGTCACCCGCTCGGCCGCCCTGGACGACGACCACACCCAGCCCGCCACCCTGCGCGCCGGATTGCCGGGCGACTCGGGCTTCATCGAATTCGACATGAGTTCGCTCGGCAGCCTGCCCCGCGCACCGGCCGACACCGAACCCGGACGCCTGGAGCCGCTCGACGAGGGCGCTGAAAGCCCGCATGCGATCAAGCTCTCCCTGGCGCGCGAGTTGCAGGCGCTCGGCGATGTCGAAGGCGCCCGCTCGCTGGTCGAGGAAGTCGAGTCCGAAAGCTCCGGCGACGTGAAGTCGCAAGCGAAGCAATTGCTCGCCCAGCTGCACTGATCGGCAACGGTCGATGACCCTGTCGTGAGGCTGGCCCTCGGCATTCGCTACAACGGGCAGGCCTACGAGGGCTGGCAGAGCCAGCGCTCGGGCCGCACCGTGCAGGACAAACTGGAATCGGCCCTCGGCAAGTTCGCCGACCGGCCGATTTCGACTTTGTGCGCAGGCCGAACCGATGCTGGCGTGCACGGCCTCATGCAGGTCATCCACTTCGACACGGACATCGCGCGCGAAACCATCTCCTGGGTGCGCGGCACCAACCGTTTCCTGCCGCCTGACATCGCCGTTCAGTGGGCGCAGCCGGTGCCCGACGCGTTCCACTGCCGCGCCAGCGCGCTGGCGCGCCGCTATCTCTACGTGCTGTCACAGTCGCCGGTGCGCCCCAGTCTCGACGCCGGCCGCGTCGGCTGGTCGATGTATCCACTCGACGGCGATTCGATGCGCGTGGCCGCCGCCCTCCTCATCGGCCAGCACGACTTCAGTTCGTTCCGGGCGTCCGCCTGCCAGGCCCGCTCGCCGGTGAAGGACGTGCGCCGCATCGCGATCACGCGCCACGGCGAGGGCGACCGATGCCGCTGGCACTTCGAGTTCGAGGCCGATGCTTTCCTGCACCACATGATCCGCAACCTGATGGGCTGTCTGGTGCGCATCGGCCGCGGCGACGCGCCGCCCGAATGGATTGCCGAGGTGCTTGCTGCGCGCAGCCGCAAAGTGGCGGCACCGACCTTCTCCGCAGCCGGTTTGTATTTCCGCGGCCCGCAGTACGACGCGCAGTGGGGTCTGCCGCCGGAAGCAACGCTGGGTCACGCAGGCGCTCCGTATGATGGCCCGCCATGACATCCTTCGCTGCCCGCACCCGCTTGAAAATTTGCGGCCTGACCCGTGAAGAAGACGTCGACGCGGCGGTCGAAGCCGGCGCCGATGCCGTCGGCTTCGTGCTCTATGCGGCAAGCCCGCGCGCCGTGACACCAGAGCGTGCGGCCGAACTGGCTTCGCGCTTACCTCCCTTCGTCACGCCGGTGTTGCTGTTCGTCAACGAATCTGCCGCTGGAGCGATCGCGGCTTTGGCTGCCGTGGCGGGCGCCTCGGCGCAATTTCACGGGGACGAAACGCCCGCGCAATGCTGGGAATCCAGCGGCCAGGGACGGCACCGATTCCTCCGCGCCGCGCGGATTCCCCTCGGCGCCGCAGGTGCCGGCTTCGACCTCGTAAAATACGCTTCCGATTTCTCCCGCGCCCAGGCCATCCTGCTCGACGCTCATGTCGACGGTTTTGGCGGTGGCGGCAAGGCATTCGATTGGTCACTTCTTCCTCACGCCGTCGACGCTCACCTCGTCTTGAGTGGTGGACTCACACCTGCAAACGTGGGCGATGGCATTCGCGCGCTCCGGACACGTTGCAAGGCGCTGTCCGTTGACGTGAGCTCCGGCGTCGAGGCCTCCAGGGGCATCAAGGACGCCGGCAAGATCCGCGAATTCGTGGCCGCCGTCCGGGCGGCCGACGCCTTCCCCTCCTGATTTGCTGCACCGGCGCGTATCGACCGGGTGCAGCCCACCGATCGAGACCATGCAAACCACTTACCAGCAACCCGACGCCACCGGCCACTTCGGCAACTACGGCGGGACCTTTGCCAGCGAGACGCTGACCCACGCGATCGCCGAACTGCGCGACGCGTATGCCAAGTTCAAGGACGACCCGGCCTTCCTTGCCGAATTCCACTACGAGCTCAAGCATTTCGTCGGCCGGCCCTCGCCGGTCTACCACGCGGCGCGCACCAGCCAGGAGATGGGCGGCGCCCAGATTTACCTGAAGCGCGAGGACCTCAACCACACCGGCGCGCACAAGATCAACAACGTGATCGGCCAGGCGATGCTCGCGCGACGCATGGGCAAGCCCCGCGTGATCGCAGAAACCGGCGCCGGCCAGCACGGCGTGGCCACTGCGACGATTTGCGCGCGCTACGGCCTCGAATGCGTGGTCTACATGGGCAGCCAGGACGTGAAGCGCCAGAGCCCCAACGTCTACCGCATGAACCTGCTCGGCGCGACCGTCGTGCCGGTGGAATCCGGGAGCAAGACGCTGAAAGACGCGCTCAACGAAGCGATGCGCGACTGGGTCACCAACGTCGAAAACACCTTCTACATCATCGGCACGGTGGCCGGCCCGCACCCCTATCCGATGATGGTGCGCGACTTCCAGAGCGTGATCGGCAACGAGTGCATTGACCAGATGCCGGCCATGCTGGCGGCCGACGGCATCACCGGCGAAGCCGAAGGCAAGCAGCCCGACGTGGTCGTGGCGTGCGTGGGCGGCGGCAGCAATGCAATGGGCATCTTCCACCCCTACATTCCGTTTGCGAACACGCGGTTGATCGGCGTCGAGGCGGCCGGTGAAGGCCTCGACAGCGGCAAGCACTCTGCATCGATCCTGCGCGGCACCCCGGGCGTCCTGCATGGCAACCGCACCTATCTGCTGCAGAACGAGGACGGTCAGGTCACCGAGACGCACAGCATCAGCGCCGGCCTGGACTATCCGGGCGTCGGCCCGGAGCACGCGTTCCTGGCCGACATCGGTCGCGCCGAATACGTCGGCTGCACCGACACCGAAGCACTTGAGGCGTTCCATTACCTGTGCCGCACCGAAGGCATCATTCCGGCGCTCGAATCGGCGCACGCGGTGGCCTACGCCATGAAACTCGCGAAAACGATGCGGCCCGACCAGTCGATCCTGGTGAACCTTTCCGGTCGCGGCGACAAGGACATCGGCACCGTGGCCGACCTGTCGGGTGTCGACTTCTACGACCGGCCGTCGATGCGCGGCCTGAGTGTCAAGGGAGGCAAGGCATGAGCCGCATTGCCGCCACCTTCAAGGCGTTAAAAAAAGACGGCCGCCGTGCGCTGATTCCGTATGTCACCGCGGGCTTTCCGTTCGCCGACATCACGCCGGAGCTCATGCACGGCATGGTCGCGGCAGGCGCCGACGTGATCGAGCTCGGCGTGCCGTTCTCCGACCCGATGGCCGACGGCCCGGTCATCCAGAAAGCCGGCGAAGCGGCGCTTGCGATGGGCGTCGGCATGAAGCAGGTGCTCGCGATGGTGAGCGCTTTCCGGGCGGAGGACGCGAGCACGCCGGTGGTCTTGATGGGCTATGCCAACCCGGTCGAGAAATACGACCTGGTGCATGGGCGCGACGCCTTCATCCGCGACGCGGCGGCAGCCGGCGTTGACGGCCTGTTGATCGTCGACTACCCGCCCGAAGAATGCGAAGCGTTCGCCGCCCGCCTGCACGCCGCGAACATCGACCTCATCTTCCTGCTGGCCCCCACGAGCACCGACGAGCGCATGGCGCAGGTCGCGCGCATCGCCACGGGCTACGTCTACTACGTTTCTCTCAAGGGCGTGACGGGTGCCGGCCACCTCGATACCGAAGCGGTCGGCCGCATGATCCCGCGCATCCGGGCGCACGTGAACATCCCGGTCGGCGTGGGCTTCGGCATCCGCGACGCACGCACCGCGCAGGCGGTCGGCTCGGCCGCCGATGCGGTCGTGATCGGCACGAAGATCATCCAGCTGATCGAGGGCCAGCCGCGCGAACAGGTCGTGCCGCTCGTCTCCGAATTCCTTGCCGGCATCCGCGAAGCCCTCGATGCCCTGCCCGCCGCCACCGCCAAGAACGCGGCTGGCCGATAATCCGCGAACTTCAGGAGATCTCCCCCAATGAGCTGGCTTGAAAAACTGCTGCCCTCGAAAATTGCCCAGACCGACCCGAGCGAACGCCGCCAGGTGCCCGAAGGGCTCTGGATCAAATGCCCGAGTTGCGAGACGGTGCTCTACAAGACCGACCTCGAGCACAACCAGAACGTGTGCCCGAGCTGCACGCACCACTTCCGTATCCGCGCCCGCGCCCGCCTCGACAGTTTTCTGGACGCCGAAGGCCGCTACGAAGTCGGTCAGGAAGTGCTGCCGATCGACGCACTGAAATTCAAGGACAGCCGCAAATACCCCGAGCGGCTCAAAGAAGCACTCGAGAACACCGGCGAAACCGATGCGCTGGTCGTGCTCGGCGGTTCCGTGCACAGCATCAGCGTCGTGGTCGCGTGCTTCGAGTTCGAGTTCATGGGCGGCAGCATGGGCAGCGTGGTCGGCGAGCGCTTCGTGCGCGGCGTCGAAACCGCCATCGAGCAGAAAGTGCCCTTCATCTGCTTCACCGCGACCGGCGGTGCACGTATGCAGGAAGGTCTGCTTTCGCTCATGCAGATGGCCAAGACCAACGCGGCGCTCACCCGCCTGGCAAAAAAGGGGCTGCCCTACATCAGCGTGCTTACCGACCCGACCATGGGCGGTGTCTCGGCCGGCTTCGCCTTCGTCGGGGACGTGGTGATTGCCGAACCCAAGGCACTGATCGGCTTCGCCGGCCGCGCGTGATCGAATCGACCGTGCGTGTGACCTTGCCCGAAGGCTTCCAGCGCTCGGAATTCCTGCAGACCAAAGGCGCGATCGACTTCATCAGCGACCGTCGCGAGTTGCGCAAGACGATCGCCAGCACGCTGGCGATGCTGCTGCGCCAGCCGGCCGACGCGGTCGTCTGACCCGCCACCGTTAACCCAGCGAAAAGGCCCAGCCCATCGCGTTGCCCAGGACGATCGCGATCACCTGCAGCATCACGATGGCGGCCAGCGGCGACAGGTCGACGCCGCCGACCAGCGGGATGAAACGGCGGAACGGCCGAACCACGGGCTCGGCCAGCCGACCGATGAGCTCCAGCAGCATCGAATTGGCCGACGGCACCCACGACAGGATCGCGTAGACGATCAACAGCGCGGTCAGTCCCGACACCGCCAGCTGCAGCAAGCCGACCAGCGAAATCAGTGGAAGGATCGCGATCTTTCCGAAGTCGCCAAGCAGCAGCCACAGCAGCAGGAATTTCGCCATCACCAGCAGCCAGGCCGCGATCGGGCTGGCCAGGTCCCAGCGCTTGTACGACGGCACGATGCGCCGCAGCGGCATCACGATCCAGTCGGTGATGGCGAACACGAAGCGCCCGAGCGGATTGCCGAACGGCACACGGTGGTATTGCATGTAGAGCCGCAGCAGGCAGGCGCCGCCGAGGAGGCCGACGATCACGTCGAGCAGGAACGAGGGGATCTGGTAGAGCATGTGTGCGGTCTTTTGACGGAGTGCGATGATAGCCACGCGAGGCTCATCGATGACGACACAACCCCTTCTGTATTCGCTGCCTTTGTTCTCCCTGGGCGCGGTCCTTTTTCCGGACGGCGTGCTGCCGTTGCGCATCTTCGAGGTGCGTTACCTCGACATGATCGGCAAGTGCCACAAGCACGGCGCGCCCTTCGGCGTGGTGGCGCTGTCGCAAGGCGACGAGGTGCGCAAGGCCGGTGCCGCCACCGAGAGCTTCGCAGCGGTCGGTACGCTCGCCACGATCAAGACCTTCGAAGCGCCGCAAGCCGGCCTTCTGCAGATCGAGTGCCTCGGGACGCAGCGCTTTCGCGTCCAGGCCAGCGCGCTGCAGAAATACGGTCTCTGGACGGCCGACGTCGAGGCGATGGCCGACGACGTCGCCCTGGCCATCCCCGACGATCTGGGGCACACGGCCGTCGCGCTGAAGCGCCTGGTCGATGCGCTGGAGGAGCGGCAACGCATGGAGACCGGCGACACGTCGCCGCTGCCGATCGGATCGCCCCGCCGCTTCGACGATTGTGGATGGGTCGCCAACCGCTGGTGCGAAATGCTGCCGGTATCGACCGCCGCCCGACAACGGCTCATGGAACTCGACAGCCCGCTGATGCGGCTCGAACTCGTCAGCGATCTGCTCGCACGCACTGGGATTGCTGAATAGCTTGCTATCTCTTTGATAGCAAATTCGACAGGGTGGACGGGCTAAAATTCGCACCATGTCCGATCATCTGATTCCACACGTTCCCACGCCGGCGGCACCGCCGGCCGCACCCGCTGTCGACGAAAACCAGCTCATCACCGAGCGCCGCGAAAAGCTCGGCCTGCTGCGCACCGCGCAAGCCGCAGGCAAGGGCGTCACGTTCCCCAACGACTTCAAACCCCGCCATCGTGCGGACGCCTTGGGCGCCGCGCACGGCGGGATCGACGCCGAGCCCCTGGAAGCGCAGGCCGTGTCGGTCAGCGTGGCCGGCCGCATGATGCTCAAGCGCGTGATGGGCAAGGCCAGTTTCGCGACCGTGCAAGACGCCACCGGCCGCATCCAGCTTTACGTGACGCGCGATGCGCTGGGCGAAGCGATCTACGCCGATTTCAAACGCTGGGATCTGGGCGACATCATCGGCGCCGAAGGCACGCTCATGAAGACCAAGACCGGCGAGTTGTCGGTCAAGGTCACGAAGCTTCGCCTGCTCACCAAGAGCCTGCGCCCGCTGCCCGACAAGTTCCACGGCATGGCCGACCAGGAACAGAAGTACCGCCAGCGCTATGTCGACCTCATCACCGACGAGGCCGCACGGGACCGCTTCAAGGCGCGCAGCAAGGCGGTGAGCGCACTGCGTGAGTTCATGGTGGCCAACGACTTCCTCGAAGTCGAGACGCCGATGCTGCACCCCATCCCGGGCGGCGCCAACGCCAAGCCCTTCAAGACGCACCACAACGCGCTCGACCAGGAGATGTTCCTGCGCATCGCGCCCGAGCTGTACCTCAAGCGCCTGATCGTCGGCGGCTTCGAGCGCGTCTTCGAGATCAACCGGAGCTACCGCAACGAAGGCATCTCCGTGCGGCACAACCCCGAGTTCACGATGATGGAGTTCTACGCGGCGTACTGGAACTACCAGGACCTGATGGACTTCACCGAGCTGATCATCCGCACGATCGCCAAGAAGACGGTCGGCAGCGAGCAGCTCACGTACGGCGGCAAGGCCGTCGACCTGGGCCAGCCGTTCGAGCGCCTCACGATCCGCGAGGCCATCGTCAAGCACACCGACGCTGGCGACAACGTCGACGACAGCGCCTGGCTCATCAACGCGCTGCGCAAGCTCGGCCTGAATGAGGAGAAGGACAAGCTCTCCCAACGCAGCCTCGCGAGCCTGCAGGTCATGTACTTCGAAGAGACGGTTGAAGAAAAGCTCTGGCAACCAACCTTCATCATGGAACACCCGACCGAGATCTCGCCGCTGGCCCGCGCCAACGACGACCGGCCGGAAGTCACCGAGCGCTTCGAGCTCTACATCACCGGCCGCGAATTCGGCAATGGCTTCAGCGAGCTGAACGACGCCGAGGACCAGGCCGCGCGCTTCAACGCGCAGGTCGCCGCCAAGGATTCGGGCGACGACGAGGCAATGTTCTACGACCACGATTTCGTGCGTGCGCTCGAGTACGGCATGCCGCCCACCGGCGGCTGCGGCATCGGCATCGACCGCTTCATGATGCTGCTGACCGATTCGCCGAGCATTCGCGACGTGATCCTGTTTCCGGCGCTGCGTCGGGAATCTTGAGCACGGCCGCCATCGCCGCGCCTTCGATCGGCATCGACTTCGGCACCTCCAACTCCGCGGTCGCCTGCCGGGTCGACGGCACCGCGCGCCTGCTGCCGGTCGAAGGCAGCGCGACCACGCTGCCGACGGCCATCTTCTTCAACGCCGAAGACCGCAGCACGCACTTCGGCCGCGAAGCGATCGCCCTCTATTTGGCGGGGACCGAGGGGCGCCTGATGCGCTCGCTCAAGAGCTTGCTGGGCAGTGCGCTCATGCAGGAAAAAACCGCGATCTACGACGGGCTGGTGAGCTTCGAGGACATCATCGCGCGCTTCCTGCACGAGCTCGGCAACCGCGCCGAGACCGAACTCGGCATGCGCCCCAGCCGGGTCGTGATCGGCCGGCCGGTGCACTTCGTCGACGACGACGACAAGCGTGACCAGCGCGCCGAAGAGAGCCTGCGCCACGCGGCGCACGCGGCCGGCTTCAAGGACATCGCCTTCCAGCTCGAGCCGATCGCCGCGGCCTTCGACTACGAGCAACGCGTGACGAAGGAGTCGGTCATCCTGATCGTCGACATCGGCGGCGGCACCTCCGACTTCACCGTGGTGCGCGTGGGGCCCGAACGCGCCTTGCGCGCCGAACGCGACGACGACGTGCTCGCCACCACCGGCGTGCACATCGGCGGCACCGATTTCGACCAGCGCCTGAACCTCGACCGCGTGATGCCGCTCCTCGGTTTCCGGCACACCGGCGTGCAGGGGCGCGAAGTCCCGAGCAAGGTGTTCTTCGAACTGTCGTCGTGGCACCTCATCAATTGGCTCTATGCACCCAAGGCCATCCGCCAGGCGCAGGAACTGCGCACGAGCTACAGCGACCCGCGGCTGCATCAACGCCTGATGACCGCACTGGAAGAACGCGACGGCCATCGCATCGCGAGCGATGTGGAGCAGGCCAAGATCGATGGCTCCATCAGCGACGCCACGGTGTCGATCGATTTGTCCTACCTCGAAGTCGAGCTGGCCGCCTCGCTCTCGCCCGCCGACATGGCGCAGCAACTGGCCGCGCTGCTCGACAGCGTGGTCGCGTGCGCCCATGCCTGCGTGAAGCGCGCGGGCCTGCGCAGCAACGACCTCGACGCGGTCTATCTGACCGGCGGTTCGTCGGCGCTGCGACCGTTCCAGCAGGCGTTGCGCAAGAGCTTCGTCGGCGTCCCGCTGATTGAGGGCGACCTGTTCGGCGGCGTGGCCGCGGGCCTCGCGTGCGCGGCACGATTTCGATGAGATACCTGTCGGGCTACGCGCCGACGTTACAGGCCCAAGTGCAGCAACTGATCGCCGACGACGGCCTCGGCGCGCTGCTGAAGAATCGCTACACCGAGGTGCACACGGTGCGCACCGATCGTGCGCTCTACGACTACGTGAATGCGCTCAGGGGCGAGTTCATGCGCAACGCGCCGCCGCTCGCCAAGGTGATGTTCGACAACAAGCTGCACGTGATCCGCAACGCGCTGGGCACGCACACGACGGTGTCGCGCGTGCAGGGCGGCAAGCTGAAAGCGAAGCGCGAGATCCGGGTGGCCAGCCTCTTCAAGGAAGTCCCCGAAGGATGGCTGCGCATGATCGTCGTGCACGAGCTCGCACACATGAAAGAGCGCGATCATGACAAGGCCTTCTATTCGCTGTGCACGCACATGGAGCCGGATTACCACCGGCTGGAACTCGATCTTCGGCTCTACCTGACGCACCTGGAAGGCGGCGGCGCGCGCCTGTGGTCGACCGATCTCGATCCGCTCAAGCCGTAAAGCGCGCCGACACGACGCCCAGCACGCCGAAGTCGGCGGTCACCGTATCGCCCACGGCAATTTCGAGCGGCACCACGCACGTCCCCGTTGTCACGAGTTGCCCCGCTCCGAGCGTGACGCCCAACGACGACAACTCGTTCGCGAGCCAGGTGAGTGCGATGCGCGGGTCGCCCAGCACGTTGGCGCCGATGCCGTCGCGTTCGTAGCGGCGCGACGTGCCTTCGACAGTCGCGTGCACGGCATGTGCCGCCAGTTCGATGTCGCGCCAGGCGATGTCGACACGCGGGCCAAGGACGAATTCGTGGCCGCAGGCGTTGTCGGCAATGAGCTGAGCCTCGCCGGCGCCGACGAAATTCAGAAAGCGCGAGTTCGGCACTTCGATGCCGAGGTGCAGTTCGGCGACGGCAGCCATCACTTCGGTTTGGCTGTACGGCGCCGTGCGCGGCACCAGGTCGTGCGCCATCTCGAAGACGAATTCGGCCTCGGCCACCGCCATGCGATTGCCCGCCATCGACAGCGTGGCGCCGTCCGCGTGAATGCGCTCGGCGAACAGCCGGCCCGCGAGCGGGCCGCTGACGTTGATGTGCTTCTGCCCGCGATGCTGGTGGCCGCGATCTTCCATCCCGCCACCGGCTTCGCGCTGCGCGGCTCGAGCCGCGCCTGCACGGCGTAGCCCTCGGTACGTGAGGTCGGCCGACAACGATCGGGCAACGTATCCATGGCGGCGCCGACTTGCCAGGCACGCCAGAACAGGTCGGAGGCTTCTGCAGCAGGATGGGTCATGGTGTCCCCGGATTCGACAGCAGATCGAGTGCGTTGCGGTAGGCGGTCGAACGCGTCATCGCGTCCCACGCCGTTGCCGGCGTCGCTGGCAGCAAGGCACGGCGGCGCCGTTCGCTGGCCGCAACCGGCTTCCAGCGCCCGCTGCGGCGCGCCCGCGAAAAGCCATCGAGCAATTCATCGAGCGGCGCGCCCTCGCCCACGCTCTGGTTGCAGAGCAATGCGAGGTCGCAGCCAGCGTCCAGCGCGGCCAGTGCGGCGTCGGTGTAGCTCAGCAGCTGGCCGTCGATACGGCGCGCAGCCTCCATGCTCAGGTCGTCGCTGAACACGGCGCCGTCGAACGCGAGACGGGTGCGCAAGATGTCCTGCAACCACTTCGCGGAAAAACCGGCGGGCCGCGCGTCGACTTTCGGGTAGATCACATGCGCCGGCATCACCGCGCCGAGCGTGTTGGCGAGCCAGCGAAACGGTTGTGCATCGTCGGCCAGGATGGCCTTGAGGCTGCGCCGGTCGACCGGGATGGCGACATGCGAATCCGCCTTGACGAAACCGTGCCCTGGGAAGTGCTTGCCGCAACTGCCCATGCCGGCCTGCAACAGGCCCAGCGCAAGGCTCTTGGCCAGCAACGCGACCACGCGCGGATCGCGGTGAAAACTGCGGTCGCCGATGACGCTGCTTTCGCCATGATCGAGGTCGAGCACCGGCGTGAAGCTGAAGTCGACACCGGTCGCACGCAGCTCGGCCGCGAGCACGTAGCCGCAAGCGGTCGCGACCTGCGTGGCGCGCATCGCGTCGGCCATCCACAGGTCGCCCAGCGAGCGCATCGACGGCAAGCGCGTGAACCCGTCGCTGCGAAACCGCTGCACGCGACCGCCTTCGTGGTCGACGCTGATGAGCAAGTCGGGCCGGAGCGATTTCAGCTCGGCGTTGAGCGCAGTGAGCTGGGCGCGGTCCTGCCAGTTGCGGGCGAAATGGATCACGCCGCCCACCAGCGGATCGGCCAGCCGGCGGCGATCGGCCTGCGTGAGTTCGGTGCCGGCCACATCGATGATGAGCGGCGCGTGGATCGGATCGTTCATGCTTTTTCCACGACGACGAAGCTCGCCGCGTAATCGGTTTCATCGGTCACGGTGACATGGGCCGTGAGGCCTTGCCCCTCGAACCATTCCTTGAGTTCGCCATGCAGCACGATCACCGGCTTGCCGCTGCGCACGTTGGCGATCTCGCAGAGCCGCCAGGTCATCGGCATGCGCATGCCCATGCCGATCGCCTTGCTGAACGCTTCCTTCGCAGAGAAACGCGTCGCGAGGTAGCTGACGCCCCGTTTGGGCCAGCGTGCGCTGCGCGCCTGCCAGATCGCGAACTCGGCATCGCTCAGCACCTTGCGGGGAAAGCGCTCGCCCTGTCGCGCGAAGGTGGCCGCGATGCGGCGCACATCGCAGATGTCGGTGCCGATGCCGTAAATCACTGGGCGTCGGCGATGCAGCGCAGGTACTCGCGGGTCGTCGCTTCGTAACCCAGTTCGAGTGCGTCCGACACGAAAGCGTGGCCGATCGACACCTCGCGCACGCCGCGCACGGCCCGCAGGAAATCGCTGAGGTTGTCGCGGCTCAGGTCGTGGCCGGCGTTGACTTCGAGCCCGACCGCCTGTGCCGCGCGCGCCGTCTCGACGTAGAGCTTCAGGACGCCGTCGGCACGCGACGTGCCACGCGATGCCGCGTAGCCTTCGGTATAGAGCTCGACGCGGTCCGCGCCGATCGCCTTGACCGCGGCCATCATCTGCGGCTCGGGGTCCATGAAAAGGCTCACCCGCACGCCGAGCGACTTCGCTTCGGCGACGAGCGGACGCAGGCGCTCGGCATCGTCCGGAAAGCGCCAGCCGTGGTCGCTGGTCGCCTGGTCTTCGCTGTCGGGCACGAAGGTCGCCTGGTGGGGCCGGCGCTCGCGCACGAAATCCATCAGGTTGTGGAACGGATTGCCTTCGATGTTGAACTCGACGCCCGGCCAGTCCCTGGAGAGCAGCGCCGACAGGTCGTGCACGTCCTGCGCGCGAATGTGACGCGCGTCGGGCCGCGGGTGCACGGTGATGCCGTTGGCACCGGCATCGAGGCACATCGACGCAGCGAACAGCACGCTCGGGATGCCGAGATGGCGCGTGTTTCGCACCAGCGCGACCTTGTTGAGGTTGACCGACAGTGCGGTGGTGGCCGGGATGTTTGTCATAGGGCTTGCAGGTCTCGCATCATCTGGCGCGTGCGCAATGTGGACACGCCGCAATGGTAGTTGAGCAGCACGCGCAACTGGTTTCGCAATGCGCTGTTGGTGCCGGCGTTCATGGTCGCGATGCGGCGCAGCGTGGCGGTGAACGGGGCGCGATCGTCGAGCGCGTGCTGCAGCGCTTCCCACTCCGCACCGGCCAGCGCGGCCTCACCCTGCTCCGCCTGGCGCAGGCCGGCTTCGGGCACCAGCCGGTAACTCGCCCCGGCCATGAGCGGCGCGAGCGTGAGGGTCTGTGTGTCGAGCCCCGGCAGCAAACCGACTTCGCGCAGCAGCAGCAGCTCGAAGGCGCGCAGGGCGGCCGCCTGCGTGGCGGCCTGGGCGCCGACGTGCTCGCCGGCCAGCACTTCGACCACGCCGGCGTAAGCGTCGAACAGCGCTTCATGGGCGTCGTCGCGGGCGAGAAGACGCAGCAGCAACTCGTTGAGGTACAGGCCCGAAAGCAGCGCCTCACCAGTCGGCATGACATGACCGCCAACCCATTCCGCGCCCTTGAGCGCCCGGATTTCCGCATCGCCGCCATAGTTGAGTTGCAGCGGCTGCAGCGGCAGCAGCACGGGCCGGAAATTGGAGCTCGGGCGCTTGGCACCCTTGGCCACCAGCGCGATGCGACCGTGGTGCCGCGTGAACACCTCGAGGATCAGGCTCGACTCGCTCCAGTCGTAGCGATGGAGCACATAAGCCGGTTCGTGGGAGACGCGATGCGTGGCCACGCCGCGTTATTCGTAGCCGAAGGAGCGAACCCGTGCTTCGTCATCGGCCCAACCGGAACGCACCTTGACCCAGAGCTCGATGAAGACCTTGGCATCGGCCAGCTTCTCCAGCTCGACGCGGGTCTCCATGCCGATGCGCTTGATGCGCTCGCCCTTGTCGCCGATCACCATCGCCTTGTGGCCGTCGCGCTCGACCACGATGGTTGCGGCGATGCGCAGAAGGCGCTTCTGGCCTTTTTTCTGCGGCGGTTCTTCCTCGAACTTGTCGATGATCACGGTCGAGGTGTAGGGCAACTCGTCGCCCGTGAGGCGGAAGAGTTTCTCGCGCACCAGTTCACCCGCCAGGAACTTCTCGCTGCGGTCGGTGAGCTCGTCTTCGCCATAGAACCACGGCTGCTCGGGCAGGTATTTCTCGCAGATGCCGAACACCCGCTCGACATCTTTCGCGTTCTTGGCGGACATCGGCACGAATTCGGCGAAGGCGTGCTTGCCCTGCATTTGCTGCAGCCACGGGGCGATGTCGCCGCGGCGATGGATGTTGTCGAGCTTGTTGGCGAGCAGCACCGTCGGGATGCCCTTGCCGAGCAGCTTGAGCACGCGCGCGTCGGCCGGCGTGAAGCTGCCGGCCTCGACCACGAACAGGATCAGGTCGACGTCGCCGACGGCGCCCTGCACCGTCTTGTTGAGCGACTTGTTGAGCGCATTGGCATGCAGCGTCTGGAAACCGGGCGTGTCGACGAACACGAACTGCGTCGCGCCCAACGTGCGCATGCCGGTGATGCGGTGCCGCGTGGTCTGCGCTTTGCGCGACGTGATGCTGATCTTCTGGCCGACCAGCGCATTGAGCAGCGTCGACTTGCCCACGTTGGGTTTGCCGACGATCGCGATCAGGCCGCAATGTTGGGGACCGATCGGGCCGGCAGCGATCGCTGCATCGGCAAGCGGCGCTGCGGAAGGGATGGCATCGTCTGGATTCGTCATGGGGCTTGTTTCGGGCTTCGGCTTTTCAATTGGATGAGCATGGCGGCGGCGGCGGCCTGCTCTCCGGCACGGCGCGAACCGCCGATGCCGCGTTCTCTGAGCGCCAGCTCCGTCACTTCGCACTCCACCTCGAACGTCTGTTTGTGCGCTGCGCCGACCGTGCCGGCGACGCGGTAGACCGGCAGCTTCATTTTGTGGCCCTGCAGCCATTCCTGCAATTCGGTCTTCGGATCTTTGGCGGCCGCGTCCATGCGCGGGTTCATTTCGACGTCTTCGTAGAGCCGGTGAACCAGCGCCTGCGCGGCCGCGTAGTCCGCGTCGAGGTAGACCGCCCCGATCAGCGCCTCGAGCGCGTCGGCCAGAATCGACGGCCGGGCAGAACCGCCCGATCGCGACTCGCCCTCACCCAGTCGCAGCAGCGTCGGCAGCCCGAGCCTGAGCGCCAACTGATGCAAGGTTTCCTGCTTCACGAGGTTGGCGCGCACGCGCGAGAGGTCGCCCTCGGGCAGCGTGCCGAGGCGCACGAAGAGCAGATGCGACACCGCGAGATTCAGGACCGAATCGCCGAGGAATTCAAGGCGTTCGTTGTGGTCCGATGAAAAACTGCGGTGCGTGAGCGCCTGCTGGAGCAGGCGGGCGTCGCCAAAGCTGTGCTGCAGGCGCGCCTGGAGCGCCGCAAGGCCACCGTTCACGGTGTTCAGCGCGACTGGCCCTTGTACTTCATGGTGAGGAAGGCGGGGCCGAAAAGATGGATTTCGCGCTCGTAGGCGTAGGCGACGACGACCTTGTCGCCGACCTTTTGCACGTCCAGGTCCTTGCCGCTCAGCTTGAAGTCGTCGATGGCCTGCGAGCGGTCGAAGATCGCGCGGACTTCGGGCACCGTGTTGCCTTCTTTCGCCTTGTTCGCGGCCTTGTCGATCGCCTGGTACTCGATCAAGGTCGGAATGACCTGCGCGGCGACCACGCCCACGCACGCCAGCACGATGGCGACGAACAGCAGTCCGATGAACGAAATGCCGCGCTGCTTGAATTGACTTGCCTTCATGCCCTCAGACCCCTCGAATGACTTGTTTTATTGGAATGCGCCGATGCGCTTGAAATTGCCGAAGTTCATCCAGATGAAGAACGCCCTGCCGACAATGTTCTTGTCCGGAACGAAGCCCCAGTAGCGTGAATCGAGCGAGTTGTCGCGGTTGTCGCCCATCATGAAGTAGCTCCCTTCAGGGACCTTGCACACCACGCCTTCGACACTGTAACGACAATTGTCACGATTTGGGAACGCCATGATCTCGGCTTCGGACAGGCCGGCACGGCGACTGTCGTCGTTGAGCAAATGGTGCTGCTTGCCCACGAGGTCCTCGTTGTATTGCTTGAGGTAGCGCATCGCTTCCTCGTCGAAATAGTCGGGAAGCGCGTCCTTGGGGACCGGCTTGCCGTTGATCGTGAGCTTCTTGTTGAGGTAGGCCACCTCGTCGCCCGGCACCCCGACCACGCGCTTGATGTAGTCCAGGCTCGGCTGCGGCGGATAGCGGAACACCATCACGTCGCCGCGCGCCGGTGGCGTGCCGTTTGTCAACTTGGTATTGATGACCGGCAGGCGCAGGCCGTAGGTGAATTTGTTGACCAGGATCAGGTCGCCGGTGAGCAGCGTCGGCATCATCGAGCCCGACGGGATCTTGAACGGCTCGAACAGGAACGAGCGCAGCAAGAAGACGGCCAGGATCACCGGGAACAAGCCCGCTGTCCAGTCGAGCCACCAGGGCTGCATGACCAGCCGTTCGCGCGCCTTCACGTCGACCGTGTCGACCTGCGTGATGCCCTTGTCGGCCAGGCGCGCATTGCGTTCGGCCAGCGACGCGTCGAGCGTTTGGGCCGCGCGACGGCGCTTGGGCAAAAAGTAGAAGCGCTCGGCCAGCCAGTAGATGCCGGTGACGACGGTGGCCAGGAACAGCAGCAGCGCGAAGTTGCCTTCGACCACGCCGAAATACCAGGCGCCGATGTAGCCGGCAAACGCCGCGAGGATCAGGGAGGTGAGGAATGCCATGGATTCAGTCTTCGACTTGCAGGATGGCAAGGAAGGCCTCTTGCGGGACCTCGACCGAGCCGATCTGCTTCATTCTTTTCTTGCCCGCTTTCTGCTTCTCGAGCAGCTTTTTCTTGCGGCTGATGTCACCGCCGTAGCACTTGGCGAGCACGTTCTTTCGGAGCGCTTTGATTGTCTCACGCGCGATGATGTTGACCCCGATGGCGGCCTGGATCGCGACGTCGAACATCTGGCGCGAAATGATCTCGCGCATCTTCGACACCACGGCGCGGCCGCGGTACACGCTCTGGCTGCGGTGCAACATGATCGACAGCGCATCGACCTTCTCGCCGTTGAGCAGAATGTCGACCTTCACCACCTCGGCCGAGCGGTACTCCTTGAACTCGTAGTCCATCGAGGCATAGCCCCGGCTGACGCTCTTGAGCTTGTCGAAGAAATCGAGCACGATTTCGGCCAGCGGCATCTCGTAGGTCAACACCACCTGGCGGCCCTTGTAGGCCATGTTCATTTGCACGCCGCGCTTCTGGTTGGCGAGCGTCATCACCACGCCCACGTACTCTTGTGGCATGTAGAGGTGCATCGTGACGATGGGTTCGCGGATCTCGGCGGTCTTGCCGATCTCGGGCATCTTGGACGGGTTTTCGACCATCAGGACGGTGCCGTCGTTCTTGACCACCTCGTAGACCACGCTCGGTGCGGTGGTGATCAGGTCCTGGTCGAACTCGCGCTCCAGTCGCTCCTGCACGATCTCCATGTGCAGCAGGCCGAGAAAGCCGCATCGAAAGCCGAAGCCCAGCGCCTGGCTGACCTCGGGCTCATAGTGCAGCGAAGCGTCGTTGAGCTTGAGTTTTTCAAGTGCGTCGCGCAGCGAGTCGTATTCGCTCGCTTCGGTCGGGTACAGCCCGGCGAACACCTGCGGCTGAATTTCCTTGAAACCCGGGAGCGCTTCGGTTGCGGTGGCTGCTGCGCCGCCGGTGCCGGGCTTGATCAGGGTGACCGTGTCGCCGACCTTGGCCGCCTGCAGTTCCTTGATGCCGGCGATGATGAAGCCCACCTCGCCCGCTTCCAGTGACTCGCGTTTTTCGGTGGCCGGCGTGAACACACCCAGGTTGTCGGCGTTGTACATCGCGCCGGACGCCATCATCTTGATGCGTTCACCCTTCACCAGTCGGCCGTCCACAACCCGCACCAGCATCACGACACCGACGTACGGATCGAACCAGCTGTCGATGATCATCGCGCGCAGCGCCGCATCGGGATTGCCACGCGGTGGCGGCACCTTGGCGACCACGGCTTCGAGGATGTCGTCGATGCCGATGCCGGTCTTGGCAGAACACAAAATCGCCTCGGTGGCGTCGATGCCGATCACGTCTTCGATTTCAGACCTGGCGTTGTCGGGGTCCGCGTTCGGCAAGTCGATCTTGTTCAGCACCGGCAGCACCTCGACGCCGAGATCGAGTGCCGTGTAGCAATTGGCCACCGTCTGCGCTTCGACACCTTGCGATGCATCGACCACGAGCAATGCGCCTTCGCACGCTGAGAGCGAGCGACTCACTTCATACGAGAAGTCGACATGCCCCGGTGTGTCGATCAGATTGAGGTTGTAGACCTGTCCATCGAGCGCTTTGTAGTGCAGCGCAGCGGTCTGCGCCTTGATGGTTATCCCACGCTCTTTCTCGATGTCCATCGAGTCCAAAACCTGCGCTTCCATCTGACGATCTTCGAGACCGCCGCAACGCTGGATCAAGCGGTCTGCGAGCGTCGACTTGCCGTGGTCGATGTGCGCAATGATCGAAAAGTTTCTGATGTGATTCATCAACGGGAACGCTTAAGTACTTGAATTGGCTGGTGCGCAGAAGGCGACAGGCAAGAAAAAAGGGCGCGTCTTACGGAGACGCGCCCTGAACCAACAAGCAATGGCAACTGCAGTAGTTGGAACTTCATTGTAGGCAAAAAGGAAAGGACGTACATCCGCAGAAGGGGTCGTGAAAGGTCGTTGCAGGTCAGCAACATGAAAGATATCAACAAGTTATCAACAGAATCGGTGGACTAAGTTCTGAACAACTTGTGGGTGATCTGTGGAGCACCGGTGGACTGCCTGTTGGAATACCGCATCGTGAAGGTGTCACGCCTGCTTATGTCACAAGTGATTGTCTGAACAGGCTCATTCTACCGAAAGTGGTCCTAAGCCTACCTATCAAGTTAGCATTCACCAACTAATCCATGGCTAAAGCGCCATTGAAAAAAACTGAAAGTCAGGCCTTTCAAGGCTTCAACTGTCTCAAAAAAGGCCCCAAACCCGACTACCGGGTGGGGCCACTTGACGGGATCCTCCGAATCAGCGTGCGGGTCGGATCAGTGCGTACTGTGCCCAATCGCCGCGCCTGAAGAGCACGCTGACCGGCTTGGCCTTGTCCGCCTTAGAGAGCACGCCATCGAATTCGCGCACGTTGGACACCTCGACGTTACTCACCGCCAGGATCACGTCGCCTTCGCGCAATCCAGCACGCGCAGCAGACTCGGTGGCGGCATCGATCTTCACGCCGCCCTTGAGCTTCAGTTCTTTTTTCTGTGCGTCCGTGAGATCGCTTAACGCGAGGCCCAGCGACTTCGCTGCGGCTGAAGCAGAAGGCTTCGGCACAGGCTCGTCGCGTTCGATGGTCTTGACCTGCTTTTCCGGCTCGATTTCCGCAATGGTGACTGTCAGCTCTTTCGATGCGCCGCGCCGAAACACCGTCAACGCGCTCTTGGTGCCAGGCTTCGTATTGCCGACCAGCCGCGGCAGGTCACTCGGCTTCTCGATGGCCTTGCCGTCGAATTTGGTGATGATGTCGCCCGCTTCGATGCCGGCCTTCTCGCCGGGCGAGCCGGCTTCGACGCCGCGCACCAGCGCCCCTTGCGCCTTGCCGAGTCCGATGGACTCGGCCACGTCCTTGGTGACCTGATCGATCTGCACGCCGATGCGACCGCGCGAGACGCGGCCCGTGGTGCGCAGCTGGTCGCTCACGCGAATCGCCTCGTCGATCGGGATCGAGAACGAGATGCCCATGAACCCGCCGGAACGCGAATAGATCTGGCTGTTGATGCCAACCACTTCGCCGCGCATGTTAATCAGCGGACCGCCCGAGTTTCCAGGGTTGATGGCCACATCGGTCTGGATGAAAGGGAGGTAGTCACCGGTGTCGCGCTGCTTGGCGCTCACGATGCCGGCCGTGACGGTGTTCTCGAGCCCGAACGGCGAGCCGATCGCCATCACCCATTCGCCGACGCGCAGTTTGGAGATGTCGCCGATCTTCACGGCGGGCAGCGCGGCGCCTTCGATCTTCACCACAGCAACGTCGGTGCGTTTGTCGGTGCCGATGATCTTTGCTTTGAACTCACGCTTGTCGGGCAAGGTGACCATCACTTCGGAAGCGCCTTCGACCACATGCGCATTGGTCATCACGTAGCCATCGGCCGTCAGGATAAAGCCGGAGCCCACGCCGCGCGGGCGCTCTTCTTCCTGCGGCTGCTGCGGCCGGTTCGGACGCGGCGTGGATTTCGGCGTGCCGGGTGCCCCCGGCAGCGGTTGTCCGAAAAATCGCCGGAAAAATTCCTGCATCTCCTCGTCCATCTCACCGTTGCCACTGCCGTTGCCGGCGCCGCGCTGCGCGACCTTTTCGACCGTGCGGATGTTGACCACCGACGGGCCGACCTGATCGACCAGATCGGTGAAATCCGGCAGCGTGCGCGTCTGCGCGTGCACCGCGGTCACCGGCATCAGCCCGCCCGTGGCCGCCACGGCCATGGTGCATGCGAGCAAACAGGAGCGGATCTTTTTTCCGTCGACTGGAAACATCATCAACATCTCTTTCTTAGAAAAAACCTGCTTCAACGACACGCGGCGACACGGCGCTCAGCGGGTACGGGCAAGCCGCAACGCAAATGCTTCGAGCGTCTGCGGCGGCACTTCGCCCACCGCCGTCAGCCACCAGTCGCCGGAAGGGTCCACCAGCCGACGTGTCATGGTGTGGGTGGCGCCGAGCGCCAGCAAAACTTCTTTGGGCTGCCGTTGCGCGTCATAGGGCTCGACGAACAGCGAGACGGTTGCAAGACCGTCCGTGAATGTCCATTGCATCGCATGCTCGCCGGACCCGGCGCCTCCCAGGGTGCGGCGGTAGCAGCTGGCCGGCTTGAAACCGTCCACCGGGTTCTTCAGGGTCCAGCCCTCGGCCTGCGGCGTGGTGCGATCGAGCTCGGATTTTTCGATTCGGTAGCCAGTGGTGTCGGCCATCATCTGAGACAAGGCTTGTACCTTGACCGGCGCGTCGAGCTGCAGCTCGGAGAACGCCGACTGCTCGACCACGCGACCTTCGCCATCGAGCGTCTGAAGTTTCACGACGAGCCCCGACCGGCGCTCGCTCCAGATGCGATACCCGAAGCGCAGCATGTCGCGCGGCACGAGATTCACCACATCGGCATCGAAACCGGCCACGCGGCCCTTGCCGAGCACACGCACGCTGTAAAAATCGTTGAGCGCAGAATCCGGTGTGCCGAGTAAGTTGGGGAACAATTCAAGACTGTCGCGCTTTTCGCTCTTCACCACCTTGGCATCGGGCAGGAAAGTCATCACGCGATCGTTGCGCCGGAAGGTGGAGCGCGGCGGACCGGAGAGCGCTTCGACGCGCTCCATTTGGAGGTCACCTTCGCACACATGCCAGATGCGCGCGCTCGACAGATCGCCGGTCGCCGCCGAGACCACGAACGTTCCGACATAGCTGCGCTGGCGGGAGGCCGAGTGCATGCGCTGCAACCACTCGACGACGCTCAGCGTGGGCGTATCGCCCAGCGGCGCCGACGGCGCGATAGCCATGCCTCCGCCTGGCGCACTGCGCGTTTGCGCCAATGCGAACTGCACCATGCACAGCGCGGCAAAGACGAGAGCGATCTTGCGAGCAGACATTGGCAGCGAAACAGTCATGCGGTCGGCCGGCTGCGCGTTCAGCGCGAAGGGGCTTCGAACGTCGCGTTGCGCAGGAAGCCAGAAGGCATCTGCGATGCACCGCCGACTTGCTGATGCGCTTCGAGCAATTCATCCAGCCGCGGATCGCGCAGCATTACTTGCGCCTCGGCACCCTTGCCCACCAGCACCCGGGTGGACGACAGCAGCGCGCTGGTCGGTGTCGGTGAACCGGCCACTGCGAGCACCGATCGCGAGGGGTCCTGGAGTCGCTGTTCCTGTTGCGCCAATTGCGCCCCGCTCGCGCCAGAACTCATACCGACCCACGTCCAGCCGATCGCTGCGGCCGCAGCCAACGAGGCCGCGCCGGCCACCAGCTTCCAACGAAATACCGGCTCGTTGGCCGCTTCAGCCACCGTCACCGGCGCCGGCGCGCTCGGGGCCGCGGATTGCGGGCGAATCTGTTCGGCCGCGAGCCGTTGCTGCAACTTCGACAGAAAGGCCGAGCCATCGCTGCAAGGCGCATGGCCGCCGGAGCGCAGCACATCGCCCACGACGTGATAGGTTCGCCAGGTCGCGCGCAGATCCGATTTTTCGCCCAACTGGCGCATCACCGCTGCGAATTCGTCGCCCTGCAACTGGCCGTCGGCCAACGCGGAAATTTGTTCGGGGATCGTGTTCATTTGATTCATTTCATTCACCTGCTTACCAGCGCTTGCCCGTCTGGTTGTCCAGCAACGGTTTGACCCGTGCCGAAATGGCCTCGCGCGCACGGAAAATCCGCGAACGCACCGTGCCGATCGGGCAATTCATGACCTCGGCGATCTCTTCGTAGCTCATGCCCTCGATCTCCCGCAACGTCACTGCCTGCCGCAATTCGGCCGGCAGCGCTTCCATCGCGGCCTCCACGGCACGCGCAATTTCGTTGGCAGCCAGGATGGTTTCAGGGGTCTCGTCGGTGGTTGGTTCGTTTCCGGGCCGGTAAGTTTCATCGTCGTCGTCCGAGCCGGGCCGCAGTGCGCTCTCGGAGACGGTGGGTCGCGCTTCATGTCGACCAGCGCCTTCTTGGCCGTATTGACGGCGATCCGGTACAGCCAGGTGTAGAACTGCGCGTCGCCGCGAAACTGGTGCAACGCGCGGTAAGCGCGAATGAAAGTCTCCTGCGCGATGTCTTCGACCAGATCGACATCACGAACCATGCGTCCGATCAGTCGCTCGATCCGCCTCTGGTATTTGATGACCAGCAGTTCGAACGCTTTCTGGTCGCCAGCGACGGTTCGCAGCACGAGTTGCAAATCGACCTCACCGGGCTTCGGCGGTGCCGAGGGGTCAATGGGCCCGATGTCGGACGGTGCGGGCGGCTGGATATCGCTCATGGCACCCCCGGCAAGGCGCGCTCGACGGCAGACGGTGCACGCGAATAAAGCGCTCGGCGCACGTCGTGCCATATTGCCGGCTGCGCACGACGCTCCAGCCAGAGCCAGCGGGCCGAAGCCCTCGGCACATCGAGCCGCACCAGAAGCAGCACCTGAAAATCAAGCACCACGATCGCATCTGCGATCTGTTGCGAAGGCTCGCCGGAAAGCGACCAGCGCTGGCCGTCGAATGCGAGGTTGGCCACCGGGGCCTTGATCAACGAACCCAAAGCCGCGGCGCCCGCCAGGACGGTGCTTGCGACCAACAGCAGCCCGCGCCATCCCACATGATCGAGTGAATAGCAGGCAGCGCCTGCGCAGCAGGCCCCCGCGGCCCAGATGAGTGCCAAAAGCCGGGTCGCATAGCGCGAACGCCCCACCGGATAAGTTACCGACGGGGCGCTGTGCATGAAAAGGAGGAAATCAAACGCGCTTGAACACCAGCGTGCCGTTGGTGCCGCCAAAGCCAAAGTTGTTCTTCACGGCCACATCGATCTTGAGGTCGCGCGCTTCGTTGGCGCAGTAGTCCAGGTCGCACTCCGGATCCTGGTTGAAGATGTTGATGGTCGGAGGACTCTTCTGGTGATGCAGCGCCAGCACGGTGAACACCGACTCGATGCCGCCGGCGCCGCCCAGCAGATGGCCGGTCATCGACTTGGTCGAATTCACGACCAGCTTCTTCGCGTGATCGCCGAACGCCAGCTTGACCGCATTGGTCTCGTTGACGTCGCCGATCTGCGTCGAGGTGCCGTGGGCGTTGAGATACTGCACCTGGTCGGCATTGACGCCGGCGTTGGCCAGCGCCATCGCCATCGAACGCCGCGGGCCGTCCACGTCGGGCGCGGTCATGTGGTACGCGTCGCCCGTGAGGCCGAAGCCGGAGACTTCCGCGTAGATCTTGGCACCGCGCGCCTTGGCGCGTTCGTACTCTTCGAGCACCAGCACGCCGGCGCCCTCGCCCAGGACGAAGCCGTCACGGTCCTTGTCCCACGGACGCGACGCCGCGGCCGGATCGTCGTTGCGGGTACTCAACGCCCGTGGCGCGGTGAAGCCGCCGATGCCCAGCGGAGAGATGGTGGACTCGGCACCTCCAGCGATCATCACGTCGGCGTCGCCGTACTCGATCATGCGCGCCGACATCCCGATGGCATGCAGACCCGTCGTGCAGGCAGTCACGACCGCGATGTTCGGGCCCTTGAAGCCGAACTTGATCGACACGTGACCCGAGATCATGTTGATGATCGACGCCGGCACGAAGAAAGGCGAGATGCGGCGTGGGCCGCGACTCGTGTATTCGCCGTGCGTGGCTTCGATCATCGGCAGACCGCCAATGCCCGAGCCAATGTTGCAGCCGATGCGAATGGCATCTTCATAGGACAGGTCGTCGCCGATCGGCAACCCGCTGTCCTGCACCGCCTGGATAGCGGCGGCAAAGCCCAGATGAATGAAGCGGTCCATGTGACGCGCTTCCTTCTCCGAGATGTATTGAGTGATGTCGAAACCCTTGACCTCACCGGCGAACTTGCAAGCGAAGGCGCTTGCGTCGAACGCAGTGATGTTCGCAATGCCCGATTTCCCGGCCAACAGGTTGGCCCAAGATTCGGACACCGTGTTACCGACAGGAGCGATGCAACCGAGCCCGGTCACGACGACGCGGCGTTTGGTCATGCCGGCAAACCTTTCTGGGAGAGCGCCGGGCCTGCAGGAGGCAGTGGCCCGGCCGGCCGATCAGGCCTTTTGATTCTTGGTGGCGTAGTCGACGGCGTTTTGCACCGTGGTGATCTTCTCTGCGTCTTCGTCCGGGATCTCGATGCCGAACTCGTCTTCGAGTGCCATCACGAGTTCGACCGTGTCGAGGGAGTCGGCACCGAGGTCGGCCACGAAAGCCTTTTCATTGGTGACTTGGGACTCTTCCACGCCGAGTTGTTCGGCAATGATTTTCTTGACACGTGCTTCGATATCGCTCATTTGATTCCCTCTGGGGGTTGTAAGTAATCGGTTGATTTTAGCCGGGCGGATTGTGGCATTTGCCCACAACCACAGGAAAGCCCGTCCGGGAAAAGATTGCGCCTTGCAGGCTACATGTGCATGCCGCCGTTGACGTGCAGTTCCTGCCCCGTCACATAAGCGGCCTGCGGGGATGCGAGGTACGCCACCGCGTGCGCGATGTCTGCCGGCTTGCCCAGATGACCCAAGGGGATCTGCTGGAGCAGCGCCTGCTGCTGGGCTTCAGGCAGGCTGGCGGTCATGTCGGTTTCGATGAAGCCGGGCGCCACGCAATTCACGGTGATGTTGCGGCTGCCCAGTTCACGCGCCAGGGCGCGCGTCATGCCTGCGACACCGGCTTTCGCTGCGGCGTAGTTGGCCTGGCCTGCGTTGCCCGACGCCCCCACGACGCTCGTGATGCTGATGATGCGGCCGTAGCGCTGCTTCATCATCGGCCGGATCACGGCCCGCGACAAACGGAACACTGCGCTGAGGTTGGTCTCGAGCACGGCACCCCAGTCGTCGTCCTTCATCCGCATCGCCAGGTTGTCGCGTGTGATGCCGGCGTTGTTCACCAGCACGTGAATGGCGCCATACGCTTTCACGATCTCGTCGATCAATGCGTCGACGGCAGCGCCATCGTTGACATTGAGCGCGCGACCGCGGCCATCGAACGCACTGAGGGCCGTGGTGATTTTCGCGGCGCCCTCGTCGGTGGTGCCGGTGCCGATGACCTTGAGCCCGCGCTGCGCCAGTTCGAGCGCGATCGCCGCGCCGATGCCGCGCGATGCGCCGGTCACCAGGGCGACCTGGCCTTCAAATTTGGGGATGCTCATGTCGGGTCTGCTGAATGTGTGATGTGGCGTCAGGCGGCGAGCGCTTGCCGGGCTTCAGCGAGCGTCGCCGGATCGTAGACCGAGGCAGCCGTCACCTCGGGGGCGATGCGCTTGACCATGCCGGCCAGCACCTTGCCGGGTCCGCACTCGATGATGGCCTCGACACCGCGGGCTTTCAGTGCCTGAACGGTTTCGACCCAACGCACCGGGCCGGCGGCCTGCCGCACCAGCGCATCGCGAATGCGCTCGGGGGCGCTTTCGATCGCGACATCGATGTTGTTGACAAGCGGGATGTGAGGTGCCGCCAGCGCGGTCGATGCGAGTTTTCCTCGCAACGCCTCGGCCGCCGGCTTCATCAGGCTCGAATGGAAAGGCGCCGACACCGGCAGCGGCAATGCACGCTTGGCGCCGTTGGCCTTGAGCACTTCGCACGCCTTTTCGACGGCGGCCTTGCTGCCCGCGATCACGGTCTGCATCGGCTCGTTGAAATTGACGGCTTCGACGACTTCACCACTGCTCGCGCCGAACGAAGCCGTCACTTCGCCGCAGCCAGCGATTACTTTCAAGGCGTCCATGCCGAGGATCGCGGCCATCGCGCCCGTGCCGACCGGCACGGCCTTCTGCATCGCATCCGCCCGGAACCGCACGAGAGGCGCAGCCTGCGCCAATGTCAGGACGCCGGAGGCGACGAGCGCCGAGTATTCGCCCAGCGAATGGCCGGCCACCACCGATGGCGTCGCGCCGCCCTCGGCCTGCCAGGCGCGCCAGGCAGCGACACCCGCCACCAGCATCACGGGCTGGGTGTTGGTCGTGAGGCCCAGCGCCTCCTTCGGACCGTCCTTGATCAGTGCCGCCAGATCCTGGTCGAGCGCATCCGAGGCTTCGCGAACGGTTTCGCGCACGGCTGGATGGTCGCCCCAGGCGTCGAGCATGCCGACGGCCTGCGAGCCTTGTCCGGGGAAAACAAATGCGAAGGATTTCATTGTTTTGTCTCCTGTCACGCCGCAGCCCGCATGCAGACTGCGCAGCGCGCTACAAAGTCAATAGCACCGCACCCCAGGTGAAGCCGCCGCCCACGCCTTCGAGCATGACGGTGTCGCCCTTCTTGACCTGGCCGGCGCGCACCGCTTCGTCCAGCGCCAGCGGGATCGAGGCGGCCGAAGTGTTGCCGTGTTCATGCACGGTCACGATCAGCTTCTCGCGCGGCAGCTTCAGCTTCTTCGCCGTGCCTTCCATGATGCGGATGTTGGCCTGGTGCGGAATGAGCCAGTCGATGTCGGCCTCGGTCTTGCCTGCCTTGGCGAGCGTGGTGCGGGCCGCTTCTTCGAGCACCCGGACCGCCAGCTTGAACACGGCCTGCCCATCCATGTGCAGCAGCGGCGTGCCGAGCACGTTGCCGCCCGATACGTGCCCGGGCACACACAGGATGCCGACATATTTGCCGTCCGCATGAAGATCGCTGGCCAAAATGCCAGGCTTTTCGCTCGCTTCGAGCACCACGGCACCGGCTCCGTCGCCGAACAGCACGCAGGTCGTGCGGTCGTTGAAATCGAGGATGCGCGAAAAAACTTCTGCACCGATCACCAGCGCGCACTTCGCCGAACCGGTCTTGATCATGGCGTCCGCGACCGTCAACGCATAAACGAAACCGCTACAGACCGCCTGCACGTCGAAAGCCGGACAGCCGGCGATGCCGAGCTTGTGCTGAAGAATGGCGGCCGACGACGGGAAAACCATGTCGGGCGTCGACGTGGCGACGATGATCAGATCGACATCGATCGCACTGCGACCAGCGGCTTCGAGCGCTTTTTTGGCCGCTTCGACACCGAGGTCGCTGCTGTTCGCTTCAGGCGCGGCGAAATGACGGGCATGAATCCCGGTGCGCTCGATGATCCACTGGTCCGAGGTTTCAATGCCACGGGCTGCCAGATCTTTGGCGAGGTCGTCGTTGGTCACCCGGCGCGGTGGCAGGTAACTGCCGGTGCCGGTGATGCGGGAATAAGGTGTCATCAAGCGTGAAGCGCCGCGGCGTCGACCGGCGCCGCCGATTCCTGCCGCGCAAGCAACGGCGCGGCGTGGGCGATGCGGGCCCGAACGCGTTCGAGCAGGTTGTTGCGAGCGGCATCATAAGCGCGATCCAGTGCGTGCCCGAACGCCACTTCGTCGGCCGAACCGTGGCTTTTGAACACCAACCCACGAAGCCCCAGCAACGCAGCGCCGTTATACCGACGGTGGTCCAGACGATTTTTAAATGCTTTTAAAACCGGATAGGCGACAACTGCCGCAGCTTTCGTCCAGATGCTTCGCGAGAATTCGATTCGAATGAACTCACCGATCATGGAAGCCACGCCTTCGCTGGCCTTGAGCGCGACGTTGCCGACGAAGCCATCGCACACGACGATGTCCGTCGTGCCCTTGTAAATATCGTTGCCTTCGACATTGCCATAGAAGTTCAAATCCTGCGAGTTACCGGCCGTACGCAGCAATTGACTCGCTTTTTTGATGACTTCACTGCCTTTGATCGCCTCTTCACCCACATTGAGCAAACCGACCGTCGGGGACTCGTTGCCCGTCAACGCAGAGACCAGCGCCGACCCAAGCACCGCAAACTGCAGCAGGTCTTCAGCGTCGCAATCGATGTTGGCGCCCAGGTCGAGCACGGTGGTTGCGCCGCCCTTGATGTTGGGCAGCTGTGGCGCGATGGCCGGACGATCGATGCCGTCCATCGTCTTGAGCAGGTAGCGCGCGATCGCCATCAATGCGCCGGTGTTCCCGGCGGAAATGGCAGCTTGGGCCGCGCCGTCCTTGACCTGCTGGATGGCGACTCGCATTGAAGAGTCTTTTTTCTTCCGCAGCGCTATTTCGACCGGGTCGTCCATGCCCACCACTTCGCTCGCGCCGATCACGGTCGCACGCGGGTGGGAAAAACTCGACAGCGCGGCTGGCATGCCGACCATGAGCAGGGCCGAATCGGGATGACGTTCGAGGAACGCGCGACAGGCCGCAAGCGTGACGCGCGGCCCGTGGTCGCCCCCCATGCAATCGACGGCAAGCGTGATCACAGACGAACGAGCAGGAGATTCAGAAGGCGTAGCCATCAAAACAAAGGCCCGACGCTACGGCGAAAGTAGCTTCGGGCCTTGGCCTTGGTCTGAAAAATCAGGCTTCGGACTTGTTTTTGAGCACCTGGCGGCCGCGGTAGAAACCGTTCGGGCTGATGTGGTGACGCAGATGCGTCTCGCCAGTGGTCGGCTCCACGGCGATGCCGGGAACGACCAGAGCGTTGTGCGAGCGGTGCATGCCGCGCTTGGAAGGCGACTTCTTGTTTTGCTGGACGGCCATGATGGCTCCTGGACTGTTGAGTGAGTGACTGGATGCGGGCCAGATTGTCGAACACAGGAACGACATGATCAACGACCCAATGAGAGGGACCGCTGGCGGCGCGCGCGAAGCCCATGATTATAGCCCAGCCTCCGCCGTTGCGCCAGTTGCCTACTCCGGCTTCTTAGAGCGGAGCGCGCCGAGCACGGCAAAGGGGTTGGGTTTGGCGGCTTCCGACGCGTCGAAATCGGCGTCCGCCGCGGAGAGCTGTACGGGAACCGGACACACGTCGTGCACCGGCGTCAGCGGCACTTCCATCAGCAACTCATCTTCGATCAGGTCGCGCAGATCGAAGTCGCGCGCCAGGACGAGCAGATCTTCTTCCGCGTCGTCGTCTTCGGCTTCTGCCGTCGTCTCGTCCGCCACGAAGCGAAAAAAGCGATCCACCACCAGCGGCACGGCCACCGGCGTGAGGCAGCGCTGGCACACCATCGGCACGGTAGCGTCAGCGGAAAGATGCATCCACGGTGTCGCGGTGCCGGCCGAGCCGGGACGCTCCTCGCCAACCGCTTCCCAGCGCACGCTGGTCTCGTCGGTCGCCGATTCAGCCAGTTCGGCCGCCAGGCGGGCGTAGTCGGCGACCGGATCGTCGCCTGTCAGTATGGCGCCTTCGGCGGCAAAGGTGCTCACGTCGAGCCGGTGGGGGGCAAATTCTCTCGTCATCCCTGCCAGTCTAGCGCTCCCGCACAATCACGGCCCATGCAACGTACCCTGATTCTGGCCTCGACCTCCCGCTACCGCCGCGAGCTGATGGACCGGCTCCGCTTGCCCTTCGAAGTGCATGCACCCGAGGTCGACGAAACCGCCCTCCCCGGTGAAGCCCCGCGCGCGCTTGCCATGCGCCTCGCGCTGGAAAAAGCCCATGCGGTCGCCGCGCGATTTCCGGACGCGGTGGTGATCGGCTCCGATCAGGTGGCCGACCTCGCGGGTGTCGCGCTCGGAAAACCGGGCGATCACGATCGGGCCACCGAACAACTGCGCCGCATGCGCGGCCAGACGCTGGTGTTCCAGACGGCCGTTGCCGTGGTTTGCCATGCCGCGCAGTTCGCGCAACACGACATCGCGCCAGTGCGCGTCGTGTTCCGCGACCTCACGGACGACGCGATCGAGCGCTATCTGCGCGCCGAGCAGCCCTACGACTGTGCCGGCAGCGCCAAGAGCGAAGGCCTCGGCATCGCGCTGCTCGACGCGATCGACAGCGACGACCCAAGCGCGTTGGTCGGACTCCCCTTGATCCGCACCTGCCGCATGCTGCGTGCCGCGGGCATCGAACTGCTATGAACAAGGGCAAGCTCTTTCTCGTGCCGGCGCCGCTGGATTTCGGCTGCGACGTCCAGGCGCCCTTGCAAGACGCCCTGCCCCTCGGCACGCTGCAGACCGCAGCCGGCATCACGCACTGGATCTGCGAGAACGCCAAGTCGGCGCGCGCCTATCTGAAACGCATCGACGCCGTGACGCCCCTTGCAGCGCCACTGCAAGCGCAGCACATCCAGGAACTGCCGCGCGAAGTGCACAAGAAAGGCGATCACGCCGGACACTTCGACGCGCGCCCCCTGCTGGCCGCCGCGCTCGAGGGGCACGACATGGGTTTGCTGAGCGAAGCCGGCATGCCGGCGGTCGCCGACCCGGGGTCATCCGTGGCCAAAGCTGCGCACGAGCTGGGCCTGACCGTGGTGCCGCTGACCGGTCCGGTGTCGCTTTTGCTAGCGTTGGCGGCCAGCGGCCTGAACGGGCAGAACTTCGCCTTCGTCGGCTATCTGCCGCAGGACGCCGACGCACGCAACCAGCGCATTCGTGAACTCGAGGCGCTCGCCCTGAAAACCGGGCAGACCCAACTTTTTATCGAGACGCCCTACCGCAACGTCGCCCTGCTGCAAGCCCTGACGCAAACCTTGCAGCACAACACCCGTCTGGCCGTCGCGCGCGGGCTGACCCTCGCCAACGCGAACGTGCGCAGCGAGACGGTCAAAGGGTGGCGCGCCGGCAAGCCTGCCTCCGTCGACGAGCGGCTCCCGGCCGTGTTTGCGATCGGCCGCTGACGATGGGCATCCACGTTCCTGCGCTGGCCGCCATTTCTCCTGCCAACCGATGGGCCACCCGCGCCCAGTTTTTTTGCTCCGGTCTCATCTTCGCGACCTGGGGTGTGCATGTGCCGACGGTCAAGGCGCACTACGGGTTGGACGAGGCGCAACTGGGCCTGGCGATGCTGGCGGCCGGCTTCGGTGCGTTGCTCGGCATCACACGCGCCAGCCGCTGGATCGGCCGTTTCGGCGCGCGTCGGGTGGCGGGTGGCACCGGGACGTTCTATGCGTTGCTGATTGCGCTGCTCATCCTGATGCCGGGCTATTGGGCGTTGCTGTCGCTGCTGGCCGTGTTCGGCATGGTCACCAGCGTGTTCGACGTCGCCATCAACACCGAAGCAGCTCAACTCGAGTCGCGCCAGGGCATTCCGTTGATGAGCGGCATGCACGGCATGTTCAGCCTCGGCGGGATGGCCGGCGCCGTCAGCGGTGGCGCCGCACTCGCCGCCGGGCTGGGCCCGCAACGGCACCTCCTCCTGGTCGCGATCGTGATGGCCGGGGCCGTCGCCTGGTCGTCGACCCGCATGCTGCCGAAAATCGACGCTTCATCGACCGAGTCCGACGAGGGTTTTCGCCTGCCGCGCGGCGCACTCGTGGTGATGGGCGTGCTGGCCGCCTTGGGGCTGATCGCGGAGGGCGCGATCTACGACTGGAGCGTGCTCTATCTGCAGCAGGAACTCGGCGCACCACAGCAGCAGGCCGCGCTCGCCTACGCGAGCTTCTCGGCCGCGATGGCCGCCGCACGTTTCGGGGGTGACGCCTTGCGCGCCCGCTTTGCGCCCGCCGCCCTTTTACGCACGAGTGCGCTGCTGGCAGCCGCTTCGATGACGTTGGTGCTGTGGGCCAAAGCGCCATGGTTGGCACTCGTCGGGTTCGCAGGGGTGGGCGTGGGTTTCGCCAACGTGGTGCCGATTTTGTTTGCGGCGTCGGCCCGGGTTCCCGGCGTCGAACCGGCACGCGGCATTGCGGCGGTGTCGGCGGCGGCCTATCTCGGCTTCATGGTCGGGCCGCCGGTGATCGGCCTGCTGGCGCGGGTCAGTTCGCTGACCGCGGCGCTTTGTGTGGTGGTGGCGTTCGCCATCGCGCTGGCCGCGTCGTCGCGCTACGCCAGCGCCCGCTGAAGCGCCAGGCGCGCGTCAGCGCAGGGCCGGCACGCTGCGCAGCGCGCGAATCGAAGCGTCACCCATGGCGGCGCCGAACTTCTTGGCCAGTTTCTCGGCCACGTTGTCGCGGCGCGTGTAGTCGATGACCTCCTCGGCCTTGACCACTTCGCGTGCCACGTAGTCGACATTGCCGAACTGGTCGGCCAGGCCGAGCTCGATCGCTTGCTGGCCACTCCAGAACAAGCCGCTGAACAGGCCGGGCGTGTTCAGCTTCAAGCGGTCGCCGCGGCCGGTCTTGACCACGTTGATGAACTGATCGTGGATCTGGTCGATCATTTGCTGCGCGTGCGCTTTCTGGGCCTCGTTCATCGGGCTGAACGGGTCCAGAAAACCCTTGTTCTCGCCCGAGATGATGAGCCGCCGCTCGACGCCCAGTTTTTCCATGGTGCCGGTGAAGCCGAAGCCGTCCATGAGCACCCCGATGCTGCCGACGATGCTCGCCTTGTCGACGTAAATCTTGTCCGTTGCCGCGGCGATGTAGTACGCGGCGGAGGCGCAGGTCTCTTCGACCACGGCGTACACCGGCTTGTTGTATTTGGCCTTCAGGCGCTTGATTTCGTCGTTGATGATGCCGGCCTGCACCGGACTGCCGCCAGGCGAGTTGATCAACAGCACGACGGCCTTGGCGCCCTCGTCTTCGAACGCGGTCTTCATGGCCGCGACCACGAATTCCGCGCTGGCATCGGCACCGTTGGCGATTTCGCCCTTGATCTCGACGACCGCCGTGTGCGCGGTGGTCTTTGCCGTGGTGGGCGTGGCACGCGACATCGCGAACCAGACCAGGAAGATGAAAAACGCCAGCCAGCTGAGCCGCACGAAGGTCTTCCAGCGACGCGTCGCCTTCTGCTCGCGCAAAGACGCGAACGCGAGTTTTTCGAGCGTGGCGCGCTCCCAACCCGCGGTCTGCGTGGGGTCGCCTTTTCCCGTCTTTTTCGTGTCGGTGGAGGAAGGCGTGGCGGTCGCTGCACGCTCAAAAGGCTCAAAGCCCTCGGGCTCTGTGCGGTTCGGGTCGGTCATGGGAATCGGCTCAGAAAGCCAGGGGTTGGAGGTTCCATTCAGTATGCCAGCGCACTACGCCGTCTCGCTCGCTGAGGGTGATCTTGACGAGGCCACCACGGCACGGGCCGCCTGCACATTCACCGGTGTCGGGCCTGTAGACCGCGCCATGCGTGGCGCAGAGCAACCACTGGCCGGTGTCATCGAAAAAGCGGTCGGGCTGGAAATCCATTTCCATCGCCACATGGCTGCAGCGATTGAGAAACGCGTGCGGCTGGCCTTCGAAACGAATGGCGAAGGCGCGGCACGTCTCGCCGCTGTAGACCACATCGAAGGGAACGGCCAAGCCGCCTTCCTGAAGGTCGTCGGCGTTGCACAGGGAAATCGGGGCGCTCGGGGTATCGCTCATCTCGCGCTTTCAGGCGTTGTCGCGCAGCCAGTCACCCAGGCTGTCGATCGAATGCGCGACGAACAGCGGTTTCAACACATCGAAGGCTTCGGGCTCGTGCGCGCCATAGCTGACGCCCACGCTGGCGCAACCGGCGTTGAGGGCGAGCTGCAGGTCGTGCGTGGTGTCGCCGATCATCAAGGTTCGTTCGGCCGGCACATCGAGCTCTTCCATCAATTCGAGCAGCATGCGGGGATGCGGCTTGCCGAAGGTCTCGTCGGCGGTGCGCGAGGCGTCGAAGCGGTCGCGCAACGCGACTGTCGACAGCGCATCGTCGAGTCCGCGACGCGACTTGCCGGTGGCCACGGCCAGCTTGTGGCCCCGTGCACGCAGGGCATCGAGCATGGGCAGCACACCGTCGAACAACACGAGGTCGTCCTGATGCTGAAGGTAGTGATAGCGATAGCGCGAACCCAGCTCAGCGTACTTCTCCTTGGGCACGTCCGGGGCCGCGCGCGCCAGGGCCTCCGCCAGGCCGAGGCCGATCACCCAGGCGGCGTCGGTTTCGCTGGGTCTGGCACCGCCGACATCAACCACAGCCGCCTGGATGCAGCGAGCGATGAGGCGCGTGGAGTCGTAGAGCGTGCCGTCCCAGTCGAAAGCGATCAGGTCGAAACGGCGGGGTCTGGTGTCAGTCATGGGCAGAGGGTGTCGGAAGTTGGGCGAGCGCTGCGAGGGCAGCGGGCGGCATCAGCGCGAGCAGCTCGGGCGGCAGGTCGGCTTGCAGCGCGATGCGCTGGCCGCTCGCGGGATGGGTGAATTGAAGGCGCCAGGCATGCAGGAACATGCGCTTGAGGCCAAGCTTCTGCAAGGCACGCTGGCGCCCGGACTCACCGTATTTGTCGTCGCCCGCGATCGCATGGCCCGCCGATGCCAGGTGGACCCGAATCTGGTGGGTGCGCCCGGTCTTGATGGTCACGGCGAGCAGCGTCAGCGGTGAGGCATCGCCGTGCAGCGCGACGCGCGCAAGCACGCGCACCAGCGTGACAGCGTGCATTGCGTCGGGATGGTCCTTGGGCACGACCCGCACGCGGCGCTCGCCCTCCGGCAACAGGTATTTGGCGAGCGAGGAATCCAGCACTTTCTTGTTAGCGGGCCAGGCGCCTTCGACCAGTGCCAGATAGGTCTTGCCGGTTTCACGCTCGCGAAACTGGTCCTGCAGCGCGAGCAGCGCGCTGCGCTTCCTGGCGACCAGCAGGATGCCGGAGGTCTCGCGGTCGAGCCGGTGCACGAGCTCCAGGAATTTGGCGGCCGGCCGCGCGGTGCGCAATTGTTCGATCACGCCGAAGCTCACGCCGCTCCCGCCATGCACGGCGACGCCAGCCGGTTTGTCGATGGCGAGCAGCGCGTCGTCTTCGAGGAGCACCGGGAATTCGCGCGGCGGCGCCGGCGGCGTGGCGCCTTCTTCAGCGCGCGTCGAGATGCGCACCGGCGGCAGCCGAAGCACATCCCCGGCCTCGACACGGGTCTCGGCCTGCGCGCGCCCCTTGTTGATGCGCACCTCGCCCGACCGGATGATCCGGTAGACGTGGGTCTTGGGCACGCCCTTGAGATGGCGGAAAAGGAAGTTGTCGAGCCGCTGACCCGCCGATTCCGCATCGACCGTCATGGACTGCACCGAAGCATGCGATGAGCCAACTTCGGCCGCAGGAGACGCGGACTTCGCACCTATAATGTTTTTCACCAGCGCGGTCATGTAAGTGCTTGATTAGACAGAAGTTTAGAGCACTGACACCCGCACTGTGAGGTCGATGCCGCTTTGGCGTTGAGCCCGCGAACCCCGCGCAGTTGCGCGAAGTGGCAGGCACGACGTTCGAGTCAAGCCGACGCCCACGAAACACCGATACGGAATACCCAGCAGACCGCCCTCCAGTGGTCTGCGGATCGAAGCGAGCCCATTGTGTTGATGCTGCTGATTCATATATGCCTGCGCTGGCCCACCTGGCTGTTGCCAGCGGCCTCCGGCATCGAATCGCCCGCAGCGCGCGCCACCATTGCGCAACACGCTATCAAAAAGATAGCAATCCAACACCGCATCTGGCTCGCACCCATCCACGCGCCCCCACCCCGCCTGCTGTTGAGCTGACGCTCATACGGACGTTCGCGCTCTGCGAACGGTCACTGCATCCGGGGCCAAGCGGCCATTCCCTCGTTTCGTGAAGCGTCGTCCGTGCATCGTTGGCTCGTCATGAGCCGGTAGAACGAACATGAAGGACAACGCACATGAAGCGGATGTTGATCAACGCCACGCAGCCTGAAGAGCGCCGCCTGGCCATCGTCGATGGGCAAAAGCTCCTCGACTACGAAATCGAGATCGAAGGGCGCGAGCAGCGCAAGGGCAATATCTACAAGGCCGTCGTGACCCGGGTCGAGCCATCGCTCGAAGCCTGTTTCGTCGACTATGGAGAAGATCGCCACGGCTTCCTGCCGTTCAAGGAAATCTCCAAGCAATATTTCGCCGAAGGCGTGTCGGCCAGCCAGGCCCGCATCCAGGACGCGATCCGCGAAGGCCAGGAACTGGTCGTGCAGGTCGAGAAGGAAGAGCGCGGCAACAAGGGCGCTGCGCTCACCACCTTCATCTCGCTGGCCGGCCGCTACGTCGTGCTGATGCCCAACAACCCGCGCGGCGGTGGCGTCTCGCGCCGCATCGAGGGCGAAGACCGGGCCGAGCTCAAGGAAAACATGGACCAGCTGGAGTACCCGAAGGGTGCCAGCATCATCGCGCGCACCGCCGGCATTGGCCGCTCTGCACCCGAACTCCAATGGGACCTGAACTATCTGCTCAAGCTCTGGGGCGCCATCGACGGTGCCTCCAAGGGCGGCAAGGGCGCATTCCTGATTTATCAGGAGTCGAGCCTGGTGATTCGCGCGATCCGTGACTACTTCAATCACGACATCGGCGACATCCTCATCGACACCGACGACATTTACGAACAGGCGCAGCAGTTCATGGCGCACGTCATGCCCGAGCATGCGGCCCGGGTGAAGCGCTACCGCGACGACGCGGCGCTGTTCAGCCGCTTCCAGATCGAACACCAGATCGAATCGGCCTACGCCCGCACGGTGCAGCTGCCGAGCGGCGGCGCCATCGTGATCGACCACACCGAAGCACTGGTGTCGGTCGACGTCAATTCGGCCCGCGCCATCAAGGGCGGCGACATCGAGGAAACCGCGACCCGCACCAACCTCGAAGCCGCCGACGAAGTGGCCCGCCAGATGCGCCTGCGCGACCTGGGCGGCCTGATCGTCATCGACTTCATCGACATGGACGAGTCGAAGAACCGCCGCGAAGTCGAGAGCCGCCTGCGCGACGCGCTGCGCCAGGACCGCGCCCGTGTGCAGTTCGGCGCGATCAGCAAATTCGGCTTGATGGAGATGAGCCGTCAGCGCCTGAAGCCGGCACTCTCCGAAGGCTCGTCGATCCCCTGCCCCCGTTGCGGCGGCTCGGGCCACATCCGCGACACGGAATCCAGCGCGCTGCAGATCCTGCGCATCATTCAGGAAGAGTGCCTGAAGGACAACACGGCTGCCGTCCATGTGCAGGTGCCGGTCGACGTAGCCTCGTTCCTGCTGAACGAGAAGCGCCCTGAAATCGCAAAGATCGAGCTCAAGCAGCGCGTGACGGTGCTGATGGTGCCGAACAAGACGCTCGAAACGCCGAACTACAAGCTCGAGCGCCTGAAGCACGACGACCCGCGACTCGACCACATCGAAGCCAGCTACAAGATGGCCGACGAAGTCGAAGACCCGACGTCGGTCACGCGTCGCTCGCAGGAGCCGACCAACAAGCAGACGCCGGTCATCAAGGGCGTGCTGCCGGATGCACCGGCACCGATCGTGGCGCCCCGCGCCGAGCCCGTGCGTGCGCCTGTCGCCACGGTGCCGGCACCCGCACCGGTCGCTGCGCCCGCAGTGGTCCAGCCCGCCGCAGAGACCGGGTTCCTGGCCTGGATCAAGAACCTGTTCGGCGCTTCGCCAGCCCCGGCGGCGGTCATTCCCGTGGAAGCGCCCAAGCCTGCGCGCCGCGACGGACGTCCTCCGCGCGACGGCGAAGCACGCCCGGCACGCGATGGCGAACAACGCCGTGGCGGTCGCGGCGGTGAAGGCCGCGGCGGTCGTGGTGTCGAGCGACGCGAAGGCGGCGGCGAGCGTCGTGAAGGCGGCGGTGGCCGAAGTGGCGAACGCCGCGAAGGCGGCGGTGAGCGTCGCGAGCCGCGTGAAGTGCGCAGCGAAGTCCGCACCGACGGCGCACCGCGCGAACCGCGCGAAGCCCGTACCGGCGAACGGCGTGGCGGGCGTGAGCGCCGCGACACGGACGCGCGCATCGCGGCGGCTCCGGAAATGCTCGAAGGCGGGATGGAGGCTTCGTCGGTTGCCCTGAACAGCGCTCCCGGCGAATCGAACACGTTATCGGCTGAGCGCGCACCGCGCGGCCGTGGTGAGCGTGGTGAGCGTGGTGAGCGTGGCGAGCGTGGTGAGCGTGGTGAGCGTGGCGAGCGCCGAGAACGCATCAGCGAAACGCCGCGCGACACCGCGATCGACGGTATGGCAGGCGAAGCTACCCCTTCCGACCGTGCCCCGCGGCCGCCACGCGGTGAACGCAACGATGGTCGGCGCGATCGTCGGGACGGCGCGCCTCGCGTGAGCGACGAATCGACGCTGTCAGCGGCATCGGACGCTGGCCCGGGCGGCGAGATTGCTGGCGAGAGCAACGGTGCAGTCGTTGTCGACGGTGGCGAGCAGCCCCGTCGCGACGGCGAAGAACGTCGTGGTCGCTCCCGTGATCGCTACGGACGTGACCGCCGAGAACGCGGACCGCGCGACAACGCGGAGGAAACCGTCGAGGCGGTGTCGCAGGAGACGACGCCCGCCTCCTCGCTTGCCATCGCCACGACGGCTGACGTGCAGCCCGAGCAGGCAGCGCCGCCGTTCGTCCAGCAAGAAATCCGGGTGGCGCCGCCGGTCGCTTTGGTGGCGCCAGTGCCAGCAGCAGCGACTGCACTGGCGACGCCTTCGGTCCATGGCCTCCCCAAGGTCCAGCCGTTCGAGCTACCCATCGCCGCGCTGGCGCAAGTGGCCGAGGGCTCCGGACTGCACTGGGTCAATTCGGATTCAGCCCGAATCGCCGAGGTGCGTGCCGCGATTGCGGCAGAACCTAAAGCCCCTCACGTGCCGCGCGAACGTCCGGCTGCGGTTGTGCTGGATGACAGTCCCCTGGTCCTGGTCGAGACCCGACGCGATTTGACGGCAATGACCTTGCCTTTCGAGCAACCCGTCCGTTGAAGAGGCCCGGCCAGGGCCGGTAGCCTCCCTCACCCCGACCCAGAGCGCGCGTTTTCAACGCGCGCTTTTTTTTGCCCATCAAACGCCGGTCGGCCTTCGCGAATAAGGGGAACTACTGCATACTTTTGTATTGTTCGGCGTTTTTTCACAACATTTTTTGTTCACACTCGTTAACATATTGTCAAACGAAAGGATTACAGTCTTTTCGGTATGTTGCAGCGCACCAATGTCGGTAACGGATTCGTGTGACAGAGTGGGCAACATAGGCGTTCATCGGAAGTTGTACGGCTTTTTGCTTACAACACCGACCCGCCAAGATGTGTTGGAATCCGTGCAGATAGTAGTAAAGCGTTACACTGCCACGCTTTGAGGCAGAACCCTTTAAGGGGATTTTCATGTTTCGTTCTGATTCGACAGCCGGCGGCAACGTCGCACGGCGCCTGCAACCGGGTGACGGCGGTCCTTCCGCCACCCCCACATTCGTTCAACCGAAGCGGCTCACCGCGTTTCAGCGGGCTGCCAAGCGCGTGGTGGACATTGCCGGTGCGCTTGTCTTCTTCGCGCTCTTCGGCCCTCTTTACCTGATCGTGGCGCTGTGCGTCGCCATCAGCATGGGGCGCCCTGTTCATTTCTGGCAAGTCCGGCTGGGTGAGCAAGGGCAGCGCTTCAGGTTCTACAAGTTCCGCTCCATGGTCCATAACTCGGAAGACGTACTCGACGAATTCCTGAGCCGCAACGACATGGCGCGGACCGAGTGGGACACCTTCCAGAAGCTCGAAAAAGACCCACGGATTACGCCACTCGGCCAGTGGATCCGAAAGATCAGCGTCGACGAGATTCCCCAGTTCTGGAACGTGCTCAAGGGCGACATGAGCCTGGTCGGACCGCGCCCCTGCATGGAGCGCCAGCGTAGCCTCTACGGCAAGCATTGGGGCCACTACTGCGCCGTGCGGCCGGGCATCACCGGCCTGTGGCAGGTGAGCGGTCGCAACCGGCTGCCGTACGCAAAGCGGGTCGAACTCGACGCCTACTACGTGGACAACTGGTCGCTCGCGCTGGACTTCAAGATCCTCTTGAAGACGGTCAGCGCGGTGGTGACCGGCGAGGGATCGCGGTGAATCCGACCATCCAGCCCGTGGTGCTCTGCGGTGGCGCCGGAACGCGGCTGTGGCCTCTTTCCCGGCGAGCGCTGCCCAAGCAGTTCGCGCCCTTGCTGGCAGGCAAGAGCCTGCTTCAACTGACGCTTGAACGATTGCGCCTGCTCAACCCGACGGTGCATTGCGTCGCCGCCGAAGAGCATCGGTTTCTGGTTCAGGAAACGGTGATTGCGGCAGGCGTCGATGGCCTCCAGTTGCTGGAGCCCGTGCCGCGCAACACCGCGGCGGCCATGGCCATTGCCGCGCTCATCAGCGCGCCGGACCAGCTCCTGCTGTTTGCGCCGGCCGACCATCACATTCCAGACGCGTCACGGTTTGCCGAAACCGTGCGAACCGGTATTCCGGCTGCGATGGCAGGCAATATCGTCACTTACGGCGTGGTTCCCAGTTTTCCGAGTACCGCCTATGGCTATATCCGGCAAGGCGCCGCACTGGACTTGCCCGGCGAGAGCCCGGCCAGCCATGTCGACGCTTTCGTGGAAAAGCCGAACGCGGCCGATGCGGCGACGCTTCTGCTGTCAGGCAATCATTTCTGGAATGCCGGCATCTTTCTGGTGGAAGCACGCACGCTGATCGCGATGCTCGAAGAACATGCACCGGACATTCTGTCTGCGTGCCGGCGCGCCACCGAGCCCACCGAGCGGGACGGCAACTTCGTACGGGTGCAGCGTGCCGCGTTCGAAAATTGCCGCAGCCAGAGCATCGACTACGCCGTGCTCGAGCAATGCACCCGTCGGGCAGTCGTGCCGTTCGGCGGTGCCTGGAGCGACGTCGGGAGCTGGAACGCCGTTGCGGCGTTGCACGCGGAAGATGCCAGCGGCAATCGCATCAACGGCCAGGGTTTTTCGATCGGCGCGCGCGACACGTTCATCCATGCGCCCACGCGACCCGTCGTCGCCCTGGGCACGCAGGATTTGCTGATCATCGACACCCAGGATGCGCTCCTGGTCGCTCACAAGGATTGCGCCGAGCAGGTGAAGGAAGTTGTCAGCTTGCTGATGACGCGAGGCCAGCGGGAAGCGACCGAGCACCGTCGTGTCCCGCGCCCCTGGGGCGCCTACGACAGCGTGGACGACGGCGAACGTTTCTCGGTCAAGCGACTGACCGTCAAGCCCGGCGCCAAGCTGGCACTGCGCATGCATCGGCATCGCGCCGAACACTGGGTCGTCGTCCAGGGCACGGCGCGCGTGACCCGCGACGGCGTGGCCGAAACGGTCCGTGAAAACGAATCCATCTACATCCCCATCGGGGCGATCTACCAGCTTGAAAACCCGGGCGACAGCGTGCTGGAAGTGATTGAGGTGCAAACAGGGCGCCACCTCGGCGAAGACGACGTCGTGCGATTCGACGACGCTCCCACCCCCCATCTGGACGCAGCAATGCAAAAACAGGCATGACCGCCGTGAACAATCTCGACAAACGCATCTACGTGGCAGGCCATCGCGGCATGGTGGGCAGCGCCATCGTGCGCAAACTCGTTGCCCAGGGCTACAAGAACATCATCGTGCGCACCCGCGCCGAGCTGGACCTCACCAACCAGGCGCAGGTGCAAGCGCTGTTCGCCACCGAGCGACCCGACGAGGTGTACGTTGCGGCCGCGAAGGTGGGTGGCATTCATGCCAACAACGTGTACCCCGCCGAGTTCATCTACTCGAACTTGATGGTGGAAGCCAATCTGATTCACGAATCGTGGCGCGCCGGTGTCGACAAATTGCTGTTCCTCGGCTCCAGCTGCATATACCCGCGCCTGGCGACGCAGCCGATGGCGGAAGACGCGCTGCTGACCGGAAAGCTCGAACTCACCAACGAACCCTACGCGGTGGCCAAGATTGCCGGCATCAAGCTCTGCGAGAGCTACAACCGACAGTACGGTACCGACTACCGCAGCGTGATGCCGACCAATCTCTACGGTCCCGGCGACAACTATCACCCCGAGAACAGTCACGTCTTGCCTGCACTGATCCGCCGCTTTCACGAAGCCAAGCTGGCGGGCGCGGAGCAGGTCGTCATCTGGGGATCGGGCATGGCGCGCCGCGAGTTCATGTATGTGGACGACATGGCGGAAGCTTGCGTCCATGTGATGGATCTTTCCAAAGAGATCTACACCGCAAACACCGAGCCGATGGCCAGCCACGTGAACGTCGGCACCGGGATCGACTTGACGATCGCCGAGCTGGCGAAAACCATCGCGGCCGTGGTCGGCTACGAAGGCGAGATTGTTCAGGACCGCAGCAAGCCCGACGGCGCGCCGCGCAAGCTGCTCGACGTCGACCTGTTGCGAGAGCTCGGGTGGACCGCCACGACGGCGCTGCACGCAGGCATCGAAGAGACGTATCGCGATTTCATGCAACGCAACGCTTCGGTCGAACTTGCGCACGCGTGAACCGCAGAGCCTGCCATGGCCAATGTGAAATCGCTGACTTCGTCGCCGCTCGTTCGTCGCGTGCTCAAGGGCATGGGCGCCTGGGGATCGGCGCAGGTCGCGACCATCGTCATCCAGTTGGCGTCGCTCCCGATCTTTCTCTCGTTTTGGAGCATTGAGACCTACGGCACCTGGCTGACCTTGACGACGATTCCGTCATACCTCGCGCTGGCTGATTTCGGCTTCCTGACGGCCACCAGCAACAAGATGATCGCGCTGGAATCGGTGGGCAAGCACAAGGAGGCCAACGTCTCCTTTCAAAGCGCCATCATGTTCATCCTCGCCGTGTCGGCGGTGATGATGGTGCTGGCGTTGGCGGGCATGGAAACGGTCAGCTGGGCGTTCCCCAAGCTCGAACAATACTCGGGCGTGGTGTTGGTGCTGACGGTGGCAGTGGTGGTGTCGTTGTTCGGATCGTTGGCGCAAACCGTCTTCGTCGCAACGCAGGGTTTTGCGGCGGGCACCTACCTTTATACGGTCGCACGCATGCTCGACTGGATCGGCTCCATCGTGGGACTGGTGGTTGGCGGCACCTTCATGAGCGTCGCCCTGTACGGGACGGTGTGCCGTTTTGCCTTCACCCTGTACTTCATCTATCTGAGTCACCGACGCCGACCCGACATCAAGTGGGGATTGCGCGATGCCAGCAAGCAGGAACTGCGTGATTCGCTCAAGCCGGCCACGCTGTTCATGGTCTTCCCACTGGCCAGCGCGCTCAGCCTGCAGGGCTTCATCGTGTTGGTGACCGCGACGCTCGGACCCGCGGCGACGGCGGTCTTCAGCTCGTACCGGACGATTGCGCGCATCGTGGTGCAGTGCGCAGCCGCGTTGAGTCAATCCATGTGGCCCGAGTTCTCGCGCATGCACAGCACGCAAGAGGTCGACCGGCTGCGTCGCACCTATACACATGCGGCGCGACTGAGTTCCGGCATCGGCCTGGCCGCCTCGCTCACCGTGCTGGCCATCTCGCCCTTGCTCATCGCTTACTGGTCCAAAGGGCATATTGCCTTTTCGTGGAGCCTGATGGGCGCGTTCATGGTGTATTCGCTGATCGCCTCCATGTGGCACGTCCCGCGGGTGATGCTGATGTCGGTCAACCAGCATGCCTTGCTCGCGCGACAGTACTTCACGTTTTCGATGCTGTCGCTCGTGCTGGGCGTCGTGCTGGCGCGCGAGATCGGCATCATGGGCCCCGTGCTCGCGATGGTGGCCGGCGAAGTCGCGATGTGGCTGGCGTCGAGGCGCAGCGTGAGCAACATGTGGCAGGCGGCTCCGGCATGAGCCGCAGCCTGCTTGTAGCGCGTGCCGAAAGTTGAGAGAAATTTGATGCGAGTCGTTTTCTGGCATAACTATTTGATGTTCCATCAGGCGCCTTACATCCGGGCGCTGGCGGAACGGCCGGGCGTTGAAAGTGCACTGGGCGGTGGAAGAACTTTGCCGAAACCTTTCGTCAGCGCGGCTATCCGGTTCCGGATGCCGGTAAGGCCCAAGTCAGCGTCGCGCCGGACGACCGGGAAATCGAGCGACTGCTCGACCTCGGGCCTGGAACCGTTCATGTGTTCTTCGGTTTTCGCGGCATGCCGCTGGCCAGGAAAGCATTCGAGTCGAGCAAGCGCCGAAACGTGATGCGCATCCTGATGTCCGAGAACAGGTACGAACCCGGAACCGCGCTGCTGCCACGATGGATCGTGTATGCCTACGACGCGCTGATGAACCGTCGCTGGCTCGACGGTTTCCTGTGCATCGGCTTCACGGGCCGCTATGGCGGACTGCGTTTCTTCTCGCGTTGCGGCTATCCGGCCGATCGCATCTTTCCTTTTCTGCATCTGGTGGAGCCGCCTGCACTCCCGCCGCCATCGCGGACGCGAGTGGCCTCGGCGGCTACGCCCTATCAGGTTCTTTTCGTGGGACAGCTGATTCCGCGCAAGCGTGTCGACCTGCTGCTGGATGCGATGGCCGCGCTCACCGACATCCCCTGGCGCCTGACCCTCGTCGGGACCGGCGAACTGCGAGACGAACTCCAGCGCCAGGCCGCGGCGCTTCAAATCACGGACAGCATTTCGTTCGTGGACACGCTCGACAACGCCGCCGTGTTTCAGCTGATGGCGCAGAGCGATGTCCTGGTGCTGCCCAGCCGGTTCGACGGATGGGGTGCGGTGGTGAGCGAAGCGCTCACCTCCGGACTGCCGGTGGTGTGCAGTGACCGCTGCGGCGCCAGCGACCTGCTCGTCAACCAGGCCAACGGATTCGTGTTCCGTGCCGACAGCGCGGCCGACCTAGAAAAAGGCATCCGCTACACACTGACGTCGCCAGAAGTGATCAAGGGCAAAGCCCTGCGCGACTGGTCGGACAAAATCGCGGGCCCGTCCGCTGCCGACTACTTTGTCGACATCGTGGATCATCTGGCCGCAGACGCGAAAAGTGCCAAACCTCGTTGCCCCTGGCTCGAGACCCGTACGGCTTGAGCAAGGAAAAAAACATGCGCACGATCAAGCTTCCGAAGCCTTCACGCAACGCACCGGTCAGTGCGCTGTCATTCATTGCATTGATGGTGTCAGCACTATCCTCAATCAGCGAACAACAGCGAATAATTCAAGTTGGCGCCGTTATCTGCTTGGCTTGCGCGGCGATGCTGGCACTTTTGATGCGGCGAATTCAGCCGGTGAAATTAAGTTTTTTTGAACTTCTTTTGCTTTTTTGTGCATTGACTTCAGCCTTTATTTCCTCGCTTCTCGGTTACGACACCGTCTCTCAGTACTCATTTTTATTTTTTCTTTGCATGATTTCTATTACAGCCATTGTGCGAACTTTGGCTCTTAGAGATTTATTTGACATCTTTGTACTCGTCGCCTTTGCCTTGTTGATGATTCCTCTGTTTGGATACATGCCTCAGCTCGTCGCTGCGCTCTCGCTCCGCATTAGCGACACTGGACTCGAGCGCTTCATGCCGCTCGACATGCACCCCAATCTGGTCGGGTTCACATATGCAGGGATGTTCATGATCATGGCGTGCCGCTTCATGATCGCTTCAAGCTGGTTTGGGAGAGTCTTTTTTCTTGCATTGACTGGCCTGTCGTTGGTTTACATCATCGCGTCGTCATCTCGATCAGCCATGTTGGGCGTCTTGGTGGCAGGCACAATTTACATTTGGGCGTTCGCCACGGCGCGCGATGGAAACCGCAAACGTAGGTTGCAGATACTTTTTATCTTAGGCGCCCTAGCACTGGCAGTTTTGTTGTTGGGACCGATGCGCGGCTATCTCTTCAGCGCATTCGAAGTCCAGTCTGACGCACGGGGTGTGAATTCTGGTGCGACGGGTCGCGTCGAGCTTTGGGGGCTGGCATAGATCTTTTGCTGTCCAGTCCGTTTCGTCTGCTGTTTGGGTATGGATTTCGGAGTGCCGAGTTCAACATCATCGGCTTTCCTGTAGAAAGCTCTTATATTGTCTTGTGTCTCGAGATTGGCGTGCTGAGCGCAGCACTGCTTATTGGCCTATTTCTTTTATCGGCGCTCAAAATGGTGTTGATCGGGCGATTGGGCGCCTACGCAGACGAGGGACGCATATACCAATTTTTTGGCTTGGCGATCGTGGCATTCATGGTGCATTCAGCTTTCAATCGATATCTGGTGGGGATCGGCAACCCAGCGTCCCTTATGGCGCTCATGATGATGAGCGCATTCGGTGTCCGTCAGCGCTTTCTTGCAAAGAGACTAGCACCGCCTCAGTTCAGTACACCCACCTTGCCACGAATGGGCAATCTGTCGTGAAAATTTTGCTCTATGGGATCAACTTCACGCCGGAGTTGACGGGGATCGGTAAGTACACGGGTGAGATGGCGCGCTGGCTTGCCAAGGCGGGCCACGAAGTCCGGGTGATCACGGCGCCGCCCTACTATCCCAACTGGTCGGTGCAGCCGCCGTTCCGGGCCGATCGCTATACCCGGGAAACCTGGGAAGGCGTCGAGGTGTACCGGGCACCGCTCTGGGTGCCCGCTGTGCCCTCCGGCCTCAAGCGTCTGGTGCATCTTGCGAGCTTTGCCGCGAGCAGCTTCCCGCTGCTGGTCGCGCAATGGCGCTGGAAACCGGACGTGGTGTGGGTGACCGAACCCCCCTTGCTCTGCACGCCGGGTGCCTTGTTGTTTGCCAAGCTGCGCCAAACGATTGCCTGGCTTCATGTGCAGGACTACGAACTGGACGCCGCATTCGATCTGGGCCTGCTGCGTGGCGAGACCACGCGCTCGGTGGCCACCGCCATGGAGCGCCGGCTGATGCGCGCGTTCGACTGCGTCTCCACGATCTCCGGGCGGATGCTCGATCGCGCACGCTCGAAAGGCGTGGACGAAGCCAACCTGTTCCTGTTGCCGAACTGGGTCGACCTGAACGGCGTCCGGCCACTGGCCCAGCCGAGCGCGTACCGTCAGAAGCTGGGCATTCCGCTGGATGCGACCGTCGCGCTGTACTCCGGCAACATGGGAAACAAGCAAGGCCTGGAAATCCTCTCGGACGTTGCGCGCCGCGTTCACGACCGACCCGACATCCATTTCGTTTTCTGCGGCGACGGCTCGGGCCGTGCCGAACTGGTTGCGCAGTGCGCGGGACTGGACCGTGTCCACTTCCTGCCGTTGCAACCACTCGAGAATCTTTCGGACCTGCTGGGACTGGCCGATGTGCACCTGCTGCCACAACGCGCCGATGCGGCCGACCTCGTCATGCCGTCCAAGCTGACCGGCATGCTCAGCAGCGGTCGACCGGTCATTGCGACGGCGCACCCCGGCACCGAGCTGGCATCGGTGGTCGAGCAGTGCGGCATCGTCGTCGCGCCGGCCGATGCGGCTGCGCTGACCACGGCATTGCTGACGCTGGCGGCCGACGCGCCCTTGCGAAGCGAACTTGGTACAAAGGCACGACACTACGCTGAACAGCATCTGGGCCAGGATGCCGTGCTTCGCCGGTTCGAGCTCGAGTTGGAAAAGCGCGTTGCAGCGCGGCGCGGCGAAGTCGCCGCCACCTGAACCCTCGGGTCTGGCCAACGCGAAAGCGGGCCTCCCAAAAAAAACCGGCGTCAAGCGCCGGTTTTTTCATGGCCGTCAGGGCCGCAACACTCACTGCTCGTCCGGCATCACGCTTTCGTAGTTGTAATTCGTGTATCGATAGCGACCGTACTTGTAGGTTCCAAAGTTGCGACGCTTGGTATCGATCGCGTTCAACAGAATGCCGGAAGCCGCCTTGCCGCTCAACGCGAGCCGGCGCGTGCTTTCCTTGAGCTCACCCATGGTCGACACACCGGCGCGCGCCACCAGCAGCACCGTGCCGGCCTGCATGGCGATGGTCGCCGTGTCGGCTGCCACGAGCACAGGCGGGGTGTCGATGATGACCAGCTCGTAGAGCTCCGACAGCTTTTCGAGCGCGGTGAAGAATGACGCGGACGTCAGCAACTCCGAGGGGTTGGGCGGCAGCTGCCCGGTGGCCAGAAAATCGAGCTGCGTCACGACATTGCGGTGCACCGTCTGCTGGATCGTCAGGCTGCCCGCGATGAGTTCGGACAGACCGCCGTGCCGCTGCAACCCGAAGTACTGGTGCATGTGGCCACGACGCATGTCGGCATCGATGACCAGCGTCTTCTTGCCCGCCAGCGCCATCAGCACAGCGAAATTCGCCGTCACAAAGCTCTTGCCGGCGCCGGGTGTCGCGCTGGTGATCACGACGCGGTTGTTGGGCGACTCGATCATGGCGAACTGCATCGCCGTGCGAAGACTGCGCAGGCTTTCGATCGCCGGATCGTCGGGCAATTCGAGCGCCAGCAGCCGGGCGCCAGTCGCACCCGTCAGACGCTTGCGAGCAAGGCTAAGCTGCAGGGGGCTGTGCGGAATCGTCGAGAACACAGGCAAGCCGATGCTGTCTTCGAGTTCGTCCGGATCCTTGATGCGCTGTTCGACGAACGCATTGCGCACGAAGGCCATGAAAATGCCCATCAACAAGCCCGCGGCCAGCGCCACGGCCAGGATCGTCTGGCGCTTCGGCTTCACCGGGTTCTCGGGCACGACGGCGTTGTCGAGCATGCGCGCATTGCCGACCTTGCCTTCCTTGACCAGTCGAAGCTGCATCGCCTGATTGAGCAGCGATTGGTACAGCGTGGTGTTGACCTTGACGTTGCGCTCCATGCGGACGGCGTCCTGCTGGATACCGGGCAGCGCCTTGACGCGGCTCTGGATGCTGCCGATTTCACCGGTCAGGGCGGCGATCTGGCTGTCGAGCGTTTGCATCAACGGGTGGTTGTCGGTGAAGCGCGCGGTGAGGTCGCGACGCTTTTGCCGCGCTTCCAGCAGCTTGGCTTGACGATCGACTTCGGTCGCGAGAATCAGCTTGGCTTCTTCATCGAATGCGACGGTGCCCTTCTGGTTGCGGAAACGGCTGTACACCTCCTCCGAATCTTCCATCTGCTTCTTGTAGGTCGGCAGCTGGTCATCGAGGAAGCTGAGCGTTTTCTGGGCTTCTTCACCCTTGCGGTCGACGTTCTGACGAACATACTGGGCGCCGATGGCGTTCAGAATCTGCGCGAGGCGCGCACGGTCGGTGTCCTGCAGCGCGACGTCGATCACGCCGGACTGCTTGCCGCGTTCGCTCAGCACCAGGCGCGACTGGAGGCTGTCGATCATCTGGTCGAGCGAATTGCGCACGACAACGAATTCGGCACCCGGTTTGCCCGACATCTGGCTGACCAGGAGCTCGACGCGGCCGCTCGGCGTGTCGGCCACCAGAGGCACGCCAACCTTGCCGGCGATCGCTTCCTTCCAGTCGCGGTAGTGGAGCTCGTAGAGCCCATCGCCCTTGGCTCTCAGGATGAAGTCGTAGCCTTCGACCTTGGCCGGAACCACGAAGCGGGTCACCGTGATTTTCTCGGTCCCGGACACATAGCCGCCAAACCCCAGGAGCCCCGGGTTGGAAAGCCCTTGTGCTCTCCTGGACAACCATCCGCCGATCACCGGGAGGTAGTGCGGCTCCGCGGTGATCGCCTGGCCGGTCGCTTCCACGGCCCGGCCGATGACTGCGCGCGAACGGATGATTTCCATTTCTGCACTGGTCGCCGTCTTGACGTCGAACATCGAGGACGCTTCCCCGAGGAAACTCTTGTTCGCCCGGTTTTCGGTGTCTTCCACCTGGACCAGCAGGTTGGCTTCGTACACCGGCTTGGTGAACAGCGCCACGCACATGCCGATCGCCAGGGCGACGACCGTGATCGCTGCGATCAGGTATTTGTTCGCCCCGAGGATGTCCAGGTAGTGACCGACGTCGAGCACATCGTCCGCTGGCTGCTGATTGGCGTAGGCGCCGGAAGGCCCGAGCGTCGAACGCGTATTCGCCGCGGGATTTATCGTTTGGAGAGTTGACATATACGCTCGACCCACTGTTTCACGCCACCTTCGATTTGCGCCATGGCGCACGTAAACGCGTCGATACCCAGGTGGTACGGGTCCAACACGTCGCCACGGGGTCCGAGAAACCGGAACAGTTTCCCGCTGGCGAAAGGAAAACGCTGCCGCACCTCAAGGCGATGCACGTCTTCCATGACAAGAATCAGATCTGCTTGCGTGCACATCTCGCTGTCGAGCTGCCTCGCCCGGTGAGCGTCGATCCGCACATCGCGCCGAAGCAACAGCTCGCGCGCAAGCGGGTCGGCTGGACGCCCGACCAATGCCGCGGTGCCGGCAGACGTCACGCGCGCGTCAGGCAACGCCGCCGCCATCAGGCCTTCGGCGATCGGGCTGCGACAGATGTTGCCGGTGCACACGAAGAGGATGTTTTGCATGGCCGCTCGAGCCGGACCTACTTGTAGGTCGCGCGGATCAGGTTGGCACCCTGGGCGCTCGGCAGCAGCAGGTTGACCACGCGGCTCCAGCGAACGAGTGGCACCGGATCGACGAAAACGACGTCTTTCGGCTCCAGTGCAAACCCATCGGCCATGGCCAGCGCCGTCGCATTGCTCGCATCCAGATGGAAGATCGACTGCCCGCCTTCGACCCGGTTGCGCACCACGTAGATCTGCGCCGGATTTGCCGTGCCCAGATCCACGCCACCTGCTTCGCCGAGTGCATCGTTCAGGCTCAGGCGGCCGTTGCGCATCGGCATGGCTTGCGGACGAAGCACTTCGCCCATGACGGTGACCTTGCGGTCCTCACGGCTGCGCACGGTGATCATGTCGCCGTTGTGCAGCGGAATGCGGCTCGGGTCGACGCCGACCTCGGCCATGCCCATCAGGTCGATCGCCGTGGTGGCGCCGCTGCGCGTGAGCGTCACGAAAGAGCGGTCACCCGTCGTCGGCAAAACGCCACCGGCGCGGCTGATGGCTTCGGGCAACGTCATCGGAATGTCGGTGAACACCTGAAGACCGGGCAGCCGGACTTCGCCCTCGACATAGGCGCGCTTGCTACGGAAGGCCTGGATGCGGACGTTGACCTGCGGTTCCTTGAACACGCGCGCGAGCCGTTTCGTGATGGTGTCTTCCAGCTCCTGGACGCTCATGCCGGCCACACGCAGCGTGCCGGCATACGGGAAGCTGAGTTGCCCGGTGTTCGACACGATGAAACCCGGTGCCGGCGAGACGCTGGCCGGATCGGCCACGGTGGTGGCTGGAACTGCGCTGGAGATGATTTCAGGGTGATCGAAGACCGTGATGCCGATGACGTCTCCGGGCCCGATCTTGTAGACCTCCGGCTCGCCCAGCAGCGCTGCCACGCTGGGTGGCAGCCCCTTCGGACGGGCAGCGAACTGCGTCCGGATGAGCTCTGGCGAGATGGCGGCAAGCACGCCCTCCGGCGGACGGTCGGCGTCGGCGCCGCCGACCCCGGTCGTCGCGGCGACCGGCTTCGTGCTCGCGGTGCGCGCTGCGTCCGCAGTTGACATGTAGCCGGGCCCGATCGCGCACCCCGACAAGGCGATTGCCGCAAGTGCAGAGACCACCGACACAACAGATTGATGAATTCGCTTCAAACCAAACCCCCGAGATCACCCAAGAATGAATACTTTTGCTAACAGTTACGAATGTACCTCACCTCCTGCCCGATGCCCAAATTGTTTCTGGTGCTAAGTCGTTTGGCAGAGAAATGCGAACTTTCGAACTAGCTCCAAAAAGTACCAAAATGAGCATTTTTGCCTTGCAGAGCAAGCTTTGTTTGCTACGAATTCAATAGCAAAACCTCACTTACAAATTCAGCTGCGCTCAGGGGTTTTCGGTTTGGGCCGCACGCTTCCAGGCCACAGCGGCCTGATCAGGGTCGTTCCGGCCCTCGGCCAGCACCGCCAAAGCCTGCCAGGCACGCCGGCAAAGACCGACGTCCTGGAGGCCGGAGCCTGCCTGCGTCAGCAATTGCTGGGCCTTGCCCCAGAGCTGACGCTTCATGCAGGCCATGCCGGCGAGGTACTGCAGATTGGCGTCGCGTGGATTGTTGCGCTGCGCCAACTCGATGCGTGCCAGCCATTCGGCGTCGACCGAGTCGAGCCCCGCCTCCAGTGCGCGCGTCAACTTCACGCGAAGGGAATCGCCCACGCTGTCCGGCTGCGCGACCATGCGGTTCCACACGGGCAACAACCAGTTGCGCGCCACGCCGGCGTCGCCTTGCAGCGCAACCATTCGCTGCGCGGCGTGGATCGCGACCTCGGGCATCTCGCGTTCACCGACCTCCAGCTGCGCCCAAGCGCCGCGCAACTGCGTCGGATCGTGCGCGCCCGACAGCAAATCGGTGGCCAGCCCGCGCACGATGCCTTGCGCCCCTGCCTCGGAAAACGCACCGTGCTTGGCGAGCATGCGTGCCGTCTCGAGCGCTTCGAGCGTGCGCTTGTCCTGCCGAGCCGCCTGGAGGTGAAGCCGCAGCGCCAGCGTGCGACGCTGCGCGCCTTGCGGCAACTCTGTCAGCCGTGCGAGTGCCGCCGGCGCATCCCGGTCTTCCAGCGCCCAGCGCGCAGCGCGCAGCTGGACGCCTTCGCGCGTTTCCGGCGTCGGCACGCCGGTGCCGCCGGCACTTTCGTTGAGCGCCTGCTGCAGATGCGCATCGCGCGCCGGATGGTCCTGCAAGGCTTGCGCACTCTCGGCAGCCAGCAAGTGCGCCAGCACCCGAACCTGCTGCGCCTGGGGCAGCTGCGCGTCGAGCGCGGCGAGGGTTCGCTCCTGCACCAAAGCAGTCTGTGCCGCCTTGCGTGCCCGCGAAAACCGGCCTGCCAGCAACTGCGCCAACGCGTCCAGGAGCGATGCATGCAGCACCCGCTCTTTTTGCTGCATTCGCCATTGCCGCGCCTGGCGGGGCAATGAAAACAGGGCCGAGAGACCGCGCAATGCCAGATGCAGCAGCACGAAGGCGCCAGTCAGCAAGAGCAGCACGAGGTTCAGCGACAGATCGACGCGCCACGGTGGCCAGAAAACAGTGATCGTCCCCTGGTTGTTGCCGGCGAACAGCGCCACCGCGGCCGCGATGCCGAACAGCGCCAGGAGCCAGAGCGCGATACGCATGCCCGCTAGCGCCCCGCGGCCGCGGTGGCCAACGCAGCGACGGTGTCGTCGATGCGCAGCGGCTCCGTCGACTTCACCTGCGCCTGCAACTGCTGAAGCAGCGTGGCGGCCGCCTGCGTGCGACGCGATGCCGGGTCGAAATAGCGGTTGAGCGTCGCGCTCACGGTGGCGAGCTCGGTGCGCGCGCTGTCGACCTGACGCGACAACAACGCGAGCCGCAGGTTCAGGAGCTTCAGCTTGAGATTTTCCCGCAGGAAGTAGGTTTGTTCCGGCGCCAGCAACACCGCCTCGGGTTGGTCGATGCGGCCGACGCGCACCAGCGAACGCGCCTCGCTGCGCACGGTGAGGAGCAGCCGCCGCCACCATGGCGCATCGGCCGGCACGGCGTCGGCCTGCCACTCGTTCAGGCCGCCACTGCGCGCGGCCACCGCATTGATCGTGGGCAGGTCGTCGACGCTGCGCATCAGGTCGTCGAGCTTGCGCAGCCCCTCGCTGCTGTCGCTGTTGGCACGGCTGCGGATGCGGTCGGCATCGCGCTGCATGGCGCGCTGCAAGGGCGCGAGCCGCGGTTGCGCCGCGCGCGCGATGCGCTGGTCGCCGGCCTTAAGCGCCGCCAGCAACGGCTCGGTGTTGCCGGTGACCTCGGCTTGCTGCAACGCCAGCCGGACCGCCGATTCGATGTCGACCACCAGGTTCTCGTCGCGTGAGCGCGAAAGACTCTGCATGAGTTCTTCGAGCTGCGAACGCTGCAGCGCCACTTCGCCGACTCGCGTTTCGGCGAGCGCGAGCCGCGCCGCGGTGTCGCGTACCGTTTCGTGTGCCTGGCGCGCCAGGGTGCGCGCTTCGAGCGATTGCGCGAGCGCATCGCCGCTCTGCCGGGCCAGTTGCTCCTGCATGTTGCCGACCTTCTGCCACAGCGCGATCGCGATCGCCAGGGCCACGAAGGCCACCAGCGCCAGCAGGCCGAACACGATGCGCGACAGGGTCTGCGCGGCAAGGCTCGCGTGCGCCGCGGGGGTCAGCGTCGCCGGCACCTGCGCCATCGCCACCGGCTCTTGCGGCAGGTCTTCGTTGGGCAGGGAAGCAGATGCGCTCATGCCAACGATTCTATCGACGCGACCAGCGACGCCTGGAGCGGCTGCGAGAGGCAAACCGTGCCGAAACCCGCATCCGCCGCGGCTTGCGCGATGCGCGGATGCGTCGCCACAGCGCGCGCAGCGTGCCAGTTCGCGGCGGGCATCGCCTGCTGCAGATTGGCGATGGCTTCCGAGCTGCTGAACAGCCAGATCGCCCGGCCCGATGCGCCCTCCGCGGCGATCGCTTGTTCATTGGCGGCGAATCCGGGCGCGAGTCGCCGATAGGCCACCACGGTGTCGCGCCGTGCGCCCGCCGCGTCGACTTCCTGCGCCAGCCAGTCACGCCCCGTCGGACGCCCCGACGCATCGCCGCCGCGCACGATCAGCACGCGCGCACCGGGCGTCACCTGCGCACGGACGTGCGCCCACAGCGCTTCGGAATCGAAGCGGCCTGCGTCGTGGGCGGGCGTGTCGATCGACGCTGCGGGCACCCCGGCCTGCCCCAGCGCGCGCGCCGTGCCGGGGCCGGTCGCCCACCAGCGCGGGAGGGGCTGCAAAGCCTCGGCCCGTTGGTGCCGGAAGAATTCTTCGACGGCCGCAGCGCTCACCGACATCACCGCTGCGTACGCGTCGATACGGCGCCAGGCCGCGCGCAACGGCTCGACATCGTCCACCGGCGCGATCTGGATGAGGGGCAGAGCGACGGCATCGACCCCGGCGGCGCGAAGGTCGTTCACCCACCGTTGCGCCTCGCGCAAGGGCCGCGTGACAATGACACGCACACCGCCCATCGTCGTCGCCTTCAGCCCGCGCCGCCGGCGCGCAACATCCCGGCCGCCCGTTCCCCGAGCGAGCGGGCCTCGGTCATGTCGTCGGCCCGGTCTTCCAGATGCACGCGGACCAGCGCGGACCGGCCTTCGGGGTCGCCCCAGGCAGCATCGATGCGCAAATGGCCGCTCGGCTGCCAACGCGCGTGCGCGGCCAGCGGCATCGAGCAGCTGCCGCCCATCGACCGGCTCACCGCGCGCTCGGCCGCGGTGGCGAGCCCGTCGCGCTGGCTGGCCAGCGGCGCCAGCGCCTCGATGAGGTCCACGCGATCCGCCCGCACTTCGATGCCCAGTGCGCCCTGCCCGGCCGCGGGCAGCAGGGTGTCGGGCTCGAAGGCGACGCGGATGCGGCTGGCGAGGTCGAGCCGGATCAAGCCCGCCGCGGCCAGCACGATCGCGTCGTACTGGCCCTCATCGAGCTTGCGCAAGCGGGTGTCGAGGTTGCCGCGCAAGGGCTCGATGCGCACGTCGGGACGCAGCGCCTTCAGCAGCACCACGCGGCGCAGGCTCGACGTGCCGACGACGGCGCCCTGCGGCAGCGCGTCCAGCGATGCATAGCGCGGCGACACCAGGGCATCACGCGGGTCTTCGCGCTCCAGCACGCAGGCCAGCACGAAGCCGGCGGGCAAGTCCATCGGTACGTCCTTGAGCGAATGCACCGCGATGTCGGCGCGACCGTCTTCAATGGCGGTTTCGAGTTCCTTAACGAACAAACCCTTGCCGCCGACCTTGCTCAGCGAGCGGTCGAGGATCTGGTCGCCCCGGGTGGTCATTCCGAGCAGGCTGACGCTGTGGCCCTTTTCTTGCAGCAGTGCCTTGACATGCTCTGCCTGCCACAAGGCCAGACGGCTTTCGCGCGTGGCGATCACGATGTTGCTCAAGGCCGTTTTCCAGTGGTAAAGAAGACCCGCGGAATGCTAGCATGTTGCGCTGCAGCAACGCCCCGCTATCCCTGTCACCCCGAGGAGATCAGTCGAAGTGAAGAACAACAAGACACCGCCTGCCACCAAACGCTCCGCGAGGAGCGAGGACCAGCCGCTCATCGACGACATCCGGCTTCTGGGCCGCATCCTCGGCGACGTGATCCGCGAGCAGGAAGGCGAAGCCACTTATGCGCTGGTCGAAAAGATCCGCACGCTGTCGGTGGCCTTCCGCCGCGATGCCGACCATCAGGCCGACCGCGCGTTGAAGAACCTGCTCAAGGGCTTGAGCGCCGCCGAGACGGTGCGCGTGATCCGCGCCTTCACTTATTTCAGCCATCTGGCCAACCTCGCGGAAGACCGCCACCTGATCCGCCGCCGGACCGACATCGACCGAGCCGGAGAAAGCGTCGACGGCAGCCTGCAGACGGCGCTCGCGCGCATCAAGAAGGCCGGCATCGCCCCGGCCGCCATCGTCGAAAGCCTCGCGCACAGCTACGTGTCGCCGGTGCTCACCGCGCACCCGACCGAGGTCCAGCGCAAGAGCATCCTGGACGCCGAACGCGGCATCGCGCAGCTCATCACGCTGCGCGACGAGATTCGCCAGCGCCAGCAACTCTTTGCCGGCCAGAAAGACGCGCTCACGCCGCTCGAGCTGGCCGACAACGAACAACAGATTCGCACCCGCGTCACGCAGATCTGGCAGACCCGCCTGCTGCGCTTTTCCAAGCTGACGGTGGCCGACGAAATCGAGAACGCGCTGAGCTATTACGAAGCGACCTTCCTGCGCGAGATTCCGCGCGTCTACGCCGAACTCGAACTCGCGCTCGGGCAGGACGGCACCGCGCCGATCGCGCCCTTCCTGCGCATGGGCCAGTGGATCGGCGGTGACCGCGACGGCAATCCGTACGTGACATCCGAAACGCTCGAGTACGCGCTCAAGCGCCAGTCGGAACTCGTGCTGCGCCACTACCTCACCGAAGTGCATTACCTCGGCGGCGAGCTGTCGCTGTCGGCCACGCTGGTCGATGTGTCGGTCGAGATGAGCACGCTCGCCGAGCGCTCGCCCGACACCAACGAACATCGCGTCGACGAGCCCTATCGCCGCGCGCTCACCGGCGTGTATTCGCGCCTTGCCGCGACGCTGAAAAAGCTCACAGGCGGCGACGCCGCGCGCCACGCAGTGGCACCGCAGAACCCGTACGCCAACGCGGAAGAGTTTCTCGCCGACCTGCGCACCGTGGCCGATTCGCTGCGCGAAAAACATGGCGGCGTGCTCATCGCCCACCGCATCGGACCCCTGATCCGCGCGGTCGAGGTGTTCGGCTTTCATCTCGCGACGGTCGACCTGCGCCAGAGTTCCGACAAGCACGAAGCCGTGGTGGCCGACCTGCTCAAGGCGGCGCGCATCGAGTCCGACTACAGCGCGCTCGACGAAGAGGCCAAGCAGGTGCTTTTGCTGAAGCTGCTCGACGACGCCCGGCCGCTGCGCGTGCCCGATGCCGACTACGAACCGCTCACCACCAAGGAGCTCGCCATCTTCGCGGCGGCCCGCACGATGCGCGCGACCTACGGCACCGCCGCCATCCGCCACTACATCATCAGCCACACCGAAACGGTCAGCGACCTGCTCGAAGCACTGGTGCTGCAAAAGGAGGTGGGCCTGCTGCGCGGCACGCTGAGCGCCGACGCGGTGGTCGACCTCATCGTGGTGCCGCTGTTCGAGACCATCGAAGACCTGCGCAATGCCGCGCCCATCGTGCGCGCGTATTACGCGCTGCCCGGGATCGCCGCGCTGGTGCAGCGCTCAGGCGCCGAACAGGACGTGATGCTCGGCTACAGCGACAGCAACAAGGACGGCGGCATCTTCACCAGCAACTGGGAGCTGTACCGCACCGGCACCGCGCTCGTCGCGCTGTTCGATGAGCTCGCCCTCGGCATCCGCCTGCGCATGTTCCATGGCCGCGGTGGCACGGTCGGTCGCGGCGGCGGACCGAGCTACCAGGCGATCCTCGCGCAGCCCCCCGGCACCGTGCGCGGCCAGATCCGGCTCACCGAACAGGGCGAAGTCATCGGCTCGAAATACGCCAACCGCGAGATCGGCCGGCGCAACCTCGAGACGCTCGTGGCAGCCACGCTCGAAGCGACCTTGCTGCCGCCGCCGAAAGCAGCGCCGGCCTCGTTCCTCGCGACCGCCAACGTGCTGTCGACGGCGAGCATGGCGGCCTACCGCAAGCTGGTCTACGAAACCCCCGGCTTCGGCGACTACTTCTTCGGCGCCACGCCGATCCGTGAGATCGCCGAACTCAACATCGGCTCGCGCCCCGCATCGCGCAATCCGAGCCACAAGATCGAAGACCTGCGCGCGGTGCCGTGGAGCTTCAGCTGGGGCCAGTGCCGGCTCACGTTGCCGGGCTGGTACGGCTTCGGCTCGGCCATTGAACAGTTCCTGGCCGACAGCAAGCCCGCCGAGCGCAAGGAGCGCGCTGTCCTGTTGCAGCGCATGTACGCCCAGTGGCCGTTCTTTCGCACGCTGCTGTCGAACATGGACATGGTGCTCGCCAAGAGCGACTTGGCGCTCGCATCGCGCTACGCCGAGCTGGTGGCCGATCGCAAGCTGCGGCAAAAGGTGTTTTCGATGATCGAGGCCGAGTGGCATCGCACGTCCGATGCGCTCACCCTCATCACCGGCGCCAAGCAACGGCTCGAAGGCAACGCCGACATGCAGCGCTCGGTGCGGCACCGCTTTCCGTACATCGATCCGCTGCACCACCTGCAGGTCGAACTGATGCGCCGCTATCGCGCGGGAGAAGGCGGTGAACGGCTTCAACGCGGCATCCACATTTCGATCAACGGGGTGGCTGCGGGGTTGCGCAACACGGGGTGAGTCGGGCTCAGTTCTCCGGGCGCTTAGGGATGGTCTGAACAAAGCGATTCCCAGCGTGCATCTGAGATGCCTGAAGGTCAGCGGCCCCCGCTGAAGCCGACTTCACATTGATTGGGGCACCGCGCGAAGGCAGATTGCGGCCCCTTTCGCCCTTGCACGCGAGTTTTGCCAGGCAGCACGCGCGCTCATCCCTGCATCGCAATCAATTTGTGCCGCACCATCCACAGGTTCGACAGCGCGAACAGTGTGACCAGTTGCGCCGTGTTCTTCTTCAATCCACGGTAGCGCACCTTCGCATGGCCGAACTGCCGCTTGATCACCCTGCACGGATGCTCGACCTTGGCGCGCACGCCAGCCTTGAGCTTCTCGACCTGGTCGATCAAGGCATCGATCGCGTTTTCTTGGACTGATGCATCTCGGGGTCCCGCTGGCCATCCTTGTTCTTGGTCGAGCTGGGCGCTGCGATCAACGTGGCATCGACCACCGTGCCGGCCTTGAGCAGCAAGCCTTTGCCGGTCAGAAGATCGTTGACGAGCGCGAGGATGTGCTCGGCCAGCTTGTGCTTCTCCAGCAGGTGGCGGAACCGAAGGATGGTGCTCTCGTCGGGCAATCGGCTGTCCCAGCCCAGGCTGGCGAACTCGCGGAACAAAGGCACGTCGTGCAGCGCCTCTTCCATCGCCGGATCCGACAGGGTGAACCACTGTTGCATGAAATGAATGCGCAGCATGGTCTCCACTTCGAAGGGTGGGCGGCCTTTCTTGCCTTCGGGGGCGAAGGGCGCCAGCAGTTCGACCAGCGCCGCCCACGGCACCACGCGCTCCATCTGCGCGAGGAACTCACGCTTGCGTGTGCGCTTGCTCGTGAGGTTAAGGCCCAGATCGCTTTGCTTCATGCATCACATCGTCGCCGCAGCCACACGATCAGACAAGCACACCGGGGATGGATTTATGCAGACTGTCCTTAGTACATGTTGCCGCGGGGCGAAGAAAGTCAGCATTCGCGCGTTGAGTGGTTATCTACACCGTAAATCTACTTACAAATGGTCTTCAGCGTATTTTGGTTACAAATATTGCTGTAGAAAATTTTATCCAGTACGGTGTTTCCGTCGCGACTTGGGTGAATTTCATCACGATAGAGAGCTGGCGTCCATTCGACAGAATCCGCAACCTTGAAAATTCGCACATTCCTCGAAATACTTTTCTCTATATCAGGAATCAACGCATTAAGACGATTTGTTGAAATATTTCCAGCCTTCAGTTCGCCAATGTCGGGATACAAAAATAAATAGATTGGCTTATTAAATTTTTCTGCAACCTCATTAAAATCATTGCGCCATTCCCTCTTGGCCACTTTAAGTTGAGATGGTGACGGCTGAGGCCTCTCCTTGAGCAGGTACTTTTTTGCCAAATATATAATTCCAGGAAAAGGATGATGCCGTGGGTGCGTCATTTCAGACGCCCAGCTGGACGGCTCGTCAAAATCACCAGAATTTGACAACCAAATAATAGCGTCAATTTTTTCAAGAAGATCGCGATGCTGTTTCAAGTAGGTCAACTCGTTTTGCAGCGCCCAACTCCCTGCGGAAATCGGCCACACCTGCCAATTGGTCAGCTTTTCCAACTGCGGTCCCAACCGATCTTCCTCGGAAATTGGATTGCCGCCAAGCACTAGAGAGTCCCCGATCAACAACACATTGAAACGATTAGAGTCGGGTTTGAATGGGCCAGCGCCCATACTAAACTCATTGAATCGCCAATCATGGGATCGCAAAAATGAACCCGACTGATTTGGAGCTGGGATATAGCCAATTTCCTTATCTGCCATATAAATCGGGAAATCAACCATTCCAGATAATTGCACAGCGGCTTCGCCCAGAGCTAGAACGGCGATTAACGCCAACACTAAAATTCTCTTCTTGATCTTCATGCGTTTCCCCAGTGCGATTTAAGTTTTAAAGTTTACCAATTGTAAACAAAAGATCTGATTTCTCGGTCGATACTGCTCGGGGAATGCTCAGCTTGTGCGCTTCGTCACGAGTCGGCCAAAAAAAGCACCTTAACCACGCAGGCACCACCCAACGCGGGACCACTCGATGATCGAGGCCGAGTGGCATCGCACGTCCGATGCGCTCACCCTCATCACCGGCGCCAAGCAACGGCTCGAAGGCAACGCCGACATGCAGCGCTCGGTGCGGCACCGCTTTCCGTATATCGATCCGCTGCACCACGTGCAGGTCGAACTGATGCGCCGCTATCGCGCGGGAGAAGGCGGTGAACGGCTTCAACGCGGCATCCACATTTCGATCAACGGGGTGGCTGCGGGGTTGCGCAACACGGGGTGAGTCGGGCGGCACCGGCCCGAACCCGGCAAACTCCACCTCCTTGCCAGAACAAGAGGTGCCATTGAAATCCGACAAGACAGTCGCCGCCGCGCGCGAAGACGCCTATCGCCAGCAGACGCTCAGGCGCCTGCAGCTCACTGCATTCGAAATGGGCACGACGGCCGTGCTGGGGTCGGCGGTGGCCCTGCTGGCGCGGCTGCTGATTCCCACACCGGAGTACGTCTGGCTGCGGGTGCTGCTGCTGCCGATGACGGCGCTGTTCGCCTTCATCATCGTCCGGGCGCCTTCGGTTCGCGCCTACGGCTTCGCGTGCATGGCGACCATTGCCACGGTGAGCTTCAACAGCTACCTGGGCGCGTTGGGCACCGACCGACCGCTGATTTACTTCGTGCCGGCGGCCGCGATCATCGTGTTGACGAGCAGCTTCTTCTGGATCACGCTGGGCCAGTGGATCGGCGGCGCGCTGGCCTGCTACGCCATGTTCCTGCCTTTCCTGATCGATTACACCGCCAGCCGCACCGACACGGTGTTCAGCGTGCTGTTCGCGGTGATGGCCCTCGTCACGGGTCTGGTCAGCCACCTCCGACTGCAGGACTACCAGCAACGCGCTTTCGACCAGGAATGCCAGTTGGCCGAGCTGTCGGTCACCGACACGCTCACCGGCGCCCGGAGCCGGGCGGAGTTCCTGCAACTGGCCGAAACCGCGGCCGCCCGGGCGCGCGCGTCCGGCGCGCCGCTCACGCTGCTCTATCTGGACATCGATCATTTCAAGCGCCTCAACGACGGTCACGGCCACGCGGCCGGTGATGCCGTGTTGCGCAGCATGTCGGACGTGTTGCGGCAGGCATTGCGCGCCAGCGACGTGTTGGGCCGGCTGGGCGGGGAAGAATTCTGCGTTCTGCTGCCCGACCAGGGGGAAGACAAGGCCCTGAAACTCGCGGTTCGCCTGCGCCTGCTGCTGGCAGCCGTGCCGCGGCCCGACGGACAACTCACCGTGTCGGTCGGCGTGGCCGGCATGCGCAACGGCGAAGCCGTCCTGGAAACGCTGCACCGAGCCGACCTGGCCATGCTCAAGGCCAAACAATCTGGTCGCGACACGGTGCGCGTGGCAGACGCCTCCGCGACACCAGTAGCGTAGGATGGGCCGCGTCGGTGCCCGTTGTGCGCCGCCTCCTACGCTCACAACCGCTGCAACGGCGGTGTTCCCGGCAAGGTTCCGGACTACCCTGAAGTCCACCACACAGCTTGCTTTTTTTGCGCATTTTTCATTGCGCAGCGGCTGCAAGGCCGTCACAGGGAATCCCCATGTCAACGCCCCAGTCCTCCGCTCTTTCGCAAGCCGATTTCGTCACCGGTGATGTCAATGCACTCGCGTTGCATATGCGAGATTGCGCGCGGGCGCATGGCAGGATGTTCTCGCTGCGCAGCGGCATGCAGCGCGTGCACTCGATCGCGGCTGGCCGCATCGTGACGGTGGCGTTTGCAGCCCTGGTGATTGCACTCGGCATGGTGGCCCTCGCCTGACGCGTGGCTGCCGATACCCTCTTCGATCGCCTCGACTCGCTCAGCGACTACGCACTCCAGCTTCTCACCCGACCGCACGACGCGGTTGAACCTCCGATTCGTGCCGAGCTCTTCGGCTCACAGCGCTTCGAGCAGCACGGGCGCAGCCTCGCGCGCGCGCAGGTGGTGCAGGACGAGAACGCGGCCATTGGCGGCGCGCCGTTCTTTCCGCGCGTCGACGAGAACCTCGCTTCGCTGCGCAGCGCCTTCGACTACATCGCGCTGACCTCGCGCACCGGGCGCTATGTGTCGCCGGCGGCCGAATGGCTGCTCGACAACTTCCATCTGGTCGAAGCGCAGCTGCAGCAAATCCGCGAGGGGGTTCCGCGCAGCTACTACGCGCGCCTGCCCAAGCTGGAGGCGCCGCCGCTGGCGGGCCTGCCGCGCGTCTACGGCATCGCGTGGGCCTATGTGGCGCATACCGACAGCGTGCTGAACCAGGCGCTGTTCACCGCCTTCCTGGACGCCTACCAGGACATCGACGAACTCACCCTCGGCGAGCTCTGGGCGCTGCCGACCACGCTGCGCGTCGTGCTGCTCGAGAACCTCCGGCGGGTCGCCGAGAGCATCGCCGCGAACAAGGTGGCGCGCGAGGTCGCGCATGCCGCGTGGGACGCGGCCGCCACGCTGTCGGTGCAAGACCTCGACGTGCTTTACCGCGGGCTCCAAAGCCGCGGCCTCGAAGACAGCTACCTCACCCAGCTGTGGCAGCGCCTGCCGGTCGAGCACGGTGACAACGCGCCACCGCTGGTGCGCTGGACCGAACAGCACTGCCCGAGCGGCCCTGCGCTGATCGGCGTGGCGCATGCCGACCAGGCGGCCGCCAACCTCACGGTCGGCAACATCATCACCACGTTGCGGCTGATCGGCCAGGTCGAGTGGGCCGACCTGATCGAGCCGGTGAGCCGTTCGCTGCGCGTGCTGCGCGAGCTCCCGAGCTTTGCCGACGAAAGCGAGCTCACGCGCCAGCAGATCACGCACGCGATGGAGCAGGTCGCGCGCACCACGCAACGGCCCGAACGCGAAGTGGCGCAAGCCGTGGTGCGTCTCGCGTGCGCGGTGCCGCCCGATGGCGCGGCGCCCTGCACCGCAGGCTATTACCTCTTCGGCCGTGGCCGGCGGGTGCTCATCGGCGCGCTGCGACCGACGGTTTCAGACAGCGGCAGCGACAGAGCCGTCAGTGGCCGCGCGACGAACGCCGCACGCGACGGGTCGTTGCGCCTGCCGCTCTACGTGGGCACCGTCGTCGCCAGCACCGCGCTGGTGCTGATGCTCGTGGTGCATTTCCTGCACAAGGCCGGCTGGCCGGATGCGGGATGGATGACCACGCTGGCGCTCGCGCTGCTGCTCTGGCCGCTGTCCGAATCGGTGATGGCGCTGGTGCATCGCATCGTCGCCGAATCGGCGCGCGTACAGCCCCTGCCGCGCCTCGAATTCCCCGACGGCATCCCGTCTGCCCACCGCGTGCTGGTCGTCGTACCCGCCATGCTGACGTCGGTGCGCGGCAGCGCCCAACTCGCGCGCCGGCTCGAACTGCACTGGCTCGCCAACCGGGAAGACAACGCCCAGTTCGCCTTGCTGACCGACTGGGCCGATGCACCGCAGCAGTCGCTGCCCGCCGATCAGCCGCTGCTCGACGAGGCGCTGCAACGCATCGCCGACCTGAATGTGCGCTACCCCGCCGGCAACGGCGAGCCGCCCCGCTTTCTGCTGCTGCAGCGACCGCGTACTTGGAGCGAGACCGAACGACGCTGGATGGGTTGGGAACGCAAGCGCGGCAAGCTCGAAATGCTGGTGCGGTGGCTGGCCACCGGCGACGCCAGCGGCTACCTGCCCCTGGCCGAGGGCCTCCAACTCGCGCAGCAGGCGCCGTATATCGTCACGCTCGACAGCGATACCGGCCTGCCGCCCGGCGCATTGCGCGAACTGGTGGCCATTGCCGCGCATCCGCTCAACACACCGCAGATCGACCCGGCGACGCGGCGCGTCACGCACGGCTTCGGCATCCTGCAGCCGCGCATCGTGACGCCGTTTCCGGAACGCCACGAGCGCTCGTTCTTCCATTGGCTGTTCGCTGGCCAGTGCGGGCTCGACCCCTACAGCAGTGGCGCCTCCGACATCTACCAGGATCTCTTCGGCACCGGTTCCTTCACCGGCAAGGGCCTGCTTCACGTGAGCGCCATGCACGATACGCTGGACCGCCGCCTGCCCGAAGGCGCGGTGCTGAGCCACGACCTGCTCGAAGGCACGGTGGCGCGCTGCGCCGTGGTGAGCGACCTCGTGCTCATCGAAGACCATCCGCACCACGCCGGCGTGGCGGGCTCCCGCGTGCACCGCTGGACGCGCGGCGACTGGCAACTGCTGCCCCTGATGCTGCGCGCCGGCCGTTACGGCATCGATGCGCTCGGCCTCTGGAAGATGGCCGACAACCTGCGCCGCTCGACGGTGGTGCCGGTATCGGTCTTGCTGCTGGTCTGGGTCGTGTTCACCGGCGCGCTGCCCTTGCAGTGGACGCTGGCCGCCGTGGGCAGTGCGCTCATCCTCGGACCGCTGCTCGGCGCGCTGGCCGGCCTGGTGCCCACGCGCCGGTCCATCGAGCTGCGCCACTTCTTCGACGTCGGCTTCGTCGACCTGCTGCGCGGCCTCGCCAGCGCGGCCTGGCAGTTCGTGCGACTCTTCTCGCAGGCACGCCTCTTGGTCGACGCCACGCTGCGCGCGCTTTGGCGCCTCGGCGTCAGCCGCCGTCACCTCCTCGAATGGACGACCGCCGACCAGGCACAGGCACAGGCGCGCTATCACCTGGTGCCCTTCCTGCGCGCCGGCCTCACCACGATCACGCTGTGCACCGCGCTGGCCATCGCCGCGCACTGGACGCGCCACCCGTGGCTGGCACCGGCGCTCTTCGTGGTGTGGGCCTGCGGCCCCTTGCTCTCGTGGTGGAGCAGCCGCGTGCCGCACGCCGATGCCCCGGCGTATCCGCTCAGCGACGACCACCGCGACTACCTCGCCACGCTCGCGCGCGACACTTGGCGCTTCTTCGAGCACGTGGTCGGCCCGGACGACAACCACCTGCCGCCGGACAACCTGCAGCTCGAACCGCAGCCGACGCTCGCGCACCGCACCTCGCCCACCAACATCGGCATGTACATGCTGGCGGCCTGTTGCGCGCGCGAGTTCGGCTGGACCGATTCGGCCGGCCTCGCGACGCGCCTGAACGCCACGCTCGACACGATCGACCGAATGGACAAGCACCAGGGCCATCTCTACAACTGGTACGACACGCAGTCGCTGCGCCTCTTGCCGCCGGCCTACGTGTCGAGCGTCGACAGCGGCAATTTCGCCGGCCACCTCATCGCCGTCGCGCAGGCCTGCCGTGCCTTCGCGGCACAGGACGGCGCCGAGGCCGCCGCGCTGGAGACCTTGGCGAAGCGCTGCGAAGCGCTGAGCGACGGCATGGACTTCAGCGGCCTCTATGACGCCAAGCGTCACCTGTTCCACATCGGACTGCGGGTGGAAGACAACGCGCTCGACGCGAGCTATTACGACCTGCTGGCCTCGGAGTCGCGCCTGCTCAGCTTCCTGGCGATCGCCAAGGGCGATGCGCCGCGGCGACACTGGATGGCGCTCGGCCGGCCTTTCCTCTCGGTCGGCGACAAGCCCAGCCTCAAGTCGTGGTCGGGCTCGATGTTCGAGTACCTGATGCCGGCGCTGGTGATGCCCGAACCCGACAACGGCCTGCTGCAAGTGGCCAACCGCGCCGCCGTGGCCGAGCAACAGGCCTTCGGGCAGGCGCAGCAACTGCCCTGGGGCGTTTCGGAATCGGCCTACTTCGCGCAGGACCATTCGCTCGCCTTCCAGTACTCGCCCTTCGGCGTGCCGCGCCTCGCGCTGCGCAGGACGCCGCCGACCGACCGCGTCGTCGCACCGTACGCGAGCGCGATGGCGACGCTGATGGCGCCCGACGATGCGGTGGTCAACCTGCGTCTGCTCGAGTCGATGGGCGCGCGCGGCGAATTCGGCTTCTTCGATGCGGTCGATTTCACCGTGTCGCGGCAGCCGGAAGGCCAGCCTTCGACCGTGGTGCGCAATGTGATGGCGCACCACCAGGGCATGTCGCTGGTCGCGCTGTGCAACGTGCTGAGGGACGATGCGCCGCGCCGTTGGTTCGCCAGCGCGCCGCTGGTCGAGGCCCATGTGTCGCTGCTGCACGAACGCACGCCGCGCCAGATCATCGGCAGCGCCGACCCGCGCACGCCGCCCGAGCCGACCGAGGGCGAAGCGCCGCCGGTGTTCCAGCCGCGCGCGGTCGATCCCTCGGCGCCCGGTTTCCAGCCCACGCACCTGCTGTCGAACGGCCGCTACACGGTGGCATTGCGCGCCAACGGCGCCGGCGTGAGCCGCTGGCGTTCGTTCAACGTCACGCGCTGGCGCGACGACCCGCTGCGCGACAGCTACGGCACCTTCTTTTACCTGCGCGACGTCGGCGATCGCGTGCTCACCTCGGTCACGGCCCTGCCGGCACCCGGCGCCGACTGGCAGTACCGCGCGCGCTTCCTGGCCGACCAGGTGCAGTTCGATGCGAAGGCGCCCGGCCTGCAGGTGCGCACCACCGTGCTCATCAGCCCGAGGACGACACCGAGCTGCGCACCGTCGCGATCCACAACACCGGCGACACCCCGCGCACGATGGAACTGATCTCGTACTTCGAGCCGGTGCTGTCGAACCCGAAAGCCGACGAGGCGCATCCGGCCTTTGCCAACCTGTTCGTCGAAACGCGCTGGGAAGCGGGATGGCGCGCGCTGCTGCTGTCGCGCAAGCCACGGCTGCACGGCGACCCGGTGGTGGCCGCCGCGCACTTCGTGGCCTCGGTCGATGCGCACGTGCTGTCGGTCGACTGCATGGTCGACCGCCGTGCCTTCATCGGGCGCAATCGCACGCTGGCCACGCCCGCGCTCGATCCGCAGCCGATGGCGACCGACGGCACGCCGATCAACGGGCTCGACGCCATCGCCTGCCTGCGCGTGAAGCTCGAGATCGCCCCCGGCGCCACGGCGCGCGTCACCTTCGCCACCGCCGCCGACGACAACGTCGCAGCGCTGGAACCCGCCATCGACCGCTACCTGCAACCGATGCACGTGGCGCGCGCGGCCCGCATGGCGGCCACGCTGGCGCAGGTGCGGCTGCGCGACCTGAGCATCGACCCGGCGCAGAACCTCGCGCTGCAAGACCTCACGACCATCCTCACCTACACGACGCCGCGCGTCATGCGCGACCGCGGCCTCATCGACCTGCGCCAGATCTGGCGCTTCGGCATTTCGGGCGACAAGCCGATCGTGCTGGTGCTGATCCACTCGCTCACCGGCATGCGCCTCATCAACACCCTGCTGCGCGCCCAGCCGTGGTGGGGTTTCGGCGGCGTGGCCTGCGACCTGGTGGTGATCAACAGCGAGCCGAATTCGTACCTGATGCCGCTGCAACGCGAGATCGAGGCGCTGCGAGCCCGGGTCGGGCAGGAAACGCAGAACAGTTTTCCGCGCAACGACGCGGCCGGCTTCTACCTGCTGCGCGACCAGGACGTTGCGCCCTCGGAAAAGGCGGCGCTGTCGAGCTTGGCACGCGCCGTGTTCAGCGCCGACGGCCGCGCGCTCGAAGTGCAGGTGGCGGCCGCGTTGCGCGATGCCTCGGCCGCCGCTTCGCCGTCGACGGCCACCGACGCCCCCAGGCCGCGCAGCATTCCGCTCGCGGCGCTGCCGTCCTTCGGCCAGCTGGCCGAGAGCGTGACCGCGCCGCAGGGCGGCTTCGACGCGCCGACGGGCGAGTTCACCTTCGAGGTCGACCTGAACCGCCGCACGGCGCGGCCCTGGGTCAACGTGATCGCCAACGCATCGTTCGGTTTCCAGGTGTCCGAGGCCGGCACCGGCTACACCTGGGCGGTGAACAGCCGCATGCACCAGGTCACGCCGTGGTCGAACGACCCGGTGACCGACCCGGCCTTCGAGCACTGGCTGCTGCAGGACCTCGACACCCGCGAGCTGCTGCCGCTGACGCCGGCCGGGCGCGGCGCGGTCGCGGCGCGACACCGCGTTCGCCACGGCCAGGGCTACACGGTGTTCGAGTGCCTTCACCACAACCTCGTGCTCGAAACCACCTTCTTCGCCGACCGCGACGACCCGGTGAAGCTGGTGCACGTCAGCGTGCGGCACGAGGGCATCGGCTCGCGCCGGCTGCGCGCACTCGCGATGGTCGAGTGGCAGCTTGGCGACAAGCGCGGCGACCGCCGCACCGTCCACACCTGGAAGCCGGAAGACCAGCCGGCCGTGTTCGGGCAACAGCGCGAATCGGGCGGCGGCTTCGGAGGCAGCACGGCCTTCGTGCAGCTCGCCGGACTCGATACGCTGAACGGCGGCATCACGCAATGGACCTGCGACCGCAGCGAATTCTTCGCCGGCCGCGGCACGGTGGAACTGCCCGACACGCTGGCGCAACGCGCCGGCAGCGGCCTCGATGCCTGCGCCGCGATCGCCGGCGAATTCACGCTCGCGCCGGGCGCGACCGCCCGCTTCACCTTCGTGCTCGGCCATGCCGCCGATGCCGACGCGGCCACGCAGCTCGCGCGCCGCTGGCAGCAGCGCGACGTGCCGCAAGCGCTCTCGCAAGCGCGCGGCTTCTGGGACGAATTGCTCGGCCGTCTGCAGGTGCGCACGCCCGATCCGCTGTTCGATGCGATGGTCAACCGCTGGCTGCCGTATCAAACGCTGGTGTGCCGACTGTGGTCCAAGGCCGGCTTCTACCAGGCTGGTGGCGCCTTCGGTTTCCGCGACCAGTTGCAAGATGCCATGGCCTTCGCCCTGACCGACCCCAAGCGGCTGCACGACCAGATCCTCGTCAACGCCGCGCGGCAATTCCCCGAAGGCGATGTGCAGCACTGGTGGCACATGCCCGGCGGTGCCGGCGTGCGCACGCATTTCTCCGACGACCTGCTGTGGCTGCCCTACGCCTGCGCCCACTACGTCGAGGTGACCGGCGACCACGCGGTGCTCGATGCGATCGTGCCGTTCATCGACGGCCCCGGCATTCCGGACGGCGCTGAAGACGCGTACTACGCGCCGCAGGTCACCGGCCAGGTGGCGAGCCTGTTCGAACATGCGGCCCGCGCCATCGACCACAGCCTGAAGACCGGCGTGCACGGTCTGCCGCTGATGGGCACCGGCGACTGGAACGACGGCATGAACCGTGTCGGCCACGAAGGCAAGGGCGAATCGGTCTGGCTCGGCTGGTTCTTGTGCAGCGTGGTCGCGCAGTACCTCCCGCTGGCCGAAGCCCGCGGCGAGCACGAACGCGTCGCGCGCTGGACCGACGCACGGCAAGGCTGGATCGCTGCACTGCACGACGCCGGCTGGGACGGCGCCTGGTTCCGTCGGGCCTTCTTCGACAACGGCGCACCGCTCGGCTCGTCGGCCAACGACGAATGCCGCATCGACCTGATCGCGCAGGCGTGGTCGGTCATCTCCGGCGCGTCGAGCGAGCAGTTCACCAAGCCCGCGATGGCCTCGCTCGAATCGCATCTGCACGACGAGCCCGCGGGCTTGTTGCGCCTGTTGGCACCGCCGCTCGCGAACTCAGTCAACAGCCCCGGCTACATCCAGGCCTATCCACCGGGTGTGCGCGAAAACGGCGGCCAGTACTCGCACGCCGCCGTGTGGGGCCTCATGGCACAGGCGCTGCAGGGCGACGTCGACGCGGCGTGGCAGAGCTTCGAGGGCCTCTCGCCCGCCCACCGCGCGCGCCATCCCGAGCGCGGCCCGCTCTACGAGATCGAGCCCTACGTGATGGCCGGCGACATCTACGGCGCGGCGCCCTATGTGGGCCGCGGCGGCTGGAGCTGGTACACCGGGTCCGCCGCGTGGCTGCACCGCGCTGCCATCGAGACCCTGCTCGGCCTCGAAGTGCGTGGCGACAAACTCGCTGTGACGCCCCGCATTCCGAGCCACTGGCCAGGCTTCGAGATCACCCTGAATCTCGACGGCCGCACGCTCACCATCCGCTGCAGCCGCGACACCCATCACGGGCAGGAGAGCGGTGCGACGCACGCGGCGCCGGGCGAATGGGTCTCGCGGACCGCACTGCCGGATGGTGGTGTGCTGCATCTGAAGATCTGACCTGGGGCGGGGTTGCCGTTCAGGGCGGGGCCGAGGGCGGCGGGTAGCCCCTCCCGATTGACATCCTCCTCACGGGGCGAATGTTATGCAACTATGATGGTTGCATGAAACAAAACAGCCGACTCTCCGATGTTCTGCATGTGCTTCTTCATTTAGCGCACGCTGAAGCTCCGGTCACTTCGGAGGTGCTCGCCGCGGCGATGAGCACCAACCCTGTCGTGCTCCGCCGGCTGATGTCCGGCTTGCGCGAGGCAGGCTTCATCACGTCCGAAAAGGGGCACGGCGGCGGCTGGGTGATGGCCGCGCCGCTGGAAAGCGTCACGCTGCACGATGTGCACATGGCACTGGGCGCTCCTGCGCTGGTGTCCCTCGGATTTCGGGAGGACCGGCCCGAATGCTTGGTCGCGCAGGTCGTCAATGACTCACTTCGGACTGCGATGCAGGAGGCGGAGGCCTCTTTGTTATCGCGTCTGGAAGGTATCACTTTGGCCCAGCTGTCGAAGGGTTTCGACAGCCGCTTGAGGGCACATCGACCGGCGAAAGGGGCCGCCATCCATCGTTTGGAGGACCACCATGGTCAAGACTGAGTTCGCTGTCATCGGCGGAAGCTACGCCGGCCTGTCGGCAGCCCTGCAACTGGCCAGGGCGAGGCGGAACGTGACCGTCGTCGATGCCGGCCTGAGACGCAATCGCTTCGTCGATGAGGCTGGCGGTACATCCCACGGGTTCCTGTCGCGTGATGGCGTGGCGCCCGGCGCCATCGCGGCGGAGGCCCGTCGGCAGCTGTTGCGCTATCCGACCGTGCGATGGCTGGATGGCCTCGCAGAGGAAGCCTCGCAGCGCGAGGACGGGCGCTTCGGCTTTCAGGTCGGCGGTGAGAGCGTGGACGCGGCGCGGCTTGTGTTGGCCACCGGCGTGCGGGATGAGTTGCCGCCTGTCTCGGGTCTGGCCGAGCGCTGGGGGCGGAGCATCTTTCACTGCCCCTATTGCCACGGGTATGAACTGGAGGCCGGCCCCATCGGCATCATTGCGGCATCGGAGTTGGCCCACCACCACGCTGTGATGCTGACCGATTGGGGAACGCCCACCCTGTTCCTCAACGATGCCTACCGGCCGTCAGAGGATGACCTTGCCGCTTTCGCGCGTCGCGGCACACGAGTGGAGGCGGCACGCATCGTTCGCATCGACGGGGTGGCCGATGTGGTTCTGGCCGATGGGCGCACGCTGTCGATGAACGGGCTTTTCACGCAGCCACGCACGCACCTCGCCAGCCCCATCGCGGCACAACTGGGTTGCACGCTGACGCAGGGGCCCATGGGGGCCTTTATTCAGGTGGACGCCATGCAGCAAACGTCTGTGTCAAATGTTTTTGCCTGCGGCGATGCAGCGCGTGCAGCGGGCAACATCGCAATGGCAGTCGCCGATGGCGCGATGGCGGGGGTCGCCGCACACAGGTCGACCATGGTTTAGATCCAACAGAGCCCAAACCTGACCGGCTGCTCCGCACAGAAAAGCGGAAGCCAACAGTGGGCGCAAACCGCCTCAGTCCCCCAGCAGTTCCCCGATCGGTTGCAGGTCTTCCACCCGGTCGCAAACGGCCTTGATCACCATCGTGATCGGGATGCCGAGCAGCAAGCCCCAGATGCCCCAGAGCCAGCCCCAGAAGATCACGCCGACGAACACCGCGACCGGGTTCATGCGGCTGGTGCGGCTGGTGAGCCAGGGAACCAGCAGGTTGCCCACGAGCGTATGGATCAGCAGCGAGACGCCGCCGATCGTGAGCGCCATCGACACGGTTCCGAACTGCAGGAAGGCCACCAGGCCCGCAGCGCCCATGACAATCACCGAACCGATGTACGGAATGAGGTTGGTGACGGCCGCGATGATTCCCCACACCGCGGCATCCTGCAGCCCGAGCGCCCAGAAGGCCAGGCCGGTGGCGACGCCGACCAGCACGCTGCTGAGGATCTGCACGAGCAGGTAGCGCTCGATGTTGCGGGTGATGTCGTCCAGCACATGCACCGTGATCTTTTTCTTTTCGAGGCTCGAGCCGGTGATCTTCACGAGCTTGCGCCGGAAGGTGTTGCCCGATCCGAGCGCGAAGAAGGTGAGAAAGGCGACCAGCGTGAGTTGCCCGGCCGCGCCGAGCAGGCCGACCGTACCGCTCCAGAGATAGTCGCGCACGTTGAACGAAGGTCGCTCGATGGTCACGCGCGTCACGCCGCGGCGCGCCGCCACCTGCGCCGAATTTTCCGAAGCCGCTTGCTCGAGTTGCGCGGCCGCCTGCTGCACCGTGTCGATTGGGCTCGTGTTAGCGCGCGCGTTGGCGCGAATCGCCATGCGCAATTTCTGCGTGGCGACCGGCACCGAATCGAGCAGCTGCGATGCGCTACCGGCCAGCGAGAACGCAGTCCACCCCATCGCACCGCCGATGCCCAGCAGGACGACGGCAGCACCGATCCAGCGCGGCATGCGCCAGCGTTCCAGCCGATCGACCACGGGCGACAGCGCGTAGGTCAGCAACAGGCTCAGCATCAGCGGAATGAAAACCGCGGCAGCCCATCGCAACGCGAAGATGCTGGCGAGCACGGCCAGCACGACGAGCGATGCACTGCGCACGTCGACCGGCATGTGCAACATGAGCCGCTCGCGCTGTTTCTGGACATTCGCCGCCTTGGCAACGGCTGCAGGATTCGTCTCGGGAGTGCTCATCGGCCTTCTTTCATCGCTTCACGCACGCCCGGCAGCTGCCGGCGCGACACCACCACGGGTTCGGGAATGCCTTCGAGGCGCAGCGCCCAGCCTTCGGCGTCTTCGCCATCGTCGTGTTTCTCCAGCGCGCGGATCGCGGCGCGCGCCACCAGCGCATTGCGGTGGACCCGCACGAACCGGGTCGGGTAGCGCTCTTCGAAATCACTGAGTGCGCCGTCGAAGATGTGGCTGCGCGTCGCGGTGCGCACGGTGAGGTATTTGTATTCGGACTTGAGGTAGAGCACCTCGGCCAGCGGCACGCGCTCGGCGCGTCCGCGGTCCTGGATCAGCAGCGATTCCTGCGGCGTATTGGGCTGCAGTGCGCGCCGGTCTTTCAGGAAGCGCTGGGCTTTTTGCAGCGCCTGCTGCAGCCGCTCGACGCGCACCGGCTTCGTGAGGTAGTCGACCGCGTCGAGCTCGAAGGCGGTCACTGCGTGCGACGCGTGCGCGGTGACGAACACCACGGCCGGTGCATCGGGCCGGCCGCGCAGCGTGCGGGCGACCTCGATGCCGTCCATGCCCGGCATGTGGATGTCGAGCAGCACCAGGTCGAGCGGCGCGCCGCTGTTCAGGTGCAGCACCGCATCGCTGCCCTGCGCGGCTTCGGCCACCACGTCGGCGCCCGGCGCATGGCAGTCGCCCAGCAAGGTGCGCAGGCGCGAGCGCGCCAGGGCTTCGTCGTCGACGATCAGGGTCTTGAGGGTCATGGTTCCGCCGGGATCACGATGCGCACGCGGTAGTGGTCCTGGTCGATGCCGGCGCTGAACTGCGCCTGCATGTCGTGCATCAAGCGCAGCCGGTCGCGCACGTTGTCCAGTGCGATGCCGTGGCCGCGCGGCAGCGGCTGGTCGGCCCAGCGCAGCGGCGGCAGGCTGTTGGTGACCTCGATCACCACCATGCCGCCGCGTCGCTCGGTGCGGATGCGCAGGCGCGCGCCCTCGGGGCTGGGCTCGACACCGTGCTTCACCGCGTTCTCCACCAGCGGCTGCAGCAGCAACGGCGGCAGGCGGGCATGGCTCGCGTCCGGATCGAGGTCCCAGCGAATGCGCAGTCGGTCTTCAAAGCGCACTTGCTCGATCGCGAGGTAGCGTTCGGCCAGCGCGATCTCGTCGGCCAGCGTGACCGACTCGTTCGGTTCGGCCAGCGCCTGGCGGAACAGCTCGCTCAGGTCTTCCAGCATCGCCTCGGCCTTGGCCGGCTCGTCGCGCACCAGCGCGATGGCGCTGTTGAGTGTGTTGAAGAGGAAGTGCGGACGGATGCGGGCCTGCAACTCTTCGAGTCGCGCCGTGGTGGCGGCCGGCGTACGGCCGCGCGCCCGCAGCACCAGTGCCGCCATGACGATGGCGGCGAACATCGCGCCGGCCAGCGCACTCGCGACCCAAGGCGCGGCGCCCAGCACGCCAGTGAGGCGCAACAGGCCGCAGCCGTAGAGCGCCGCCACCGCACCGAGCAGCGCGCCGGTCGCGAACTGCGCCTCGCGGCGCATGCGTCCCAGCATTCTCTTGAGCCCGCAGGCCGCGACCAACCAGAGCAGCGTGGCCGGCAACGCGCCGCCCGTGATGGTCGCGGCGAGCGTGAGCCAGTCGACCGCCGTGGAGGCCGCGAACAGCGTGGCAATCGCGACCACGGCTTCCACGAAGAGCACCGTGCGCAGCACCACGCCGATCTGGCAGGCATCGAACAAGGCAGGCACCGCTTTGCGCGACGCGCGCGGCTTGACCGGCGCCGGAGCGCCCGCCCTGTGGGGCCTGGCAGGGGTGGCCGATAAAATCGACGGATTGCGCATCGCAGATACGTTGGGTGACAAACCCATTATTGCTTTCTGATCGGCTCCCATGACCCAAAACCAACTCGACAAGAAATCCGAAGCCTGGTCCGCCCTCTTCTCCGAGCCGATGAGCGACCTCGTCAAGCGCTACACCGCCAGCGTGTTCTTCGACAAGCGGCTGTGGCAAGCAGACATCGAGGGTTCTCTGGCGCATGCCGGCATGCTCGCCGCGCAGAACATCATCAACGCGCAGGACCATGCCGCGATCCAGCGCGGGATGACGCAAATCCGCAACGAAATAGAGTCCGGCGGGTTCGACTGGAAGCTCGACCTCGAAGACGTGCACCTCAACATCGAGGCGCGCCTGACGCAACTGGTGGGCGACGCCGGCAAGCGCCTGCACACCGGCCGCAGCCGCAACGACCAGGTCGCGACCGACGTGCGCCTCTGGCTGCGCGGCGAGATCGATCTGATTTCAGAATTGCTGGTCGCGCTGCAGAAGGCACTGGTCGACATCGCCGAGAAGAACGTCGAGGTGATCCTTCCGGGCTTCACGCACCTGCAGGTCGCGCAGCCGGTGAGCTTCGGCCACCACATGCTGGCGTACGTGGAAATGTTCAGCCGCGACGCCGAGCGCCTGGTCGACGTGCGCCGCCGGCTCAACCGCCTGCCGCTGGGCGCCGCGGCGCTGGCCGGCACGAGCTATCCGCTGGACCGCGAAATGGTCGCCCGAACGCTGGGCATGGAGGGTGTTTGCCAGAACAGCCTGGACGCCGTGAGCGACCGCGACTTCGCGATCGAATTCAGCGCCGCGGCCAGCCTGTGCATGGTGCACATCAGCCGCATGAGCGAAGAACTGATCCTGTGGATGAGCCAGAACTTCGGCTTCATCCAGATCGCCGACCGCTTCACGACCGGCTCGTCGATCATGCCGCAGAAGAAAAACCCGGACGTGCCCGAACTGGCGCGCGGCAAGACCGGGCGCGTGGTCGGCCATCTGATGGCGCTCATCACGCTCATGAAGGGCCAGCCGCTGGCCTACAACAAGGACAACCAGGAAGACAAGGAGCCGCTGTTCGACACCGTCGACACGCTCAAGGACACGCTGCGGATCTTTGCGGAAATGATCGAAGGCATCACGGTGCGGCCCGAGGCGATGGAGGCCGCCGCCCTGCGCGGTTACGCCACCGCGACCGACCTGGCCGACTACCTCGTCAAGAAGGGCCTGCCCTTTCGCGACGCGCACGAGACGGTGGCGCACGCGGTCAAGGCGGCGATCTCGCACCAGGTCGACCTGTCGGAACTGCCGCTCGCCGTGTTGCAGCAGTTCAACCCGAGCATCGAGAAGGACGTGTACGACGTGCTGAGCCTGCGCGGCTCGCTCAATGCACGCAGCACGCTGGGCGGCACCGCGCCGGCCCAGGTGAAGGCGCAGGTCGCGCGCCACCGCGCGCGTCTGGCCTGAGGCCTTACATCGCCTTGTAGAAGATGTAGTCGGCCTGGTACTTCACGACCTGCTTCTGTCCCATCGAGGCCGCGGCGCAGGGCGCCATCGGTGCGACGCCGCCCTGGGTGGCGACGCGCTGAATGTAGGTCACGCCTTGCATCGCGCCGCTGCCCATCGCCGGGTTGGCCTTGACCAGCTGGTACGGGATGTTGGCCATGCCGTTGGGCGCGACGGCGACCTGCGTGGCGGTCAGCTTGGAGCCGTCCATGCTCTCCCAGGTGGCGGGCGGGCCGTAGTACTTGCCGACCTGCTTGCCCGCACGGTCCATCAGTTTCGCGTCGGGGCCGACGAACACCCACTCGAACTGGCCGGGCATGCCCGCCTTGGCGCGGCACTCGTAGGTGATGTCGCCGGCGCCCACGGTCTGCATCGCCACGGCGTTGCCGGCCGGCACCTTCACGGTGTCGGGCAGGCTGGCCTGCGAATACATCATCGGCTTCGCGCCCATGCCGGAGCATGCGGCGAGGCTGGCGACGGCAGCCACGGCTGCGAGGGAGGTCAGGGTGCGGAAGGTCATGGACTTTTTTCCTGTTTCGGAGGGTTTGTTGCAGAAATGCGAGACCTTTTTTGTCGTTTTGAACGGGTCTCTCCCCTTGAGCGTGGGGCATTGACACCCACGCTGCTGACTTTCCCACGTTGAATCCGACCGGGCCGTAGGACCGTATCGTTTGACATGAGCAGCAATGTTTCACAATCCGTGCATGACCGATTCAAGCCCCGACGCCGAATTGATGGCGCTGCTCGACCGTGTGGGTCGCAAAGACGAAGCCGCGCTGCGCCTCCTGTATGACCGCACTTCTCCCAAACTTTTCGGGTTGGCGCTGCGCGTCGTTCGGCAGCGCGAACGGGCCGAAGACGTCCTGCAGGAGGCGTTCATGACGATCTGGCGCGTGGCCGGCGATTACCGCAGTACCCTGAGCCCGCCGATGGCCTGGATGGGCCTGATCGTGCGCAGCCGTGCGCTCGACCTGTTGCGTCGCCGCACCGCCGACCGCGCCCAGCTCACGCAGGAGTTCGACGAGGTGCTGGCCGACACGCTCGAATCCGACGCACCGAACCCGGTGGACACCGCCGACGCCAGCGAGCAGGCGTGGGCGCTTCACCAGTGCCTGAGCCAGCTCGAAGGCCGCCAGCGCGAGGTTGTGAGCTTGGCTTACCTTCGCGATATGAGCCACGGCGAACTGGCCGAACAACTGAAGCTGCCGCTGGGCACGGTCAAGACGTGGATCCGGCGCGGCATCGAGAAACTGCGCGTTTGCATGGGCCGCTTCGCGTGAGACAGGAATCCCCATGAACATCGCCTCACACCCCGAACTCGTCGAACTGCTGGCCGCCGGCCATGCGCTCGGCACCCTGCGAGGCGGCGCCCGCCGTCGCTTCGAAGCCATCGCGCGCGAACAGGCGCCGGTGCGCGCGGCGGCACTGGTCTGGCAGATCCGGCTGGCCAGCATGACCGAGCTGGAGCGCCCCGTCGTGCCGGACGGCGCGGTCTGGACCCGCATCCGCAACCTCATCGAGGCCGAGCAGAGCGAGCAGGCGATCCAGCGGCAACGCGCTGCCGTGACCACGACGCCAGCGGCGGCACCCGTCGCCGGATGGCTGCGCAGCCTGGCGCTCTGGCGCGGCGCGGCGGGCGTCGGCGCGCTGGCGACGGTGCTGGCCGTGGTGGTCGGTTTCAACCTGCGCGAACAGCTGAACGCTGCGCCGGCCGTGCAATACGTGGCCGTGCTGCAGGACGACAAGTCCGCCGCCTCGATGCTCGTCACCTTCGACCCGAAGAACCGCCAACTCGTGCTGCAACGCGTGGGCGGCTACCAGGAAGCGTCGGACCGCTCGCTCCAGCTGTGGGCACTGCCACCGGGCGGCGCACCGCGTTCGCTGGGCGTGCTCGGCTCTCAGCCGGCCCTCAAGCTGGCCGCAGCCGCCTCCGAAATCCAGGCCGTGCCCACGTTGGCGATCAGCCTCGAGCCCAAGGGCGGCGTCCCGAGCGCGGGCGGCCCGACCGGCCCGGTTCTCTTCAAAGGCGCACTGATCGAGAAGATGCTTTGAGGCCCGTTCCGCTGGTGCGCAGCGCGCTGCTGGCGCTGTCGCTGGCGCTCGCGGCAGGGTTCGCTGCACAGGCCCAGCTGTCGGTGCCGGCCGTCGATCCGGATGCCGCCGCGACTCTGAAGGCGACCGACGCGGCGCGCGCACGCTGGCGCAGCGAACTCGAGGCCTACGACGCCGCCGACAGAGAGCGACCGCCGCCCGAAGGCAGCGTGCTCTTCGTCGGCAGCTCGACCATCCGGCTCTGGCCGCACTTCGCGCAGGATTTCCAGCAGCAGACGCCGCACACCATCAACCGCGGCGTCGGCGGCTCGACGATGGCCGAATGCAGCCTCCTGGTGCGCGACCTGGTGCTGCGCTACAAGCCGCGTCAGGTGGTGGTGTACGCCGGCGACAACGACCTGGCCGAAGGTCGCACGCCGCTGCAGATCCTGGAGAGCTTCGCGCGCTTCGCGCGGGCGGTGAGGGCAGAACTGCCGAACGCCCGCATCACCTTCGTGTCGGTCAAGCCGAGCCCCTCGCGGGAGCGCCTTCTGCCGCAGGTGCGCGAGACCAACAACATCATCACGGCCTATCTGAACACGCTCGGGAACAGCGCATACGTCGACATCTTCACCCCGATGCTCGGCGCCGATGGCCGCCCGCGGCCGGAACTGTTCCGGCCCGACCGCCTGCACATGAACGAATCCGGCTACGCGCTGTGGCGCTCGCTCATCGCTTCGCACCTGCTGGCGACGGCGCCTCCGACTTTGCCGCCGACGCAGTGAGCGCGGCGCGCCGGTCCCACCGGAGGGTGAGCCACGCCACCGCGTAGAGGGAGCCGAACACCGCGACAAGCAGCAAAGCATCGCCCCACCACGGCCGCGCTGTCTGGCTGTCGCCGTAGAAGGCCAGCACGGTGAGCACGGCCACGAGGTGGGCGCAGAACACCGGCAACGACGCCGAGCCCATCGCCTCCAGCCAGTGAAAACGCGGCAGCCGGCGCGCGAGCGTCGGCCCGAAGCGCACCATCAGCACGCCGAGCGCGCAGAGGTTGACCAGCCGCAGCGGACCGAGCTGCCATTTGTCGAACAGCAGGTTGAGCTCGACGTCGCCGCCGAACGGCGCCTGCCCGTGCTCGCCGAAATGACGCCACACCAGACCGTAAAGCGCCAGCATCGCGGCCAGCGCGACCACCCATGACGGGAAAGTCAGGGGTTTCGCCTCGGGCGCATTGCGGCCCGCGCCAAGACACATGCCGCCGAACCACAGCAACTGCCAGCCGAAGGTGTTGAACGCGCCCATCTCCTGGAACGGCACCGGCAGCCCAGTCCAGCGCGCGGCCTGTGCGTAGACCCAATCGCTGAGCCCGAACTGCGCGAGCGTCCACAGCAACACACTCACCGCCATCACTGCCGCCCATCCGTGGCGCAGCGCGAACGCCATCACCCACGGGCTCAGCAGCATGAAGAAGATGTACATCGGCAGGATGTCGAGCAGCGCCGGCTCGTAGATCAGCAAGAGCCCGTAGAACAGCCCGTGGTGCGGGCTCGCGAGGTAGTAGGACGCCAGGTTCTTCACCGCTTCCTGGTCGATGCGCATGCTCACCGCGGTGATGATGAAGAACAGGAAGAGCAGCGTGGCCGCCTGGCTCAGGTAGACCTTGAGCGCGCGCTTGAAGAACGCGCTGCGCATGCGGTCCACGCCCTGCGTGTAGCCGATGCGGCTGTACACCATGCCCGACACGAAGGCAGAGAGAAGCACGAAGCCCTCGGCCGCAGAAACGAATCCGAAAGGCTGCCCCAGCGGATCGGTGAGGCGGGTCGGCAGGTGGGTGACGGTCATCAGCACGAGCATCAGCCCGCGCAAGGCGTCGATTTCCCAAAGGCGTTTCATGAAGTGCGCAGATTGTATGAAGCGTGTCGCAGGCCGCCTGAATCCGAAGGACAAATCGGCTACGCTGCACCCCGAAACGGACGGAGGACACAAGAGTGAACAAAATGATTACTGCGCTGGCGCTGGCCGCGAGCGCCCTGCTGACGCTGCCCGCGCACGCGCTTCAGATCACCAGCCTCACGCCGCAGGGCGAAGTGGCCCGCGTGCGGCAGATCGTCGCCAAATTCGACCAGGCCGCCGTCAACTTCGGCGACCCCAAGGCGCCGGCGCCGCTGGCCGTGAGCTGCACCGACGCAGCCGCCGCCAAGGGCACCGGCCGCTGGACCGGCGAGAAGCAGTGGGTCTACGACTTCGAGAACGACTTGCCGCCCGGCGTGCGCTGCACGGTCACGCGGATCGCGTCGTTCAAATCCGGCACCGGCGCCGAGATCACGGGCACCGAGCGCTACCAGTTCAACAGTGGCGGCCCCTTCGTGCGCAACATCCAGCCGAGCTACGGGAAGATCGACGAGCAGCAGTCCTTCGTGCTGCAGCTGAACGGCCCCGCCACGCTGGCCAGCGTGCGCGAGAACGTCTGGTGCGCGGTCGACGGCGTCGGCGAGCGGGTGCCGGTCAAGCTGATCGAAGGCGCAGAGCGCGTCGGCTTTCTGCGGGCGCTGGGCCTCGACAAGTCGGCGGAAAAGTCGCCACTCGCCTTCGTCACGATGCAATGCAATCGCACCCTGACGGCGGCCAGCAAGATGCAGATCGTCTACGGCAAGGGCGTCGCCACGCCTTCGGGCGTCGCGAATGCCGTCGAAAAGCGCTTCAGCTTCGAGGTGCGCGAACCCTTCGCCGTGTCGTTCAGCTGCGAACGCGAAAACGCGCAGGCGGCCTGCCTGCCGCTGCGCCCGATGGAACTGCGCTTCAACGCGCCGGTGTCGCGCAAGGTGGCCTCGCAGATCGAGCTCAAGGGCGGCGGCAAGACGATCAAGCCCAAGGTCGACGACGAGAACGCCAACAGCGATGACGCGGTGGTCGATTCGGTGACCTTCCCGGCCCCATTCGACGAGCAGACGCAATTCACGATCACGTTGCCTTCGAACTTCCAGGACGCCTCCGCCCGACCGCTCGCCGCGCCCGACAGCTTCCCGCTCAAGACCGCCACCGGCCTGATGCCACCGCTGGCCAAGTTCGCCGCCTCGCCGTTTGGCGTGATCGAGCGGCTGGCCGAACCCGGCGGCGTCGCGCTGATGCCGGTGACGGTGCGGCGCGTCGAGCCCGCGCTGATGGTGAACGCGCTCACGCCCGGCAAGGTGAGCGACATGAACCCGCAGACCGATGCGGAAATCATCGCGTGGTATCGCAAGGTCAAGCGCTACGACAACAGCTACACCGTGGACCGCAAGGAAGCGCAAGCCGACGTGAAGGGCGCGCTGCCGAAGGTGATCGACAAGGACAACAAGACGAGCGTGCAGACGCGCATGCTGTCGCTGCTCGGCGGCCAGCCCGGCGTGAAGACACTGGACATGCCGAAGGCCGAAAGCGGCGACCCCCGCCCCTTCGAAGTGATCGGCATCCCGCTCACGCCCGGCTTCCATGTGCTGGAGATCGCCTCGCAGAAGCTCGGCGATTCGCTGCTCGACGAGCGCTATGGCGGCGGTCGCACGATGTACGTGCGCACCACCGCGCTCGCCACCAACCTCGCGGTGCATTTCAAGCTCGGCCGCGAGAATTCGATGGCCTGGGTGACTTCGCTCGACAAGGGCAAGGTCGTCGCTGGCGCCAGGGTGCGCGTCTCAGGCTGCGACGGCAAGGAAATCGACGCCGGCACCACCGACGCGAACGGCATCGCGGCGCTCAAGGGCATCTCGCCCGACAGCCCATCCTGCGGCGGCGAGGAAGGCAGCGGGTACTTCGTCAGCGCGCGCGCCAAAGACGACAAGGGCGTGGAGGACCTCGCCTTCACCTGGAGCGACTGGCAGCGCGGCATCGAGCCTTGGCGCTTCAATGTGCCGACCAGCCAGGATTCCCAACCCGATGCGGTCGCCCACACCCTGTTCGACCGCACGCTGCTGCGCGCCGGCGAAACCGTGTCGATGAAGCATCTGATCCGCACGCAGACCAGCAAAGGCTTCGGCCTCCCCGACGACCTGCCCGGCACGCTGGTACTGACGCACGTGGGCAGCGGCCAGCAATTCACGCAGCCGGTCGGCTGGCGCAAGACCGCCACCGGCGGCCAGAGCGCCGAGAACACCTTCGCGATCCCGGTGGCCGCCAAGCTGGGCGTCTATCAGGTGGCGCTGCGCAAGGGAGACGACAAGAACAACGACGGCGAGCTGGACGGCCAGCGCAGTTTCAGCACCGGCCAGTTCCGCGTCGAGGAATTCCGCCTGCCCGTGCTCGAAGGGCGCGTGACGCCGGTGGAGAAGAAGCCGCTGGTCAACCCCGGCACGGTGCCGACCGACGTGCAGATCAACTACGTCGCCGGCGGTGGCGCGGCCAACCTGCCGGTGCGCGTGTCGGCATTGGTGCGCGGCAAAAACCTCAGCTTCGGCGACTATGACAGTTTCACCTTCTCCCCGCCGCAAAAGCAGGACGCCTCGGCCGCGGGTGCCGACGAAGAGGCCGACGCCTCGCAGGACGCACGCGTCATCGCCGACAAGCTGCCCGTGACGCTCGACCGGAACGGCGCCGGCAAAGTGACCGTCGACAAGGTGCCAAAGAACATCGCGCCGCGCGAGCTGCTGCTGGAAGCCACCTACTCCGACCCGAACGGCGAGGTGCAGACGATTCGCAGCACCCAAACGCTCTGGCCCGCGGCGGTGATCGCCGGCGTGAAGACCGAGAGCTGGGTGTCGACCAGCCAGAAGCTGAAGTTTCAGGCGCTCGCGCTCGACCTCTCCGGCAAGCCGCAGGCCGACGTGCCGCTCGAAGTGAAGGCGGTCGCCCGCATCACGACCAGCAGCCGCAAGCGCATGGTCGGCGGCTTTTACACCTACGACAACAAGACCGAAACAAAGGACCTCGGCACCGTGTGCAGCGGCAAGAGCGACAGCCGCGGCCTGCTGCTGTGCGACGCCTCGCTCGGCGAACCGGGCCGCGTCGAACTCATCGTGAGCGCGAAGGACAAGGACGGCAACACCAGCGTGGCGGCCAACTCGGTCTACGTCACGAAACAGGGCGAAATCTGGTTCGGCGGCGAAGACAACGACCGCATTGACGTGCTGCCCGAAAAGAAGAGCTACCAGCCCGGCGAGGTCGCCAAGTTCCAGGTGCGCAGCCCCTTCCGCTTCTCGACCGCGCTGGTGTCGGTGGAACGCGAAGGCATCATCGAGACGCACGTGGTCCAGCTCAACGGCCAGGACCCGACGGTCACGCTCGAAGTGAAGCCCGAGTGGGGGCCGAACGCCTATGTGAGCGTGCTCGCCCTGCGCGGCCGGCTGCGCGAAGTGCCCTGGTACAGCTTCTTCACCTGGGGCTTCAAGGCACCGCGCGAATGGTGGACCGCCTTCTGGTACGAGGGCAAGGAATACGTCGCGCCGACTGCGATGGTCGACCTCAGCAAGCCGGCCTACCGGCTCGGCCTCGCGGAGATCCGCGTGGGCACCAAGGCGCACCAGATCGACGTGAAGGTGACGAGCGACAAGCCGAGCTACCCGGTGCGCGGCAAGGCGCAGATCACCATCACCGGCACGCTGCCCGACGGCAAGCCGGCGGCCGGCGCCGAAGTGGCGCTGGCTGCGGTCGACCAGGCGCTGCTCGAACTCAAGCCCAACGACAGCTGGAACCTGCTCGACGCGATGCTGCAGCGGCGCAGCTGGGGCGTGAGCACCTCGACCGCGCAGATGGAAATCGTCGGCCGGCGCCACTACGGTCGCAAGGCCGTGCCCGCGGGCGGTGGCGGCGGCAAGGGCGCCGCGCGCGAACTGCTCGACACGCTGCTCTTGTGGAATCCGCGCGTGGTGCTCGACGCCAACGGCCAGGCCGTGGTGACGGTGCCGCTCAACGATGCGTTGACGACCTTCCGCATCGTCGCGGTCGCCGATTCAGGCGTCGGACTGTTCGGGACGGGCCAGACAACGGTCCAGGCGACGCAAGACCTGCAGATCATCAGCGGCCTGCCGCCGCTGGTGCGCGAGGACGATCAGTTCCGCGCACAGATCACGCTGCGCAACACGACGCAAAAGCCGATGAAGGTCGAAGCCGCACCGCGCGCGACGCTGCTCACGCTGGAACCGCAGACCGTCGACATCCCCGCCGGCGAAGCGCGCGAGCTCGCCTGGAACGTGACGGCGCCCGCGCAGCTCGCGCAAACGCGTGCCGAAGCCATCCTGTGGGAGATCGAGGCGAAGGACACCACGGGCAGCGCACGCGATGCGCTCAAGGTGCGCCAGCGCATCATCCCGGCCGTGCCGCTCACGGTGCAGCAGGCGACGCTGGTGCAGATCGACGGGCCGTTCACGCTCGACGTGGCGCCGCCGGCCGACGCCCTGCCCGGTCGCGGCGGCCTGAAGATGTCGCTCCAGCCCAAGCTGGCCGAAGGCCTGCCCGGCGTGCGCGACTGGTTCGCCAACTATCCGTTCATCTGCCTGGAGCAGAAGACCAGCAAATCGGTCGGCCTGCGCGACGCGAAGATGTGGCAGGGCGTGCTCGCGCAGCTGCCCGGCTATCTCGACGGCGACGGCCTCGCCAGCTACTTCCCGCCGCGCGACGGCGAGGCGAACCGCGGCAGCGACATCCTCACGTCGTACCTGCTCGCCGCCACGCACGAAGCGGCGGCACTGGACCCGGCCTTCGCGCTGCCCGACGATGCACGCGCGCCGATGGAAGCCGGCCTGATCGCCTTCGTCGAAGGCAGGATCCAGCGCGAGTTCTGGAGTCCGCGCAAGGATCTCGACGTGCGCAAGCTCGCCGCGCTCGAAGCGCTGTCGCGCTACGGCAAGGCGACTGGCCGCATGACGGCGAGCATCACCCTCGCACCCAACCAGTGGCCGACCAGCGCCGTCATCGACTGGATGAACATCCTGAAGCGCGTGCCCGACGTGCCCGAGCGCGCGAAACGCCTGGACGAAGCCAACAACATCGTGAAGGCGCGACTGAGCTACCAGGGCACCAAGCTGATCTTCAGCACCGAGCAGGACGACTACTGGTGGTGGCTCATGACCAACGGCGACGTCAACACCGCACGCCTGCTGCTCAGCGTGATGGACGACCCGGCCTGGAAGGACGACATCGGCAAGCTGGCCAACGGCTTCATCGGTCGCCAGCAGAACGGCGCCTGGCACACGACGACGGCAAACCTGTGGGGCGGGCTGGCGCTGGAGAAGTTCAGTAAAGTGTTCGAGAGCACGCCGGTCGCCGGCATCACCGCCGCCACGCTCGGCACGGCGAAGGCGCAGGTCGACTGGGCGAAGGTCGAACGCATCAAGACCACGGATGCAGCCGGTGCGCCGAACCAGACCACCTTCTTCGGTGCGCCCGCGTCGCCGGGCAACCTGCGCAACAACAGCATGTTCCTGCCGTGGCGCAATCCGCCCGTGCGCGACACGCTGCTGGTGCTGCAGGAAGGCACGGGCAAGCCGTGGCTCACGCTGCAGTCGGTCGCGGCCGTACAGCTCAAGGCACCGTTCGCCGCCGGCTACGCGATCAAGAAAACGATCACGCCGGTCGAGCAGGCCGTTACCGGCAAGTACACGCGCGGCGACGTGCTGCGCATCGCGCTCGAAGTGAACGCGAGCGCCGACATGACCTGGGTCGCGATCACCGACCCGGTGCCCGCCGGCGCCACCATCCTCGGCAGCGGCCTCGGCCGGGATTCTCAGATCGCGACGCAGGGCGAGAAGAAAACGGGTGCCGGCTGGCCCGCCTTCGAGGAGCGCAGCTTCGAATCCTTCCGCAGCTACTACGAGTACCTGCCGAAAGGCGTGGTGAAGATGGAGTACACGGTGCGGCTCAACAACGTCGGCGACTTCGCGCTGCCTCCGAGCCGCGTCGAGGCGATGTATGCACCCGAGATGTTTGGGGAGTTTCCCAATGCGCGCGTGAAGGTGGAGCCGGTGAAGTGATCACGCGCGTTCGCGCAGTCACGGCGGTCGCGCTGCAAGTCGGCCATTGAGGCCGACGCCCGATCAGTTGCGATTCGGGTTGTTCGGCTTGCGGTCGTAGCGGTTCGGCACGCCGTCGCCGTCACGGTCGCGGTCCGCGCGGTTTGGCACGCCGTCGCGGTCCCGGTCGCCCTGCGCGCGTGGCGGGGCCGGACGGTCGTAATACGGCGCGGGGGCGACGCAGCCGACGAGCAAAACGGCTGACGTGGCGATGACCAATGCGAGTGTTTTCATGGAGTGATCCTCTGTTTTTGAAGAATGATCACCGTGCCACCCGCGTTCGACACGCCTTGCAGCGTGGGGCGCGGATTGAAGTAGGCGATGGACCCGCCTGCTGCACGGCTTACAGTCGAAGACTGCCCGGTTCTCCCCTGCCCTGACCCCCATGCACGTCCGTCCCTCGCCCCTCTTGTCCGCTGTGTTCTGGATGGCCTGCTGCACCAGTCCGGCCGGGGCCGTGGCCTCGTTTGAACAGACCAAACACGACTTCCGCTCGTCCGATGCCGCCGTGTTCGACCGCAACGGCGAACTGCTCCAGCGCGTGCGGATCGATCCCACCGTGCGACGCGGCCAGTGGATCGCCCTGGCCGACGTGTCGCCGGCCTTGCGCACGGCCATGGTGTTGAGCGAGGACAAACGCTTCTACGAACACAGCGGCGTCGACTGGCGCGCCGTGTCCGCGGCCGCCTGGGGCAATCTGTGGAACACGAAGACGCGCGGTGCCTCGACCCTCACGATGCAGCTCGCCGGCCTGATCGACGACGACCTGCGCCGCGCGAGCGGCGGTCGCAGCCTGACGCAGAAAGTTGGGCAAACGCTCGCTGCGACGCAACTGGAGCGCGAGTGGCGCAAGGACCAGGTGCTGGAGGCGTACCTCAACACCGTGCCGTTTCGCGGCGAGATCGTCGGCATCGATGCGCTGTCGCGCACGCTGTTCGGTAAAGCGCCGCACGGGCTCGATGCGCGCGAAGCGGCCGTTGCGGCAGCGCTGGTGCGTGCGCCGAACGCCCGGCCCGCGGTGGTCGCGCAGCGCGCCTGCGAAGTGCTGCGCACGATGGCGCCCGAGACCAAGAACAACAGCAACAACAAGGCCGACTGCGAGGCGCTCGACATGTTCGCCAGCGCCGCGCTGCAACGGCGCGCCTTCGATGCGAGCGACGGCATCGCGCCGCATCTGGCGCGGCGCGCATTGCGCGAATCGGGCAACGGCGCCGACATCCACACCACCTTGCGCGCGCCCCTGCAGCGCTTCGCACTGACCACCTTGCAACGCCACCTGCGCGAGCTGCGAGGCCGCCACGTCGAAGACGGCGCGCTGGTCGTGCTCGACAACGCGAGCGGCGAGGTGCTCGCGTGGGTCGGTTCGTCGGGCGTGCTGAGCCAGGCGGCCGAGGTCGACGGCGTCGTGGCACAGCGCCAGCCGGGCTCCACGCTCAAGCCGCTGCTGTATGCGCAGGCCATCGCCGAACGCCGGCTCACGGCGGCGTCGCTGCTCGACGATTCTTCTGCGCAGATCAGCACGGCGAGCGGCCTCTACATCCCGCAGAACTACGACCGCCAGTTCAAGGGGCTGGTGTCGGCCCGCACCGCGCTCGCCGCTTCGCTCAACGTGCCGGCCGTGCGCACGCTGGTGATGGTGTCGCCCGAAGCCTTCGCACGCCAACTGCGCGCGGCCGGGATGCCGCTGCGCGAAAACGGTGATTACTACGGCTACAGCCTGGCGCTCGGCAGCGCAGAGGTGTCGCTGCTGTCGCTGACCAATGCGTACCGGACGCTGGCGAACGGCGGAAGGGTTGGGGAGACGCGGTTTTTGCCAGGACAGGGAAGCAACACCACGAACGCGATCGATCCCGGGGCGGCGTTCATCGTCGGCGACATCCTGTCGGATGCCAACGCGCGGGCGCGCACCTTCGGGCTCGACAGCATCCTGTCGACGCGTTTCTGGACCGCCGTGAAGACCGGCACCAGCAAGGACATGCGCGACAACTGGGCGGTCGGCTGGTCGGCGCGCTACACGGTCGGCGTGTGGGTCGGCAATGCCAGCGGCGCGCCGATGTGGGACGTGAGCGGCACCAGCGGCGCGGCGCCCGTATGGGCCGAGCTCATGGGCTTCCTGCACGCGCGCGAGCCGAGCCGCGCGCCGACGCCGCCACCGGGCCTGGTGCACGCGCCTGTGACCTTCGGGCGCAACGCAGAGGGCGGCCTGCTCGAAGCGTCGCGCGATGAGTGGTTCCTGCAGGGCACCGAGCAAGCCGAATTCGCGATCGATCCGGTCGCTGCACGCCACGCCGCCACGGGCGCCGCAGCCCGCATCACCTCGCCGACGCGCGGCACGATCATCGCGCTCGACCCCGACATTCCGCCGAACCGCCAGCGCGTGCGCCTGGAGGCCGAGGGCGCAGGCGTGCGCTGGCAGATCGACGGCAAGCCGTTTGCGCGCGGCGCCACCGCCCAGTGGCTGCCGTGGCCGGGCCGGCACGCCATTCAGCTGGTCGACGCACGCGGGCAGGTGCTCGACGAGGTGAAACTCGAGGTGCGCGGTGCCGGCGTGGCCGCAGGCGCCAGCGCGCCACCGCGCCCCTGAAAAAGAAGACGAACGAGACAAAACAAGACGATGAGTGCTTCCGACCTGTTGATCGACGCCGAGTGCGACACCACCCCCGCACCGCGCCCCACGCCCGCCGCCACACCGGCCCGCCGCTTGCTGCTGGCGCTCAGCGTGGTGCTGATCGCCTTCAATCTCCGCCCGGTGTTTTCGAGCCTGTCGGTGGTGTTGCCCGAGATCATGGCGTCGACCGGGCTCACGCCGGGCGGCGCGAGCCTGCTCACGACACTGCCGATCGTCTGCCTGGGCCTCTTCGCGATGCTGGCGCCCCGCCTGGGCCGCCGCTTCGGCACCGAACGCACGCTGCTCGGCTGCATGGTGCTGATCCTGGTCGGCACGCTGCTGCGCGGCACGGGCAGCGTGCCTCTGCTTTTCATCGCCTCGGCCATCGCGGGCACCGGCATCGCCGTCGCGAACGTGCTGCTGTCGGGTCTGGTCAAACGCGATTTCTCGCAGCAGGCCGCACTGATGATGGGCCTCTACACGATGGCGGTGTGCGGCGGTGCCGCCAGCGGCGCCGGCCTCACCGTGCCGCTGGAACATGCGCTCGGGGGCAGCTGGACGACGGCGCTCGCGCTGTGGGCCGTGCCAGCCGCGGCGGTCACGCTGCTGTGGGCGCCGCAGGCCTGGCGCCTCGCGCCGGTGCCGGGCGAATCGGGCTTCGTGGTCAGCGGCCTCTGGCGCGACCCGCTGGCCTGGCAGGTCACGCTCTTCATGGGATTGCAGTCCGCGCTGGCGTACATCGTGATGGGATGGCTCGCGCCGATCCTGCGGGAGCGCGGCCTGGCGGGCGATGTCGCCGGCTACGTGCTGTCGCTGTCGGTCATCGTGCAGGTCGTGACCTGCCTCATCGTGCCGTCGCTCGCCGTCAAGGCCCGCAACCAGATCGCGCTGGCGGTGGTGCTGGCGGTGCTGATCGTCGCGGCCATGCTGGGCGCGCAGTTCGCACCGCTCGACCAGATCTGGTGGTGGGCCGTGCTGCTCGGCATTGCCCAGGGGGGCTCGTTCGCGCTGGCGCTCACGCTGATCGTGTTGCGCTCGCGCGATTCGCACGTGGCCGCACAACTGTCGGGCATGGCCCAAGGCGTCGGCTACCTGGTGGCCGCATTCGGGCCGCTGCTGGTCGGCCTGCTGCGCGGATGGACGGGCAGCTTCGATGCGTCCGCCGCCCTGTTCGTGCTCATCGGCGTCGCGCTGGTGGCCGCCGCGCTGGGCGCCGGACGCTCGCAGTACGTCGGCGCGGTCACCGCCGCGCGGCGCGACGGCCGCCATGGCAGCGCTCTTCAGTAGGTCTTGTAAGGCAGGAACTTGCCCGAGAGCACCACGTTCACGCGGTCGCCCTTGGGGTCGGCGGTGCGCTGGATGTCCATGCTGAAGTCGATCGCGCTCATGATGCCGTCGCCGAACTCTTCGTGGATGAGTTCCTTGATGGTGGTGCCGTACACGCTGACGATCTCGTACCAGCGGTAGATCAGAGGGTCGGTCGGCACCGCGGTGGGCAGCGACCCCTTGTAAGGCACGACCTGCAGCCACTTCTGCTCTTCGCTCGTGAGGCCGAAGATCTTGCCGACGACCCTGGCCTGCGCCGCGTCGAAGGTCATCTGACCGAGGCAAGCGGCCGTGACCCACTCCTTCGACAAGCCGACTTTCTTGGCCACATCGGCCCATTGCAGGCCCTTGGCCACCTTGACGGTGATGATTTTTTCGGTGACGTCGTTGCGGTTCATGGTGCGTTCCTGGTTGAGATGCACTTGGCAAGCAACTGGCGTGCCGCGTCTTCGGCGGCGTAACCTCACGGGTTGGTACGGCGTTTGCTCGCACCCGGTTCGCCTCCCATTCCATGTTCTCCGTCACCGCTTCCCGTCCTTTCCGCCGTCTCTGGGCGCTCAACAGCTTCGCCTACAGCGTCCGGGTGTTCATCGCGCTCGCGGTGCTCATGGGCCTGTGCTGGTCGCTCGACACGATGCCCCGGATCGTGCCGCTGCTGCTCGGCGCGGTGGCTTGCGCGCTGGCCGAAACCGACGACAACTGGCGCGGCCGGCTGCAGGCACTGCTGCTCACGCTGGGGTGCTTTGCGGGTGCAGCCTTCGCGGTGCAAGCGCTGTTTCCGCACCCGTGGGCCTTTGCCGCCGGCATCGTCGCGGCCACCTTCGGACTCACGATGCTCGGCGCCATCAGCCGGCGCTACCAGGCCATCGCCTACGGTACGCTGATCCTCTCGCTCTACACCACCATCGGCATGGACCAGCGCAGCGACCTGACGCAGGCTTTCTGGCTGGAGCCCGCGTTGTTGCTCGCCGGTGCGAGCTGGTACGGGCTGCTGTCGGTGCTGTGGTGCGCCCTCTTCCTGCACCAGCCGGTGCAGCAGACGCTGGCGCAGCTTTTTCGGGAACTGGACCTGTACCTGCGCCTCAAATCGACTTTGTTCGAGCCGGTGCGCGCTACGGAAGGAAGCCAGGCCGAGGTGCGACGCATCAAGCTGGCGCAGCGCAGCGGCCAGGTGGTGATCGCGCTGAACGCGGCCAAGGAAAGCATCTTCAACCGGGTCGACGCCACGCGTGCGAGCAGCCGCATGACGCATTACCTGCACCTGTACTTCATCGCACAGGACATCCATGAACGCGCGAGTTCGTCGCACTCGCCGTACGAGGAACTGATCGACGTCTTCTTCCACAGCGACGTGCTGTTCCGCTGCCAGCGTCTCATGCGGGTGCAGGGCCGCGCGTGCGGTCATCTGGCGCGCGCCATCCTGCTGCGCCTGCCCTTCGACAAAGGCGATGAAAGCGCCGCCGCGTTGCACGACCTGCAGGCATCCATCGACCAGTTGCAGGCGCGGCAGCATGCGGACTGGGCGCCGCTTCTGAAATCGCTGCGCGCGCTGGCCGGCAACCTCGGCACGCTCGACGCCCAACTCGAGCGCGCTGGCGCACCCCAGGCCCGGGGCGACGCCGGCGACGGCGCGCTGTTCGACCGGGCGCCGCGCTCGTGGGCCGACGCCTTCGGCCGCGTCAGGGCGCAATTCAGCACCGGCTCGCCGGTGTTTCGCCATGCGCTGCGCCTGAGCCTGGCGCTCGCCGCCGGCTATGGCCTGCTGCACGTGGTGCATGCGCGGCAGGGCTACTGGATCCTGCTGACCACGATCTTCGTCTGCCAGCCCAGCTTCGGCGCGACGCGCCGCCGCATGCTGCAGCGCGTGACGGGCACCTTCCTCGGCCTCGCGCTGGGCTGGGCGCTGTTCGACCTGTTCCCGAGCCTGCTGCTGCAATCGATGTTCGCGGTGGTGGCCGGCGTGGTGTTCTTCAGCACGCGCACCACGCAGTACACGGTGGCGACCACCGCGATGACGCTGGTGGTGCTGATGTGCTTCAACCAGGTGGGCGACGGCAACGTACTGATCGTGCCGCGCTTGGTCGACACCCTCATCGGCAGCCTGATCGCCGTTGCCGCCGTGGTGCTGGTGTTGCCCGACTGGCAGGGCCGGCGCCTCGATGCGCTGGCAGGCCGCGCGCTCTCGACCCTGGCGGGCTACCTGCGCGAACTCACGGCGCAATACCGGCGCGGCCGCAACGACGACCTGCCCTACCGGCTGGCGCGCCGCAACGCGCACAACGCCGATGCCGCGCTCTCCACCGCGCTCACCAACCTGTTGCAGGAGCCGGGGCGGCGCGAACAGGAAGGCGACCGCGGCCTGCGCTTTCTCGTGCACTCGCACACGGTGCTCAACTATTTTTCCGGGCTCGGCGCGCACCGCGAAGCATTGGCCGACGGCGAAACCACGCAGGCAATCCTGCAAACAGCCGATGCGCTGGCGACGGCGCTCGATGGGCTGGCCGCAGGCCTCGCGCAGCGCAGGGTCGCTGCAGCCGACCCGGCCATGGCCGCGCTTGGCGAAGCGCTCTCTCGGGTGCCCGCCGACATGACCGATGCACAGCGCCTGGTGCGCGACCAGTTGCGGCTGGTGCAGGGCCAGCTGGTGCCGCTGACATCCGCGGCAGCGGCCCTGGTTCACGACCTGCGGATAATGGGTGCAGGCGCGCCCTGAATCGCGCCGTCAGCAAGGAGACTCCCCAGTGCCCGACCTCTCAAAGATCACCTCGATCGAAGACCTTCGTGTGATCGCCCAGCGCCGCGTGCCGCGCATGTTCTACGACTACGCCGATTCCGGCGCATGGACCGAAGGCACCTACCGTGCCAACGAAACCGATTTCCAGAAGATCAAGCTGCGCCAGCGCGTGGCCGTGAACATGGAGGGCCGCAGCACGCGCACCACCATGATCGGCGAAGAGGTCTCGATGCCCGTGGCCATCGCGCCGACGGGCATGACCGGCATGCAGCACGCCGATGGCGAAATCCTCGGCGCGAAGGCGGCCAAGGCCTTCGGCATTCCGTTCACGCTCTCGACCATGAGCATCTGCTCGCTCGAAGACATCGCGGCCAACACCAACGGGCATCCGTTCTGGTTCCAGCTGTATGTCATGAAAGACCGCGACTTCATCGAGCGGCTGATCGACCGGGCCAAGGCCGCCAATTGCTCGGCGCTGCAGCTCACGCTCGATTTGCAGGTGCTCGGCCAGCGCCACAAGGACATCAAGAACGGCCTGACCGCGCCGCCCAAGCTGACCATCGCCAACATGATCAACCTGGCGACCAAGCCGGCCTGGTGCTTGGGCATGCTGGGCACCAAGCGCCGCACCTTCGGCAACATCGTGGGCCACGCCAAGAACGTGGGCGACCTCTCGTCGCTCAGCTCATGGACGGCCGAGCAGTTCGACCCGGCGCTCAGCTGGGCCGACGTGGAATGGATCAAGAAGCGCTGGGGCGGCAAGCTGATCCTCAAGGGGATCATGGACGTGGAAGACGCGCGGCTCGCCGCGTCGAGCGGCGCCGATGCGCTGATCGTGTCCAACCACGGCGGCCGGCAGCTGGACGGCGCTCAGTCGTCGATCGAGGCCCTGCCCGCGATCGTCGAAGCGGTGGGCACCGAGATCGAGGTGTGGATGGACGGCGGCATCCGCAGCGGCCAGGACGTGCTGAAGGCGCGTGCCCTCGGCGCCCGCGGCACGCTGATCGGCCGCAGCTTCCTGTATGCGCTGGGCGCCTACGGCGAAGCCGGCGTGACCCGCGCGTTGCAGATCCTGCACAAGGAGCTCGACATCACGATGGCGTTCTGCGGTCGCACGCAGATCGACGACGTCGACTCGAGCATCCTGCTGCCCGGCACCTTCTAGTTCAGGCGAGCCCAGAGCCTTCGGTGGTCGGGCGCATCGCCAGCGCGATGGCATCGCGCGCACGTTGCTCCGACGCCAGCGAGGCGTCCAGCAACGAGCGGCACAGGCCAGCGTGCTGGTAGTTCATGTTCTCGTAAAGCTGCGCCGCGGCCGGGTGCGCCTCGAGCACGCTGTTGAGCGCATCGACATCGGTCACGCGGCGGAGCTCGTCGGTGAGCCGCCGGGCGACCATGCGGTACTGCGCTGCGTCGGGATGGCCGCCGCGCTCCAGCCGCTCCAGCAGCTGGGCCAGAAGCACGGCATTGGTGGTGTAGGTACTGGATGTGTTCATGGAGGGAAATTTGGGCCGGCGCGCGCGAATGCAAGGGCCGGCTTCGAGGCCCCCGCCGACAGGCTTTCACGGCACCGGCTGGTGCGTCGATCAGGCCTGGCATCGCTACCCTCTTCCCCGACATGCCGCCTCCGAACGCCGCCCTCACCGACCGCTATGCCGACATCTTCGTCGGGCACAGCGAGATGGCAACACGCATGCGGCAGCACGATTGGGCGGCGACATCGGTCGGTCCGCCCGAGCGCTGGCCGCAGTCGCTCAAGGTGGCGATCCGCATCCTGTTGACTTCGCGCTTCGAGATGTGGCTGGGCTGGGGCCCGGACCTTGCCTTCTTCTACAACGACGCTTATCGGCCGACGCTGGGCCTCAAGCATCCGACTGCGCTCGGTCAGCCGACTCGGGTGGTCTGGCGCGAAATCTGGGACGATGTGAAAGGCCGTATCCACACCGTCTATGACAAGGGCGAGTCGACCTGGGACCGCGCGCTGCTGCTCATCCTGGAACGCTCCGGCTACCCCGAAGAGACGTATCACACGTTCTCGTACAGCCCGCTCATCGGCGACGGCGGTCGCATCGAGGGCATCTTCTGCGCGGTGTCGGAGGACACCGACCGCGTGCTCAGCGAGCGGCGGCTCGCCGCGCTCAACGATCTCGCCGCACGCCTGGCCACGGCCGACCTTCGCAGCAGCGTGGTCGAGGCCGCATGCGAGGCGTTGGGCACGGTAACGCACGACCTGCCGTTCTCGATGCTCTACCTCTTCGACAAATCCGGCCACGCGCGCCGTGCCTGCCACGCGGGCATCGCAGACGACCATCGGCTGGCGCCGATGCACATCGCGCCCGGCAACGATTCGCTGTGGGGCACGCACCGCATCCTGGCCGGCGATCCGCACGTCCAGTGTCCGCTGGCCGCAGCGGCCGATGTGCCGCACGGGCGGTGGACGCTGCCGTCGCCCGGCGCGCTCGTGGTCCCGCTGGCGGCACAGGGTTCGACTCGACCCGCAGGCTTCCTGGTGAGCGGCCTGAACCCCCACCGTCGACTCGACGAAGACCACATCGGCTTCGTGAAGTTGATGGCAGGCCAGATCGCCGCCAGTCTCGCGAACGCAGCCGCTTTCGAGGCGCGTACGGCCGAGCGCGATCGCATGCGCGACCTCTTCAAGCAGGCGCCCAGCTTCATGTGCGTGTTGAGCGGGACCGACCATGTGCTCGAACTGGCGAACGCGTCGTATCGCCAGCTGGTCGGTCACCGGGAGATCGAAGGCAAGCCGGTCCATATCGCGCTGCCCGAGCTCGCGCAACAAGGCTTTGTCGAGCTGCTCGACGAGGTCTACAAAAGCCGCAAGCCCTTCCTCGGCCAGGCCATGCCGATCGCGTTGCAGCGGCAGCCCGGCGCGCCGCTGGAAAATCGCTACCTCGACTTCGTGTACCAGCCGATCGTCGACGGTCACGGCGCCGCCACGGGCATCTTCGTGGCGGGCTACGACGTGACCGATCAGGTGCAGGCCGAGAGCAAACTGCGCACGCTGAACGACAACCTCGAAAGCCGTATCGCCGGGCGCACGCAGGATCTCGAAGACGCACTCGCCCGACTGCGCAAGGAATCCGAAGAGCGGGAAGCGGCCCAGGAAGCCTTGCGCCAGGCCCAGAAGATGGAAGCGGTCGGCCAGCTCACCGGCGGCATCGCGCACGACTTCAACAATTTGCTGCAGGGCATCACCGGCTCCCTCGACGTGCTGAAGCTGCGCTTGCAACTCGGCAAGACCGACAACCTCGAGCGACTCATCGCCGGGGCCATGGCTTCCGCGCAGCGCGCAGCGGGCTTGACCCATCGACTGCTCGCATTCTCGCGGCGGCAGCCGCTCGACCCGAAGCCGGTCAAGGCCAACCAGCTGGTGGCGCCGATGGAAGACCTGTTGCGCCGCACGATGGGCGAGCGCATCCGCATCGAGCTGGTGCTCGCGGCCGGCTTGTGGACCACGCTCTGCGATGCGAACCAACTCGAAAGCGCCATCCTCAACCTCTGCATCAACGCGCGGGACGCCATGCCCGACGGCGGCATGCTCACGATCGAAACGTCCAACACCTCGCTCGACGACAGCTACGTCGCGCAAACCCAGACGCTCGACCTGAAAGCCGGCCAGTACGTGTGCGTGAGCGTCACCGACACCGGCGCCGGCATGACGGCCGATGTGCTCGCGAAGGCCTTCGAACCCTTCTTCACCACCAAACCGATCGGCCAGGGCACGGGCCTCGGCCTCTCGATGATCTACGGCTTCGCCAAGCAGTCGCACGGCCTCGTGAAGCTCTACAGCGAACCGGGCAAGGGCACCAGCGCGAAGTTGTATTTGCCGCGTCATCGCGGCGAGGCCGCGCCGCCCCAGAGCATCCCGCAGATCCGGTCGGACCACCACACCGAAGTCGGCGAAACGCTGATGGTGGTGGAAGACGAGCCGGTGGTGCGCACGCTGGTCGTCGACTTGCTGCAAGGTCTCGGCTACCGGACCGTGGAGGCGGCCGACGGCGCGCAGGCGCTGCGCATTTTGCAGTCCGAACAGCGCGTCGATCTGCTCGTGACCGACGTCGGACTGCCCCTCATGAACGGCCGGCAGGTGTACGACGCTGCCCGGCTGACCCGTCCCGACCTGAAGGTGCTTTTCATGACGGGCTATGCCGAAAACGCCATGCTCGCCCACGGCTTTCTGAAGCCCGGCATGGAAATGATCACCAAGCCGTTCGCGATGGAAAAACTCGCGAGCAAGGTGCTCAAGATGCTCCGGCCCCACGACCGCGCGGCTGACTGAAGCCACCAGTACCTGACTGGCGGCAACGTTTTGCGTTGCCGAACAAAATCAACGACGCCACAACAACATTCAGAGAGGCAACGACACCATGAGTGCCACCGTTCCCGTTTCGCCCGCGACAGCCGCGGGCACCCCTGAACCTCACTACACCGCCGCTGAAAAACGCCATCGCGTGTTCGCGATCATGGCGGCCTCCTCGGGCAACCTGGTCGAGTGGTTCGACTTCTATGTGTACGCGTTCTCCGCGCTCTATTTCGCGCCGGCCTTCTTCCCGAAATCCGACCCGACCGCACAGTTGCTCAACACCGCGGGCGTGTTCGCTGCCGGCTTCCTGATGCGGCCGGTCGGCGGCTGGCTGTTCGGCCGCGTGGCCGACCGGCTCGGGCGCAAGACCTCGATGCTGATCTCGGTGACGATGATGTGCGGCGGCTCGCTGGTCATCGCCTGCCTGCCGACCTATGCGCAGATTGGCGCGTGGGCGCCGTTCCTTCTGCTGGTGTGCCGCCTGTTCCAGGGGCTGTCGGTCGGTGGCGAATACGGCACCACGGCGACCTACATGAGCGAGGTTGCGCTCAAGGGGCAGCGCGGGTTCTTCTCGTCGTTCCAATACGTCACCTTGATCGGTGGGCAACTGCTCGCGGTGCTCGTGATCGTGGTGCTCGAGCAGTTGCTCGACGAGGCCGAACTCAAGGCCTGGGGCTGGCGCATTCCGTTCGTGATCGGCGCCATCGCGGCCGTCGTTGCCCTGCTGCTGCGCCGCACGTTGCACGAGACGCAGACCGCCGAATCCAAAGCCAACAAGGATGCCGGCAGCATGTCGGCGCTGTTCCGCAACCACAAGGCGGCCTTTTTCACGGTGCTGGGCTACACCGCCGGCGGCTCGCTGATCTTCTACACCTTCACCACCTACATGCAGAAGTACCTGGTGAACACGGTGCACCTGCCGATCAAGACGACCAGCTACGTGATGACCTGCGCGCTGTTCGTCTACATGTGCATGCAGCCGCTCTTCGGCATGCTGTCGGACCGCATCGGCCGCCGCAACAACATGCTGCTCTTCGGAGCGCTCGGTGCGTTGTGCACGGTGCCGATCATGATGGCGCTGCAGCGCGTGCAGAGCCCGGTGATGGCCTTCGTCCTGATCATCCTGGCACTCGCAATCGTGAGTTTCTACACCTCCATCAGCGGCATCGTGAAAGCTGAAATGTTCCCGCCCGAAGTGCGCGCACTCGGCGTCGGCTTGGCGTACGCGGTGGCCAACGCGATCTTCGGTGGCTCGGCCGAATACGTGGCGCTCGGGCTCAAGTCGCTCGGTCACGAATCCGCTTTCTACTGGTACGTGACGGTGATGATGGTGATCGCATTCTTCGTCAGCCTGCGGCTGCCGCGGCAGGCCGCCTACCTGCATCACGATCATTGAGGCTCAGGGGTCCGCATCATGGTGAGACGTCGCATGTCAAAAGACGTACCGTGAGCGTCGACATCGCCTACGTGGGCTGAGCCTTGCCGCCGACGGGCGCAAAACGATAGCGTTTCTATCTTCGGTGCTCCCTTCGCGTCGAAAGATCCAAATGCTTGGCATCGTCATACCCGCCCACAACGAAGAACGCGACATTCACGCCTGCGTACGCGCCGCACAAGAGGCCGCGCACCATCCCGCGCTGGCCGGCGAAACCGTCGAGGTGCTGGTGGTGCTCGACAGCTGCACCGATGCCACGGCCGTCCGCGCTGCGCAGGCCGGCGCGCACACGCTCAGCATGCGCGCTCGCAACGTGGGGACCGCTCGCGCCATGGGCGCCGAAGCGTTGCTGGCGCGCGGGGCACGATGGCTGGCCTTCACCGACGCCGACACGGTGGTGTCACCCAGTTGGCTGGTCGACCAGCTCGCCCTCAACGCAGAAGCCGTGTGCGGCTCGATCGGCGTCGACGACTGGTCGCCTCACGGTGCCCACGCGGCCTTGCTGAAGGCCCACTTTCTGGAAACCTATACCGACGCCGATGGGCACAGCCACATCCACGGCGCCAACTTGGGCGTGTCGGCCGCTGCCTATCGCCGCGCTGGCGGCTTCCAGCACCTGACGTGCAGTGAAGACGTGGCGTTCGTGCGCGCGCTCGAAGCCGCCGGGATCCAGATCGCATGGAGCGCACGGCCGCGGGTGATGACCAGCGCACGCCGGGAAGCACGCGCCGAAGGCGGCTTTGCCGATGCGTTGCTCAACGCCATCGCGATGCGCGTGTCAGCAGCCACGGGGGTCCCGGGTGACCAGCCGGTGGTGTCGGCCTGAGCACGCCTCCATGGACGACGCACTCTCGCTGATCCAGTGGCCCGCCTTCCTCGCATCGGTGATCGCCGCGTGGCTGGTCGGTTCCAACGCCAAAGCAAGACGCAACATCGGTTTCTGGGTTTTCCTGACCAGCAATGTGCTGTGGGTGATCTGGGGCGTTCATACGCAGGCGTGGGCGCTGATCGCGTTGCAGGTTTGTCTGGCCGCACTCAACGTGCGGGGTCTGTTCAAGACGGAACAATGACCCACCGTTCCGGGTAGTCGCGCACGAAGCCCTCGGCAGTCACTTCGAGCCGGGCGGCGTAGTCGAATCGTTCGGCGCGATAGTCGTAGGCCGACTCGCCGCACCGTTCGTAGTGTTGTTCCAGCAATCCCAACTCGCCCCCTTCCAGGTCCAGCCATGCGGCCGGCGCGGCAGCACGTTCGCCCTGCGCGAGCTGCAAACGCCGCAACGGAATCAGGTTCGTGGCTGGCGTGAAGCCGAGGTCCAGGTCGATGCAGTGCGCGAGTTCGGGCACCGGCGTGTCGTTCAACAGCCAGCGGCCGTGCGCATCGTGGGCCACCGAAAAATCCACCGTCGCATCGCCCAGCCACCCGCGCACCGTGCCCCACTGCGTGTGCCAGTGCAGATCGCAACGCACGCGGTAATGCAGTTGTGCGATGCGCCCGTCGGCTTGGCGGAACACGGCGGCACCGTCGAGTTGCCAGGCTGTTTCAGAGCGCTCGAGCCGGCAGGCGTCGTGCCCCGGCGCATCGAGGCGTTGCCAGAGGATGGAGGCGACGGTTCGCATGGGCGTCCTTCTGCACCCGGAGCGGGGCGACCATGAGCTTAGTCCGCAGCGCCGACGCGCACCCGCGGCAAAATCGCGGGGTGCCTCCTGCCAGCCCGCCCATCCGCCGCATCGCCCATCTCGACATGGACGCGTTCTTCGCGTCCGTCGAGCTCTTGCGCTATCCGCAACTGAAGGGCTTGCCGATGGTGATCGGCGGTGGCCGACGACGCGTCGACGAGGCGCTGCGCCAGGCGCAGGACGAACGCGGAATCGCACTGCACGAGATTCCGGCCTCGGCTTTTCCGCTGCTGAAAGACTACGTCGGCCGCGGCGTGATCACCACGGCGACCTACGCTGCGCGCCAGTTCGGCGTCGGCTCGGCCATGGGAATGATGAAAGCCGCCAAGCTGTGCCCGCAGGCGATCGTGCTGCCCGTCGATTTCGACGAGGTGCGGCGGTTGTCGCGCCTGTTCAAAAGCATCGTTCGCGACATTGCGCCGCTGGTGGAAGACCGGGGCGTCGACGAGGTGTACATCGACTTCACCGACGTGCCGGGCGGCCAGCGCGAGGGCGGCCGGGTGCTGGCGCGGCTCATCCAGAAATCGATCTTGCAGGCCACCGGCCTGACCTGCTCGATCGGCGTGGCGCCCAACAAGCTGATCGCCAAGCTGGCGAGCGAATTCAACAAGCCGAACGGCATTTCGATCGTCTACGAAGACGATCTCGAATCGAAGATCTGGCCGCTGCCCGTGCGCAAGGTGAACGGCATCGGGCCGAAAGCCGACGAAAAGCTGGAACGGCTGGGCATCCGCACCGTCGGCGAGATCGCGGCGAAGGATCGCGACTGGCTCATCGCGAATTTCGGCAAGTCGAGCGGCGCCTGGATGCACGAGATTTCATGGGGTCGCGACGAGCGCGCGGTGGTCACCGAGAGCGAGCCGGTTTCGATGAGCCGCGAGACCACTTTCGACCGCAACCTGCACCCTGTGCGCGACCGCGCCGCGCTGGGGGCGATCTTCACGCAGCTCTGCGAAAAGCTCGGCGACGACCTGCAGCGCAAGGGCTACGTCGGCAAGACCATCGGCATCAAGCTGCGCTACGACGACTTCAAGACCGCGACGCGCGACCAGACGATCGCGTGCTTCACGGACGACGGCAAGACGATCCGCCAGACCGCCGGCCAGTGCCTGAAGCGCGTGCCGCTGGAGCGCCCGCTGCGCCTGCTGGGCGTGCGTGTCGGCACGCTGGCGCGTGCCGGCAGCGACGAAGCCGTGACGCCGAACCGGGCGCCTGAGACCGGCGCGCGGGCGCAAGGTTCGGGCGACGCGAACGCGACGACCGCGTCCCTGTTCTAGCGCGCCGGGACGCCGGCCTGCCACTGGCCCCAGTTCGCCGTGATGTGGTCAACCACGCGCGCGCCGACGCGCTCGATGTTCTCGACTGTTTCGGCAAAGCCGCCGGCCGTCTCGCCCGGCGCCGGGTCGAGGTGCTGCAGCGTGGTTTCCCGCGGATTGCCCTGGTCGAAATTGACCGCGCCACGCAGGCTCATGACACGGTCGGTGCCGTGCGTGCGCTTGATCACCAGCGTGATCGCGGCGGCTTCCATCTCGGTGATGACGTAATCGTCCGCCCCGTAGAGCTTCGCGATGTATTGCGCCTGCTTCGACATGCCGGGGCCATGGAAGAAGGTGTCGCCCGTCATGTGCGTGCCGGTGCCGACGAAGGGCGCGCGACGTGCCGCCGCGTCGGGATAACGCTGCCGGTAGGCGCGGGCCGAGTCGGCGTCTTTCAACGGCGTGTCGGCCGAGAGTTTCATGGCCCAGGCCACAAGCTCGGGGTTCAGCTTGAAGCGGCGGTATTCCTCGTAGCCCTTGCGTGGCATGAAGGTCGGCTCGCCGGCCTTGTTTTCTTCGGGTGCCCAACGGTGGCCGAGGTCGTAGTCGACCAGCCAGGTCGCCCAGCTCACCTCGCCGATGGTGCCGCGCGCCGGTGGCGTGCCGCCGACGCCCGAGATCACGTAGTAGGCCTGCGAAAAGTCGAAGGCGGGATTGACGAGGATGGCCTGCATCGACGACGACGAATTGACCTTGCCCATGCCGAGCACCGAGCCGCACACGCCGTCGGCATTGCAATACACCGGGCCGAGCGCGCCGGCGACGGTGATCGGCGTGGCGTCTTTCCAGTAGCGCTCATACCAGTGCTGGAACTCGCCGGCGCGGTCGCCGGTGTTCTTGCCGATCTCGAACATCGCCGCCACGAACACCTTGACCTTCACGGGTTGCGCGGTGCGCGTCGCCGGTGCCGACGCACAGGCCGACAGCAGCAAGGCTCCGGCGCACAGCGCAAGGCCGCGCATTGTTTTGATCCAGCCATTCGTCATCACTCGTCTCCTCGGAAGTCGTTGAAAAAGCGCCCATCGCACCGCGGACGATTGCGCCGTCCTACAGCGGTGCCGCGCGCTGTCGCGGACACCCTCATTTCATTTTCGTTCGCAATCTCCATGCCCACCACTTCGCGTCCGCCTCTTCTTGCCAACGGCCTCGTTTATGTCGACGCGCACATGCCCGGCTGGTCGCGCGTGAAGCGCGGCACCAACTTTCGCTACCGCGACGTGAAAGGCAAGTGGCTGCAGGACGTGGACGAAATCTCCCGCATTCAGCGTCTGGCGATTCCGCCGGCCTACACCGAAGTCTGGATCTGTCCGCTGCACAACGGTCATCTGCAGGCCACCGGCATGGACGCGCGTGGGCGAAAGCAATACCGCTACCACGCCGACTGGCGCGTGCTGAAGGACGAGACCAAGTTCGAACGGCTCGAAGCGTTCGGGCGCGCGCTGCCGAAGATCCGGGCCCGCGTGGCGCGCGACCTGAAGACCGCCGGCGAAATGCTGAGCCGCGACCGCGTGCTCGCCACGCTGGTGCGTCTGCTCGACACCACCTTCGTGCGCGTGGGGAATGAGGAATACGCGAGCAGCAATGGCTCGTACGGGCTCACCACGCTGCGCAACCAGCACGCGGCTGTACGTGGCAGTGCGCTCAAGCTCAGTTTTCGCGGCAAGAGCGGCGTGATGCAGGAGGCGAGCCTCGACGATCCGCGGGTGGCCAAGGTCGTGCGCAGTTGCCAGCAGCTGCCGGGGCAAGCCTTGTTCCAGTACATCGGCGACGACGGGGCACCGCACGGCGTCTCGTCGAGCGACGTGAACGACTACCTGCGCGACGCCGCCGGCAACGGCTTCACCGCCAAGGATTTCCGCACCTGGCACGGCACGGTGCAAGCACTCGAACTCACCCGATTGGCCTGCGACCACAACGAGTCGGCACTGGAAGACGCCGCCGCCGCGCGCTACAGCGCCAAGGACATCATCGGCGCGGTGGCCAAACAGCTCGGCAACACGCCGGCGGTTTGCAAGAAGTCCTATGTGCATCCGGCCGTGCTCTCCCTCGGCGGCCAGCTTTCAAGCGACCCGGCTGGCATGCAGGCGGTGTGGAAATCGATCAGCGGCCGCGGCACACAAGGCGCGAGCCGGCTGCGTGCCGCCGAAGCGCGATTGCTGGCTTTCCTGTCATCGGAGCGCCGCCGCGCGGCACGCGCTCAGCGCGGCAGCGCGAGCACGAGGCGAACGGCGTCGGGCTCGACCGTCACGGCATAGCCGAGATCGTCCGCCAGCGACTGCAGCGCGACGGCATCGATGGCCAATGCGCGGGGTGCGCGATGGTCCTCGACCATCCGGTCGACCTGGTCTGGACGGCGCAGCGTTGCTGTGAAGCGCAGCGCGTCGCTGCCATCCGGCGTCACCGCGATGCTGCCGAGCTCGTCCACGAAATCGTGCAGGTAGCCGAGCACGCCGAGCATCAGATAACGCAGCGCGGCGCCGCCGTCCCAGGTGCTTTCGTCGGCCTCCGACGTCAGCGATTCATCGACCTCGAGCGTGACGCCGTTCAGGTCGAATGCGGCCCGCATCAGACCGGTGCACTGCGTGACCAGCGCACTGCGCGTGATGCCGTGGTCGCCAATGGCGAGCTCCCAGTCGCGCAGCGAGCGGATGGCGGTCACAAGAGCGCCAATCTGGTCGTCGATCAGTGCCACGCGCTGTTCCGCAGCCGCCGCATCCAGCTCGGGAGCGGCGACCTGCCGCTTGAGCATGAGCAATGCCATGCGGATGACGGACACCGGCGCGGCCATGTCGTGGCGCAGGGCGGGCAAGGCGCGCGTGAGCAGCTCGTGCCGGACGCCGGCAGCGATCCAGCTGCGCGCGCTGGGCGACGCCTTCATTGCAGCGCAAGGATGCGGTCGAGCGCATCGAAATCGATCGGCTTTTGCAGGTAGTGATCGAACACGCCGGCCGCACCGGGCGTGTCGCCGGCCGAGAGGCCGGAGATCGCCACCAGCAGCGGCGTCTTGCCCACGACGGCGGACGAGCGCAGGTGCCGCGCCACCTCGATGCCGGGGCGATCGGGCAGCGTGAGGTCGATGAGCGCAGCGTCGAACATCTCGCCGGCGCAAGCATCGAGGGCTTGCTGCGCCGTGTAGGTACAGCGAACGGTGTGGTCCTGCAGCGAAAGCAACTCTTGCAGCAGGTCGGCCGCAGCTTCGTTGTCGTCGACGATCAGCACATTCACGGTGACTTCCTGGAACAAAAGCTGAAGAGTATCCGCGCGGGATTCCGATGCGGGCGTAGGAGCGAGCCTACTTCGCCGCGCCGGCTACTGGCGCGCGGTTCGAAAGGCCGGCGGCAGGGTTTGCGGCGAGCTGGTGCGAAACGGGCTGATGTCCAGTCCGCCGCGCCGCGTGTAGCGCGCGTACACCGCGAGCTGGGTGGGGCGGCACTGGCGCCAGATATCGGTGAACATGCGCTCAACGCATGGCTCGTGGAACTCGTTGTGATTGCGAAAGCTCACGATGTACGCGAGCAACCCGGCCTGGTCGATCGGCAGGCCGGTGTAGCGAATCTGCACGCTGCCCCAATCCGGCTGGCCGGTCACGAGGCAATTGCTTTTGAGCAGGCGGCTGGTGAGCGTTTCGGTGACCGGCATCTCGGTCAGGCCATCGACCCGCAGCAGGTGCGGCGCCGGCTGGTAGTGCGTGCATTCGATGTCGAGGCGGTCCAGGTCGAGCCCGTCGAGCTCGTGCACCGGCTCGCGATCGAACAGCTCCGGCGTCACCAGTCGAACGCCGATGCCGGCGCTGCGGTCGCTGCCGCGCCACAGGGCTTCGGCGAGGTCGACGCGCAGCCGCTCCCGCACCTCGTCGATGCTGGCGAAGGCCGTGCCGTTGAAGCTGTTGAGGTAGAGCTTGAACGACTTGCTCTCGATGATGTTCGGAGTTTCGCAGGGCACGGTGAAGTGCGCGAGCGCGACCTGCGGCTTGCCGCGCAGGTTGAGCCAGCTGAGCTCGAATGCGGTCCAGAGATCGGCGCCGAAAAAGGGCAGCGCGTCGGGGCGAATGCCCATCGCTTCGCGCTTGGTGGTGCGCGCGATCGGGAAGAGTTGCGTCGGGTCGTACTGGTCGATATAGGCCGAGGTGCGGCCGAGCTGCGAGCCTTCAGGCGAATCGGGAATGCCGTGCGTCATGCGCTTGCCTTTGCGTTGGCGGATGGGGGAGCCTCGCGCATGAACGGGATCATGTGGCCCAGGAGAATCTGCCCGACTTCGGGCGGCAGGTCGTGGCCCATGCCGGGCACCGGCACGAAGGTCGCGCCCGGAATGCGGCGCGCCGTGTCCTGGCCGCATTCGATGGGCACCAGCGCGTCGGCCTCGCCATGCAGCACAAGCGTCGGCGCGGTGATGGAGGGCAGCACTTTCTCGCGGCCCGCGTCGGCGCCGATGGCCAGCATCTGGCGCAGCATGCCGCTCGGGTGATACGCGCGGCGCATCGCGAAGGTGACGCGTTCGGCGATCGCTGAATCGGGCTGCGGATACGCCGGGCTCGCAATCAGCTTGATGAAGCCGAGGCTGTGCGCGACCAGCGCCGCCTCGTTCTTCCCAGTCGGACGGCGCAGCAGGGCGGCGCCGACATCGCGACGCGGACCGGGCAAGCCGCGCGCGCCGCTCGAACTCATGATGCTGACCAGGCTCGCGGCACGCTTCGGCGCCGTGGCGGCGACGCGCTGGGCGATCATCCCGCCCATCGACGCGCCGACAATGTGCGCCTCGGCGATGCCCAGGGCATCGAGCACGCCGATCGAATCGTTCGCCATGTCCTGCAGCGCATAGGCCGACTGCACCGGCAGGCCGAGCCGCTGGCGCACGGTCTGCCAGACGAGGTTGCCGATGCCTGCGTGATCGAAGCCCTGCGAGAGGCCGATGTCGCGGTTGTCGTGTCGCACCACCCGAAAGCCCGCGTCGACCAGGCCTTTCACAAAGGGCTCGGGCCAGGCGATGAGTTGCATACCCAGACCCATGATGAGCAGGACCACCGGACGGCCCTCGCCGCCGGTGTCTTCGACTTCGATCTGCAAACCGTTTGCTGTCAATTTCATGGTGGTCCCGCTGAGTCAGACAAATTCGCGCTCGCGCAGCCATTTGGTCGCGACCCACTTTTCGCCCGCGAGCACGGGCGCGCCACCGTGCAATGTGCGCGTGGCCGGGTCGGGCCGGTCATAGCTGAAGAAGACGCCGGTGCCGCGCGTGGGCGCGACTTCGAGCCCGACATCGGGGAAGGTGGTCGCGCCGCCCTGCTCCGGCTCCTGCAGGTACATCAGCAAGGTGCCGACGCGCTGGCCGCCACGCCGCAGAATGGTCGGTGTGCCGGGCTCGGCCGGGTCGAAGTAGTCGTAGTGCGGCCGGTACTGCGCACCGGGTGCGTAGCGCAGCACCTGCAGACCCTCGCCGAATTCGAGCGGCCACTGCAGGAGGTGCGCGATGCGCAGCTCGATGCGCGCGACGATCTCGTTCTCGCCGCGCTCGAAGAACATGCCGTCGCTGGTGCGATCGACGTTCAGCACCTCGCCGCCGGTTTGCGTCTCGACGGTGAGGGAGCGCGCCAGCCGCACGCGGGCTGCGGCGATCAGCGCCTCGCACTCCGCCGCGGAAAGCAGGTCGCCGAACACGACGACACGCGGGTGCCGCAGCGTTTGCAGCACGCGCACCCGCCGGTCGCCAGCGTCCAGATGCATCGGCGCGCCGTCGAGATCGGGGCCCGGCAGCGCGACGCGGGCCGGTGCGACAGCGGCCAGGCCGGTGTCCTGCGATTCGATCTCCAGCAGCGCGGCATCGGCGATGTCGGCCTGCCAGCCGGCATCGCGCATCGAGCCGCGCAACGCGGACAACGAGTGGCCCGCAGCCAGTTGCGCCGTGACCCAGGCACGCAATTCGGGACTGATCACCTGGGTCATGCTGCGTTGTCCTTCAAGCCGCCTGTCGACGAAACACCAGGCGGTCGGGCGACGACACGGCGGCCGCAAACCCGTAGCCTTCGAGGTCGAATTTTTCCAGCGCCTTCGGTGTCGCCGTCTTGTGCAGCACGGCCCAGCGCGCCATCAGGCCGCGAGCGCGCTTGGCGAAGAAGCTGACGATCTTGTAGTGATCGCCCTTGCCTTCCTGAAACACGCACTCGACAACGCGCGCCTTCAGCACCGACAGGTCGACCGACTTGAAGTATTCCTGCGACGCGAGGTTGATGACGACCGGCGTGTGGTCTGCAGCGAGCCGGTCGTTCAGGTGGTCGGCGATGCGCGCGCCCCAGAACGCGTAGAGGTCGCTGCCGTGGCGGTTGGCCAGGCGGGTGCCCATTTCGAGGCGGTAGGGCTGCAGCCGGTCGAGCGGCCGCAGCACGCCGTAGAGACCGCTCAGGATGCAAAGGTGGTCTTGCGCCCACGCGAGCTGCGTCGGCGTGAGGCTTTTGGCGTCGAGTCCGCCGTACACGTCGCCGTTGAAGGCCAGCGCGGCCTGCTTCGCGTTCTGGTCGGTGCTCTTGCTGGCCCAGGCGGCATAGCGCCCGACGTTGAGCGCCGACAACTTGTCCGAAAGGTGCATGAGCGCTGCGATCTCCTGCGGCGACTTCGCGCGAAGCAGCTTGATGAGTTCCGTGGACGGGCCGCGCGGGCCTTCGAAATGGGGGGGGGTTGCGGGCAGTCCGACCGGGGGCGGCGTGTCGTAATCGAGCGACTTGGCAGGAGAGAGCAGAAACAGCATCGAACGATTATCTGCGGCGGCGGAAGGCCGATGGGCCCCCGGTAAAATTGTCCGCCCATGACCGATACCACCTCCCCCCAGCCCGCCCTCCAGCCGGGCCTCGACAGCCTCTCCAAATCGTTCGAACCCGTTGCCATCGAGGCACATTGGGGGCCCGAGTGGGAAAGACGGGGCTACGCGAAGGCGGGCTACCGCGGCACGCAGATGCCCAAAGACGGCCAGGACGCTTTTGCGATCCAGCTGCCGCCACCCAACGTGACCGGCACGCTGCACATGGGCCATGCGTTCAACCAGACCATCATGGACAGCCTGGCGCGCTACCACCGCATGAAGGGCGACAACACGCTGTGGGTGCCGGGCACCGACCACGCCGGCATCGCCACGCAGATCGTGGTGGAGCGCCAGCTGCAGGAACAGAAGGTCTCGCGTCACGAACTCGGCCGCAAGAACTTTGTCGCGCGCGTCTGGGAGTGGAAGGAAAAGTCGGGCAACACCATCACGCAGCAGATGCGCCGCATGGGCGACACCGTCGACTGGAGCCGCGAGTACTTCACGATGGACGACGACCTGTCGAAGGTGGTCACGCAGACCTTCGTGCAGCTTTATGACGAAGGCCTCATCTACCGTGGCAAGCGCCTGGGCAACTGGGACCCGGTGCTCAAGACCTCGGTGAGCGACCTGGAAGTCGAGAGCGAAGAGGAAAACGGCTCGCTCTGGCACATCGCCTATCCTTTGGAAGACGGCAGCGGCACGCTGGTGGTGGCCACCACGCGTCCCGAGACGATGCTCGGCGACACGGCGGTGATGGTGCATCCGGAAGACGAGCGCTACAAGCAACTGATCGGTCAGCACGTGAAGCTGCCGCTGGTGGACAAGCTCATCCCGATCATTGCCGACGACTACGTCGACAAGGCCTTCGGCACCGGCGTGGTGAAGGTCACGCCGGCTCACGACTACAACGACTATGCGGTCGGCCAGCGTCACCAACTCGAGGTGATCGGCATCCTCACGCTGGACGCGACGGTCAACGACAACGCGCCCGAGAAGTACCGTGGCATGGACCGCTTCGTGGCGCGCAAGGCCATCGTGGCCGACCTCGACGCGCTCGGCTTGCTGATCGAGGTCAAGAAGCACAAGCTGATGGTGCCGCGCTGCGCGCGCTCAGGCGCCATCGTGGAGCCGATGCTCACCGACCAGTGGTACGTCGCGATGACACGGCCGGGCCACGACGGGCAATCGATCGCGCAGAAGGCGATCGACGTGGTGAAGTCGGGCGAGGTGCGCTTCGTGCCCGAGAACTGGGTCAACACCTACAACCACTGGATGGAGAACATCCAGGACTGGACCATCTCGCGCCAGCTCTGGTGGGGCCACCAGATTCCGGCCTGGTACGACGAGGACGGCACGGTGTACGTGGCGCAAGACGAAGCCCAAGCGCAGGCCAAGGCGCCCGGCAAGCGACTCCGCCGCGACGAGGACGTGCTCGACACCTGGTACTCGGCCGCGCTGGTGCCTTTCTCGTCGCTCGGCTGGCCCGAAAAGACCGACGATCTGGCGCGCTACCTGCCCTCCTCGGTGCTCGTCACCGGCTACGACATCATCTTTTTCTGGGTCGCCCGGATGATCATGATGACCAAGCACTTCACCGGCCAGGTGCCCTTCAAGGACGTCTACATCCACGGCCTGGTGCGCGATGCGCAGGGCAAGAAGATGAGCAAGTCCGAAGGCAACGTGCTCGACCCGGTCGACCTGATCGACGGCATCGCTTTGCCTGAACTGCTCGACAAGCGCAGCCAGGGCCTGCGCAAGCCCGAGACCGCACCGGCGGTGCGCAAGAACACGCAGAAGGAATTCCCCGAAGGCATCCCGGCCTTCGGCGCCGATGCGCTGCGCTTCACCTTCGCGTCGCTCGCTTCACTCGGCCGCAGCATCAACTTCGATTCGAAGCGTTGCGAGGGCTACCGCAACTTCTGCAACAAGCTCTGGAACGCCACGCGCTTCGTGCTGATGAACTGCGAAAGCCAGGACTGCGGGCTGATGGAGCACAGCAAGGAAGACTGCAAGGTCGGCGGTCCGGCGCACGGCTACCTGAAGTTCAGCCGTGCCGACTTCTGGATCGTGTCGCAGCTGCAGCGCGTCGAGGCCGACGTCGCCAGGGGCTTCGAGGACTACCGGCTCGATAACGTGGCCAACGCGATCTATCAGTTCGCATGGGACGAGTTCTGCGACTGGTACCTGGAAATCGCCAAGGTGCAGATCCAGACCGGCACCGATGCACAAAAGCGCGCCACGCGGCGCACGTTGATCCGCACGCTCGAAACGCTGCTGCGCCTGGCGCACCCGGTGATCCCGTTCATCACGGAAGAACTCTGGCAGAAGGTGGCGCCCGTCGCAGGGCGCGAAGGCGCATCGATCATGGTGGCCGCCTACCCGCAGAGCCAGCCGGAGAAGATCGACGAAGCCGCCGAAGCCCATGTGGCGCGGCTCAAGGCGCTGGTCGACGGATGCCGCGCCCTGCGCAGCGAGATGAACGTCTCGCCAGCCACCCGCCTGCCGCTGTATGCGGTGGCCGACGACGCCGAAGGCGCCGCCTTCCTGCGCGATGCGGCGCCGGTGCTGCAGGCGCTGGCCAAGCTGAAGGAAGTCCGCGTGTTCGACGATTCGACGTCGTGGTCGAGCGCCGCCGAGGCCTCGCCGGTGACGGTGGTCGGCGCGGTGCGGCTGTGCCTGCACATGGAAATCGACAAGGTCGCGGAAAAGGCCCGCATCGCCAAGGAGATCGCGCGGATCGAAGGCGAAATCGTCCGGGTGAACGGCAAACTGGGCAACGAAGCCTTCGTTGCCAAGGCGCCGCCGCTGGTGATCGAGCAGGAGCGCAAGCGGCTCGCCGACTTCAGCACGACGCTGGAACGCCTCGGCGATCAGCTTGTGCGCCTCGGCTGACAGACCGCAACGCGGGCGGCATTTAGTATTCGAAACCGGCGGGGCGGCTGCGCCCTGGCGGGCCCTGCCTCTCTTTTTTTCCCGAACCGACGTCTGATCGCCCATGTCCACTTCTCCGACACGCATTCGCAAGGCCGTATTTCCAGTGGCGGGCTTCGGCACCCGTTTTCTGCCTGCGACCAAGGCCCAGCCCAAGGAAATGCTGCCGGTGGTCGACAAGCCGCTGATCCAGTACGCCGTCGAGGAAGCGTATGCCGCCGGCATCCGCGACATGATCTTCGTGACGGGCCGCAACAAGCGCGCGATCGAGGACCACTACGACACCGCCTACGAGCTCGAGAGCCAACTCGAAGCCAGCGGCAAGATCGAACTCCTCAACATCGCCCGCTCGGTCATGCCCGACGACATGACCTGCTCGTATGTGCGGCAGCCGCGCATGTTGGGCCTCGGCCACGCCGTGCTGTGCGCCGAGCACCTGGTCGGCAACGAGCCCTTCGCCGTGCTGTTGGCGGACGACTTGATGGTCGGCCCGGACGGCGGCGAGCCCGTGCTGGCGCAGATGACGCGCATGTTCGAGAAGCTCGGGGGCTCGTTGCTCGCGGTGCAGGAAGTGCCGCTGGATCACGTCAAGCGCTACGGCATCGTGGCGGGCGACCCGGTCGAAGACCGCCTGGTCAAGGTCAACCAGATGGTCGAAAAGCCGAAACCCGAGGCCGCACCGTCGCGCCTGGGCGTGGCCGGCCGATACATCCTCACGCCGGCTGTGTTTGCGGAAATTCGCAAGCAGTCGAGCGGCGCCGGCGGCGAAATCCAGCTGACCGATGGCATCGCCTCCCTTATGAAGAAAGAGGCGGTCTACGCCTATTCGTACCAGGGCACACGCTACGACTGCGGTGCCAAGGAAGGCTTCCTGCAAGCCACCGTCGAATTGGCGCTGGCGCACCCTGAAGTGGGCGCGTCGTTTCGCGCTTACCTGAAGAGCCTGCCGCTTTAAGGGCTACCTCGGCGGCTGCTGCGCGAGCGGCAGCACGAAGTCGGCGACCTGCTGATCGCTGATCGGTGTCAGCGGCAACCCGAACGCATTGTTCAGGCGCGCCACCAGCGACTGCGCCCAGAGCGCGTTCCACACGAGCCCGGCGTGGTGATCGGCCACCAGCGCATTGCGCGGGTCGTCGCCAGCGGTGTTAGCGACTTGCAGCGTTGTTCCGATCGCCACGGTCTTGTAGTCGGGTCGGCCTTCGGCGTCGCGCCGGCCCCAGCGCGCCACCACCCATGCTGCATCGTCGAAGTAGGCCGTGTTGTTCGACGACTCGGCCAGGGCGCGCAGGGAACCGTTGAAGTCGTTCAGGGCCTTGTCGATGTTGGCGCTTTCGCGCGCGGTGCCGAAGCGATCGACGTAGCCCGGGTCGTCCGCTTCATTGACGATGCCGACGACCAGCACTTTCGTCTCGGGATGCGTCGCGTGAATGAGCGCGACGGTCTCCCGAATCGCACGGGTGCATCGGGCGGTCACGTCCCGCACGCCGGGCGCAGCCGGGTCTTGCGCGATGACGTCCAGCTGGCCTGCCCAGTCGTTGAGCCCCATGCGGATCACGACGACGCCCCGCTTCCAGCGGTCGGCCTCGGTGTCCATCAGTGCCAGCAAACGCGGCGCTTGCTGGAACCGCCCCGCCATCAGGTTCGCGCAACCGGCGCCTGAATTGGCGAAGTTGTAGCGATAGTCTTCCTTCCTGGGCGCACGGTCACCGCTCGCGCCCAGAGCCTCGCGCGCCGATGCGATCACGCCCGAGTGGCCCCAGACCCCCCATGGCCCGGGGTCCAGTTCCTTGCCTCGGAGCCGCGCGATGATTTCGATCCAGTTGAAGGTGCGCGCCCGGAAGGCGCCGCCACGGCCCTCGCTGCCCGGCTTGAACGCCAGGCTGTCCTGGTAGGAATGGCTGTTGGAGTCGCCCAGCACGGCGAGCGGAATGGCGTCGGCCGGCACGGGGCGATTCAAGGCACTGGCTGGCAAGGCATCACTCCCCACGTTGAAGGCCACGACGCCAGCGGCGAAGAGCAGTGCGAAGCCACCCGCAACGGCAAGGCGCCCGAGCCTTCTCACGGCGCTGCTTCAGCGCCGGCGCAGGACGTGGATGAAATCGCTGCCGACGGTCTGCTGCTCGACCAGGTCGTTGCCGGTCTGCCGCGCGAAGGCCTGGAAGTCACGCACTGAGCCGGCGTCGGTGGCGACCACCTTCAACAGCTGGCCGCTCTGCATGTCGTTGAGCGATTTCTTGGCCTTGAGGATGGGCAGCGGGCAATTGAGACCGCGCGTATCGAGTTCTTTGTGGATGTGCATCACCGTTCCTTGAAACTGGAAAAGATTCTAGGAGGCCGGCTTCGGCCATTCCAGGAACTGGGGTTCGTGGCCGCGCGTGCGCAGCCAGTCGGCGAGTGCGTAGCCGGTGCCGGCCGGCCAGCAGCGCAACGCTGGCAGGTCGTACAGGCGATAGTCGACCAGTTCGGGCGAGAGCGACACCTCGCCGTCGGCCACCGCGTGGTACGCGATGATCACCTGGTTCATGCGCTTGAAATCGTAGACGCCGACCAGGTTGAGCTCGCTCGTTTCCAGGTTGGTTTCTTCCTTGATCTCCCGCGCGATGCCTTCCTGCGGCGTTTCGCCGGCTTCCATGAAACCGGTGATCAGTGCGTACATCTTGGTCGGCCATGCCGCGTTGCGCGCCAGCAAGACCTGTCCTCGGTATTCGATGATGGCGGCGAGCACCGGCGTCGGGTTGTTCCAGTGCGTGTGGCCGCAAGCGGGGCAACGCAAACGGGCCTTGGGCCCGCCGTCTTCCAGCGACTCGATCCATTCGAGCGGCGTGGCGCAGGCCTGGCAGAACTTCGGGTCGGGCGCGCTCATGCCGGGAAGACGCCGGTGGAGAGGTAACGGTCGCCGCGGTCGCACACGATGAACACGATGACCGCGTTCTCCACGGTCTTGGCGATGTCGAGCGCGACCCAGAGCGCGCCGGCAGCGGAAATGCCGCCGAAGATGCCCTCTTCGCGGGCCATCCGGCGGCACATTTCCTCCGCGTTGTCCTGACTCACGTTGACCACTTGGTCGACCCGGCTGGGCTCATAGATCCTCGGCAGATATTCTTCCGGCCACTTGCGGATGCCCGGGATGCGGGAGCCTTCTTCGGGCTGCGCACCGACGATCTGCACCGCGCTGCTCTTTTCCTTCAGGAAGCGCGAGACGCCGGTGATCGTGCCGGTGGTGCCCATCGCGCTCACGAAATGCGTGACCTTGCCGTTCGTGTCGGCCCAGATCTCGGGGCCGGTCGTCTCGTAGTGAATCCGGGGGTTGTCGGCGTTGGAGAACTGGTCGAGCACGCGGCCCTTGCCCTGCGCCACCATCTGGTCGGCCAGATCGCGCGCGTACTCCATGCCGCCGCTCTTGGGCGTGAGCACCAGCTCGGCGCCGAACGCCTTCATGGTTTGCGCGCGCTCCACCGACAGGTCCTCCGGCATGATCAACACCATGCGGTAACCCTTGATGGCGGCCGCCATCGCGAGAGCGATGCCGGTGTTGCCGGAAGTCGCTTCGATCAGGGTGTCGCCGGGCTTGATTTCACCGCGCTCTTCCGCTCGCTTGATCATCGAGAGCGCCGGGCGGTCCTTTACCGAACCGGCCGGATTGTTGCCTTCGAGCTTGCCAAGAAGCACGTTGCCGCGCCGGGCATTCTCGGCCGCGTCGATGCGCTGCAGCGAGACCAGCGGCGTCTTGCCGATGGCATCTTCGATCGTCGGGTATTTCATCGCAGCGCCTGCGCGGCCGCCCGAAGGGCGCTGGCCCCCCGCAGGGGGGTGGCGAACAAAGTGAGCTTGGGGGGATTCATGCGGACGACTGTGCCATAATTTTGGGCTTGCTTCCTGCTCGTGCCCGGGTGGTGAAATTGGTAGACGCAGGGGACTCAAAATCCCCCACCGAAAGGTGTGCCGGTTCGATTCCGGCCCCGGGCACCACGTTTTCAGGACCCGCGCTCACAGCGTGGTCCAGCCGTTCGTCACGGCGATCTTCAGCAGTTCACTCGCCGAATCCACCCCCAGCTTGCGACGCAGGCTGAACCGGTGGGTTTCCACGGTCCGCACGCTGATGTCCAGTTCTTTCGCGATCAGCTTGTTCGAGCGCCCGTGCGCCAGCAGCAACAGCACTTCGTGCTCGCGCGCCGTGAGTTGCGGCACCGTCGCGCCCAGTTGCAGCATCAGGTCGGACACCTGCGCGCTGAAGTAACTGCCGCCGCCGCACACCGCGCTGATCGCGCTCAGGATTTCCTCGGTCGGCGACTCTTTCAGCACGTAGCCCCTGGCGCCCGCGCGAATCGCGCTCAGCACGTACTCGCGGTTGTCGTACATGCTCAGCATCAACACCCGCACTTCGGGATGGCGCGCGCGCAGCGCGGTCGCGAGCTCGATGCCGTTCATGCCGCGCATGCCGACATCGATCAGCATCAGGTCGGGTGGATCGGCCGCGGCCAGCGCCAGCGCTTCGGCACCGCTCGCCGCTTCACCGATCACCTGCAGGTGCGGCACCACTGCCAGCCGCGCGCGCAGCCCGTCGCGCACCAGCGAATGGTCGTCCACGATGACGAGCCGGATCGGTCCAGGAAGATCGTTCATGCGTGCGCCGCCAACGGAAAACTGGCCACCAGCGCGGTGCGGCCCGGCTGCGAGAACAGCTGGAACTGGCCGCCGTTTCGCTCCACGCGCTCGCGCATGTTGGTGAGGCCGATGCCGCGGTCCTTGCTGAGCTCGACGTTCTGCACGTCGAAGCCGCGGCCGTCGTCGGTGATGCGAAGTTCGAGCCGGTCGTGCGCATCGTCGAGCCGGATGTCGACGCGGCTCGCGCCCGCATGGCGCTCGACATTGCGCAGCGCCTCCTGCGCCACGCGGAACAGGCTCACCGCCTGCAGCTCCGGCAGCCGCTCTTCCTGCACATGCGGCGACACGGTCACAGTCAGGCCGCTGCGCTGCGCGAGCTGGTTGCCGATGTGTTCCAGCGCGGCCGGCAGGCCGAGATCGTCGAGCAACGCAGGCCGCAGGTCGTGCGAGATCCGGCGCACTTCGCCGATCGCCTGCGACAGCGCGCCGATCTCCTTGTCGATCGCGGTCACCGGCGCGTCGCCCGGATGGGTCAGCCGGTGCCCGACCAGTTCGAACTGGTACTTGATCGACACGAGCAGCTGGCAGATGTGGTCGTGCAGTTCGCGCGAGACGCGGGCGCGCTCGTCTTCCTGCGAGCTCACCACGCGGTGCGCCAGCGCCTTCAACTTGCGGTCGGCCTGGCGCTGCTCGCTGATGTTGAGCGCCAGCCCGCCGGCGAACACGGCGAGGGACGCGATCATCGCGACCGTCGCCAGGCCGAGCAGCGTTTGCCGGATGCTGACCAGCAAGCTCCCGCGCAGCTTGGCGGCCGCCGCATCGACGTCGTCCAGGTAGATGCCGGTGCCGAGCATCCAGCCCCAGCGCGGCAGCTCGACCGAGTAGCCGAGCTTGCGTTCGATGCGGCCGGTCGACGGCTTGGGCCACAGGTAGCGCTGGTAGCCGCCGCCTTCGTGCGCCCGCGCGATGAGCTCGCGGATCATGTAGGTGCCCTCGGTGTCGCGCCGGTCCCAGAGGTTCTGGCCGACCAGCTCGGGCTGGCGCGGATGCACCAGCGTCAGGCCCTCGCGGTCGTACACATAGAAGTAGCCGTCGTCGCCGAAATTCATGCTCGAGAGGATGGCCTTGGCCTGCTCCTTGGCGGCCTCGTCGTCGCGGCCTGCGCCGTACAGGTTGCCGATGGAGGTGAGCGCCAGCGCGATGTAGCTGCGCAGTTCCTCGCGCTTGCCGGTGAGCAGGACCTCTTCGAGCACCTGGGCCTGCCGCGCCTCCAGCCGCTGGGTTTCGACCACCAGAAGTCCGCCGATCGCCGCGATGGCGAACAACAGCGGCGCGACGGCGAGCAGGAGGATCTTCGCCTTCGGTTTCATGGGCGTGATTGTGCGTTGCCGCTGCGGGTTCGCATCTCGTCGAGGCGACTTCGCGTTTTCCCTTATGCATTACTACCGAGGGCATCCCCGCAGTCATGCGCATACAAAAATTAACAGTGCCACCGATAATTGCGCCGCCTGGAACCGCTAAACACAACCTCTGCAGGAGACACACCTTGATCCGATTCCCGAAAAAATTCGCCACGGCCGTTGCGCTGGCCGCCCTCACCACTTTCGCCATGGCCGCCGACCCGATCAAGATCGGCGTCGACGGTCCGTTCACCGGCGGTTCGTCGTCGATGGGCGTGAGCATGCGCGACGGCGTGCGCCTCGCCGCTGAGGAAATCAACAAATCCGGCGGCGTGATGGGCCGTCAGATCCAGCTCGTCGAGCGCGACGACGAAGGCAAGAACGAACGCGGCGTGCAGATCGCCCAGGAGTTCATCAACAAGGAGAAGGTCGTCGCCGTCGTGGGCTACATCAACACCGGCGTGGCGCTCGCCTCGCAGCGCTTCTTCCAGGACGCGAAGATTCCGGTCCTGAACAACGTGGCGACCGGTTCGATCATCACGCACCAGTTCGACAAGGACCCCGAGAACTACGTGTTCCGCAACGCGGCGCACGACAGCATCCAGGCGCCGATGATCGTGGAAGAAGCGGTCACGCGTCGCGGCTACAAGAAGGTCGCGATCCTGGCCGACTCCACCAACTACGGCCAGCTGGGCCGCGAAGACCTGGAGAAGGCGCTCAAGGCCAAGGGCATCACGCCAGTCGCTGTCGAGAAGTTCAACATCAAGGACGTCGACATGACGGCCCAGTTGCTGAAGTCCAAGGAAGCTGGCGCCGAAGCGGTGCTGACCTACGGCATCGGCCCTGAGCTGGCACAGATCGCCAACGGCATGACCAAGCTGGGCTGGAAGGTGCCGATCATCGGAAGCTGGACGCTGGCGATGGCCAACTTCATCGACAACGCCGGCCCCGGCGGTGATGGCGCGCGCATGCCGCAGACCTTCATCCAGGAACCTACGACGCCCAAGCGCAAGGCCTTCATCGACAACTTCGTGAAGACCTTCAAGCCGAAGAACAACCGCATGGATTCGCCGGTGTCGGCCGCGCAAGGCTACGACTCGATCTACCTGCTGGCCGCCGCCATCAAGCAGGCCGGCAACACCGAGGGTCCGAAGATCAAGGCCGCGCTCGAAGATCTGAAGACGCCGGTCGAAGGCGTGGTGACCACCTACACCAAGCCTTTCAGCAAGGACGACCACGACGCCATCACCGCGAACATTCCGGTGTTCGGTGAAGTCAAGGGCGGTCGCGTGATCTTCGCGAACGCCGAAGACCAGAAGTCGGCCGGCACGGTCCGCCTGAAGAAGTAACCCGCTACACCCGCTCGCGCCGCCACGAGGACAACGGTCCTGCGGCGGCGCGTTTTCTTGTTGACCTATCAGAGTCGCCATGCAAATCCTGACCCAACTCATCTTCAGCGGCATCGCGCTGGGCATGATCTACGCCGTCATCGCGTTCGGCTACCAGCTCACCTTCGCGACCTCCGACACCTTGAATTTCGGTCAGGGCGATGCACTCATGCTCGGCGCACTGGTCGGCCTGACGCTGGTCGGCCTCGGCGTGAACTACTGGCTGATGATCCCCATCGTGTGCCTGTTCGGCGCGGTGCAGGGCGCCGTGGTGGAACGCATCGGCGTGCGGCCCGCCATCAAGATCAAGAGCGAGTTCGGCTGGATCATGTCGACCATCGCGCTGGGCATCATCTTCAAGAACGTGGCGGAAAACGTGTGGGGCCGAGACGACCTGAAGTTCCCGTCGCCGCTGCCCGAATCGCCGCTCAAGTTCCTCAACGCCAACGTGCTGCCGATGGAAATCCTGGTGGTCGGCGGTGCGTTGCTGATGATGCTGGCGGTGGAATTTTTCAACCGCAAGACGATCTACGGCAAGGCCGTGGTCGCGACCTTCAACGACCGGGATGCCGCCAAGCTGATGGGCATCAACACCGGGCTCGTGATCACCTTTTCGTACGCGCTGTCGTCCATGACGGCGGCCTTCGCCGGCGTGCTGATCGCGCCGCTCACGCTCACCGGCGCCACCATGGGCGCGGTGCTCGGGCTCAAGGCCTTCGCCGTCGCGATCATCGGCGGGCTGACCAGCGGCATGGGCATCGTGGTGGGCGGGATCATCCTCGGCATCGCCGAAACCACCACCGGCTTCTACCTGAGCACCGGCTACAAGGACGTGCCCGGCCTGGTGCTGCTGCTCATCGTGCTCGCCGTGCGGCCCGCCGGCCTCTTCGGCAAGACCGCGATCAAGAAGGTCTGAGGACCGACAGCATGAAAAAGCAACATTTCCTCCTCTACGTCATCGGCTTCGCCGCGCTGATGCTGTTCCCGCTCGGCATCGACAACCCCTACTACATTCACCTGCTCGAGACGATCATGATCTACGCGATCGTGCTGTTCGGGCTGGACATCGTGGTCGGCTACACCGGCCAGGTGTCGCTCGGCCATGCGGGCCTCTTCGGCTTGGGCGCCTACACCGCCGGCGTCATGGTGATGAAGCTGGCCGCGCCGATCTGGCTCACCGTGCCTGCCGCCGTGTTGTTCACCGCCGGCTTCGGTGCATTGCTGGCGCTGCCGGCGCTGCGCGTGTCGGGCCCGTACCTCGCGATGGTGACGCTGGCCTTCGGCACGATCATCCAGATCCTCATCAACGAGATGAGTTTCCTCACCGAAGGCCCGATGGGCATCAAGCTCGAAAAACCTTCGCTCTTCGGCCACAAGCTCGACGAGCGCGAGTATTACTGGCTGGTCGCGGTGCTGATGGTGCTGGCACTCATCGTGGTGCACCGCATCCTGCGTTCGCATCTGGGCCGCGCGTTCGAGGCGTTGCGCGGCAGCCCGGTGGCATCGGATTGCATGGGCGTCTCGGTGTACCGCTACAAGGTCTATGCCTTCGTGATCAGCGCGGGCTTCGCGGGCCTGGCCGGTTCGCTCTACGCGTACTCGGAGCAATACATCTCGCCCAACTCGTACAACTTCGAGCTCACGGTGCTGTTCCTGCTGGCCGTGATCATGGGCGGACGCAAGAGCCGCATCGGCAGCCTGGTCGGCGCCACGATCATCGTGCTGCTGCCCAAGCTGCTCGACGACATCGAGATGTTCCGCTACGTGTCGGTCGCGCTGGCGGTGATCGTCGCCGTGGTGGCGGTGGTGGCAGTGCAGCGCGGCAAGACCACGCCGAAGCACATGGCGATTCCGGTCGTCGGCACGGTCGCGCTGGCCGCGCTCTCGTTCTGGCTGCAGACCATGACCGACTGGCGCCTGTCGATCTTTGGCGTGATCACGCTGTTCGTCGTGTACTACCTGCAGGACGGCATCGTCGGGTTCGTGCGCAGCGCGCTCAACCTCAAGCGGCCACTGGCGCGTTCGGACATCAACGGCGCGGTGCAGATCGCACCGGCGGATGCGGTCGCGCAGGCGGGCGGCGCTGGCGGCGATGCCGAAGTGCTGAACGCGAAGGGCGTGCTGATGCAGTTCGGTGGCCTGAAGGCGCTCAACAACGTCGACCTGAGCATCAAGCGCGGCACGATCCACGGCCTGATCGGCCCCAACGGCTCGGGCAAGAGCACGATGATGAATGTGCTGACCGGCATCTACGTGCCGACGGCCGGCGCCATCTCCTTTGCGGGGCGTTCGCTGGTGGGTCGCACGTCGTCCGACATCGCGTTGTCAGGCATCGCGCGTACCTTCCAGAACGTGCAGCTTTTCGGCGAAATGACCGCGCAACAGAACGTGCAGGTTGGCCTGCACCACACTTTCGAGAGCAACCTGCTGGATGTGTCGGTGCACACGCCGCGCTACCGGCGCGAGAGCGTAGCCTCGATCGAGCGCGCGCTCGGCCTGCTGCGCTTCGTCGGGCTGGAAGACCTGTCGCAGGAAGAAGCCCGCAACCTGCCCTACGGCAAGCAGCGGCTCCTCGAAATCGCCCGCGCGCTGGCGCTCGATCCGCAGCTGCTGCTGCTCGACGAACCGGCGGCCGGCCTGACCGCACCCGACATCAAGGAACTGATCGCGATCATCCGCAAGATCCGCGACCACGGCGTGACCGTGATCCTGATCGAGCACCACATGGACGTGGTGATGAGCATGTGCGACACGGTCTCGGTGCTCGACTTCGGCCAGAAGATCGCCGAGGGCGAGCCTGCCGCGGTGCAAGCCGACGAGAAGGTCATCGAGGCGTACCTCGGCGGCCAGGACACCGAAGCGCACCCTGCCTGAGGACAACACCATGCTGACCATCAAAGATCTTTTCGCCGGCTACGGCAAGGTGCAGGTTTTGCAGGGCATTTCGATCGAAGTGCCCAAGGGCAAGGTCGTGACGCTGATCGGCTCGAACGGCGCCGGCAAGACGACCACGATGCGCGCCGTGTCCGGAATGATCGCGCCCACGGGCGGCGAGATCACGCTGAACGGAAAGCGCATCGACGGGCTCGAGTCGTATCACATCGCCAAGCTCGGCCTGGCGCATTCGCCCGAGGGACGGCGCGTGTTCGCGACCATGACGGTGACCGACAACCTCATCCTCGGCGCGTTCCCGCGGCTGACCGGCAGCCGCCCCAAAGGCGACGTCAACGCCGACCTCGAACGCGCGCTGGAGCTCTTCCCGCGCCTGAAGGAACGGCGCACGCAGCTGGCCGGCACGCTCTCGGGCGGCGAGCAGCAGATGCTGGCGATGGCGCGCGCCATCATGCTCAACCCCGAAGTCGTGCTGCTGGACGAGCCGTCGATGGGCCTCGCGCCCATCCTGGTCGAGGAAGTGTTCCGCATCATCGCGCGGCTCAAAAGCGAGGGCGTCACCATGCTGCTGGTGGAGCAGTTCGCGGCGGCAGCGCTCAAGGTGGCCGACTACGGCTACGTGCTGGAGAACGGCCGCATCTCGGTGCACGGACCGGCCGAAAAGCTGCGCGACGACCCCGCCGTGAAAGCGGCGTACCTCGGCGGCGGTCACTGACCCTGCGACCGGCGCGCGCGACTCAGGCGCGAAGCCCGGTCGCCACCGTCGGATGGCGCAACCGCACACGCAGCTCACGCTTGAGCCGCGTGTTGTCGAGCCTGCGCGATTCGCCCATGAAGCTCAGCAACGACAGCGGCAACTGCGCCTGTGCTTCTTCCCGCGCGATCCGTTTCGGCCGCGGCAGGCCGTACAGGTCGGCCGCCAGGTCGACGTAGTCGCCCATCAAGATGCCGCTGTCGTCGCTCACATTGAAGGTGCGCTGCGTGCCGCCGCGCCACAAGGCCGCGACGCAGGCACGCGCCAGGTCGTCGGCATGGATGTGGTTGGTGTAGACGTCGTCCTCGGCGCGCAGCACCGGCGTGCCCTTGTGCAATCGCTCGCGCGGCGTGCCGCCTTTTCGGTCGGCCGCATAGATGCCGGGAATGCGCAGGATGCGCGTCGCCACGCCGGCCCGGCCGAGCCAGCGCACCGCGCGCTCGGCATCGACGCGACGGTGCGCGCGGGGCGTGTGCGGGCGCACGCCGCGCGTTTCGTTCACCAGCGCCCCGCCGCAGTCGCCGTACACGCCGCTGGTCGAGCCGTAGACGAACGCGTCCGGCAGCGACCGCAACCGCAACGCACGCACCAACGCCGTCGTGCGCGCATCGCGCCACCAGTGCGCGCCCTCCACGCTGGCGGGCGGCGCGAGATGCATCACGCGGGTCGCGACCCCTGCCAGACGCCGCAGCGATGCAGGCACATCGAGATCGGCGACGACAGGCACGAGCCCGGCCGCACGCAATGCCGGCCGCCGGTCCGGCGTGGACGTGACGGCGACGAGCTGTACGCGACCCCGGAGGATCTGTGCGGCGCGCATCCCCACGTCGCCGCAGCCGACGATGAGCACCCGCGGGCGGCGAAAGCGTGCAGGCCTTGCACCGATGGGGCTGTTGATTGAAGGCAAAATCCGGTTCCCTTTAGCGATTCACCCAAGAATACCCATGACCAGCGCCGCGCCGCACGAAGCGGGCTTTTCCATCACGGTCGAACCGAGCGGGCGACGCTTCGCCGTCCACGCCGACGAAACCATCCTGGCTGCCGGCATCCGACAGGGCATCGGCCTGCCCTACGGCTGCAAGGACGGCGCCTGCGGCTCGTGCAAATGCCGCAAGCTCTCGGGCGAGGTGACGCTCGGCCCGCACCAGAGCAAGGCGCTGAGCGCCGAGGAACGACTCGCCGGGCTCGTGCTGACCTGCTGCGCCTTCGCGCAAAGCGACGTGGTACTCGAGTCGCGCCAGGTCACCGAGGCCAACGCCTACCCGATCCGCAAGATGCCGGCGCGGGTCGCGGCGCTGGTCAAAAAGTCGCACGACGTCGTGATGCTGCGCCTGCAATTGCCTGCGGGCGAACCGCTGCAGTTCCACGCGGGCCAGTACGTCGAGTTCATCCTGCGCGACGGCGCGCGACGCAGTTACTCAATGGCGAACGCGCCGCACACGCTGGGCGAACCCGGCACCGGCATCGAGCTGCACATTCGCCACCTGCCCGGCGGCAAGTTCACCGACCACGTGTTCGGCGCGATGAAGGAAAAGGAAATCCTCCGCATCGAAGGGCCTTACGGCAGCTTCTTCCTGCGCGAGGATTCGGACAAGCCGATCGTGCTGCTGGCTTCCGGCACCGGCTTCGCGCCGATCAAGGCGCTGCTGGAACACATGAAGTTCAAGGCCATCGACCGGCCCGCCACGCTGTATTGGGGCGGCCGCCGGCCGGAAGACCTGTACATGGACGATTGGGTCCGCGAACACCAGGCGGAGCTGCCCAACCTGCGCTATGTGCCGGTGGTCTCCAACGCGGTGCCTGAAGACAACTGGACAGGCCGCACCGGCTTCGTCCACCGCGCCGTGCTCGAAGATTTTCCCGACCTCTCCGGCTACCAGGTCTACGCCTGCGGTGCGCCGATCGTGGTCGATTCCGCCAAGCGCGATTACATGGCCGAAGCCGGTCTTCCGGAAGAGGAATTCTTCGCGGACGCGTTCACCACCGAAGCAGACAAGGCCCAGCCATGAAAAGACGCACCCTCGCCACCTGGATCGCGCTCGGCGCACTCGCCGCCTCCCCGATGGCGCAAGCGCAGCCGGCCGGCCGGCCCATCCGCCTCGTCGTGCCCTATGCGGCCGGCGGCCCCATCGACGTCACCGCGCGCGTTCTGGCCGAACGCGTGAAGGATTCGCTGGGCACGGTCATCATCGACAACAAGCCGGGCGCTGGCGGCAACATTGGCGCCGACGCCGTGGCCAGGGCGGCGCCCGACGGCCTCACGATCGGCATCGCGGCCACGGCGACGAACGCGGTCAACCCGTGGCTCTACAGCAAGATGCCGTTCAACGCGGCGACCGACTTCGCGCCCATCACGCAGATGGTGAGCGTGCCGAATGTGCTGGTGATGAACGCCGAGACGGCGCAGCGCCTGAAGATCGACACCGTGGCCGACCTCATCCGCTACGCGAAGGCCAATCCCGCCAAGCTCAACTACGGCAGCGGCGGCAACGGCAGCGCCGGCCACCTCGCCGGCGAGCTGTTCAAGAAGGAAGCGGGCATCTTCGCGGTGCACATTCCATACAACGGGGGCAATCCCGCGCAGTTGGCGCTGCTCTCGGGCCAGGTCGATTTCAACTTCGACAACCTCGCGACGGCCGCGCCCAACATCCGGGCCGGCAAGCTGAAGGCGATCGCGGTGACGACGTTGAAGCGCAGTGCATCGCTGCCCGATGTGCCGCCGGTCTCGGACACGCTCAAGGGTTTCTCGATCGACACCTGGTGGGGACTGGTCGCGCCGGCCGGCACGCCGCACGACGTGGTCGTGAAACTGAACCAGGCCTTTGTCGCGGCGCTCAATTCGCCCGAGACGAAGACGCGCTTCGCCACGCTGCTGGCCGAACCCGTGTCGAGCACGCCGGAGCAGTTCGCTGCGTTCATGAAGAGCGAACTCGGCAAGTACGAAAAGGTCGTGAAGGCCACCGGCGCGAAGGTGGACTGACCCCGGCGCCGCATGCCGTACCGCACCTGGCCCGGCGCGCTCCTCGTGGTGCTGGCCATCGTGGCTTATGTGGGCGGCCTGCGGGTCTGGGACCGCCTGACGCCCGGCAACCGCGCACTGCCGGCCGGGCAAACGGTCAGCGTCGGCCAGGCCCGGTTCGTGCCGGTGGCCGGTTGGGAGATGGACGTGTCGCGCTCCCGGGCCGGCCAGTCCCTCATTCTCTTCAAAGGCAGCCACAAGTTTCAGGTCCGCACGGACGACTGGGCGGGCGGGCCCGACGGACCCATCGCCCGCCAGCGCCGGCTCATGGAACGCGGCCAGCATCTGCGCATCGACGGTGACGCCACCCCCTTCGTCACGTCTTGGGGCCTGCAAGGCATGACCTTCGCCTACTACGGTCCGACGCTGGCCGGTCGCTTCTGGCAAGTGGTCGACGTCCAGCGCCGATCGCTGGTGCAGATCGATTTCTACGGCGCCAACGACGGCTTGAGCGATGCGCTCACCGAGGCGCGCAGCATGCTCGATTCGATGGACCTGGAGGCCTCGCCTTGAATCCCGGCGTGAGCGAGCCACTTGGCGGATCCGCGGTCGGCATCGATTCGTTCTTCCAGCCGCGCCGCGTTGCGTTCTGGGTGCTCGCGGCCTTCATCGCCAACGGCATTTTCTACACCGGCACCCTGTTCGCGATGGGCCTTCGGGTGGTGCCCGTGACCGCATTGCTCGGCCTCGCCGTGTGGGCCGCGTACACGCTGTTGCTTCTCGTCGCTTTCCGCACGCTGGACCTGCTGGAGCAGCACGCGCCCGAAGCCTTCGTGCTGGCCTTTGCGTGGGGCGGCTTCGGAGCGGTGTATTTCGCCGCGCCGGCCAACGTCGCCATCCAGAGCCTTTGCGCCAAGCTGGTGTCGCCCGAATTCGCGGCCGTGTGGGGGCCGGCCGTCGCAGCGCCGATCACCGAAGAATTCCTGAAGATCGCGGGCGTCGTCCTGCTGATCCTGCTCGCGCGCAACCAGTTCCAGACGCACCTGTCCGTGTTGATCGTGGGTGCCCTGGCCGGACTGGGATTCCAGGTGGTCGAGAACCTGAACGCCACCGTCAACGCCTCGCTGCATTTCCCGCTGGAAAACCAGGTGCGCCCCGTGCTGCTCAACCTGCTGACGCGCGGGCTGATGAGCGGGCTCTGGAGTCATGCGGCCTACACGACCATCGCGTCGTACGGCATTGCGTGGTTCCTGCTCCACCCTCAGCGGGGGGTGCCCGTGCGGCTCCTGGTCGCGCTGCTGTGCTTCGCGCTCGCCTGGGCCATGCACTTCGCGTGGAACTCGCCGCTGCTGGAGGATTTGTTCGGCAATAGCTGGATGGACATGACGCTGCTGCTCGCCATCAAGGGCATGCCGACGGCCATCGCGGCCGGGCTGTTCTGGCACGTGGCCGCGCGCGAGAACGGGGCTTGGCTGCACACGCTGGCGGCCACGTTCGTGCCGGAGCGCGACCTGATTCGCGACGACGAATGGCTTGGCCTCGGCGCGCCGCTCACGCGCTACCGGGCTCGCCGGGCGATGGGCCACGCCTTCGGCGCGCGGGCACGTCTGCTGAAGACGCGGCTGCAGCGCGAGCAGCTGAGACTGATTCGCAAGGCTGCCACCTCCGGGCGCGGGCCGCAGACGCTGCGCCACGAAGTCGAGGTACGGCGCCTGCGCGCCGAGCTGGATGCGCTGACCGTGACGGCGGTCTGACGCCGCGCGCTATTCGCCGAGGTAGGCGGCGCGCACCTTCGGGTCGTTCAGCATCACCTTCGCGTCGCCGCTCATGGTGATGAGACCCGACTCCATGACGTAGCCGCGATCGGCCAGGCCGAGCGCGCGGTTCGCGTTCTGCTCGACCAGCAGAATCGTCACGCCCTGCGCCGCCACCGTTTGCACGACCTCGAAAATCTTGTCGCACATGATCGGCGACAGGCCCATGGTCGGCTCGTCGAGCAACAGCACCTTGGGACGCGCCATCAGCGCGCGGCCCATGGCCAGCATCTGCTGCTCGCCACCGGACATCGTGCCCGACAGCTGCGTGGCGCGTTCCTTCAGCCGCGGGAAGGTGGCGAACACCTTTTCCATGTCTTCGGCAATGGCGTCCTTGTCGCTGCGGATGAAGGCGCCGATCTGCAGGTTCTCGGTGATGGTCATGCGCGTGAACACGCCACGGCCTTCCGGCACCATGACCAGGCCTTCCTTGACGAGGTCCCAGGCGCCACGGCCCTTGATGCTCTTGCCGAGGAATTCGATGGAGCCGCCCAGGTGCGGCAACGTGCCGGTGATGGCCTTCATCGTGGTGGTCTTGCCGGCGCCGTTGGAGCCGATGAGCGACACGAGTTCGCCTTCGCGCACTTCGAAATCCACGCCCTTGACGGCCTGGATGCCGCCGTAAGCGACCTTCAGGCCGCTGACTTTCAACAGGGTTTGCGCCATCTCAATGTCCTCCGGTGCCGAGGTAAGCCTCGATCACCTTTTCGTTCTTCTGCACATCGGCGGGTACGCCTTCCGCGATCTGTTTGCCGTAGTCGAGCACCGTGACGCGGTCGCACAAGCCCATGATGAGCTTCACGTCGTGTTCGATGATCAGCACCGTGCGGTTGTCCTTGCGGATCCGGTCGATCAGCTCGCGCAGCTGGACCTTTTCGGTCGCATTCATGCCGGCGGCCGGCTCGTCGAGCGCGATGAGCTTCGGGTCGGTGGCAAGCGCGCGGGCAATCTCCAGGCGGCGCTGGTCGCCGTAGCTCAGCGTGCGCGCCTTGAAGTCCGCGTACTTGCCGACGCCGACGTAGTCGAGCAGTTCGCGTGCGCGCTTGGCGATCGCGGCCTCTTCGGCCTTGAAGCTGCGCGTGCGCAGGATGGCCCCGAACACGCCGGAATTCGTGCGCACGTGGCGCCCGACCATCACGTTTTCGAGCGCCGTCATTTCGGCGAAGAGCCGGATGTTCTGGAAGGTGCGCGCAATGCCTGCCTTCGCCACTTCGTGCACGGCGGTCGGCTGGTAGGGCTTGCCACCGAGTTCGAAGCTGCCGCTGTCCGGCGTGTAGAGCCCGGTGATCACGTTGAAGAACGTGGTTTTGCCGGCGCCGTTGGGGCCGATCAGGCCGTACACCTGACCGCGCTTGATCGTGATGCCGACGTCCGACAGCGCTTGCAGGCCGCCGAAACGTTTGGAGATGCCACGCACCTCGAGGATGGTTTCAGTCATGTGCGGGGCTCGTTCAGGGATTGATCGACATCGGACGGGCAGCGCCACCGGGCACCTGGTCGGACGGGCCTTCGAGGCCCGAGCCGTGTTGCTGGATCGAACCGTCGATCGCTTCCGGCCCACCGGCCGGGGCGTCGAGCGACTTGCCGTGTTCCGGCGAAGGCCAGAGGCCACGCGGACGCACCAGCATGATGATGATCATGGCCAGCGCGATGAAGAGCTGGCGCAGGATCGAGGCGTCGAGCCGGCCATCGGTCAGCGACTGGAGCGGACCCGCCACGTAGCGCAGCACTTCGGGCAGCGTGGCCAGCAGGACCGCGCCAAGGACCACACCCGGCAGGTGGCCGATGCCGCCGAGCACGACCATCGCGACGATCATCACCGACTCGTTCAGATTGAAGGACTCCGGCGTGATGGCACTCTGGAACGAGGCGAACATGGCACCCGACACGCCGCCGAAGCTGGCGCCCATGCCGAAGGCCAGCAGCTTCATGTTGCGGGTGTTGATGCCCATCGCCTTGGCGGCGATTTCGTCTTCGCGGATCGCCATCCAGCCGCGACCGACGCGCGAATTCTGCAAGCGGCTCGAAATGATGATCGTGGCGATCACAAAGACCAGAAAGAGGTAGTAGTACAGCGTGACGGAGGCCAGCGTGTAGCCGCCGATGACCAGGGGCTTGCCCAAATTGAGACCGAAGAAATGGACGGCATCGATTCCGTCGATGCCCTTGGCGCCGTTCGTGATGTTGACCGGATGGTCCAGCGTGTTCATGAACACACGGATGATTTCACCGAAGCCGAGCGTCACGATGGCCAGGTAGTCACCGCGCAGTTTGAGCGTCGGCGCGCCGAGCAGCACACCGAACACCCCCGCCAGACCCAGCGCCAGCGGAATCACCACCAGGAGCGGCGTGTGCAGTCCCCCGGGGAACATCGCGGCGATGGCCGGGAAGTTGTCGGTCAACTGCGCCGAATTGAGCAACGCGTACATGTACGCGCCGATCGCATAGAAGGCCACATAGCCCAGGTCGAGCAGACCGGCGTAACCCACCACGATGTTCAAGCCGAGTGCCAACAGGCAGTAGAGCAAGGCGGTGTCGGCGATGCGCACCCAGGCATTGCCGAACTGCTGCAGGATGTGCGGCAGCACGATGAGGCCGATGGCCGCGAGGATGAAAAGGACGATGCTCTTTTTCTTTTGCATGGTGCCGCTCCTTAAGCCCGGTCTGCCACGCGCTCGCCCAACAGCCCGGAAGGCCGCACGGTGAGCGTGAGGATGAGGATCACGAACGCGAAGATGTCGGCGTGCTGGCTGCCCAGCACATCGCCGGTGAGCGTGCCCAGGTAGCCGGCACCGATCACTTCGACCAGCCCCAGCACCAGACCGCCCACCACGGCACCCGGCAGGTTGCCGATGCCGCCGAACACGGCCGCGGTGAAGGCCTTGAGGCCCGGCAGGAAGCCCATCGAGTGGTTGGCGATGCCGTAGTTGGAGGCCTGCATCACGCCGGCGATGGCCGCGAGCACCGCGCCGATCACGAAGGTGGCCGAAATCACCACGTCGGGCCGGATGCCCATGAGCGACGCGACGCGCGGGTTCTCGGCGGTGGCGCGCATCGCGCGGCCGAGTTTCGTGTAGTTGACCAGCCAGGTCAGCACGGCCAACGAGATGGCGGTGACGACGAGGATCATGATTTGCGTGGGCGAGATCGACGCGCCGGCCACGTTGATGGAGTCCGAAGGCAGCAGGGTCGCGTACGGCTTGTTGGTCGGCTTCCAGATGATCATGGCCAGCGTCTGCAGCAAGATCGACATGCCAATGGCCGTGATGAGCGGGGCCAGCTTGGGGCTGTTGCGCAGCCGGCGATAGGCCAGCTTCTCGATCACGAAATTGAGGGTGCCGGCGACCACGCAGGCAATGAGCAGGGCGATGATGAGGATGATCCATCCCGGCGTGCCCGGCATCGCCGCCTGCATCCATCCGATGATCGTCCAGCTGGTCAGTGCGCCCACCATCAGCACTTCGCCGTGGGCGAAGTTGATGAGGTTGATGATGCCGTACACCATGGTGTAGCCCAAGGCTATCAAGGCATACATGCTGCCCAGAACCAGACCGTTGATGATCTGCTGCAGCAATATTTCCATATCGAAATCCTATGTGGTTGCACCGGGTAGAGGTGCCATCGCCGAACTGGCGCACCGGATTGGCGCCGCGGGTTACCTAAGCAAATTTCCCGCCAACTCCATCACGGAATGGCGAGGTGGGCGGGATTGTAGGCACGGGTTGTCGCTACTTTGGTGCACCCGGCCCACGGGTTTTCCCGCTGCCGTGCGCCCGGTTTTGCCGATTGCGCATGCCGCCATGTGCGGCCGGCATCGACTTCAGGCCTTGTCGTTGCGGGACCGCAGCTCGCGCAGCTTTTCGGCGATCCGGATCTCCAGGCCACGTTCGACCGGCCGATAGAACGGCGGTGCGTTCAGGCCTTCCGGAAGGTAGCTTTCCCCGGCGGCGAATCCGTCTTGCTCATCGTGCGCGTAGCGGTAGCCCTTGCCGTAGTCGAGTTCCTTCATCAACTTCGTCGGGGCATTGCGCAAATGCATCGGAACCGGGCGCGTGCCGTCTTTCTTGATGAAGGCGCGCACTTCGTTGTAGGCCTTGTAGACGGCGTTCGACTTCGGCGCCATCGCCAGGTAGATGACGCATTCGGCCAGTGCCAGCTCGCCTTCGGGCGTGCCGAGCCGCTCGTAGACCTCGGCCGCATCAAGCGCCAGGCGCAACGCGCGCGGGTCGGCCAGCCCGATGTCTTCGCTCGCCATGCGGACAAGCCGGCGCGCCATGTAGCGCGGGTCGGCGCCACCGTCGAGCATGCGCACGAACCAGTAGAGCGAGGCGTCAGGGTCGCTGCCGCGCACGGACTTGTGGAGCGCGCTGATGGTGTCGTAGAACTGCTCGCCGCCCTTGTCGTAGCGACGCATGCGCTCGCCGAGCACGCGCAGCAGCCACGCGTCGGCGATGGTGTCGAGCTTCTCGGCGGTGGCCGCGACGGCCAGCGTTTCGAGCGTGTTGAGCAAGCGACGCGCATCGCCGTCGGCATAGGCCACGAGCCGGTCGACCGCCGCGTCCTCAATCGCGGGCACAGCGCGGATCGCCTGGGCGCGCACGACGATCTGCTTCAGGTCGTCTTCTGTCAGGGGCTGCAGCACGTAGACGGCCGCCCGCGAGAGCAAAGCCGAATTCACCTCGAACGACGGGTTCTCGGTCGTCGCGCCGATGAAAGTGAAAAGCCCCGACTCCACATGCGGCAGGAACGCGTCCTGCTGGCTCTTGTTGAAGCGGTGCACCTCGTCGACGAAGACGATCGTGCGGCGCTGCTCCAGCCCGTCACGCGCCACGGTCGCGCGTTCGACGGCCTCGCGAATGTCCTTCACGCCACCCAGCACCGCGCTGATGCTGAGGAACTGCGCGTCGAACGCGTCGGCCATCAGGCGCGCGATGGTGGTCTTGCCGGTGCCGGGCGGCCCCCAGAGGATGCAGGAGTGCGGCTGGCCCGACTCGAAGGCGATGCGCAGCGGCATGCCGGGCCCCAGCAGGTGTTGCTGGCCGATGACCTCGCCGAGGGTTTTCGGACGCAGGCGCTCGGCGAGCGGCTGGTGCGGCGCAGAAGGGGAAGCCACTCTCTTGTCGTCGATGGCAACGCGCCTATTGCTTGATCACGTCGGCGCCGGCGGGCGCCTTGAACGCGAACGCGCCGGCGCCCAGCGCCGGATTCACCTGGACCTTGCTGAATTTCAGCACCGAGCGCTGGCCGAAGCTGTCGAGGATTTCGAGCGCCGCCAACGCGTCGCCCTCGAAACCGACCTGCACGCTTTGCAGTTGGCCGTCCTTGGTTTTCGGCGTGGCCTTGACCCACTGCAGGCCGTCGCGCTCCGGCGCTCCCTCGAGGGCGAAATCAGCCTGCAGGGCGCGCAGGTCGGGTGCGGCCGCAATCAGTGCAGCCGGCGTCGAGCCGAGCGCCTGCGACTGCGCGCGCTGCGTGACCTGGTTGAGGTCGGCGTCGTAGAGCCACAGCGTCTTGCCGTCGGCCACGATGCTCTGGGCAAACGGCTTCTGATAGTCGAACTTGAATTTGCCGGGGCGCTGGAATTCGAAGGTTCCGGTCGACGTCTTGGCGCGGCCCGGTTGGCCGTCGCGCGGCGGCGCGGTCACGGTCTGCGTGAAATCGGCGCGGCCGCTCTTGACCGTCTTCACGAACGACTCGAGGCTTTCCATGCCGCCCGCCCAGGCCCCGCCTGCGCAGGCAGCCAACAAAAACGTCGCAAAAATCTTCTTCATCGAAATTTAATCCATCTCATTCGGCGCGCGCCGGAACCAGGATTTCGCGCTGGCCACTGCCGCTCATCGAGCTGACCAGGCCGGCCTTTTCCATGTCTTCCACGAGCCGCGCTGCGCGGTTGTAGCCAATCTTCAGGTGGCGCTGCACCAGCGAAATGCTGGCCTTGCGATTTTTGAGCACGACTTCGACCGCCTGGTCGTACATCGGATCCTTCTCGGCATCGCCGCCCCCGTCGCCCATGAGATCGCCGTCGCCGTCGACGGTTCCCCCTTCGAGCACGCCTTCGATGTAGTCCGGCGCGCCCTGGCTCTTCAGATAGGCCACGACGCGGTGCACTTCTTCATCGCTGACGAACGCACCATGCACGCGGATCGGCAAGCCCGTACCGCTCGGCATGTAAAGCATGTCACCCATGCCCAACAGCGCCTCGGCGCCCATCTGGTCGAGGATGGTTCGGGAGTCGATCTTGCTGGACACCTGGAACGCGATGCGGGTCGGGATGTTGGCCTTGATCAGGCCGGTGATCACGTCGACGCTGGGCCGTTGCGTGGCCAGGATGAGGTGGATGCCGGCCGCGCGCGCCTTCTGCGCCAGGCGGGCGATGAGCTCTTCGATCTTCTTGCCGACCACCATCATCAGGTCGGCCAGTTCGTCGATGACGACGACGATGTGCGGCTCGCGCTTGAGCGGTTCCGGATCGTCCGGCGTCAGGCTGAAGGGGTTGTAGATGAACTCCTCGCGCGCCTTCGCCTCGTCGATCTTGGTGTTGTAGCCCGCCAGGTTCCGCACACCGAGCTTGCTCATCAGCTTGTAGCGGCGCTCCATTTCAGCCACGCACCAGGTGAGGCCGTGCGCCGCCTGCCGCATGTCGGTCACCACCGGCGCCAGCAGATGCGGAATGCCTTCGTAGACCGACATTTCGAGCATCTTCGGATCGATCATCAACAGGCGGACGTCGCGTGCTTCGGCCTTGTAGAGCAGCGACAGGATCATCGCGTTGATGCCCACCGACTTGCCCGAGCCGGTGGTGCCGGCCACCAGCACGTGCGGCATCTTGGCAAGGTCGGCCACCACGGGGTTGCCGATGATGTCCTTGCCCAGGCCCATCGTGAGCATCGACTTGCCTTCGTTGTAGATCTGCGAACCGAGGATTTCGCTCAGCTTGATCGACTGGCGTTTGGCGTTCGGCAGTTCGAGCGCCATGTAGTTCTTGCCCGGAATGGTTTCGACCACGCGGATCGACACCAGCGACAGCGACCGCGCAAGGTCCTTGGCGAGGCCGAGAATCTGCGAGCCTTTCACGCCCGTGGCCGGCTCGATCTCGTAGCGCGTGATCACCGGTCCCGGCGATGCCAGCACGACGCGCACCTCGACACCGAAATCCTTGAGCTTCTTCTCGATCATGCGAGACGTCATTTCGAGCGTGTCGGCCGACACCGTCTCCTGGCGCACCTGGGCCGCGTCGAGCAGATCGACCTGCGGCAACTTGCTGTCGGGCAACTCCTTGAAGAGCGGCTTCTGACGCTCCTTGACGACGCGTTCGCTGCGCGGCACTTCGGTCATCGCGGGTTCGATCTGGACCGGTGGCGACGGGGCGCGACGCGGCTTGGCAGGCGGATCGATGCGCAACTCTTCGTCGGCGGATTCGACTTCGCTGTCGTTGCGCATCAGCGGCATGTCTTCTGCGGCGGCGCGCTCGCGCACGGCCTGTTTGCCCAGTGCGATGTCCGCCGCGATCTCGCGCTTTTCACGACGCGATTCGAACAACGAATAGACGCGCGAGCCGATGCGCTCCGCGATCTGGCTCCACGAAAAGCGGAACACGAGCGCCGATCCGATGACGCCGCCGGCGATGGCGATCAAGGCCGATCCGGTGAATCCCATCCACTTCACGCTCATCGGTCCGACAAAGTAGCCGAGCACGCCGCCGCCGTGGCCGGGCAGCCGGAACTCAAGGCGGTAGAGGCGAGACCATTCGAGCATCGCGCTGGCGCACAGCAGCAACACGAGACCGCACCAGAAAGCCAGACGGCTGCGGTTGAAGCGTCCGCGGACCGGCTCCTCGGCCGGGGCCACTTCGCCACCGCGAAGCCAGCCGGCCAGCGACGACAGCCAGACGCGAAGGCCCGCCGCAAGACACCACCAGACCGAATAGCCGGCGAGGAAATAACTGCCGTCGGCCAGCCATGCGCCCAGCCTGCCGGCCCAGTTTTTCACCTCGCCGCCGGTGCCGGACGTCGACCACGCGGCGTCGGACGGGGTAAAGCTCAACATCGCGAGCAACCAGAACAGCAAGACCACGAAACCGGCGATCAGCGTGATTTCGTGAGCGAAGCGCATCGCGCGCTGGCGCACGGGCTGGCCGTCGGCCGAAGAGGATTGAAGCGTATTGAGCGAATAGGTCATGAAAAGCACGGCGTCCAGCCCGCAGGTGCGGGCGATGGAGGCATGAACACTGCAACGAATAAAGTAGCGGGCGCGTCGGCAGCCCCCGCCATTGTCGGCGCGGCGCGAGGCGCCGGGCGATGCCGGCAGCTCAGGTGAGCGATAGCAGCCGGTCCTTGACGATCATCGAACCGTCGTCTTGCGTCTGGACGAAGCCGCGCTCTTCGAGGTCCTTCATCACGCGGCTGACCATCTCGCGCGACGCGCCGACCATCTTGGCCAGATCCTGACGGGAAATCTTGTCCCGCACCTTGAGATTGCCGGCGCCGTCGTCGACCGCGAATTCGAGCAGCGACCGGGCGACGCGCCCGTAGACATCCATCAACGCCAGCGACTCGATCTTGCGATCGGCGTGGCGCAGGCGCTGGACCAGCCCCCGCATGATGTTGTACGACATCGACGAGTTCTCGGGCAGGCAGCGCGAGAAGGCTTCGCGACCGAGCATGAGCACGTCGGTCTGGATTTCGGTGCGGACGGTGGCCGAATGCGGCTCGTCGTCGATCAGGCTCATTTCACCGATGTAGTCGCCCGGTTGCAGCGTGGCGAGAATCACTTCACGACCGCGGCTGTCGGTGCTCATGACACGCGCGCGCCCGGTGAGGATGATGTAGAGCGCATCGGACTTCTTGCCTTGCTCGACCACCATTTCAGCGCGCTTGAATCGCTTCTTCACGATGGCGTCGGCAATGCTTGCCGACTGCATGGGGGTCAGCGCGGCAAAGAGGGGAACGCGCCGCAGGAGCTCAAGGTTGGACAGCATCGACATTCAGGAATCCTTGATATCGCGCGTTGCAGCACCAACTGGGACAACCCATGGATTCATACAATCACGCGCATTGAAAACGGACCGAACCCGGCCCAGACCGAGCGGTGATACTCCCTGCATCACCCCTGAAAATGTACACGCTGACGCAGCGTAATTCCTAGGCTTTCTCATCATGTCCTCCTACATCCAACACGCGAAGGTGCTGATCCTCGGTTCCGGCCCGGCTGGCTACACCGCCGCCGTCTATGCGGCTCGCGCCAATCTCCAGCCCATGTTGATCACCGGAATGGCGCAGGGCGGACAGCTCATGACGACCACCGAAGTCGACAATTGGCCGGCCGATGTGCACGGCGTGCAGGGGCCTGAATTGATGCAGCGCTTCCTGGAACATGCCGAGCGCTTCAAGACGCAGATCGTGTTCGATCACATCAGCAAGGTCGATTTCAGCAAGCGTCCGTTCACGCTCACCGGCGACAGCGGCACCTACACCTGCGACGCACTGATCATCGCGACCGGCGCCTCGGCCAAGTACCTCGGCCTACCCACCGAAGAAGCCTTCATGGGCCGCGGCGTGTCGGGCTGCGCGACGTGCGATGGATTCTTCTACAAGGGCGAGGAAGTCTGCGTCATCGGCGGCGGCAACACGGCCGTGGAAGAAGCGCTCTATCTGTCCAATATCGCAAGCAAGGTCACTCTCGTGCATCGCCGCGACAAGTTCAAGGCGGAGCCGATCCTGGTCGATAAGCTTCATGAGAAGGTCGCTGAAGGCAAGATCGCGCTCAAAACGCACCACACGCTGGAAGAAGTGCTCGGCGACAACACGGGCGTCACCGGCATCCGGCTGAAGAGCACCGAAACCGGCACCACCGAAGATATCTCGCTGAAGGGCTGCTTCATCGCGATCGGCCACCACCCGAACACCGACATCTTCGAAGGTCAGCTCGACATGAAGGGCGGCTACATCGTGACCCGGTCGGGGCTGCAGGGCTTCGCCACCATGACGAGCGTGCCCGGCGTGTTCGCGGCCGGCGACGTGCAGGACAACATCTACCGCCAGGCGATCACCAGCGCCGGGACGGGCTGCATGGCTGCACTCGACGCACAACGCTTCCTCGAGCAAGACGGCACGCTATAATCACAGACTTTGCCGAATTCGGCAGGGGTTACCGCCACCCGTTCTTGGCGAGGTCAAGCTGCAACCCACCCCGCAATACCGTTGCGACGGGTGCCAGCTGTTCATGAAAGAGTGTCCACATGGCACGCGTATGTGAAGTCACGGGCAAGGGCCCGATGGTCGGAAACAATGTTTCCCACGCCAACAACAAAACCAAGCGCCGGTTCCTGCCGAACCTGCAATACCGTCGTTTCTGGGTCGAAACAGAAAACCGTTGGGTGCGTTTGCGCGTTTCGAGCGCCGCCCTTCGCCTGATCGACAAGAACGGCATCGACGCCGTGCTCGCAGACCTGCGCGCACGCGGCCAAGCTTAAGGAGCTGAATCATGGCAACGAGCAAAGGCGGACGCGAAAAGATCAAGCTGGAATCCACCGCGGGTACCGGCCACTTCTACACGACCAGCAAAAACAAGAAGACGATGCCTGAAAAGATGTCGATCATGAAGTTCGACCCTAAGGCGCGCAAGCACGTCGAGTACAAGGAAATCAAGCTGAAGTAAATCAGCCTGAGCCACAAAAAACCCGCTGCGATCCAGCGGGTTTTTTGTCGCCTTCAGTTTGTGATCACACATAAAAAAGCCGGCTCGAAAGCCGGCTTTCTCAACAGACCGCCCGACCCAATCAGGCGCGTGCAGCCCGCAACCGGACCGAGAACTCGTGCAGCGCAGCAATGCCGCTGGCTTCGGCACGGTGGCACCAGGCGGCGAGATCCACAGCCAGTTGCTCGCGCGACTGCGAGGTGTTTAACCACAGCTGACGAAGTTCTTCGCGCATCGTGACCATCTTGTCGATCACCGGGTGTGCCGCGCGGGCCTGCACCAGGGTCGGCTTGGCCGCAGCCGGCACCTTGTCGTCGTCCCGGTGCAGCCAGCGATTGGCCGACTTCAGCACCGACAAATCGGCGCCCTTGGACTTGAGTTGCGCCAGCTCGTCCTTGACGGTGCTGCGCATGCCGCGGGCGTAACCGGCCATCACTTCGTAGCGATTGGCGATCACCGCCTCGAGCGTCTTTTCGTCGGCCACCGGGCGAACCTCGCCGATCAGCATCTTTGGCGGCACCTTCTTGACCTTGGCCCAGCCAACGGCCTGGAACATCTGGATATAAAGCCAGCCAATGTCGAACTCGTATTTCTTGACCGAGAACTTGGCCGATGTCGGATACGTGTGATGGTTGTTGTGCAGCTCTTCGCCGCCGATGATGATGCCCACTGGCGAGATGTTCCGACTGGCGTCCACCGCCTCGAAATTGCGGTAGCCCCAGAAATGGCCGATGCCGTTCACCACGCCGGCCGCCCAGAACGGGATCCAGAGCATTTGCACGGCCCACACGGCCAGACCGATCGCGCCGAACAAGGCCAGGTTCAGGATGAGCATGACGCCCACACCCTGCCAGCTGTAACGGGTGTACAGGTTGCGCTCGATCCAGTCGTCAGGTGTGCCGTGGCCGTAACGGGCCATCGTTTCCTTGTTCTTCGATTCCTTGCGATACAGCTCGGCGCCGCGCCACATGACTTCGTCGATGCCCTTGACTTGCGGGCTGTGCGGGTCTTCTTCCGTCTCGCACTTCGCGTGGTGCTTGCGGTGAATCGCGACCCATTCCTTGGTCACCATGCCGGTTCCCAGCCACAGCCAGAAGCGGAAGAAGTGCGAAGGGATCGGGCCCAGATCCATGGCCCGGTGCGTTTGCGTGCGGTGCAGGAACACCGTCACACCCACGATGGTGATGTGCGTGGTGACGAGCGTGTACAACACGATTTGCCACCATGTGAGGTTCCACAAGCCGTGTCCGAGCCAGTCGATGGCCGCGCTCAGGACGGCCCAATCAGGAAGCAACATTGAGTCAGGTACTCCATGGCCACACGAAGGTGCAGCCTTAAGATAACCACAGATTTTACGGCTGCGGGGCCAAATTGAGGCCCTTTATCCTTGGCAAACCGTGTGATTACCACTTCTTTGGAGCGTCGCGCCTACTTGCGGTTCCACACGGCGGCAAAGAAACCGTCCGTCGCGTGAAGGTGGGTCCAGAGCCGCAGGTAGCGCGTACCGGTTTCGCCGCCGGCGCAAAGCCCTTCCGCACCCTCCACTTTCAACGCCTTGAGCAACTCACCGGCATCTTGGGGCTCGAAATCGGGATTCGCCGCTCCGAAAGCTTCCGCGATGGCCTCGTTTTCTTCCGGCAGAACACTGCAGGTCGCGTACACGAGGCGGCCGCCCGACTTGAGCAGCCGGGCTGCGCTTTGCAGGATCGCCGTTTGTTTGGCGGTGAGTTCGGCCACCGACTGGGGCGACTGGCGCCATTTCAGGTCGGGATTGCGCCGCAAGGTGCCCAACCCCGAGCACGGCGCGTCGACCAGCACACGGTCGATCTTCCCCGCCAGCCGCTTGACGCGGTCGTCGCGCTCGTGCGCGATGGCGGCCGGATGCACATTTGACAGCTTGCTGCGCGCGAGGCGCGGCTTGAGCGCGTCGAGCCGGTGCGCCGACGTGTCGAATGCGTACAGGCGACCGGTATTGCGCATCGACGCGCCGATCGCGAGCGTCTTGCCGCCGGCACCGGCACAGAAATCCACCACCATTTCGCCACGCTTGGCGTCGAGGATCAGCGCGAGCAGTTGCGAGCCCTCGTCCTGGACTTCAACCGCACCGCGCGCGAAGGCGTCGAACTTGTTGAGCGCCGGCTTGCCGTCGATGCGCAGGCCCCACGGCGAAAAGGGCGTCTCGAGGGCCGGCACGCCGGCTTTCTTGAGTTCCGCCTTCACATCGGCGCGCTTGTCATTGAGCGTGTTGACCCGCAGGTCGAGCGGCGCGGGCTGCTGGAGGCTTTCGACCAGCGGCCAGAACCCGTCGCCCAACTGGGCCTTCAGCGGCGTGACCAGCCACTCCGGCAGGTTGTGGCGATGGCGGTCGAGCAGGTCGTCCGGCTTGACGGCGTCGCAGTTGTCGAGCCAGCGCTTTTCGGTGTCGTTGAGCGCGCTCTTCAGAAAATCGCGCGGGCCGTAGAAGCCCAGGATCGCCATGCGCCGCTCCTTGGAGCCGCTGCCCGAGGGCGAGAGGTGGTCGAACAGCAATTTCTTGCGCAGCACGGTGTAGACGGTTTCCGCCAGGGTGGCGCGCTCGCGTGGGCCGAATTCACGGTGCTCGCGAAAAAAGCGCGAAACGACCTGGTCGGCGGGATGATCAAATTTCAGGACGAGGCCGACCAGATCGGTGGTCGCCTCCAACAGGGCTTTGGGGTGCATGGGTCGATTGTCCCATCCGCGCCCTCCGACAATGCCGGCATGAACGACGACGACCTGCCCCCACTGATCGCCACCCCGCCGGGACGCTACCGCCACTACAAGGGCGGCGAGTACGACGTGCTCGACACCGTACGCCACAGCGAGACGCTGGAGCCGATGACCTTGTACCGCGCGCTCTACGGACAGCGCGGACTGTGGGTCCGTCCTGCCGCGATGTTCGGCGAGACCGTGGAAATCGATGGCGTGGTGCGCCCGCGCTTCGAGCGAATCCGCTAGCCGCCGCGCAGGCCTTCGTCCGCGTTTTCGGTCCGAAGCCACCGTTCCACGGCCGCCGGATAGAGACGGTGCTCCTGAGCCAGCACCCGTCGGGCCAGATCTTTCGCGGTGTCGCCGGGCAGGACCGGCACCGCGGCCTGCGCCAAGATCGGGCCGTGATCGAGCTCCGTCGTCACCTGGTGCACCGTGACGCCGGCCACCTGGCAGCCCGCGTCGATCGCGCGCTGGTGCGTGTGCAGACCCGGAAAAGCCGGCAACAGCGACGGATGGATATTGATCAGGCGCCCCGCATAGCGCGCCACGAAGCCCGGCGTCAGGATGCGCATGAAACCGGCGAGCACCACCAGCGCCGGCGCATGCACGTCGATGGCGGCGGCCAGCGCCGCGTCGAACGCCTCGCGTGACGCGAATGCGGTGTGGTCGACCACCGTGGTCGCCACGCCGTGCGCGGCCGCCAGCGTCAAGCCGGCAGCCGCCGGCTTGTTGCTCAGCACCGCAACCACCCGGGCGTCGAAACGCGCGGCCCAGCGCTCCCGCTTGGCGGCTCGCACGATGGCCGCCATGTTGGAGCCGCTGCCGGAAATCAGGATGACGATGTTCTTCATGGAAGGGCGGGATTATCTGTTCTCCCTTCCGCGGGGGAAGTTGTCGCCGCGCGGACATCGAAAATCAGCACGACCGTGCTAAAACACCGGATTCCGGAGACAGCGCCACACCGGCGCCCCGATCAACTGAGCGAGGCACGCATGGATTTGAGCTTCACGCCCGAAGAACAGAAGTTCCGCGAAGAGATTCGCGCTTGGGTCAAAGAAAACCTTCCCGAAGAGATCTCCCACAAGGTCCATAACGCGCTCGAACTGACGCGCGCGGACCTGCAACGCTGGGCCAAGATCCTCGGCAAGAAAGGCTGGCTGGGCTACGGCTGGCCCCAGGAATTCGGCGGACCGGGCTGGACCGCGATCCAACGTCACCTGTTCGAAGAAGAAACCGCACTGGCCGGCGCCCCGCGCATCATCCCTTTCGGCCCTGTCATGGTGGCGCCGGTGATCATGGCCTTCGGCAACGCCGAGCAGCAAAAACGCTTTCTCCCAGGCATCGCCAGTGGCGACGTCTGGTGGAGCCAAGGCTACAGCGAGCCGGGATCGGGTTCCGACCTGGCTTCGGTCAAAACCAAGGCGGAGCGCGTCGGCGACAAATACATCGTCAATGGCCAGAAGACCTGGACCACGCTCGGCCAGTACGGCGACTGGATGTTCAACCTCGTGCGCACCAGCAACGAGGGCAAGCCGCAGACCGGCATCTCGTTCCTGCTGCTCGACATGAAGTCGCCCGGCGTGACGGTTCGTCCGATCAAGCTGCTGGACGGCGGCCACGAAGTGAACGAAGTGTTCTTCGACAACGTCGAAGTGCCGGCCGAGAACCTGATCGGTGAAGAAAACAAGGGCTGGACTTACGCCAAGCACCTGCTGAGCCACGAGCGCACCAACATCGCCGACGTCAACCGCGCCAAGCGCGAGCTGGAACGGCTCAAGCGCATCGCCAAGAGCGAAGGCGTCTGGGAAGACCAGCGCTTCCGCGACGAGATCGCCAAGCTCGAAGTCGACGTCGTCGCGCTCGAGATGATGGTGTTGCGCGTGCTGTCGGCAGCCAGCTCGGGCAAGAACTCGCTCGACGTCGCCGGCTTGCTCAAGATCCGCGGCAGCGAAATCCAGCAGCGCTACAGCGAACTGATGATGCTGGCCGGCGGCCCTTATTCGCTGCCGCTCATCCGCGAAGCGATGGAAGCCGGCTACCAGGGCAACTTCCCCGGCGGCAACCCGGCGCTCGCGCCGCTCACGTCGACCTTCTTCAACATGCGCAAGACAACCATCTACGGTGGTTCCAACGAAGTGCAGCGCAACATCGTCGCGCAGACCATCCTCGGCTAAGCCTTCGACAACGCTCAGGACGAACGGAGATACACACATGGATTTCAATTTCACCGACGACCAGGAACAGCTGCGCGACGCAGTTCGCAAGTGGGTCGACAAAGGCTATGACTTCGAGCGCCGCCGCAAGATCGAAGCGGCGGGCGGCTTCTCGCGCGAGGCATGGAACGAGGTCAACGAACTCGGCCTCGGCGGTCTCTACATTTCCGAAGACGACGGCGGCCTGGGCATGGGCCCGGTGGCCGGCATGGTCGTGATGGAAGAACTGGGCCGCGGGATCGTGCTCGAACCCTTCGCGCAGACGCTGGTGTCGAGCGGCGTGATCAGCGGCTACGCCGGCGCCGACGTCAAGGCCCAGTGGCTGCCGCGTCTGGCCGGCGGCGAGGCGATCGTGGTGCTCGCCTACCAGGAGCGCAAGGCGCGCTACAAGCTCGACGTGTGCGCGGCCAAGGCGACGAAAGTCGGCGACGGCTACACCGTGAACGGCACCAAAAGCCTCGTCGCGGTCGGTGACGAAGCGGATGCCTATCTCGTGCCGGCGCAGCTCGACGGCAAGATCGCACTGTTCCTGGTCGAGCGCGCTGCCAGCGGCGTCGAATCACGCGGCTACAGCACGCAGGACGGCGCCCGTTCGTCCGAGGTCGTGTTCGACAAGGCCGCTGCAACGCTGGTCACGACCGACGGACTCGCGGCGCTCGAGCACGCGGTGGACATCGGCATCGCAGCCCTGTGTGCCGAAGCCGTCGGCGTGATGGACAAGACCGTCGCGCTCACCATCGACTACATGAACCAGCGCAAGCAGTTCGGCGTGGTCATCTCCACCTTCCAGGCACTGCGCCATCGCATCGCAGACATGAAGATGCAGCTCGAACTGGCGCGCTCGATGAGCTACTACGCCACGCTCAAGCTGAACGCGCCCACGGAAGAACGCCGGCAGGCGATGGCTCGCGCCAAGTACCAGCTGGGCCTGTCGATGCGCTATGTGGCCGCCAATGCGGTGCAGCTGCACGGCGGTATCGGCGTGACCGATGAATACATCGCCAGCCATTACTTCCGCAAGCTGACGCAAATGGAGATGACTTTCGGCGATACGCTGCACCACCTGGAAGAAGTGTCGAGCCGCATGAACGACACTGCGGGCGTCTTCGCCTGACCATGCGAGCGCTATCTTCTTGATCGCCATTCGCGCCCGCCAGCATCGCGCTGGCGGGCGTTTGTATTTGGAAAACCGAGACACCCGATGCCCACCCGTCGCCATCTGATTGCCAGCGCCCTGGCCACCTCCTTGCTTGCCGCCTGCAGCACCATGAACGTTTCGTCCAGCGACCGACCGCCGATTGTCTTCGTGCATGGCAACGGCGATTCGGCCGCGCTGTGGCAGACGACGATGTGGCGCTTTGAATCGAATGGCTGGCCACGCGATCGGCTGTTCGCTGCCGATCAGCCCTACCCGCTTGCACGCGACAACGACACCGCTGCGCAGCCGGGGCGCACGTCGACGGCGGAATCGTCGGCTTTCCTGAAGGCAGAAGTCGACAAGGTGCTGAAGGCGACCGGGGCGAGCAAGGTGGTGCTGATCGGCAATTCGCGCGGTGGCAACACCATCCGCAACTACGTGCAGAACGGCGGTGGTGCAGCCGTCGTGAGCCATGTGGTGCTCGGCGGCAATCCGGCGCACGGCATCTGGGCCATCCAGGGCTTCAACGAGCAGAGCGAGTTCTCGGGTCTGTCGACCTTCATGCGGCAGCTCAATGCGCCCAAGGGACCGAATGGCGACGAGGTCACGCCCGGCGTGAAGTGGCTGACCCTGCGTTCGGACAGCAACGACAAATACGCCCAACCCGACGGCGTGTGGATCGGCGCGCCCGGCAAGCCGACGAACATCGGCTACGACGGACCGGCGCTCAAAGGCGCGACCAACGTCGTCCTGCCCAAGGCCGACCACCGCGAGACGTCTTTCTCGCCGGCGGCGTTCGCGTCGACCTGGCAATTCCTGACGGGCGAATCACCGAAGTCGCCGGTCATCGCGACGGAAGCGAGCCTGGTCCTCGACGGTCGACTGACGGGCCTGGGTCTTTCCAGCACCGACCCGGCGGGCGGCCAGTTCACCAACAACCTCGCGCTGGTCGGCGCACAGCTGGCCGTTTACGCGACCGATCCCGCCACCGGTGCACGGCGCGGCGAGGCGGCCTATCGCAAGACCATCGCCGCCGACGGCCGCTGGGGGCCGTTCGCAGCGCAAGCCGGCACCGCGTACGAGTTCGAGATCACCGCGCCAGGCTACGCAACGACACACATCTATCGGAGCCCGTTCGCGCGCAGTAGTCAGGTGGTCAACCTGCGGCCCGACCGCATCCTGCCGCCCGATGCCGATGCGAAGGCCATCGTGATCTTCACGCGGCCGCGCGGGTACTTCGACGCCCAGCGCGACACCATGCGCTTCGACGGCCAGACCACGCTTGCCGGTGTGCCGCCCCAGGGCGCAGGCGTGTCGAGTTCCAAGCGCAAGCTGGCGACCGATGCGCAGCGCACGGTGACAGCCGAATTCAACGGAGAACACGTCACCGGCCAGACCTGGCCGGCCGCGCGAGGCCACATGACCTTGCTGGAACTGACCTACTGACCGCCTCGCGGGCGAGGTCAGTTTTCGTGCAGCCGCGAGGAATGCGGCAGATGCGCCATCAGGAACTCCATCTGGTCCGCCAGGATGCGGCGATTGCGCAGGATGAAGTCTTCCCACAGGCTGGGCACATACGGCGCATAGAGCAGCGGCATGTGCGCCTGTTCGGGCGTGCGGCTGCTTTTTCTGTGATTGCACGGCTTGCAGGCCGTGACCACGTTCATCCAGGTGTCGATGCCCTTTTGCGCGAACGGAATGATGTGTTCGCGCGTGAGCTCGTCTTCGGGGAAGTGCCTGCCGCAGTAGGCGCAGACGTTTCGGTCGCGCGCGAAAAGCTTGCTGTTGCTGAGTCCGGGGCGCTGCGTGAAAGGGTTGATGCGGGGCACGCCCTTGGTGCCGATGATGCTGTTGATCGCAATCTGCGATTGCTTGCCGGTGACGGCGTTGTGCCCGCCGCGGAACACCGCCACCTGGGCGCCCACTTCCCAACGCACCTCGTCCGCGGCGTAGTGGATCACCGCCTGTTCAAGCGAAATCCACGACTGGGGCAGCCCTTGGGCCGACAGCTTCAAGACCTTCACCACACGCCTCCTCATCACAGGGAAGAACAAAGGAAAGACCAGGGACACGGAGCACGCCACCTGCCGATGGCAACTGACGCACTGCGTCACAATATACCGGCTTTGTGACAAATCGCTCTTGCGCGCTGATCCAGCGGGCGCAGGTTGCTATCAAAAAGATACCGATCGACAACGCCTATGCAGGTTTTCCGCGGCTTCAGACACCCCGGCGTGGCATCCGCCTGCGCCCTCACCATCGGCAATTTCGACGGCGTGCACCGCGGCCACCAGGCGATGCTGGCCTTGTTGCACACCGAAGCGCGCCAGCGCGGGCTGCCGAGTTGCGTCATGACCTTCGAGCCGCATCCGCGCGACTATTTCGCGGCGCTCGCCAAACGGCCCGAACTGGCGCCGGCGCGCATCGGCACGCTGCGCGACAAGCTCACCGCGCTCGCCGAATGCGGCGTGGCGCAGACCATCGTGCTGCCCTTCGACGCCCGGCTGGCTTCGCAAACGCCCGCCGAATTCATCCAGCAGGTGCTGCTCGACGGCCTGGGCGCGCGCTATGTCCTGGTGGGCGACGACTTCCGTTTCGGCGTCAAACGCGCGGGCGACTACGCGATGCTGGACGACGCCGGTCGGCAGCACGGCTTCGACGTGGCCCGCATGAACAGCTACGAAGTGCATGGCATTCGCGTGTCGAGTTCCGCCGTGCGCGAGGCGCTGGTCGAAGGCCGCATGGCCGATGTCCAGGCGCTGCTCGGGCGGCCCTACGCGATTTCCGGCCATGTAGTGCACGGCCGCAAGCTCGGACGCACACTCGGCGCAACGGCACCTGGCCGCGATGATGGTTTTCGCACGCTGAACCTGCGCTTCAAGCACTGGAAGCCGGCGGCCAGCGGGATCTTCGCGGTGTGGGTTCATGGCCTCGCGGCCACGCCGCTGCAAGGCGTCGCCAACCTGGGCGTGCGGCCCTCGCTGGACGCCAACGACGTGAACGCCGGCCGCGTTCTGCTCGAAACGCACTGCCTCGACTGGCCCGCCGAACTCGGGGTTGAAGGGGCCTACGGTAAAATCGTCCGCGTGGAACTGCTGCACAAACTGCACGACGAATTGCGCTACACCAGCCTCGAAGCCCTGACTGCGGGCATCGCGAAGGATGGCGCGGACGCACGCGCCTTCTTTGCGTCGAGCCACGCCGAAACCCACCGTCAGACCACACGCGACCGAATTTAGGGCGGGAAGCCGATCCCGCTCCTTCGTCATTCCGTCGTGTCCGGCGCCCAGTTCTTCTGCGCTGCACGCACCTATCGATTCTTCTCGCGCTGCAGGTCGGCGCAGATTCTGGAACCTCATGGCTGACAACACCCCCGCCGGCGGCACCGACTACCGTGCCACCCTGAACCTGCCCGACACCCCGTTTCCGATGCGCGGCGACATGGCCAAGCGCGAGCCTGGCTGGGTCCAGCAGTGGGAAGACGAAGGCCGCTATCAGCGCCTGCGCGACGCGCGCATGGGCGCGCCCAAGTTCATCCTGCACGACGGCCCGCCCTATGCCAACGGCCAGATCCACATGGGTCACGCGGTCAACAAGATCCTGAAAGACATGATCACCAAGGCGCGGCAGCTCGAAGGCTTCGACGCGCTTTACGTGCCGGGCTGGGACTGCCACGGCCTGCCGATCGAGAACGCGGTCGAGAAGAAGCACGGCCGCAAGCTGAGCCGCGACGACATGCAGGCCAAGAGCCGCGCCTTCGCGACCGATCAGATCGCCCAACAGATGGTGGATTTCAAGCGCCTGGGCGTGCTCGGCGAATGGGACCATCCGTACAAGACCATGGACTTCGCCAATGAAGCGGGCGAGCTGCGCGCGTTCAAGCGCGTGATCGAGCGCGGCTTCGTCTACCGCGGCCTGAAGCCGGTGTACTGGTGCTTCGATTGCGGCTCCTCGCTGGCCGAGTTCGAGATCGAATACGCCGACAAGAAATCACAGACCCTCGATGTCGCGTTCAAGTCGCACGAGCCCGCCAAACTCGCAGCGGCTTTCGGCCTGCCTGCGCTCGACAAGGAAGCCTTCGCCGTCATCTGGACCACGACCGCATGGACCATCCCGGCGAATCAGGCGATCAACCTGAACCCCGAGCTGGACTATTCGCTGGTCGACACCGAGCGCGGCCTGCTGGTGCTTGCGAATTCGCTGGTCGAAATGTGCATGACCCGCTATGCGCTGGACGGCAAGGTGCTGGCCACGGTCAAGGGCGAAGCGCTCGGCGGGCTTGAATTCGAGCATCCGCTTTACGACGTGAAGGATGAGAACGGTGTTCAGGGCTACAAGCGCCTGTCGCCGGTCTACCTGGCCGACTACGCGACCGCGACCGACGGCACCGGCCTGGTCCACTCGTCGCCCGCCTACGGCGTGGACGACTTCAACTCCTGCATCGCCCACGGCGTGGCCTACGACGACATCCTGAACCCCGTGCAGGGCAACGGCAGCTATGCCGCCGACTTCCCGCTGTTCGGCGGCCAGAATATCTGGAAGGCGGTGCCCGAAGTGATCGCCGCGCTGCGCGATGCCGGCCGGCTGATGACCACCGAGGCGATCACGCACAGCTACCCGCACTGCTGGCGCCACAAGACGCCGGTGATCTACCGGGCCGCGGCGCAATGGTTCATCCGGATGGACGAAGGCGATGGCGTCTTCACCAAGGACAAGGCGCCGAAGACGCTGCGCCAGACTGCACTCGAAGCCATCGAGCAGACGACCTTCTATCCCGAGAACGGCAAGGCGCGCCTGCACGACATGATCGCCAACCGGCCTGATTGGTGTATCTCGCGCCAGCGCAGCTGGGGCGTGCCGATCCCATTCTTCCTGCACAAGGATTCGGGCGAACTGCATCCGCGCACGATGGACATCCTCGACCAGGCGGCCGACATCGTCGAGCGGGGCGGCATCGAAGCGTGGAGCCGCGTCACGGCCGAGGAAATCCTGGGCGCCGAAGACGCGGCCTGCTACACCAAGAGCACCGACATCCTGGAGGTGTGGTTCGACTCGGGCTCGACCTTCTGGCACGTGCTGCGCGGCACGCATCCCAATGTGCACCACGAGACCGGCCCCGAAGCCGACCTCTACCTCGAAGGCCACGACCAGCATCGCGGCTGGTTCCACTCGTCGCTCCTGATCGCCTCGGCACTCGAAGGCCGCGCGCCTTACAAGGGCCTGCTCACGCACGGTTTCACGATCGACGCGCAGGGCCGCAAGATGAGCAAGTCGCTCGGCAACGGTCTCGACCCGCAAGAGGTCAGCAAGAAGATGGGCGCGGAAATCATCCGCCTCTGGGTGGCTGCGAGCGACTATTCCGGCGACATCGCCGGCGACGACAAGATCCTCGCGCGCGTGGTCGACAGCTATCGCCGCATCCGCAACACGCTGCGCTTCCTGCTGGCGAACACCAGCGACTTCGACGTGATGAAGGACGCGGTGCCGCTCGGGCAGATGCTGGAGATCGACCGCTACGCGCTCAGCCGCGCGGCGCAATTCCAGGCCGAGGTGCTCGCGCACTACAAGATCTACGAGTTCCATCCGGTGGTGGCCAAGCTGCAGATCTACTGCTCGGAAGACCTGGGCGGCTTCTACCTCGACATCCTGAAGGACCGGCTCTACACCAGCGCGCCGGGCTCGCTGGCACGACGCAGCGCGCAGACCGCGCTCTGGCACATCTCGCAGGCGATGCTGCGCTGGATGGCGCCGTTCCTGAGCTTCACCGCGGAGGAAGCGTGGAGCGTGCTCGGCCACCGCGAGTCGATCTTCACGCAGGTCTACAGCGAATTCGCCGCGCCCGACCAAGCCCTGCTCGCCAAGTGGACGCGCATCCGCGAGATCCGCGACGGGGTGAACAAGGAGATCGAAACCGTGCGTGCCGAAGGCAAGGTCGGCTCGTCGTTGCAGGCTTCTCTCCGATTGACGGCCGGACCGGAAGACCACGCGCTGCTCGCCTCGCTGGGCGACGACCTGAAGTTCGTGTTCATCACCTCCGCCATCGATCTGATCGCCGGCCCGACGATCTCCACGGGCGTCACCGCCTGTGCCGACACCAAGTGCGAGCGCTGCTGGCACTACCGGGCCGACGTGGGCCACGACCCGGCGCATCCGACGATCTGCGGACGCTGCACGAGCAACCTGTTCGGCGCTGGCGAGCATCGGAGCTTTGCCTGATGGCCCGCTCGATCTCACTTTCGCGCGGCGGCAGCATGTGGCCCTGGCTGGGCTGGGCGGCGATCGTCCTGATCGTCGACCAGTTCACCAAGACGCTGATCCTCGGCTACTACCGGCTCGGCGACCACACGCCGATCACCGGCTTCTTCAACATCGTGCGGGCCCACAACACCGGCGCTGCCTTCTCGTTCCTGGCCGATCATTCAGGCTGGCAGCGCTGGCTGTTCACGGTGATCGGCATCGCGGCGGCGGGCTTCATCGTGTGGATGCTCAAGTCGCACGCCGGCCAGAAGCTGTTTTCGTTCGCGATGGCCTGCATCCTGGGCGGCGCGATCGGCAACGTGATCGACCGCATGCTGCACGGCTACGTGGTCGACTTCCTCGACTTCTATGCGGGCAACTGGCACTTTCCGGCCTTCAACGTGGCCGACAGCGCGATCACGCTGGGCGCAATTTGCCTGGTGCTCGACGAGATCCGGCGCGTCAGACGCGGCAAGTGAACCCCGCCAAAGTCGGGGCGTATAGTCCCCGGCTTCCATGAAGCATTTACTCAACCTGCTGGCAGCCGTCGCGTTGCTGGTGTGGGGAACCCATCTCGTTCGCACCGGCGTGCTGCGCGTCTTCGGCGCCAACCTGCGCAAGATCCTCGTGCGCAGCATGCGCAACCGGTTCACCGCAGCACTTTCGGGCATCGGCGTGACGGCGCTGGTGCAGTCGAGCACCGCCACCTCGCTGATGACCTCGTCTTTCGTGGGGGCCGGCCTGGTCACTTTGCCGGCCGCGCTGGCCGTGATGCGGGGCGCCGATGTCGGCACTGCGCTCATGTCGGTGCTGTTCTCGACCGACCTCTCGTGGTTGTCGCCGCTCTTCATCTTCGTCGGCGTGGTGCTCTTCATCACGCGCTCGGCCACCGCCGCCGGCCGCATCGGGCGGGTGCTGATCGGGCTCGGGCTGATGTTGCTGGCTTTGCAACTGGTGGTCGAGGCGACCGGGCCGCTCTTCACGTCGCCCGTGGTGCGCGCCCTGCTCGCTTCGCTCAACAGCGACGTGCTGCTCGAGATCACCATCGGCGCGGTATTCGCGGTGGTGGCCTATTCGAGCCTGGCGGTGGTGCTGCTGGTGGCGGCGATGGCCAGTTCCAACGTGGTGCCGCTCGACGTGGCGCTGGGGCTCGTGCTGGGCGCCAACCTGGGAAGCGGCTTGCTGGCGGTGCTGACCACCGCGAAGTCCTCGGTCCCGGTGCGCCAGGTGACCGTCGGCAACCTCGCCTTCAAGCTGGCGGGCGTCGCCATCGCCGCGCCCTTCGTCGGCCTCTACCTGCGCGAGGCGCGGCACTATGTGTCGGACGCGACGCAGCTCGTGGTGCTGTACCACCTGGCCTTCAATGTGTTCGTGAGCATCGGCTTCATCGGCTTCACCGGCTGGGTCGCCAGGATCGTGTCGCGCCTCATGCCGATGCCGGTCGAGAACACCGGCACGCAGCGCCCACACCATCTCGACCCGTCGGCCATCTCGACGCCGTCGCTCGCCATTTCGAACGCGGCGCGCGAGGCACTGCACCAAGCCGACATCGTCGAGACCATGCTCATCGGCATGCTCAACGTGATCCGCCACAACGACCTGCGACTCGCGCAGGAGCTGCGCAAGCTCGACGACACGGTCGACCAGCTCTACTCCGCGATCAAGTACTACATGACGAAGATCTCGCGCGAGGCCCTCGGCGAGGAAGAGAGTCAGCGCTGGACCGACATCATCAGCTTCACCATCAACATGGAGCAGATCGGCGACATCATCGAGCGGGTGATCATCGACATCGAGGACAAGAAGATCAAGCCGCAGCGCAATTTCTCGGAAGCCGGCATGGCCGAAATCGTCGAACTCCACGAGCGGCTGGTGGCCAACCTGCGGCTGGGCATGAGCGTGTTCCTGAACGGCAACGTGCGCGATGCGCAAAAGCTGCTGCAGGAGAAGGAGCGTTTCCGCGACCTCGAACGCGCCTACGCGGCGACCCACCTGGTTCGACTGTCCGACCAGACCGCGCTGAGCATCGAAACCAGCTCGCTGCACATCGACCTGATCAGCGACCTGAAGCGCATCAATTCGCACATCTGCTCGATCGCCTACCCGATCCTCGACTCCGCCGGCGCGCTGGCACCGAGCCGGCTGCGCGCATCGCGCCTGGGCGAGCTCGACGCCTAGCCCGTCGTCGTGGTCGACGCCGGGGCGGGCGTCTCCGGGCGGGTCACCACCAACCGGCGCGCATAACGCTGCGCGAGCACCGCGCACACCATCAGCTGGATCTGATGAAACAGCATCAGCGGCAGCACGATGGCGCCCACCGCGTGCGAGGCGAACAGCACCTTCGCCATCGGGATGCCGCTGGCCAGGCTCTTCTTCGAGCCGCAGAACACGATGGTGATCTCGTCCTCCTTGTCGAAGCCGAGCTTTCGCGCGAGCACGGTGCTCAAAACCAGGGCGAGCGCCAGCAGCACGCCGCAAACGAGCAGCAGGCCCAACAGCGCCGACATCGGCACCTGCTTCCACAGTCCCTCGATGACGGCCGCGCTGAAGGCGGTGTAGACGACCAGCAGGATCGAGCCCTGGTCGACGAACTTGAGCACGCCCGCGCGCTGCTTGATCCACTGGCCGATCACGGGCCGCATCAGGTGGCCGACCACGAAGGGCAGCATCAACTGCAGCAGGATGCGCCCGATCGCATCGAACGATCCGCTGGTCCCGCCTTTCACGACGAGCAGGTTTACCAGCAGCGGCGTGACGAACACGCCGAGCAGCGTCGAAGCCGATGCGCTGCACACGGCGGCGGGGATGTTGCCCCGCGCCATCGAGGTGAAGGCGATGGCCGACTGCACCGTGGCGGGCAACACGCAAAGGAACAGCACGCCGGTGTAGAGCTCAGGCGTCACGAGCGGCGACAGCACGGGCTTGAGCGCCAGCCCCAGCAGCGGAAACATCGCGAAGGTGCAGCCGAACACCAGCAGGTGCAGGCGCCAGTGCGTGACGCCCGCCAGGACGGCCTCGCGCGACAGCTTGGCGCCATGCATGAAAAACAGCAGGCCAATCGCCACGGTCGTCAAGCCTTCGAAGAAATGCCCGGCGGTACCGTTGGCCGGCAGCAGGCTGGCGAGCGTGACGGTCGCGAGCAGCGCGAAGGTGAAGTGGTCGGGGAGGAATTTGGGACGGGCCATGGCACCGATTGGACCGCCACCCGATTCAAAAGAGAAATGGATTTATTTGATGGATATATGATTTCCCAGCATGAATATCACCTTGCGCCAGCTCCGCGTTTTCCGCTCGGTGGCAGCGGGCCGCAACTTCAGCCGCGCCGGCGACGAGATCGGCCTCACGCAACCGGCCGTGAGCCGCGCCATCGGCGAGCTCGAGGCGCAACTCGGCCTGCGGCTGCTCGACCGCACCACGCGCGAGGTCACGCTGACGGTGGCGGGCCAGTCGTTGGCAGCGCGGCTCGACCGGGTGCTCGACGAACTCGACCAGGCGCTGCACGACGTCGCCGGCCTGGCCGATGCCCACGGCGGCAAGGTGCGCGTGGCGAGCAGTCCCACGCTGTCGGCCAACCTCATGCCGGCCTGCATCGCGGCCTGCGCCGTGCAGGCGCCAAGCATCCGCTTCATGCTGCTCGACCGCATCCAGCAGGACGTGCTGGACAGCGTGCGCAACGGCGCAGTCGACTTCGGCCTGGTCATCGAACCGTCGTCCACCGAAGACCTGACGTTCGAAACCATCCTCAGCGATCCGTTCGTTCTGGTGACGCCGGAAAACCACGCGCTCGCGCAAAAGAAAAACGTGCGCTGGTCGGCGCTGGACGGCTTGCCGCTGGTGCTGCTCGATCACGCCTCGGGCAGCCGTCGCCTGATCGATGACGCGCTCGCGCAGCATGGCGCGGTGTGCGATGTGCGGCAGGAGCTGGGCCACCCGACGACGGTGTTTCGCATGGTCGAGGCGGGCATCGGCATCAGCGTGATGCCGGCACTGGCGTTGCCGGCGGCAGGCCTCGGCGCCCTGGCTGCGCGACCACTGCTGCCGCGTGTGCAGCGCAACATCATGTTGATCCGCCGGCGCAATCGCGCCTTGTCGCCCGTCGCCGAACGCGTGTGGGCGCTGGTGCGTGAGACCGTCGCGGCTAGTGCACGTTGAGCTTTTCCTGGCGGCGACGCAGGCAGTAGTCGATGAGGTCTTCGATCTCGGTTGCCTTGTCGAACACCGCATCGGCGCCGAGTTCGGCGCAGCGCTGGCGCACCAGTTCCGTGGTGTGGTTGCTCAGCACCACGATCTTCTGGCTGGGCAACCGGTCCTTGCAGGCTTCGAGCACCCGCATGCCGCTGCCTTCCTTCAGGAACAGGTCGACGATCAGCAAGTCCCACTGCGTCGGATTGCGCAGCAGCCACGCCAGTCCCTGGGCCTCGGATTCCGCCTGACCCACCGGCTCGACCCGGGCCACCTCGCGCAGCGTTCCCGCGAGGTTTTCGCGGATCGTAGGGTTGTCCTCGACGATGAAGGTTCTGACGGTTTCCATGCACTCGACGCTATCAAGAAGAGGAAGCGCGACGGGTAGGACGGAAACCTCAGAGCGTGAGAATGGTGCAACCCGTTGTCTTGCGCGCCTCGAGATCGCGGTGCGCCTGTTGCACGTCCGCCAAGGCATAGCGCTGGTCGATCGGGATCTTCACCGCACCGCTCGTCACCAAGGCGAACAGATCGTCCGCGGCCGCCTGCGTCGACTCGCGCGTGGCGATGTGGGTGAACAGCGTCGGCCGCGTCACGTAGAGCGAACCTTTCGACGCCAGCAAGCCGAGATTGACCGGCGGCACCGGCCCGGACCCATTGCCGAAAACCGCAAGCAGTCCGAAGGGGCGCAAGCAGTCGATCGAGCCTTCGAAGGTGTCCTTGCCGACCGAGTCGTACACCACCTTCACGCCCTTGCCGCCGGTGATTTCCTTGACGCGCGCAGCGAAGTTCTCGGTGCTGTAGTTGATCGCGTGTGCGGCGCCATGGTCCAGCGCCATCCTGCATTTGGCATCGGTGCCTGCGGTGCCGATGAGTTCCAGTCCGAGCGCCTTGGCCCACTGACAGGCGATGAGGCCCACGCCACCTGCGGCCGCGTGAAAGAGGATGGCGTCGCCCTTGTGCAGGCCTTCGGCTGGCAGCGTTTTCTTGAGCAGGTACTGCACCGTGAGGCCCTTGAGCATCATGGCGGCGCCGGTCTCGAAGGAGATGGCATCGGGCAGCTTGCACACGCACTTGGCGGGCATCACCCGCAGCTCGCTGTAGGCACCCGGCGGCGCGCTGGCATACGCGGCGCGGTCGCCGGCCTTCAGGTGCGTGACGCCCTCGCCCACCGCTTCCACGATGCCGGAGGCTTCCATGCCGAGCTGCAGCGGCATCGCGAACGGATAGAGACCGCTGCGCTGGTAGGTGTCGATGAAATTGAGGCCCACCGCCTTGTGGCGGATGCGGATCTCGCCGGGGCCGGGTTCCCCGACATCGACCTCGACGATCTTGAGTTCTTCAGGACCGCCGGGGCGATCGATGCGGACGGCTTGGCTCTTCATCGTGGTGTGCTCCAAAGAAAGACGGGCATGGTGCCACGGTGGCTCAATACGTGCCCGGATACGCGCCGCCGTCGGCCAGCACGTTCTGGCCGTTCATGTAGCCCGCCTGGACGCTGCACAGGAACGCGCAGATCGCACCGAACTCTTCCGGGTTGCCGAAGCGCCCGGCCGGAATCGACTTCTGCCGCGCGGTGCGGATCGCGTCGACGTCCTGGCCGGTCTTGGAGGCCGTGCTGGCCAGCGTGCCCTTCAAGCGGTCGGTGTCGAACGCGCCGGGCAGCAGGTTGTTGATCGTCACGCCCTTGGCCGCCAGACCGCTGCGCGCCACGCCGGCCACGAAACCCGTCAGCCCGCTGCGCGCGCCGTTCGACAGACCCAGAATATCGATCGGCGACTTCACCGAGCTCGATGTGATGTTGACGATGCGCCCGAACCCGCGCGCCGCCATGCCGTCGACCGTGGCCTTGATCAGCTCGATCGGCGTGAGCATGTTGGCGTCGACGGCCTTGATCCACGCATCGCGGTCCCAGTCGCGGAAATCGCCGGGCGGCGGGCCGCCGGCGTTGGTGACGACGATGTCGTAGTCCTTGTGCATCGCGAACGCCGCGGCGCGGCCTTCGGGCGTCGTGATGTCGGCCGCGACGTATTTGACGAAAGGCGCCGTGGCGTCCGTGCCGCCTGCGCGCGCTGCGGTCAGCCTGGCCGCCGCGGCTTCGAGCGCCTCGGCACCGCGCGCCACGATAACGACGTTGACGCCCTCTTGCACCAGCGCCAGTGCCGAGCCGTAGCCCAGGCCCTTGCTCGCGCCGCAGACCAGTGCGGTCTTGCCTTTGATTCCGAAGTCCATGTTGTCTCCTTAACGCCCTTGACGGGTAAACACAAAAATGCCGGCGATCACCAGTGCCGTACCGGCCGCGATCCAGGCGGTGAAAGGCTCGCCGAGGATGACGACGCCCATGAGGATGGTCGACAGCGGCCCGACCATGCCGGTTTGCGCGGCGACCGCGGCGCCGATGCGCTCGATCGCCATCATGACCATGAGCACGGGCACCGCGGTGCACAGTGTCGCGTTCAACACCGACAGCCAGATGACTTCAGGCGCCACCTCGACCGCGGCGCTCATCGGCCGCAACACCACGAACTGCGCGATGCACAGCACGCACGCCACGCTGGTCGCGAGGCCGACGAGGCGCAGCGAGCCGAGCTTTTTCACGAACTCGCCGCTGTAGACCAGGTAGCCGGCATAGCTCACCGCACTCAGGAAGCACAGCAGTGCACCCCAGGCCGCAGAACCGCCGCTGCGTCCCGCGGTGGTGCCGCCGAAGATCTCGTGACCGAACACCAGCAGCACACCCGCGTAGCTGATCACCATGCCGATGATCTGCCGGCGCGACGCGCGACGCCGGTACAGCAGCCAGCCGAACAACAGCACCAGTGTGGGATTCAGGTACAGGATGAGGCGCTCGAAACTCGCGCTGATGTACGCCAGCCCGGCGAAATCGAGAAAGCTCGCGAGGTAGTAGCCGGAGAAGCCGAGCCCGAAGACACCGATCCAGTCGCGCGTGGTGAGCGCGGGCTTGCCGCGGCCCGCCCACCACGCCATCACGGCGAACAGCGGCAGCGCGAACAGCATGCGCAGCATGATCAACGTGACCGCATCGACGCCGTGGCGGTAGGCCAGCTTGACGATGATCGCCTTGCCGCTGAACGCGATCGCGCCGAGGGTGGCGAGGATCAGGCCGGGCGCGATGCTTTTGGCAGCGGTTGGCGCGGGCAGGACGGACGTGGCGCGCACTGCTTCCTTAAAAGCCCGCGGCCACGCCATCGCGGCGCGCGTCACTGGCGGCGACGTAGCCTTCGACGGCCGGATCGCCCATCTTCCAGATGAACTGGCCGGCGCCGAAGTCCTGGTAGGCGTCGTTGATGACGTCCATCTGATGGCCCAGCGCGGCGAGGCCTTCGATGGTCGCTGGCTTCATTCCGGGCTCGACATTGATCTCCAGGCCGGCGTTGAAACGCCAGCGCGGCGCATCGCACGCGGCCTGCGGGTTCTGGCCGTAGTCGATCATGCGCACCAGCGTTTGCATGTGGCCTTGCGGCTGCATGTTGCCGCCCATCACGCCGAAGCTCATGACCGGGGCACCGTCCTTGGTGAGGAAGGCGGGAATGATGGTGTGGAACGGCCGCTTGCCCGGCGCGACCACATTGGCGCTTGCCGCATCGAGGCTGAAGCCATGGCCGCGGTTCTGCAGACTGATGCCGAACTCGGGCTCGACGCACCCCGAACCGAAGCCCATGTAGTTGCTCTGGATGAAGCTCACCATCATCCCGCTCTCGTCCGCGGCGGTGAGGTAGATGGTGCCGCCCTTGACCGGGTTGCCGACCTGGAAGTCCTGTGCTTTCTTCACGTCGATGAGTCTGGCACGCGATGCGAGGTAGCTGTCGTCGAGCATTTGCAGGTGCGTCAACGCCATCGACGATGACTCGGCCACATGGTGGTACACGTCGGCGAAGGCGAGCTTCATGGCCTCGATCTGCAGATGCTGCGACTCGACCGAATCGACCGGCAGCGACGCGATGTCGAACTTCTCCAGGATGCCGAGCGCAATCAGCGCGGCGATGCCCTGCCCGTTCGGCGGGATCTCGTGCAGCGTGTAGCCGCGGTAGTCGCGCGAGATGGGCTCGACCCATTCGGGCTTCCAGGCCGCGAGATCGCTTGCCTTCAGGCTGCCGCCGTTGGCGGTCGAAAACTTCTCGAGTGCCTCGGCGATTTCGCCGCGGTAGAACGCTTCGCCGCGCGTGGCGGCGATCGCCTTGAGCGCCCGCGCAGCCGCCGCGAAGCGGAACAGCTCGCCGACTTCAGGCGCGCGACCCCACGGCATGAAGCCCTGCGCAAAGCCGGGTTGCGAGGCGAGCAGCGGCGTCGCGGCCGCCCATTTCCCCTGCACCACGGGCGGGATCAGGTAGCCGCGCTCGGCGGTCTCGATGGCCGGTGCCATGAGGTCGGCGAACGGCAGCTTGCCGAAACGCTCCGACATCGCGACCCAGCTGCCCACGGCGCCGGGCACGGTGACCGAATCCATCCCGCGCTGCGGCGGGGTGCGCGCATCGCCGCCGTACTTGCGCTTGAAATACTCGGGCGTCCACGCGGCGGGCGCGCAGCCGGAGCCGTTGAGCCCATGCAGCTTCTGGCCGTCCCACAGGATGCAGAACGCATCGCTGCCCAGGCCGTTGCTGACCGGCTCGACGAGCGTCATCACCGCGGCGGTTGCCACGGCGGCGTCTACCGCGTTGCCACCCTGCTGGAGGATGCGCAAGCCGGCCTGCGCGGCGAGCGGGTGCGAGGTCGACACGACGTTGCGTGCGAACACCGGCGTACGGGTCGAGGTGTAGGGGTTGGTGTAGTTGAATTTCATGGCTTCATTCCGTCGTGATCTTGCGTTCGGTGATGATCTTTTTCCACTTGGCCGCATCGGCGGCGACGAGTGTGGCGAGTTGCTGCGGCGTGCTGGCGGTCGGCTCGATCCCGAGGCGCGCGAGCTTGTCGCGCACGTCCGGATCGGCCAGCGCCTGGTTGGCCGCGGTATTGATGCGAGCAACCAGTTCGGGCGGCAGTGCTTTCGGTCCGTAGAGACCGAACCAGGTGTTCGATTCGAAGCCCGGCAACGTTTCGGCGATGGCCGGCAGATCGGGCGCGAGCGGGCTGCGCTTGAGCGAGGTGACGCCCAACGCGCGCAGCCGGCCGTCGCGCACATGCGGCATGCCAGTCGGCAGTGAATCGAACATCACGTCGACCTTGCCGCTGATGAGGTCAGGGATCGCGAGCGCGGTGCCCTTGTACGGAATGTGCAGCACGAACACGCCCGCCTGCGACTTGAAGAGCTCGGCGGTGAGCTGCACGATGGTGCCGTTGCCGCTCGACGCATAGTTCAGCTTGCCGGGATTTGCCTTCGCATAGGCGATCCACTCGGCCACCGTCTTCGCCGGGGCGGTGTTGGGCACCAGCATGATGCTCGGCGCGTCACCGACGTGCGCGATCGGCGTGAAGTCGCGCACCGTGTCGTACGGCAATTTCGGCGTGATCGCCGGGCCGACCGAGTGCGTGCTCGTGGTGGCCAGGAGCAGCGTGTAGCCGTCGGGCACGGCCTTGGCCGCGAGGTCGGAGCCGATCGCGCCGCCGGCACCGGGCTTGTTGTCGACCACCAGCGTGGTGCCGAGTTTCTCGCCCATCTTCTGCGAGAGGGTGCGCGCGAAAAGATCGGTGGCGCCGCCCGCCGGAAACGGCACGACGAGGCGGATCGGCTTGGTCGGATAGCCCTGCGCAAATGCCGCCGGGGCCACGGCGGTGCAGGCCGCGCACAGCAGGGCGCGAAGAAGGTCGATGCGTTTCATGGATTCGATTCTGACGGTTCCGATGGATTCACGTGCCAGCCCCGCAAAGCAAAGCGGCACCCGGAGGTGCCGCTGAATGCAGGCGCTGTGCCAGCGCGTGCCGATTACTCTTCGACGAAGGCTTCTTCGCGTTTCGACTTGACCGCCGGTAGCAGCACGATGATGAGCAGCAATGCTGCCGCGCCGAGCAACGTCGCCGAGATTGGCCGCGTGACGAACACGCTCCAGTCGCCCCGCGACAGCAGCAACGCCCGTCGCAGGTTTTCTTCCATCATCGGGCCGAGGATGAAGCCGAGCAGCAAAGGCGCCGGTTCGCATCCGAGCTTGAAGAACAGGTAGCCCACGAAACCGAAACCACCCACCATCCAGATGTCCCAGGTGTTGTTGTTGGTCGAGTACACACCGATGGCACAGAACAGCACGATCGCCGGAAACAGGTACTTGTAGGGCACCGACAGCAGCTTGATCCAGATGCCGATCAGCGGCAGGTTCAGGATCACCAGCATCGCATTGCCAATCCACATCGACGCGATCAAGCCCCAGAACAGTTCGGGGTTGCTGGTCATGACCTGCGGGCCCGGCTGGATGTTGTGGATGGTCATGGCGCCGACCATCAGCGCCATCACGGCGTTGGGCGGAATGCCCAGCGTCAGCAGCGGGATGAACGAGGTCTGCGCGCCGGCGTTGTTGGCTGCCTCGGGCGCAGCCACGCCGCGGATGTTGCCCTTGCCGAAAGGCACTTCGCCCGGCTGCAGCTTGGTCTTCTTTTCCATCGTGTAGGCCGCGAAAGCTGCCAGCAACGCGCCGCCACCTGGCAGGATGCCCAGCGATGCGCCGAGCGCCGTGCCACGCAGGATGGCGGGCACCATGCGCTTGAAGTCTTCCTTGGTCGGGAACAGGCCGGACACCTTGGCGGTGAACACTTCGCGCTCGTCCTCCGGACGCGACAGGTTGGCGATGATTTCGCCGTAGCCGAACACACCCATGGCAATGGCGACGAAGCCGATGCCGTCGGTCAGTTCAGGCACGTCGAAGCTGAAGCGCGCCACGCCGGAGTTCACGTCGGTGCCGACCAGGCCGAGCAGCAGGCCGAGCACGATCATGGCAATGGCCTTGAGCAGCGAACCCGACGCCAGCACCACGGCGCCGATCAGGCCGAGAATCATCAGCGAAAAATACTCGGCCGGGCCGAACTTGAAGGCCAGTTCGGTGAGCGGGGGCGCGAACGCAGCGAGGATCAACGTGCCGACGCAGCCGGCAAAGAAAGAGCCGATGCCGGCGGCCGCGAGTGCGGGTCCGGCGCGGCCCTTGCGCGCCATTTGGTAGCCGTCGATCACGGTCACCACCGAGGACGATTCGCCCGGCAGGTTGACCAGAATGGCGGTGGTCGAGCCGCCGTACTGCGCGCCGTAGTAAATGCCGGCCAGCATGATCAGTGCCGACACGGGCGGCAGCGCGTAGGTGGCAGGCAGCAGCATCGCGATGGTCGCGACCGGGCCGATGCCCGGCAACACACCGATCAGGGTGCCGAGCACGCAGCCGAGCAGGCAGTACAGCAGGTTGGTGAAGGTGAACGCAACGCCGAAGCCGAGCGAGAGATTGGCAATCAGATCCATGGTCGTGTCCTCAACCCGTGATGAAGGTCGGCCAGACCTGAATCTGGAGCTTGAGCGCCCAGATGAATGCAACGTAGCTGCCGGCAGCCAGTACCGTCGCGAGAACCAACACCTTGGGCAGGTTGAACTCGCTGCCCGCCAGGCTGGAGATGATGACCAGCGCATAGATGCCGACGATCATGCCCATGGCCGGCACGCCAAAGCTGGGCAGACCGCCGAGCAGGATGCCGAATGCCAGATTGGCGCCGATGATGAAAAAAATCTGCTTCCAGGCCCACTTGCCGATCGGCTCGCCGTCTTCGGTCTCGACCGTCAGGCCCGAGAACATGATGCCCAGTCCGATCAGGGCCATCACGATGCCGAGCATCAGCGGAAAGTAGCCGGGGCCCATGCGGGCGCCATTGCCGACGTTGTACGTGCTGGCGCCCCACGCGAAGGCGATGCCGACGACGGTGAACATCACCCCTGAAAAGAAGTCTCTTTGACTTTTGATTCTCACAAACGGTCTCCTCGAAAAAAATTCGACGAGCGATTGTGTGGTCAGCCAGCGGTCAGGGCGATGTGGATTCCACCTAGCGGAGGTTTAGGGATAACCCCCATTCTTCGCGCCCTTCGTGTCGCTCCGCCAACCCCCTTTCAGGGGGCAACGCCAGCGGCCCGGCGAAGCCGGTTCCGCGGCATTTCTGGTGGAAGGCCCACCTAGTCCAACGGCGGGGTGGCGCTCAGGACTTCGTCGATGGTGGTCAGCCCCTCGGCGACACGCAGAGCGCCCGCCAGGCGCAACGGGCGCATGCCGTCGACCACGGCCTGCCGCTTCAGGGCGCCGAGGTTCGGCTCCTTGTTGACCTGCGCCTTGAACGCCTCGCTGATGCTGAGCAATTCATAAAGACCCATGCGGCCCATGTAGCCGGTCATGCGGCAATCGACGCAACCCACCGGCTTGTAGGCCGTGACCGAGCCGGTGATCTGCCAGGGCTTCACGAACTCGGCGAGCTTTTCGCGCGTGACCGATTCGTCGGGCTCCTTGCACTGCTTGCACAGCGTGCGCACCAGCCGCTGCGCGAGCACACCCAGCATCACCGCGTTGATGAGGTACGACGGCACGCCAAGTTCCATCATGCGGGTGACCGCGCTCGGCGCGTCGTTGGTGTGCAGCGTGCTGAACACCAGGTGGCCGGTGAGCGCGGCCTGCACCGCCATCTCGGCGGTCGCCAGGTCGCGGATTTCGCCGACCATGATGATGTCCGGGTCCTGCCGCATCAACGCACGCAGACCTTCGGTGAAGCCGAAGTCGAGCTGGGGTTGCACCTGCGTCTGGTTGAACGACGGCTCGATCATTTCGATCGGGTCTTCCACCGTGCTCACGTTCACCTCTTCAGTGGCGACCCGCTTGAGCGTCGAGTAGAGCGTGGTGGTCTTGCCGGAGCCGGTCGGGCCGGTCACCAGGATGATGCCGTGCGGGCGGGTGACGAGCTTTTCCCAACGCTGCGCATCGTGCTGCGCGAAACCCAGCGCATCGAGGTCTTTCACCGCGGTGTCGGGATCGAAGATCCGCATGACCATCTTCTCGCCGAAGGCAGTGGGCAGGGTCGACAGCCGCATTTCGACCTCGTCGCCGCGCGCGTTGCGCGTCTTGATGCGGCCGTCGAGCGGACGCCGTTTTTCGACCACGTCCATGCGCCCCAGCAGCTTGATGCGCGCGACCATCGCGTTCATCACGCCCATCGGCATCTGGTAGGCGGGATGCAGCACGCCGTCGATGCGAAAACGGATCACGCCCTGCTCCCGGCGCGGCTCCAGATGAATGTCGCTGGCGCGCTGGTCGAAAGCGTACTGCCAGAGCCAGTCGACCACCTGCACCACGCTCTGGTCGTTGGCGTCGAGCGTGCGGTTGCTCTTGCCGAGTTCGACCAGTTGCTCGAAGCTCGCGCCGCCGGCGTTGCCGCCTGCCTTCTGCGCCGCCTTCACCGATTTGGCCAGCGCGAAGAATTCTGCCGTGTAGCGCTGGATGTCGCCCGGATTGGCGACCACGCGCCGCACCGCGCGGCGCGACTGGCGCTCCACCTCGCCGATCCAGTCGGTGAGGAACGGCTCGGCGGTGGCGACCACCACTTCGGTCGGCGTCACCTGTACCGGAAGCACCTTGTGCCGCTCGGCGTACGCGGCGCTCATCGTCTCGGCCACTTTGCCCACATCGACCTTCAACGGATCGATGCGCAAGTACGCCAGTCCGCTGCGTCCGGCCAGCCACTGGGTGAGCATTTCGAGGTCGAGCGGCTTGCCGTCCTTCTCGCGCGACATCGCGACGTTCGCAAGACGCACCAGCGGTGGCTGCCGACTTTCGACCTGGGCACAACGCGCCATGGTGCGGCGCGCTTCCTCCGGTGAAATCACCTGGTCGTGCGCCAGCCACTCGATCAGGCGGCGCAGTTCGAGCGGACCTTCGTGGCGGACCGGGGTCGATGCCGCGTGGGCGGCCGGGGGAGGGGAACGGGGCGTGGCGCTCATGGATCAGGCGTGCGGTTTGAAGACCCGCAGCCACTTGGGCGCAGGCAGGCTCCAGCGAGTCTGGATGGTTTGGGCGCGGTCGGCAAGCACGGCGCGTTTCGGCGCGCTCGGCGTGCGCTGGGCGAGCACGACCGTGTTGCCTTCGCGGGTCGGCTTGAAAGCCCACACCGCATCGGCACCGAACGCGGCGCCGATCTTCTCCAGGCTGCGCTCGTAGCTCGACGAGCGGCCGAACAGGTTGACCGTCATGCAGCCGTCTTCGGTCAGCAGTGCGCGGCAGTCGGCGTAGAAGGATTCGCTGTCGAGCACCGGCGCGGCCGCCTCGTGGTCGTACAGGTCGACCTGCAATGCGTCGACGGTGCCGTGCCATCTCGGCTTGCGAATTTCGAGCGCGGCATCGGCAATGACGACCTCCAGCTTCGCATCGTCGGCTGGCAGCTTGAACCAGCCGCGACAAGCCACAACCACCTGCGGGTTCAGCTCGATCGCCGTGGTCCGCATGCGCAGCGTCTTGCGGGAGAACTTGGTGAGCGTCGCGGCGCCCAGGCCGAGCTGCATCGCATGGCGGCTCATCACGCTCGATGGCTCGACGAAGAGCAGCCAGGCCATCATGCGCTGCACGTATTCGAGTTCGATCTCGAATGGCGCATCGAGCTTCATCGAGCCCTGGACCCATTCGGTGCCGAGGTGGAGGTAGCGGATGTCGCCCCAATCGGAGAAATTGACTTCGGGAAGAGACGGTGTCTTGGTGGCCATCAGGCAAGCTTGTGTGTGGTCATGACCTCTTGCCACGTGGCGAGCTTGCGTTCGAAGCTCCACGACGCGTTGGCCGGGCTGGTGGACGGTAGCCGATAAACCGGCACGCCCAAATTCCGGGTGTGCCGCGCGTGCTTGAAACTTTCGCCGCCGTTGTGCGCGATGGCTGCGAGCTCGGGCAAATGCAACCCCGCGATGTCGTTCACGACGGCGTTGCGAATGGCCGTGTCGAGGCTGCCTTCGCGCTCGCACGCGGCGTATACGTCCCACACGCCGAGGCCGCGATCCAGCAACCACTGGCTGCGAGCCGCATAGCTGTTCGGCCCTGCCGGCAACGGCTTGTCGGGCCAGATGGCTTGCAGGATCTTCCAGAATTGGTTTTGGGGGTGAGCATAGTACTGCTGCTGCAGGAGCGAGCGCCCGCCCGGAAAGCTTCCGAGGATCAGGACCGTGGTGTCGGCAGAAACGAGGGGCGCGAGACCCTGCAAGGTGGAAGGCGACGGAGTGAACACCATGCGTCGATTCTGGAACAACAAAAAACCCGCCGAGGCGGGTTTTCGGTCCATTGCCGTTAAAGGCAAAAGTTCAGGGCTTCTTGGCGGCTTCGTACTCGGCAGTGCCCGGCACCTTTTCGCCGATCTTGGCGCCGGCGCTGCGCATGCCGTCGGCCGTCTTGTGGCCTGCGTTCTCGACGACATTGCCCGTCTTCTTGGCCGCGCGCTTGGTGGCGTTGGTGGCCTTCTTGGCGGTGCGCTTGGTCGCGTTATAGGCCTTCTTCGTGCCGCTCTTGGTGGCATCGACTGCTTCCTTACCGGTCTCCTTGGCGCGTTCGGTCACTGTGGGTGCCGGTGCGGCCATGGCTGGAGCGGGTGCTGGCGGCGGCGGCGGGGTTTGCGCGGTGGCCGACAGGCCGATGGACGCCAGTGCCAATGCGAGGACGGCGGGCACGGTGCGGACAAAAGATTTTTTCATGAGAGCTCCTTTGGAAGTGTTGGAGTTGGAGTGACCGATTGCCACTGAAGGACTAACGATCCAACGACGAGAAAGGATGACAGCAAAAGCGCGCTGTCTGGGCACGCGGCTTCAGGTCGGGCATTCCGCCTACGCGACGTCCGGCGCCTGCGCCGACAGCGCAAGCAGTCCCGCGAGACGCGGCAGCGCGTCGATCGCGTTGCGGGTGGTCGCTTCAGCCAGCGCGTCCACGCCGATGCCGCGCAGCGCTGCGATCACGTGTGCAATGCGCGGCAGTTCGGCGGGCTCGTTGCGTCCTTGAGGCTCGCCCGCTGCGCGCTGCTCCCGCGTGCGATACAGCCAGTGCGGCTGGATGTCCGGCGAATCGGTTTCCAACACGAGCGCCTCGATCGGCAGCGTGGCCGCCAGGCGTCGCAGCTGCAACGCCCGCTCGAAGGTGACGGCCCCGCCAAAACCCAGCTTCAAACCCTGCGCGATGCATGCATGTGCTTGTTGCTCGCTGCCGTTGAAGGCATGCGCAATGCCATGCCAACGCTTGCCGCCGCCGACCTGCCGCAAGTGCTTGAGCACCTTGTCGACCGAACGCCGCACATGAATGACCACCGGCAGGTCGTGCTTGCGCGCCAGTTGCAACTGGGTGTGAAAGAAGTGCTGTTGCCGCTCGTCGTCCAGGCCTTCGACAAAATAGTCGAGCCCGATCTCGCCGACGGCGACGAGGCGCGGGTCAGCGCGATGCGCAGCGAGCGCCGCATCGAGGCGTGCCAGATCGTCGTCCTGTGCCTCGCCGGTGCACAGCGGATGGATGCCGAGTCCGTAGGCGTCGCCCTGCCGGTGCGCGAGCGCGCGCACTGCCACGAAGTTCGCCACCGCAACCGCCGGGATCACGCACAAAGCGACGCCGCTGGCGCCCGCACGCGCCCGGACAACGGCCGATTCGTCGCCGAATTCGGGTGCGTCCAGATGGCAATGGGTGTCGACAAAATGGGACATCCGGCGATGATGCCCGAACGAATGCATGGCGGCACAAAGCGTGCTACCGTAACTTCATTCACGCTTTCTGAACGCGTCATCCTTGCCCGGAGGTGTCTCGATGCGCAGGCCTGCCCAATACAGCCGCTCGCCCCGAACGTCGTCGCCGCCCGCCGCGGACGAAGCGTCGCAGGCTGCTCCGGCCGACCCCGCCACGGCACGCGCGCCGAAGGCATCACGCTGGCAACCCGGGCGCTGGACTTTCGCGACGTTGCTGCTGCTCTGCATGGCCATGGCGGCGGGCGGGGCCTTCTACTGGCCGCGCCAGGGCCTGCATTCGCTCACCCAGAAAGACATCGACGCGGCCGTGCTGCGCACGCTGCAGACCGCCAGCCTGCCCTCCCCCGCCGCCAGGGCCGCCGACGTCATCCGGCCGTCGGTCGTGCGGGTGGTGAGCTACGGCCCCGAGAAGGCGACCCCGGAAGCCAAGACCGAAAAGCGCGGACGCAACCTCGCCAAGGGCAAGCCGACCGAGACCAAGCCCGAAGACGACAACGAACGCGGTGTCGGCACCGGCGTGGTGATCGTCGACAAGGGCGTGATCCTCACCAACCTGCACGTCGTGGCCGGCGCCGACAAGATCAAGATCACCTTCTACGACGGCCTCGAATCCACTGCGACCATCGTCAGCGTGCAGCCCGAGAACGACCTCGCGGTGCTGCAGGCGCAGAAGATCCCTGACGACCTCGTGGCCGCCACGATGCGCTCCACCGGCGACCTGCAGTCGGGCGACCAGGTGGCGGTGGTCGGCTTTCCTTTCGGCATCGGCCCGTCGGTGTCGGCCGGCGTCGTGTCGGGCCTCAAGCGCTCCTTTCGCTCGCCCGAGGGCAAGCAGGAACTGGGCAACCTGATCCAGTTCGATGCGGCGGCCAACCCGGGCAATTCGGGCGGGCCGCTCGTCAACATGGACGGTGAGGTGCTGGGCATCGTCACCGCGATCCTGAACCCGACGCAGCAGCGCACCTTCATCGGCATCGGCTTCGCGGTGCCCATCGAAAACGCAGCGGCTGCGGCCGGCATGCCCCCGTTCTGACACGCTACGAGGAATCACCCCGCATGAGCACCGACCACCCGACGTTCTCGCCCTCCCCCGCCACCGCCGAGCTGATGGAGCAGATCCTGTATCAGGTCAAGCGCGTCGTCGTTGGGCAAGACCGCTTCCTGGAACGCGTGATGGTCGCGATGCTCGCCGGCGGCCACTTGCTGGTCGAGGGCGTTCCCGGCCTGGCCAAAACGCTGACGATCAAGACGCTGGCCGACACGGTGCAGGGCCGCTTCAAGCGCATCCAGTTCACGCCCGACCTGGTGCCGGCCGACTTGGTCGGCACGCGCATCTACAACCAGAAGACGGGTGACTTCAGCACCTCGCTCGGGCCGGTGTTCGCCAATCTGCTGCTGGCCGACGAAATCAACCGTGCGCCTGCCAAGGTGCAGAGCGCGCTGCTCGAAGTGATGCAGGAACGGCAAGTGACGATCGCCGGCGAGACGCACAAGGTGCCGCGCCCCTTTCTTGTGATGGCGACTCAGAACCCGATCGAAACCGAAGGCACCTATCCGCTGCCAGAGGCGCAGGTCGACCGTTTCATGATGAAGGTGCTGGTCGACTACCCGACCGACGAGGAAGAGTTCGTGATCGTCCAGCGCGTGATCGGCCCGCCGGTCGAAGTGAGCGCGGTCGCCACCACCGACCAGCTCGCCACGCTGCAGGCGGAGGCACGGCGCGTGTACGTCGACCCGTCGCTCATCCAGTACGCGGTCAAGCTGGTGTCGGCCACGCGCAACCCCGAAAAGCACGGCCTGAAAGACCTGCGTCGCTTCATCACCTTCGGTGCCAGCCCACGCGCCAGCATCAACCTGACCGAAGGGGCGCGCGCTCTCGCGCTGCTGCGCGGCCGCACCTACGCCTTGCCCGAAGACATGACCGCGCTGGTGCCCGACGTGCTGCGCCATCGCGTCACGCTCTCGTACGAAGGCCTCTCGGAAGGGCTCACGCCCGACAGCGTCATCGACAAGATCATGCGGGCCGTGCCTGCACCACCGAAGCCGCTCGAACATGAAAAGCTGGTGGCGTGAATATGGCCCACCCCCGATGCGGCTCACTTCGTGTAGCCGCCTCCCCCTCAAGGGGGCAACACCAGCAGCCCGGCAAAGCCGGTTCTGCGGTGTTCCCCGACAAGAGCCATGAAAAGCTGGTGGCGTAAAACGCCGACGCCCGAGGCGGCGGCCGCTGCACCGGCGGCGGCCAACGACGCCGCGCCCGCGATGGGCGCCGAACGCGCGCTGCGCCGGCTCGAATGGACGGTGATCCGCCGGCTCGACGGGCTGCTGCAGGGCGACTACCGCACGTTGATGCGCGGCACCGGCCTCGACCTGGCCGACCTGCGTGAATACCAGCTGCACGACGACGTGCGCCATATCGACTGGAACGTGACAGCGCGGCTGCAAGCGCCGCACGTGCGCGTGTTCACCGAAGACCGCGAGATGGCCGCCTGGTTCGTGCTCGATCTGAGCCGCTCGGTCGATTTCGGCTCGGGCCTGCGCGCCAAGCGCGAGATCTCTGCCGGTTTTGTCGGCGTGCTGGCCCGCCTGCTCACGCGGCATGGCAACCGCGTCGGTGCACTGGTCTACGGCAACGATCTGGAAGCCGTCATTCCGCCGCGCAGCGGACGTCGCCATGTGCTGCACCTGCTGCATTCCATGGAACGCCGCGCCGAAGCGCTGCCGCTGCAAAAAGGCATGACGCGGCTCGACGAGTTGCTGAAGTCCGCCGCCACGCTGATGCCGCGCCGCGCCACGGTGTTCGTGGTGTCCGACTTCCTCAGCGAGCCGGGTTGGGAAAAGCCGCTCGGCCAGCTCGCGCAACGCCATGAGGTGATCGCCGTGCGGCTGTTCGATCCGCTCGAGCTCGAGCTGCCCGATCTCGGCCTCGTGCCGCTGCGCGATGCCGAAACCGGCGAGCAGCTCTGGGTAGACACGCACGACGCGGGCTTTCGCAAGCGCTTTGCGCGCATCGCCGCCGAGCGAGAAACCACCTTGCGCGACGCACTGGCGCGGGCCGGCGTCGATGCGCTCGAACTTTCCACCGACGACGATCTCGTCGAAGCCATCGTGCGCTTCGCCGACTTGCGCAAACGCAAGGTACGCGCCGGCGCCGGCAGCATCAAGGCCTTCGCATGAACTTCCTCTGGCCCCAATTCCTCTGGCTTCTCTTGGGTGTGCCGTTGCTCGTTTTGCTTTACCTGTGGCTCATGCGCCGCAAGAAGAAGCTCGCGCTGCGCTACGCCAGCCTGTCGATCGTGCGCGAGGCGATGGGCGCTGGCCAGAGCGTGCGCCGTCACATTCCGCCGCTGCTCTTCTTGCTGGCGATGATCGCGATGCTGGTCGCGGCGGCGCGGCCGACCGCCGTGGTGCTGCTGCCCTCGAACCAGCAAACCATCATCCTGGCGATGGACGTGTCGGGCAGCATGCGCGCCGCCGACGTGCTGCCGAGCCGCATCGTCGCGGCGCAGGAGGCGGCCAAGGGCTTTCTGAAAGACCTGCCGCGCACCGTGAAGGTCGGCATCGTCGCCTTCGCCGGCAGTGCGCAGGTTGCGCAGTTGCCCACCACCAACCGCGAAGACCTCTACACCGCGATCGACGCGTTCCAGTTGCAGCGCGGCACCGCCACCGGCAACGGGATCGTGATGTCGCTCGCCACGCTCTTTCCAGAGGCCGGCATCGACATCGACAAGATGGGCGCGCAAAGCCGCCAGCGCGGCGTGCCGATCGACCAGGCCGGCAAGCCCGCGCCCAAGCAAGCGCCCCCGCCGGTGACGCCGGGCTCCTACACCTCGGCCGCGATCATCATGCTGACCGACGGCCAGCGCACCACCGGCGTCGACCCGCTCGACGCGGCCAAGTTGGCCGCCGACCGCGGCGTGCGCGTTTACACGGTGGGCATCGGCACGGTCGACGGCGAAACGATCGGCTTCGAGGGCTGGTCGATGCGCGTGCGGCTCGACGAGGAAACGCTCAAGGCCGTGGCCAACAAGACGCAGGCTGAGTACTTCTACGCCGGCACGGCGGGCGATCTCAAGAAAGTCTACGACACGCTGAGTTCGCGGCTCACGGTCGAGAAGAAGGAAACCGAAATTTCAGCCTTGTTCGCGCTCGGCGCCGCGCTGCTCGCACTGCTCTCCGCGGGGCTCTCGATCTTCTGGTTCAACCGAATCCTTTAGCCTGTCTCCTTTCAATCAACGGAGACATCGGATGTTTGATCTGACAGGCAAGGTCGCGCTCGTCACGGGCGGCAACGGAGGCATCGGCCTCGGCATGGCGAAGGGTCTGGCGCAAGCCGGCGCGCGCGTGGTGGTGGCGGCACGCAACGCCGACAAGTCGGCGGCTGCCGTCGACGCGCTCCGGGCGCTGGGCAGCGACGCGTTCGCGCTGTCGGTCGACGTGACGAGCGAGGCTTCGGTGCAGGCCCTGTTCGACGCGGTACGCGAGCGCTGCGGCCGTCTCGACATTCTCGTCAACAACGCCGGCAGCACGGTGCGCAAGCCGGTGGATCAGTTGTCGCTCGCCGAGTGGAACCAGGTGATGGACACCAACCTCACCAGCGCCTTCTTGTGCAGCCGCGCGGCGCATCCGCTCATGAAGGCTGCCGGCGGCGGCAAGGTCATCAACATCGGTTCGATGATGTCGATCTTCGGTGCGCCCTATGCGCCGGCCTACGGCGCGAGCAAGGGCGGCATCGTGCAACTGACCAAGGCAACTGCGGCCTCGTGGGCAGCCGACGGCATCCAGGTGAATGCGATCCTGCCGGGCTGGATCCAGACCGCGCTGACCGACGGTGCGCGCGAGCAGGTGGCCGGCCTCAACGAGCGCGTGATCGCACGCGCGCCGGCCGGCCGTTGGGGCCAGCCGGACGACCTCGCCGGCACGGCCGTGTTCCTCGCGAGCGCCGCGTCGGATTTCGTGACCGGCACCGCGATTCCGGTCGACGGCGGCTACTCGATCGCGGCCTGAGCGCTCAGAACTGCAGCGTCACCGCGTCGCTGATGCGGTAGTCGGACTCCACGATCGGCATCCAGTGCCACTTGTCGAAAGTGGTGCAGGGATGCGAAACGCCGAGACCGATGCGGTCGCCGACGACCGGCGCATGGGCTTCGTCGGCCACGTCCCATCGCAGGTACGCGTGCTGGTCGTTCAACGCGGTGAGCTTCCATCCCGCCGGAACGCCGCTCGGCGCGAGGCTGCCGTGTGCCGCGCGCGCGATCGGCACCGGCATCGCCAAGTCGAACGAAATGTCGCGCTTGCCGACGCCGAGGATCGCGAGCCCCGGCTCCGGCCGTGACTGCACCAGCGCCCACACCTCCAGCGCGGCACGCAAGCTCTCGCCGGCCGGACACCCGATCCGCTGCTCGACGCCGGCGACCGTGCCTTCGTAGAAGCCGTGGTCGTGGGTGATGTAGCAGCCCGAACGCAGCAGGCCGCGCACCGGCTTGCCGAGCATGGGCTTCAGCCGACCCGCGACCAGGTCGAACACCGCGGACCCGCCCGACGACACGATCACTTCGTCGGCCTCGAAGCATCCGCGCTCGACGCAGGCACGCGCCACCGCATCGACGCGGTCCATCAGCGCGCTCACCGAATCGGCGTCGATCTGCGTCGTGCCTTCGTAGCTCTCGAGGCCGACCAGGCGGACCGCCCGGCTCGCGCGCAGCCGCTCGGCCAGCGCGACGGCCTCGTCGTGCGTGCGGCAGCCCGTGCGGCCGCCGGCATAGCCGATCTCCATCAGCACCTCGAACGCAGGTGCTCGCGCGTTGGCCTTGGCCCACGCTTCGATCAGTTCGAGCTGGGCGATGGAATCCACGAGGAAAAGCGCGCGCAGATCGGCGTGCGCCTTGAACAGGGCCGCGAGCCCTCGCAGGTCGGCCACCGACATCACCTGGTTGGCGATCAGCGCGCGGCTCACGCCCGCCGCGACGCCGATCGCCAGCTGCGTCACGTTGGCGAAGGTGATGCCCCACGCGCCCGCGTCGATCTGGCGTTTGAAGAGCTGCGGCGACATCGTCGTCTTGCCGTGTGGCGCGAAGCCGATGCCCCACTGGTCGACGCGCGCCTGCATCCACCGCAGGTTGTGTTCGAGCGCTTCGCGCTTGAGCAGCGCGATGGGCAACGGCAGGTCGCCGGCCAGCACGTTCCAGCCGGCGGCCCGGACATCTTCGAGCCGCAGCGGCGCGGCGGTGTGCGGATAGCCCTTGAGGCCGGGGGCGAGCGTCGGGGAGGTCACCGTGCGGGCCGCGGTCTTCGCGGGTTCAGTCGGCGAGGCGTCCTGCGACCAGCCGCAGCACGCGGTCGCAGCGCGCCGCCAGCGTCTCGTCGTGCGTGACCATGACGAAGGCGGTGCCGTGCTTCTGCGCGAGATCGAGCATCAACGCAAAAACGCCGTCGGCCGTGCTGCGGTCGAGGTTGCCGGTCGGCTCGTCGGCCAGCACGCAGGCCGGTTGCGTCACCAGCGCACGCGCGATGGCCACGCGCTGGCGTTCGCCGCCGGAGAGTTCCGCCGGCCGGTGCTGCATTCGCTCGCCCAGGCCCACGGCCGCAAGCATCCGCGCGGCGGCCTCCGCCGATTGCGCGGGCGCGACGCGGCGGATCTTGAGTGGCATCGCGACGTTGTCCTGCGCGCTGAATTCCGGCAGCAAATGATGGAACTGGTAGACAAAGCCGAGGTGCAGATTGCGCAGGCTCCCCTGTTCGGCCGCGTCGACCTTCGCGATGTCCTTGCCCAGCAGTTCGACGCTGCCGCTGCTGGGTGCATCGAGACCGCCCATGAGGTGCAGCAGCGTGCTCTTGCCCGAGCCCGAGGCGCCGACGATCGCCAGCGTCTCGCCGGCGCGCACGTCGAGGTCGACGCCGTGCAGCACCGTCAGGTCGATGCGGCCTTCGTGGAAGCGCTTGGTCAGGCCGCGCGCCTTGAGCACCGGCGCAAGGTAGGGCTGCGTGGTGCCCGAAAACACGATCTTCTGATCACTCATAGCGCAGCGCCTCGGCAGGGTTCACGCGGCTGGCGCGCCAGCTCGGATACAGGGTGGCGGCGAAAGAAAGCACGAGTGAAATGATGGCGATCGGCATGATGTCGGCGCGTTGCGGGTCGCTCGGCATCTTGCTGATGAGGTAGATGTCCTGCGGCAAAAAGCTGGTGTGCAGCGCATGCTCGATGGCCGGCACGATCACGTCGATGTTGTAGGCGATGCCCAGGCCCAGCACGAGCCCGAGCACGGTGCCGATGACGCCGACCATCGCGCCCTGCACCACGAAGATGCCCATGATGCTTTTCGGGCTGGCGCCGAGCGTGCGCAGGATGGCGATGTCGGCGCGCTTGTCGGTCACCGTCATCACCAGCGTCGACACCAGGTTGAAGGCCGCCACCGCGACGATGAGCGTGAGGATGATGAACATCATGCGTTTCTCGACCTGCACGGCCGCGAACCACGTCTTGTTCTGCTTGGTCCAGTCGCGAATGAGGAACGCGCCCGGCAGCGTCGCGGCCAGTTCGTCGGCCACGCGCGGCGCTTCGTGCAGGTCTTTCAGCTTGATGCGCAGGCCGCTCGGTCCGTCGAGGCGGAACACGCGCTGCGCATCCTGTTCGTGGATCATGGCGAGCGCCGAGTCGTACTCGTAGTGGCCCGAATCGAAAGTGCCGACCACGGTGAACTGCTTCAGGCGCGGCACCACGCCGGCCGGTGTGACCTGGCCGCCCGGCGCGATCAGCGTGACCTGGTCGCCTTCGCGCACGTAAAGCGAGCGCGCCAGCTCGACGCCCAGCACGATTCCGAACTCGCCCGGCACCAGCTTGTTGAGCGCGCCCTTCTGCGCCGTCGTCGAAATGTCGGTGACCTGCGGTTCCAGCGCGGGATCGATGCCGCGCACCAGCGTGCCCTTCATGTCTTCGCCACGCGCGATGAGCGCCTGCGCGGCGATGAAGGGCGCGACGCCGATCACTTCCCTGTTGTTGCGGGCACCGGCCGCGATGGCATCGATGTCCTGCAGCGCCTGGCCGTCGCGCGACAGGATCTCGATGTGCGAGATGACGCCCAGCATGCGGTCGGTGACTTCCTTCTGGAAGCCGTTCATGACGCTCAATACGATGATCAGCGCCGCCACCCCGAGTGCGATGCCGAGCATCGACACACCGGAAATGAAGGAGATGAAACCGTTGCGCCGCGTCGCCCGGCCCGCACGCGTATAGCGCCAGCCGAGTTGCAGTTCATAAGGGAGAGGCATAGGTCGGGAATTGTGGCATCCCGGACAATAGGCGCATGGCCGAACCGACAAACCCCCATCACCTGTTGATTCCCTTCGCCGGCCGCAATGCGCCTGGCTGCCTGGCCGCCCTCCCGGGCCTGCGTTTGCCCAACCTCGAAGCGCTGCTGGCGCACCTCACGCTCGACACCGACGACACGCAGGACGACACCACCCGCTCACCCCCGCACGAACGCGCGATGGCGCGTGCGCTCGGCATCACCGCGGCCGATGGCTGCATTCCCTGGGCCGCGCTGGAAGCCCGCCGCAGTGGCCTGGCCGACCCCGACGACACCGAAGCCTGGGGCTTCGCCACGCTGTGCCACTGGCGGGTGGAGGTCGATGACATCGTGCTCGGCGACCCCGACGCCATCGGTATCGACGCCGAAGAATCCGCCGCGCTGCTCGCCGCCGCGCAGCCGTTTTTCGAGGAAGACGGCATCGCGCTGCACGCAACCGCCACACCGGGCCAGTGGCTCGCGCGCGGCAAGCCGTTCGCGCAACTGGCAACAGCGTCGATCGATCGCGTGATCGGCGGCGCGATTTCTCCATGGGCGCCCGCCACCGACAGCACCCGCGCCCTGCGCCGCCTGCAGAACGAAATGCAGATGCTGCTCTACACCGAGCGCGTGAACGACGACCGCACCCGGCGCGGCGCGCCGCCGATCAATTCCTTCTGGCTGAGCGGCACCGGCGCGTTGCCGGCGGGCAAGGCGGTCAGCGCTGCCGAACCGCCGACGGTGGCCGGTGCGCTGCGGGGTCCAGCCCTCGCCGACGACGGCCCGGCCTGGGCGGAGGCCTGGCGGGCGATAGACGCCGGCGCGCTGGCCGGCCTGCTGGCGGCGCACACGCGCGGCGAGGCGATCAGCCTCACGCTGTGCGGCGACCGTGCGGCGCAACGCTTCACGCCCCAAAAAATCGGCTGGGGGCGCCGCTTGAAAAATCTCTTCGGCCGCCAGCCTGCGGCCGCGGTGCTCGGCGCGTTATGAAAATCGTCGCCAGGGCGATCCCGCCGCGCACGGCGTGGACGCTCGAACAGGCCGGCGTGCATCCGCTGCTGGCGCGCCTGTTCGCCGCCCGCGGCGTGCTCGGCAAGGACGAGCTCGACGACGGCCTCGCGAGGTTGCTCGCGCCCGCCGGCCTGCTCGGCACGCACGAAGCCGCGGTGCTGCTGGCCGACGCGATCCGCGCCGACAAGCGCCTGTGCATCGTCGCCGACTACGACTGCGACGGCGCCACTGCCTGCGCGGTCGCGGTGCGCGGCCTGCGCCTGCTGGGCGCGAGACACGTGAGCTACCTGGTGCCCGACCGCGTGATCGACGGCTACGGCCTGACGCCGCCGATCGCCGAGCGCGTCGCCGACAGCGGCGCCGACATGCTCATCACCGTGGACAACGGCATCGCCAGCGTCGACGGCGTGGCGGCAGCGCGCGCGCGCGGGCTGCAGGTGCTTGTCACCGACCACCACCTGCCGGGCCCGAAACTGCCGGCCGCCGAGGTGCTGGTGAACCCGAACCAGCCCGGCTGCACTTTCGAGAGCAAGAGCATCGCGGGCGTCGGCGTCATGTTCTACGTGCTGCTCGCGCTGCGCGCAGAGCTGCGCACGCGGGGCGTGTTCGATGCCGCGACACAGCCCAAGCTCGACGTGCTTCTCCCGTTGGTCGCTCTGGGCACGGTGGCCGACGTGGTCAAGCTCGACGCCAACAACCGCCGTCTCGTCGCGCAGGGGCTGCGCCGCATCCGCGCCGGCGCGATGCAGCCCGGCATCGCCGCGCTGTTCAAGGCGGCAGGCCGCAACGCGCCCACCGCCACCACCTTCGACTTCGGCTTCGCGCTCGGCCCGCGCATCAACGCCGCCGGCCGGCTGGCCGACATGACGCTCGGCATCGAGTGCCTGCTGACCGACGATGCGGGCCGTGCCGACGAACTCGCGCGCACGCTCGACGGCATCAACCGGGAACGGCGCGACATCGAAGGCGGCATGCGCGACCAGGCGCTGCTGCTGGCCGAGTCGCTGTTCGACACGACCGACGGCGCCGACCAGGCGCCGCCCCCCGCGATCAGCGTGTTCGACGCGGCGTTCCACGAAGGCGTGGTCGGCATCGTCGCTTCCCGCCTCAAGGACCGCTTCCATCGGCCGACCTTCGTGTTCGCGGCCAGCGGGGCGCCGGGCAAGGAAAACGAACTCAAGGGCTCCGGCCGGTCGATCCCGGGCTTCCATCTGCGCGATGCGCTCGACCTCGTCGCGAAGCGGCATCCGGGCGTGTTGCTTCGCTTCGGCGGCCACGCGATGGCGGCCGGCTGCACGGTGGCGCGCGGCCAGTTCGAGACTTTCACGCAGGCGATCGCCCAGGTCGCGCAGGAATGGCTGGCCGCCTCGTCGCTGGTGCGCCAGATCGACACCGACGGGCCGCTGGCCCGCGAATACCTGCGCGTGGACCTGGTCGACACGCTGCACCGCGAGGTGTGGGGTCAGGGGTTCGCGCCGCCGACGTTCAGCGAAGAAGTCGAGGTGCTGTCGCAGCGGCTCGTCGGCGAAAAGCACCTCGCGCTGAAGCTGCGGCATCAGGGGCAACCCATCGACGGCATCTGGTTCGGCCACACCGACCCGCTGCCGCCCCGCGTGATGCTGGCCTTCCGGCTCGACGCCGACGAATGGCAGGGCGTGCGGCGCGTGCGTTTTTTGGTCGAAGGCGCCGAAAGCTAGCGCGCCTGCTGCCCCTTGCGGAAGTAGCCGTGGCTGTACTCGCCAGCCCAGAGCAGTGACACCTTTTCCGGCTTGTCGCTGAAGAAACGGTGCGCCGCGATGGCGGCGCCGGGGTTGTGGTCCGGTCCCTCGCTGCGCCCTGCTTCGTGGTAATCCATCAACAGACAGACCGCGCCTTTCGACATGCGCGGGTAGGCGTGTTCCAGCAGGCGCTCCACCACGACGGCGTGGGCCTGCGGGTCGCCGCCGAAGCCACAGTCGATGTGAACCAAGGCGAGCTGCTCGGGCAACTCGTCGGGCACCGTGTCTTCAAAATCGCCGACATGAATCACCGGCGACGACGCGCCTGCGGCCTCGAAATTGCGCTTCAGCTCGGTCTGGATGTCGCGCCCGGTCAGGTTGAACGCGAACTGGAAATGATCGTAGAGGTGCAGGCGCCGCGACGGATCGGTCGCGTCGATCACCTTCTGGAAGATGACGCCGCACTTGCCGTCGAACGAGCCGAACTCGGCGAATTCGCCCGGCACGCCGTAGGCGATCACCTGCGAGGCGAAGTGCCAGAGGTTGGCGCGCTGCGCCACATTGGTCATGTCGCTTTCCGGGTCCATGGCCCGCTCGACTCGCCACTTCGGGCCGAGGCGCTGGGCCAACTCGGCAGCCTCTTGCGGAAGCGGCGAAGTCGAGCGCGTTGCCCAGTCGAAATGATTGACGATGACGAGGTTGTCCATGACGTTTGGCGACCCGGTTGTGTTCAGTGCAGGACGAATATTCTGCGGTGAATGCACATTTTTTGGAACGGGGTTTCAGCGACTGAATTCATGATTCAGCCCCACATAAAAACCCTTTGCGCGTCCGGGGCCGGTGCGCGAGGTCGTGACGTCCAGGCTGATCAGCGGCGTCAAGCTCAGCCGCGCGCCCGCGCGCGAGGTCCAGAGGCCGCCGGCACGGTTGCGCTCGGCCAGCAACGACACCTGCTCGCTGATCGCCCATTCCGTCCCGAGTCCGCCGCGGCGCGTGCGGTTGCCCGTCACGGGCGACCAATCGGCGCCGAGGTTGGCGTGAATCTGCACGCCGTCCAGCGCCCGCCAAGTGAACGGGAGCACCAGCTGGCGACCGGGCTTGCCACGGTTCGTGCGGTCCCATGTCGCATTGGCCGAGACCGCGCCGCTGAACCGTGCATCCGGTGCCTCGCCGAACCAGGTCCACTTGAATTGCGGGCCGAGCGTGTCGGCGCGCTGGCCGTCGAACGTGTAGCGATCGAAGCTGAGCCCCAACTCGACCTGTCCGACGCGGCAGGCCGGGCCGATGTGGAAGGCGTTGACCGGGTCCGGGCCGGCGCGGCCGTACCAGGCTTCGTACTGGCACTGACCGGTGTCGAGCGTTCCGGCGTCGTCGACGTCGAGATGCCCGCCCGCGCGCGCGCCGGCGGCAAACAGCAAGCATGCAGTGGCGCCCAGCAGCACGCGGGCTTTTGTCATTGGGAATGTGTTCATCGCGGCGCCTCTGGGGGCGTGGTCGCGAATTCTAGGAGTCCTATATTTCGAAATGAGGCTGCAGTTCGCGGATGCGCTTCATCGCCACGCCGGCGGCCGCCGTGCGCGTCTCGACACCCAGCTTCACGTAGACGCGCTCGAGGTGCTTCTTGGCGGTGGCCGGGCTGCTGCCCAGGATCTCGCCGATGTCCTTGTTGGTCTTGCCCTTGACCACCCAATAGAGCACCTCGGCCTCGCGCGCCGTGAGCTTGAGGCTGAGGCTCATCGCCTCGATCACGGCCGTGTCGGACACCTCGCGCAGGATGAGCATCCACTCGTCGCCATCGTCGTCGTGGCCGGTCTGCTGGTGCAGCCGCAGACTCAGGCTGCGGCCGCCGTGCGCGATCGACAGCACCGGCGGCTCGATGCGATCGACGGTGCCGGGCAAGTGTCGGCGCAACCAGTCGAGCACGACCGGCGGCGTCTCGGGTGCGCTGGTGCCGCAGTAGCGCAACAACAGTTCGCGCGCGAGTGCGGTCTGCCAGATCAGTTTGCCCTGCGGCATGCGCACGGTGATGCTCGCGTAGCCGAAGGCGTCGAGCGCGTTGCGCGCCTGGCCGGCCTGCTGCGCCACCTGGCGGGCGCGGCGGGCGCCCTGCAGGTGCACATTCATGCGCGCGAGCACTTCCTTCGGCTTGATCGGCTTGGTGACGTAGTCGACGCCGCCCGCTTCCAGCGCAGCGACCAGGTGCTCGGTCTCGGTGAGCCCTGTCATGAAGACGATCGGGATGTGCGCGGTCGTGGGGTCGGCCTTCAATCGGCGCGCCACCTCGAAGCCGTCGATGCCCGGCATCATCGCGTCGAGCAGCACGATGTCAGGCAGCGCCTGCGCCGCGCGCTGCAGCGCCTGCTCGCCGTTGGTGGCGATGAGCACGGTGTAGCCCGATTCGTCGAGCGCGTCGTGCAGCACGGCGAGGTTGTCGGGCACGTCGTCGACGATCAGCACGAGGTCGGTGTTGCCGGCCAGCGAGCGGACGCCTGGCGGCTCCGCGCCGCTCATTGCGCGTCCTCCGCGAGCATCAGGCGGCTCATCGCCTCGAACCGAAACTGGCGCGCGAGCTGGCGTTGCGCGCCGGTCCAGGCACTGCATTCGGGCTGGGCGGCGTCGATCGCATCGAGCTGGTTCATGATCCCGCGAAAGTAACCCAGACCGACCGCCTCGCCCAGCGCCGCCAGATGGGCAGGCGCAGGCCGAACCATCGCCTGCGCTGCCGGCGCCGCGGGCGCAGCGGCCGTGGCGGTCCACTGCAGCGCGAGGCGACGCTCCAGCCAGTCGAGCAGTTCGCTGTGCCGCACCGGCTTCACGAAGAAGTCTTCCGGCGTGATGCCGACGTCGTTGTCCAGGCGCTTGTCGAAGGCATTGGCCGAAACGATGGCCACCGCGGTCTGGCTCAAGCCGAGCTTGTGCGCGCGGCGGATCGTCTCCCAGCCGTCGATGCCGGGCATCGCGAGGTCGACGAACACGGCGTCGGGACGCAGCCCCGCGGCGACCAGGTCGAGTGCGTCGTGGCCGCTGGCGGCGGTGCGCAGCTCGAAGCCGAGTGGCGCGAGCAGTTGCACGAGCAATTCGCGGTCGGCCTCTTCGTTGTCGACCACCAGCAGCTGGCGCCGCGCGCCCTGGTAACCGCGACGGGCGCGCGGCGCCGGCGCCGCGATGCGGGCCACCACGCGGCGGCCGGGCACTGCGGGCGACTCGTGCACGCGCGGCAGGAACAGCCGCACGCGAAACACCGAGCCTTCGCCGGGCGTGCTCTGCACCTTCATCTCGCCACCCATCAGGTCGGTCAGCATCTTGGCGATGGTGAGGCCGAGGCCGGCGCCGGGCGCCGACGTGCCGGCGACGTTGCCGCGCGCGAAGGGTTCGAAGATGCGCTCGATGTCCTCCGCGGCCATGCCAGGGCCGGTGTCTTCGATCTCGATCGTGGCGAACTCGCGCGCATAGGCCAGCCGCAAGGTGACGCGGCCGGCCGCGGTGAACTTGATCGCGTTGCCGAGCAGGTTGATGAGGATCTGGCGCACCCGCTTCTCATCGGCACGCACCACCTCGGGCAGTGCATCGGCCGGCTCGAAGTGAAAAGCCAGGCCCTTCTCTTCGGCCTGCAGCTCGAACATGTCGGCCAGCTCGCGCAGCGAATCGGCGAAGCGCATCGGCCGCGCATGCAGCGTGAGCTTGCCGGCCTCGATGTGCGCGATGTCGAGCGTGCCTTCGATGAGCGACAACAGGTGCTCGCCGCCGCGCTTGATGACCGCCACCGCCTGCTGCCGGTGCGGCGGCACCGACGCGTCTTCGCCCATCAGCTGCGCATAGCCGAGGATCGAATTGAGCGGCGTGCGCAGCTCGTGGCTGATGGCGCTGATGTAGCGGCTCTTGGCCTGGTTGGCCTGATCGGCGGCGCGCTGCGCGCGTTCGGCCGCGAGCTTGGCCTGCTCGGCGATCTCGCGCGCCTCGTCTGCGGTTTGCTTGGCCGCCTGCAAGGCGCGGTCGGTTTCGCGGTGCAGTTCGATCTCGCGCACGAGCAAATGGGTCTGGCGGTTCGATTCTTCCTGCGCCACCTTGCGACTCTGGTGCGCAAGCACGAGCCACCAGGCGACGATGCCCGCGATGAGCAACAGCGCCATGTAGGCCTTCAAGAAGCCCGACCGCAAGGCGGTGCGCACTTCCGAATCGATGGCGCTGCCGAGCTGGATCGCGGTGTCGGTGCCGGCGCGCATCACGTCGGCCACGCCGCGCAGTTCCTGCTGGTACAACACGCCGAACACTGCGGCGAGCAGCGGCACGATGATCATCGTGAGCAGCATGAAATGGCCGAGTCCGGTGTCGAGGTACGGCCAGGTGCGTCGCGGCAGCAGCCAGCGCAGCGCGCCCGACCATTGCGCCGAGAGGCTCGCCTGCGGCTTGCACAGGTCGCCGCAGCGCGCATCGAGCGTGCAGCACAGCGAGCAGATCGCGCCCTGGTAGGCCGGACAGTGCGCCATGTCGGGGCCTTCGTATTCGCGTTCGCAGATCACGCAGCGCTGCACGGCGAACGCCTGTGCGCCCACCGGCGCCTGCACCCGCGCCCAGCGAATTTTCTGGCGCTTGCCGTCACCCTGCGCGACCGCGGGGACGGACGCCTTCCACAACGGCCCGCGCGCGAGGTAGTACTTGCCACCTGTGACCCAGGCGATCAGCGGCGAGGTGACGAGCGCGGTGCCCAGCGCGATCACGGCCGAGAACGACTGCGCCATCGGCCCGAAGAAGCCGAGGTGCGCCGTGATCGACAGCCCCGAAGCCAGTGCCATCGCACCGACGCCGACCGGGTTGATGTCCCACAGATGCGCGCGCTTGAACTCGATGCCCGGCGGCGACAGCCCCAACGGCTTGTTGATGACCAGGTCGGCCACCACCGCCATCATCCAGGCGATCGCGATGTTGGCGTAGAGGCCGAGCACGTCGCCCAGCGCCTCGAACACGTTCATCTCCATCAGCATGAAGGCGATGAGCGCGTTGAACACCACCCACACCACGCGGCCCGGATGGCTGTGCGTGACGCGCGAGAAGAAGTTGCTCCACGCGAGCGAACCCGCGTAGGCATTGGTCACGTTGATCTTGAGCTGCGAGATCACCACGAACAGCGCGGTGGCGGCCACGGCCCATCCGTAGTTCGGGAACACGTACTCGTAGGCCGCGAGGTACATCTGGTTCGGGTCGACCGCGCGCTCGACCGGCACCATGTGCGTGATCGCGAGGTACGCGAGCAGCGCGCCGCCGAGCATCTTGATGACACCCAGAATCACCCAGCCCGGCCCGCCCGCCAGCACGCCGACCCACCACCGGCCGCGTGTGGCCCCGGTGCGGTCGGGCATGAAGCGCAAGTAGTCGGCCTGCTCGCCCATCTGCGTGATGAGCGCGATGCCGACCGTGAGCGCCGCACCAAAGAGGCGCAGATCGAAGCCTGCAGCGCCGCCTTTTTCACCGCTGTAGTGCGTGATGCCGGAAAATGCACCCGGATCGCGCACCAGCACATAGCCGAAAGGCACGACCAGCATCAACAACCAGATGGGCTGCGTCCACAGTTGCAGCCGGCTGATCGCCGACACCCCATGTGTCACCAGCGGAATGACGACCAGCGCGCAGATGAGGTAGCCCCACGCCGGCGGGATGCCCAGGGCGAGCTCCAGCGCGTAGGCCATCACGGCCGCCTCCAGCGCGAAGAAGATGAAGGTGAACGATGCGTAGATGAGTGAGGTGAGCGTCGAGCCGATGTAGCCGAAGCCCGCTCCGCGCGTGAGCAGGTCCATGTCGACGCCGTAGCGCGCGGCGTACACGCTGATCGGCAAGCCCGCGAGAAAGATGATCAGGCCGGTGACCAAGATGGCCCAGAACGCGTTGGCGAAGCCGTACTTCACCAGCAGCGTGGCGCCCACGGCTTCCAGGATCAGGAACGACGCCGCGCCGAACGCCGTGTTGGCGACCCGCCACTCCGACCATTTGCGAAAGCGCTGCGGCGTGTAGCGCAGCGCGTAGTCTTCCAGCGTTTCGCTCGCGACCCAGCTGTTGTAGTCGCGCCGGACCTTGACGATGCGCTGGGGCGCGTTGTCGGTGGCGGCTGTGGCGTCGTCGGGGTTCACACCGTTTCGGTGCAGATTCCGTGCCACGGCACGACTGTTGCAACGGTGTTGCGTTGCCCATAATGGCCCGACCTCCGCACACCCTCTGCCGATCCGAACCCCATGGAACTCACGCCCCGCGAAAAAGACAAGCTGCTGATCTTCACCGCGGCCCTGCTGGCTGAGCGCCGGCAAGCCCGGGGGCTCAAGCTGAACTACCCGGAAGCCATCGCGCTGATTTCAGCCGCCGTGATGGAAGGTGCGCGCGACGGCAAGAGCGTCGCCGAGCTGATGAGCGCCGGGCGCAGCGTGCTGACCCGCGCCGACGTGATGGACGGCATCGCCGAAATGATCCCGGACATCCAGGTCGAAGCGACCTTTCCCGACGGCACCAAGCTCGTGACCGTGCACCAGCCGATCGTTTGAACCTCACAAGAACAAGGACCGCCTTCATGCGAACCGCTGCCAAAACCCTTTCCCTCGTCACGCTCCTGTCGGTGCTGCCGCTCGCTGCCAGCGCGCACACCGGCGCCGATGCCGGCCTGCACCACGGCCTCGTCGCCGGCTTCATGCACCCGGTCACCGGCGCCGACCACCTGACGGCGATGGTCGCTGTCGGCCTGTGGAGCGCGCTCACCGCGCGCCGCGCCTGGCCCGATCTGCTGTGGGCGCCACTGGCCTTCGCCGGCATGCTGCTGGTGGGTGCGCTGATGGGGTTGGCCGGCGTGCAACTGCCGGCGGTCGAACCGATGATCGCGGCCTCGCTGCTGTTGCTCGGCCTGTTGGTCGTCACGCGCACGCACATGTCGGCCGTGGCCGCGGCCATCGTGGTCGGCGCCTTCGCGATCTTCCACGGGCTGGCGCACGGCCACGAACTGGCCGGCACCCCGGATGCGGCCCTGACGCTCGCCGGCATGGTCGGCGCGACCGTGCTGCTGCACGCCGCCGGCATCGCCATCGGCTGGGCACTGCGCCACGCGAATGTGTGGGTGCCGCGCGTTGCCGGCGCTGCCGTCGTGCTGTTCGGCGCCGTGCTGCTGGCGCAAGCCGCCTGACGCGGAGCACCGGCCCATGATCCCCGGCGAACTCTTCACCGACGAGGGCGAGCATGTGCTCAACCCCGGGCGCCGCACGCTCACGATGGTCGTGCAGAACACCGCCGACCGGCCGATCCAGGTCGGCTCGCACTACCACTTCGCCGAAACGAACGGCGCGCTCGGCTTCGACCGCGCTGCAGCGCATGGCATGCGGCTGAACATCGCATCGGGCACGGCGGTGCGCTTCGAGCCCGGCCAGCAACGCACGGTCGAGCTGGTCGACTACGCGGGCGACCGCATCGTCTACGGCTTTCGCGGCCTGGTCCAAGGGAAACTCTGATGGCAACGATCGGACGCCGCGCGTATGCGGAAATCTTCGGACCCACCGTGGGCGACCGTGTGCGGCTGGCCGACACCGACCTGATCGTCGAAGTCGAAGCCGACTACACGCTGCGCGCCGGCGCGTACGGCGAAGAAGTGAAGTTCGGCGGCGGCAAGACGATCCGCGACGGCATGGCGCAGTCGCAAATGACGCGCGCCCAGGGCGCCGTCGACACGGTCATGACCAACGCGCTGATCATCGATCATTGGGGCATCGTCAAGGCCGACATCGGCTTGAAGGGCGGGCGCATCGTGGCCATCGGCAAGGCCGGCAACCCCGACGTGCAACCGGGCGTGGACATCGTGATCGGCCCCGGCACCGAAGTGATCAGCTGCGAAGGCAACATCGTGACGGCCGGCGGCATCGACAGCCACATCCATTTCATCTGTCCGCAGCAGATCGAGGAGGCGCTCTCGTCGGGCGTGACCACGATGCTGGGTGGCGGCACCGGCCCGGCCACCGGCACGTTCGCCACGACCGCGACGCCCGGCCCCTGGCACATCGAGCGCATGTTGCAGGCCGCCGATGCGTTTCCGATGAACCTCGGCTTTCTCGGCAAGGGCAACGCCAGCCTGCCGGCCGCGCTGCACGAGCAGATCGACGCCGGCGTGATCGGCCTCAAGCTGCACGAAGACTGGGGCACCACGCCCGCTGCGATCAGCAACTGCCTCGACGTGGCCGATGCCACCGACACGCAGGTGGCGATTCATTCGGACACGCTGAACGAGTCGGGCTTCGTGGAGAACACCATCGCCGCCGTGGGCGGCCGCGCCATTTGCGCGTTCCACACCGAAGGCGCCGGCGGTGGCCATGCGCCGGACATCCTGCGCGTCGTGGGCGAAGACAACTTCCTGCCCTCGTCCACCAATCCGACGATGCCCTACACCGTGAACACGCTCGACGAACACGTCGACATGCTCATGGTGTGCCATCACCTGGATGCCGGCATCGCGGAAGACCTGGCCTTTGCCGAATCGCGTATCCGCAAGGAAACCATCGCGGCCGAAGACATCCTGCACGACCTGGGCGCCATCAGCATGTTCAGCTCCGACTCGCAGGCCATGGGCCGCGTCGGCGAGGTCATCATCCGCACCTGGCAAACCGCGCACAAGATGAAGCAGCAGCGCGGCACCTTGCCCGAGGACAGCGCGCGCAACGACAACTTCCGCGCGAAGCGCTACATCGCCAAGTACACGATCAACCCGGCCATCGCACACGGCATCGCGCACGAAGTGGGCAGCATCGAAGTCGGCAAGTGGGCGGACCTGGTGGTGTGGAAGCCGGCCTTCTTCGGGGTGAAACCCTTCACCATCCTCAAGGGCGGCACCATCGCGATGGCCGCGATGGGCGACCCGAGCGCCTCGATCCCGACCCCGCAACCAGTGCACTACCGCCCGATGTTCGGCGCCTACGGCGGCTCGCTCGCGAGAAGCTCGCTGACCTTCGTCTCGCAAGCCGGCCTGGCGAACGGCATCGGTGAACGTTACCGCCTGCAGAAGACCTTGAGCGCGGTGAAGAACATCCGCGGCCTGCGCAAGCAACACATGGTCCACAACGGCATGGTGCCGAAGATGGAGATCGATCCGCAGACCTACGCGGTGCGCGCCGACGGCAACCTGCTGACGTGCGAGCCGGCGACGTCGCTGCCGATGACGCAGCGGTATTTCCTGTTCTGAGCAGCGGTCAGTTTCGTGCTTGCAAGTGGGATCGAATCCACGACGCGAAAGTCGGTTCGTCGATCTCGCTGGCTGCCACAGCGAACATCGTCAACGTGGCTTCGGCTTGCGTCGCCACCAGGCGCTGTCCGTTCAAGGCAAGGAACAAACCGACGCCGAGAAAAGCGGCCCGTTTGTTGCCATCCACGAAGAGATGGTTCTTGGCAAGCCCGACGCCGTACGCCGCCGCGAGGTCCGAAAGATCCGGCTGTCCGTAGGCGACCAGATGGAGTGGGCGGGCGAGTGCCGATTGCAGCAACCCTTCGTCACGCAGCCCTGCCGCGCCGCCATGTTCAGCCAGGCTTTCGTCGTGCAGCAACATCAGCGCGTGCTGGCCGAGCCAACGCCACTGGTTCATTTGGCGAGCTGGTGAAACGTGTCGCGGTACCCACGCATGAATTCGCGGCCAAGCTTCAGTTGCTCATCGATGTCGGGATCGTACGGCGTCAGCGTGACCCCGTTCGCCGCCTCCGTCATGAAGAGCGTGTCGCCCTTCTCCACCTTGAGCCGGGCCAGCACTTCCTTGGGCAGGATCACACCGACGGAATTGCCGATCTGGGTGAGTTTGAGTGCCGACATGGTGATTTCCAAAAGTTATAACAATCGTTATATTATCGACAACCCTCCGGCAGTTCAAGCGCCGACCTTCCGCTCCGACAAAAACCCCCATGCGACCACTTTCTTCCGCCGGCCAACAAGTCATCGATGACATCGCGCAGCGCCACGGCTTCAGCGTCGACGCGACGCTCAGCATGCTCGATTCCGTGATCCACGGGAACGGCTACCAGGCGCAGTTCAGCCATCCGGAATTTTCGGGCTCGGGCCAGTGGATGCGCGGCGGGATGATCATGGTGTCCGACATGTTCAACAACCACCTGAAGGGCCGCGTCGACGGCCTGTGTTCCGAGTTGTCGAGCCTCGTGCTGAGCCAGCCCGACCTGCTGCGCAGCGGCAGCTTCCAGTCGCAGAGCCAGGGCGGCTACGGCAGCGGGCAATCGCAGACCGGCTACGGCGGCCACACGCAGAGCGGCGGCTACAGCGACGCGTCTTCCAGCACCTTCGGCGCGTCGAGCCTGTTCGTGCCCCCGGCACCCGGCACTTCGGGCGACTGGTGGCCGGCCGACCTGCGCTGGCCCAACAGCACCGGTGCGCAGAACGGCGTGCGTTACGCGTATTTCGCGCAGGCGCAGCGCCTCGCGATCGAATTGAATGGCGAGGTGACGGTGTACGACACGCTCGACCACCAGATCGGCGGCTTCTCGCAGCAGCAGTCGCAAGACGGCACGTTGGGATTCAACAGCCAGTACGGGCTGATCGACGTGGCGCGCTTGCCGGTCGTTTCCGCCAACGGCATGCCGCCGCCGGCACCGTCGAACTACAGCAGCAACAGCAACAGCAACAGCAGCGTGTCGATGCGCCAGCAAGACATCTTCGCCACGATCGAAAAACTCGCCGACCTGCATGCCAAGGGCATCCTGAACGACGACGAGTTCAACACCAAGAAGGCCGAGCTGCTCGGCCGCGTCTGAACCCATTCCATGCTGACCGCCAACAAACTCATGCCCCGGGGCCATGGCCTCGCGCCCGTGCTGCTGAAACGCGCCGCCACGATCGAACTCGACTGGGACGTGCGCCAGAAGAGCCGCTTCGACGCCACCGATTCGCTGGGCCGCCAGGTCGGCGTGTTCCTGCCGCGCGGCACGGCCGTGCGCGGCGGCGATGTGCTGGTGGCGGAAGACGGCTCGTTGGTCCGCGTCATCGCCGCGCCGCAGCCGGTGCTGGTCATCACGCATTGCAGCGCACACGGCACGCCGTTCGACCTGACGCGCGCGGCCTACCACCTGGGCAACCGGCATGTGCCGATCGAGCTCAAGCCCGACCACCTGAAGATCGAGCCCGACCACGTGCTGGCCGCGATGCTGCGGTCGATGCACCTCATCGTGCGCGAAGCCGACGAATCGTTCGAGCCCGAAGGCGGCGCATACGGCGCCCACGCCTCGGGCAACCACGGCCATGCGCATGGCGGCGCGGCGGCGCCTGTCGGTCCGGTGCTGCATCCGGATGCGTACGCGCAGCCGCACGACCATGGTCACGAGCACGACCACCACGGTCACAGCCATTCGCACTGATGCCTGATGCGGCCGGCGCCCTGCCCGCAGCGAGCTTGCTGCAGCTCATCTGGCTCGCATCGCCGGCGCTGCCGATCGGCGGCTTTTCGTACTCCGAAGGCATCGAAGCCGGCGTCGAATGGGCGGGCCTCGCGACCGAAACGGCCGCGTCCGACTGGCTCGTCGACCAGCTGCATCTGAGCCTCGCGCGCGGCGATCTGGCCGTGGTGGCGCAAGCCATTGGCGCCTGGCGGGCACGCGACACAGTGCGCCTCAAGGCGCTCAACGACTGGGTGCTGCAGACCCGCGAGTCGGCCGAGTTCCGCCAGCAGACCGAACAGATGGGCCGCTCCTTCGTCGAGTGGCTGAAGCTCCACCACGACGACGTGGCCGCCTGGTTCGACCGCAGCCCCATCACCTACCCGGTCGCGTTCGCGTTCGCCGCGTCGCGCACCGATGCCAGCGTGCGCGACGGCTGCCTCGCCTTCGCCTTCGGATGGGCCGAAAACATGACCGGCGCCGCCGTCAAGTGCGTGCCGCTCGGCCAGAGCGCAGGCCAGCGCATGCTGGGCCGCCTGGCCCGGGACATCCCCGAGGCCGTCGACCACGCGATGACGCTCGGCGACGACGACCGCCAGGCCTTCTCCCCCATGCTCGCGATCTATTCGGCGCGGCATGAAACCCAATATTCCCGCCTTTTCAGAAGCTGAACACGATGTCCTCCGCGCTGCACCACATCCCCAACCGCACCAAGAAACTGCCGCCCCTGCGCGTGGGCATCGGCGGGCCGGTCGGCTCCGGCAAGACCACCCTGCTCGAGATGCTCTGCAAGGCGATGCGCGACAAGTACGACCTGATCGCGATCACCAACGACATCTACACCAAGGAAGACCAGCGCATCCTCACGGTCGCGGGCGCGCTGCCGGCCGAACGCATCATGGGCGTGGAAACCGGCGGCTGCCCGCACACCGCGATCCGCGAAGACGCGTCGATCAACCTCGAGGCCATCGACCGCATGCTGGGCGATTTTCCCGAAGCCGACGTGGTGTTCGTCGAAAGTGGCGGCGACAACCTGGCCGCCACCTTCAGCCCCGAACTGAGCGACCTCACGATCTACGTGATCGACGTGGCGGCCGGCGAAAAAATCCCGCGCAAGGGCGGCCCCGGCATCACCAAGAGCGACCTGTTCGTCATCAACAAGACCGATCTCGCGCCGTATGTGGGTGCTGACTTGAACATCATGGAAGCCGACACGAAGCGCATGCGCAAACAGCGGCCTTACGTGATGACCAACCTGAAGACCCAAACCGGCGTGGCCGAGGTCGTCGCGTTCATCGAAGCGCGCGGGATGCTGGCCGAGGGCTGAGCAGGTCCCTGCCAGGATGGCCGGGTATACCCGCGGTCAGAAATCTTTGTGTGCTGCAAATGAACCCTTTGCAAAGAAATGTGAATCCGTTGAGAAGTTGGTCACGTAAGCCATGTGACCGCCGATTGCGCGTGAAACGCAGCCGGTCACGTCGCGCTTTCTCAACTCAACGCACAACACCCAAGGTGATGCCAATGAAAATTTCAAGGTTTTCTGTTCGGACCTGCATGGTCACACTCTGCGCAATCGCCGCAGGCGGCGCGCTGGCATCCAGCCACCGGGAGGCGCCTTCGATCGCCGGCTCGCCCAAGCTCGATGCGACCGATTTCTACATGTTCCGCAGCTACGAGCCCGCCCGCGCGGACTACACGACGCTGATCGCGGACTACCAGCCCTACCAGGGCCCGGCCGGCGGACCCAACTTCTACAACATGGACCCGAACGGCCTGTACGAGATCCACATCGACAACAACGCGGACAGCAAGGAAGACATCACCTTCCAGTTCCGCTTCACCAACACGCTGCGCGACATCGCGCTGCCGGTCGGCGGCAAGACGGTGTCGATCCCGTTGGTGCAAGCCGGTGGCATCACCGGGCCCGATCAGGGCAACAGCAACCTGCGCGAGACCTACACCGTGAGCGTGGTGCGCGGCCCGCGCCGCAGCAGCGCCGGTGAGTCGCTCACCAAGACCGCCGGCGGCAGCGTGTTCGACAAGCCGACCGACAACATCGGCGAGAAGACTTTCGGCGCCGGTAACGGCTACGCGACCTACGCCGCCCAGCATGTCTACGAAGTGAACATCCCGGGCTGCAGCGCCCCCGGCAAGGTCTTCGTCGGCCAGCGCAAGGACCCGTTCGTCGTGGCGCTCGGCCCGATCTTCGACCTGATCAACCTGAATCCGTTGGGCCCAACCGGTGGCAATACCGATTCGCTGGCCGGCGTGAACATCACCTCGCTCGAACTCGAAGTGCCGACCGCCTGCCTGACTGCCGGTGGCTCGACCATCATCGGCGGCTGGACCACGGCCAGCACCCGCCAGGGTCGGCTGATCGCCAACCCACCGAAGAGCGGTCATGGCACCGCGTCGATCAATGGCGGCGCCTGGGCGCAGGTGTCGCGCCTCGGCATGCCGCTGGTCAACGAAGTCGTGATCGGTTTGAAGGACAAGGACAAGTTCAACGCCTCGCAGCCGAGCGGTGATGCGCAGTTCCTCGACTACGTGACCAACCCGACGCTGCCGGCGTTGATCCAGAAGCTGTTCCCGAGCGCGCCTGCACCGACGAACTTCCCGCGGACCGACCTGATCGCCGCCTTCCTGACCGGCATTGAAGGCGTGAACAAGCCTGCGAACGTGGTGCCTTCGGAGATGCTCCGGCTGAACACCGCGATCGCGCCGACACCGATCGCAACGCAGAACACGCTCGGCGTGGCTGGCGAGGACAACGCGGGCTTCCCGAACGGCCGTCGTCCGGGAGACGACATCGTGGACATCGAACTGCGTGTGGCCATGGGCGCGTTGTGCTTCCTCACCGGCGATGCCGATGCGCTCAAGGTTGGCTGCAAGCCGTCCGACGCACCGGCTGGTGGTGCGGCCATCACCGATGGCGTTGCGCAAACGCCAGCCACCGGCTTCCTGGCCACGTTCCCGTACCTCAACACGCCACTGCCGGGCGCGACCAACGCCGCAGCAGCCGCACGCTAAGGAGTCGACATGAACAAGACATCCCTGCGCCTGGTGCCGCTGGCATCGGCATTCGCCCTCGCGCTGGCCCTCACGGCCTGCGGTGGGGGCGGCGGTGGCGGCGGGTACTTCCCGATCGGAAGCGCTCCGCCAGCCACCACGCCACCGGCCGGCGGCGGCGAACCGACGCAGCCACCGGTGGTCAGCGCCTACGACGCCTTCATCGCCTACGTGGTGGCGCTCGTGAACACGAGCTCCGAGACCGACGACCCCGCCGACGTGGCGAAGTTCGACCCTGCGCCGACATCGGAAACCAACGATCCGGTCGCGACGCCCTGACGGTATCTTCTGAGTGAACCGCGCCCGCACCTGCTTCGCCGACATCCGGTGGCGCGCTGCGGGCGTCCTCTTTTTTCTCTTGCTGTCGGTCGCGGCAACGGTGACGCATGCTGCGCCGCGCGTGCCGTCGAACGACAGCGAGATCGTCGAAACCCTGCCCTCCGTCGCGGGCTGGTCGCGTGAAGAACGCAGGCTGCGCCGCGAGCTGGTGCAGCGGCCGCGCGACGAGCCGGTGGCGCTCGCCGCCGCGAAATCCTATCTCGACCTCGCGCGTGCCCAGGGCGACGCGCGCTACGCCGGTTACGCGCTGGGTGTGCTGCGGGCGTGGGAACCGCTCTCGGCCAGCACGCCGAACGCGATCCTCGTGATGCACGCGACCGTGGCGCAGTTCCTTCATGATTTCGACGGCGCCGAACGCACCCTCAAGCTGGCACTGGCCGCCAACCCGGGCAATGCGCAGGGCTGGCTCACGCTCGGCACGATCCATCGGGTGCGCGGCCGCTACGCCGATTCCGATCTCGCTTGCCACGCGCTCGAACGACTGCGGCAAAACCTGTATGCGATCGCGTGCCTCGCGGAGAACACCGGGCTGCGGGGCGATCACGACGCGGCACGCCAGGCGCTCCAGGAATTGCTCGACAGCGCGCCGCTGAAAACACCGGCGCAGGCCTCGACACGCCAATGGCTCATGGCCACCGTGGCCGAAATCGACGAACTCGCAGGGCGCGCAAAAGCCGCCGACGCGGCCTACCGACAGACGCTCGGCGCCGACGCCTCGGCCTACGATGTGATCGCCTACAGCGATTTTCTGCTGGGCCAGCGACGCCCTGCCGAAGTGCTGCCGCTGCTCAAATCCGAGCCACGCAGCGATGCGGTGCTGCTGCGCATCGTGACCGCCACGCAGCGCTTGGACGAACAAAACAAACTGTCGCCGACGCAACGCGAAACCGCCGCGCGCGATCTCGCGGAACTGGGTGCGCGCTTCGATGCGGCGGCGCTGCGCCCCGGCGCCGCGATGCTGCATGCGCGCGAACATGCGATGTTCGCGCTCGACGTGCAGAAGGATCCGCAGAAGGCGCTCGCGTTGTCGCGCTTGAATGTGCAGCTGCAGCGCGAGCCGATCGACCTGCTGATCTACGCGCGCGCCGCAGCCGCCGCCAACGACGACGCTGCGCGGCAGGAAGTCCGCACGCTGATGCAACAGATCGGCTTGCGCGATGCGCGCGTCGACGCGGCGCTCGGATGAAGCGCGTCGTCTCGCTGCTCCTGGCGCTGGCGTTCGCGGTGCTGACAACGCCCGCGCAGGCCCACAAGGCGAGCGATGCGTATCTGCAATTGCAGCGCGCCGGCGACCAGCTCCAGCTGCGCTGGGACATTTCGCTGCGCGACCTCGACGCCGTGCTCGACCTCGACCGCAACGAAGACCAGAAGCTGAGCTGGGGTGAGGTGAGAGCGCGAATGGACGACATCCGCGCGTACGCGCTGTCGCATCTCGTGCTGCAACAAGACAAGTGCACGCTGGCCGAGGCCCAGCCGCCTGCGCTGGAGAGCCGCGTCGACGGCACGTACCTCGTGCTGCAATTGCAGGGCCGCTGCCCGGGCGGCAACACGCTGGACATCGACTATCGCCTGTTCCGGGAAGTCGACCCGACGCACCGCGGCCTGCTGCGCGTGGACATGGGCAGCGGTGCGACGCCGACGGTGCGATCGCTCGATCCCGTGGCGGGCGGGGTGGCGGTCGGCGTGCCCGCGAGCACCGGCGCCGACTCGACTGCCGACGCAAGTGCCAGCACGACGAGCGCGCCCGCGGCGAAGTCCGGCTCGGCGGGCGCCGCGTTCTTCTTCGATGGGGTGCACCACATCCTGATCGGCTACGACCACATCCTGTTTCTCATCAGCCTGCTGCTGCCGGCAGTGCTGGTCCGCACCGGCGCCGGCTGGAAACCGGTCGCGCGCTGGCCGGAGGCGGTGTGGCCGATGGTGGCGATCGTCACCTTGTTCACGCTCGGCCATTCGATCACGCTGGCGCTGGCCAGCCTCGGCATCGTGTCGCTCTCGCCGAGGGTGATCGAGCCGGCCATCGCGCTCACCATCATCGTCGCCGCAGTCGACAACATCGTGCCGGTGCTGCGCGGCCATCGCCGCCTCGTCACTTTCCTGTTCGGCCTCATCCACGGCTTCGGCTTTGCGAGCGTACTGGCGGAACTCGACCTGCCGACGGGCAGCTTCGTGTCGGCGCTGCTGCAGTTCAACCTGGGCGTCGAGGGCGGGCAGCTCGTCATCGTGAGCATCGTGCTCGCGGTGTTGCTGGCGGTGCGCCGCTGGTCACGCTATTCGGCGCTCGTGTTGCGCGGCGGCTCGGCGTTCGCCATCGTGATCGCGGCGCTGTGGTTCATCGAACGCGTGGCCGACCTCAAGCTGCTGCCCGTCTGAGGCCGGCGTGGCGGCGCGGCTCAGAGCGCGCTGCCATCCTTGCGCTGGCTTGCCTTGTAGACCAGCCGCACGGTGGCGCGGCGCCCATCGACGGTGTGCTGCGCATAGATGTCGGCGTCGCCCTGCGACCAGGCCGCGTAGGCGCTGCCCGGATCGCTGGAGCCGAGCTCGTGGCCGAACTGCGCACGGCCCCACTGCACGAGTTCGGCGAACGCCGCGGCCAGCTGCGGCACCTGCGCCGGATCGTCGGTGACCGTCAGGTACGCCACGCGCTTCAATTCGCCACCGGCGAAAAAGAAGGTCGGCTCGAACGGCAGGCCGGCCATGGCGATCGGTGCCGTCCGCCAGCTGCCGACGAGCCCGCCGGCCAGCCGTTGCGGACGCACGACGCGCTCGACCGGCAACGCGGACTGCAACGCGTCTGCGGTCATGCCGAGCCGAACGCCGGGCGGCAGGCCCTGCGCGTGCGCAGCGCCCGTGGCCGCCAGAAAAGCGAGGACGAAGGAGTAGCGAGAAACGGTCACGGGCGGTCGCAATGAAATCGGCTCGGTCTGACCACGGCGGGCCGGTGGAGTTCCATGTGCCACGGCATCGCAAGGCAGGCCGGTACAGGGTCAGGGCGTGAAATCCAGCGCCGCCATCGCCTCGCGCGGGCTGCGCGCGGCTTCGGCGAAGCCGTCCCAGGGCGCGTTGCCCGTGTCGAGGCGGCGGTGGATGTCGGCCAGCTTCCAGTGCGCGCCGCTGTCGATGTGGTCGACCTCGTCCCACGCGATCGGCACCGACACGCCAAGCCCCGGCCGGGCGCGCAGCGTCCAGGCGCTCGCGGTGGTCGCGCCGAAACCGTTGCGCAGGTAGTCCGCGAAGATCTTGCCGACGCGGTTGCGCGGGCCGCTTTTGGCCACGAAGACTTGCGGCAGCGTGCGCGCCAGGTGCTGCACGATGGCTTGCGAAAAGGCCTTGACCGTGTCCCAGTCGTCACGCTTTTGCAGCGGCACGACCACGTGCAATCCCTTGCCGCCACTGGTCTTGACGAAGGCGGCCAGTTCCAGTTCTTTCAGCAGCACATGCACCAGCTTCGCGGCTTGCTGCATGGTCGACCAGGCCACGCCTTCGCCGGGATCCAGGTCGAAGGTCATGCGGTCGGGTTTGCCGATGGCCGTCTTGACGGCGTTCCAGGTGTGGAACTCCAGCGCGTTCATCTGTGCGGCCGAGAGCAGGCCCTGCGCGGTCGCGATTTCCAGCAGCGGCGCGTGGCCCGGATCGAGCGCGGGATCGAGCGGGCGAACGCCGGGCATCTTGTACTTGTCGAGATGCTTCTGGAAAAAGAGCTCGCCGCCAATCCCTTCGGGTGCGCGCACCAGCGACACGGGTCGGCCCTTGAGGTGCGGCAACAGCAGGGGCGCGATGAGCGCGTAGTAGCGCACCACGTCGATCTTGGTAGCGCCGGTCGTCGCGTCGATCACGCGCGTCGGGCTCGACACCTTGAAGCTGGCGGGCAGCACACTGGCGAGTGCCGGCTTCGGTGCCGCCTTCGACGCCTTGGCAGACGAGCCGGCATCGACCGGCCGCTCGCGCACGATCTGAACCGGCGGCTTGTCGGCGCGCAGGCCATGGAACACCGGATGCCGCACGCTGCCGGTCTTCGTCCATTCGCTGAACGAGATTTCGGCAATGAGCTTCGGCGCGACCCAATGGGCGCTGCGGTCGATGGCGGTCTTCGCAGAAAACGGGCTCTTCTTCGCCGCAATCTTGTCGAGTTGCTGTCGCAGCGCGGTGAGCGACGCCGCGCTGAAGCCACTGCCGACATTGCCCGCATAGCGCAAGGCACCGCGCTCGTCGTGCACGCCGAGCAGCAGCGCGCCGAGACCGGCCCGCGCCCCTTTCGGGTCGGTCCAGCCGCCGATGACGAACTCCTGTCGCTGACTGCACTTGAGCTTGATCCAGTCCGGCGACCGGCTCGCGCGGTACACCGAATCCTTCCGCTTGCCGATCACGCCTTCCAGGCCGAGCTCGCAGGCCGACAGCACGATGTCGCGGCCCGGTGCATCGAAGACCGCGCTGAACCGCACGGTGTCGCTGTCCACGTCCTGCAGCAGCGTTTGCAGTCGCGCGCGCCGCGCTCCCAGCGGCGCTTCGCGCAGGTCTTGACCCTCGCAGAACGGCAGGTCGAACACGAAGTACACGATGGCATCGGTGCCTGATTTGTCGAACGCGTTCTGCAGCGCCTGGAAGTCGGGCACGCCAGCCGCGTTGTTCACCACGATCTCGCCGTCGAGCCAGCACGGCGGCAGCTTCGCCTTTTGCAGCGCCGCCGCCAGGTTGCCGAGCTTGTGCGTCCAGTCGTGCCCGTTGCGCGTGAAGAGCTGCACCTTGCTGCCGTCGATGCGGGCCAGCAGCCGGTAGCCATCGAACTTGATTTCGTAGAGCCAGGCATCGGGGTCGGCGGGGGGCGCGTCGACCAACGTGGCCAGTTGCGGCTTCAGGGTGGCGGGCAGCGCGACCTTGCCCGCGGGCTTGGCCGCGCTCTTTTTGGCCGCCGGCTTGCGCGCCCCCTTCGCGCCGGGCATCGGCCGCTTGCCGACGCTGTCGGGCAGCGCGTCGACCACGCTGTATTCCGTGGCCGGGCGCTCGAAGTCATCGTGCTCCTTGATGAGCAACCAGGGCGGCTGTTTGGCGTCGTCCCTGTCCTTGCCCTTCATGCGCACCAGCGTCCAGTGGCCGCGCAGCTTGTGTCCGTGCAGTTCGAACTTGAGCTTGCCGTCGCGGTAGCCCTTCTGCGCGTCGCCGATCGGCGCCCAGGTGCCCTTGTCCCAGACGATGACCTTGCCCGCGCCGTACTGCTTGGCCGGGATCTGCCCTTCGAAGCTGTTGTACGAGATCGGATGGTCTTCGACCTGCACCGCCATGCGCTTGTCGGACGGGTCGAAACTCGGTCCTTTGGGCACCGCCCAGCTCTTCATCGTGCCGTCAAGTTCGAGCCGCAGGTCGTAGTGCAGCCGCGTCGCCCAGTGCTTCTGGATGACGAACTGCCGTTGCCCCTCGGCACCCGCCTCGCCGCCCTCTTCAGGCTCCGACGTGATCTTGAAGTTTCGTTTGGCCTTGTAGGTTTTCAGCGCATCGTCTTTGGCCATGGCAACGCCTCTTGCAGTGGAAGTCCTGCAAGTTAAGCCCGGCGCCGGCGCGCTGCTGTAGGACGAAGCTGGTGGCGCGCGGGCCGCCGGTACCGGCCGGACCGCGCCGCGCCGCGCCGCGCCGCAGCATGTCATCGCATCCAGTGCGCGACCAGTTGATCAGGCTTGGACTGCGCCGTCGATGCTGTCGAACGCGCGTTCGAACTGCGCCCCGGGAATGGTCAGCGGGTAAAGCCGGATGCACACGTTGCCCATACCATGCGCTTTCAGCACAAGTCACATAGTCGCACTGCCGGGGGATGGGTGCGTGGATGGGTAAGGATGCCAAACTGGCCGAGCGTCGATGAGAGACATCGACCCGTGGCGGAGAGTGTGAGATTCGAACTCACGGACGCTTTCGCGTCGGCAGTTTTCAAGACTGCTGGTTTAAACCGCTCACCCAACTCTCCGGAAATGCATGCCCGCGGTCAGGGCCAAAACGTCGCCGATTTTAAGCAGGTCTGGGCGCCCAGCCGGGAAGCACCAGATCGACCACGCTTTGCGCCCACGCCTTGCGCTCCGGCTCACCGGCCAGCGGCTTGGAGATAAAGAAGCGAACGCCGCCGAAAGCCAGCGTTGCCAGTTGCACGGCCGAAAGTTCCGCCTTCGGAACATGGAGGCGACCGTCCCGGTGCGCCTGCGCCAGGTAGTCGACGATGGGCGCGATCACGTAGCTGTGTTCCGCGTAGAGCGATTTCGCCAGCTCGGGGAAACGCACCGCTTCAGCGATCACCAGCCGCAACAACGCCAGACGCTGCGGCTCGGTCGCGCCGATGTACATGCGTTCGACGACGTCGAGCAACACCTCGCGCACGTCGGCGTCCGGCGTCACCACGGTCGCCTGCATGGTGTTGCGGGCGTCGCCCATGGCGCGATGCACCACCTCGTAAAACAAGGCGGGCTTGCTTTCGTACTGACGATAGATGGTGATCTTGGCGACACCCGCATCGCGCGCGATCGCCTCGATGCTGGTGGCGGCATATCCCTTGTCGAGAAAGGACTGCAGCGCCGCCGTCAGGAAAGATTCGCGGAGCTCGACGGCTTGCTTGGCGCTTGGGCGTCCGCGCGGTCGACGTTTGGCGTTGTCTGGAGCTTCTGTCTTAGTCTGTGTGGAAGTGGAAGGCATGAAAGTCAGGGGGAAGGCAGGAACAATGTCTGAAGATCATTCAGAAAGTCGAGCCCGTGCTCTGTAGGCCAAACGTGCCGCAGATCGCGGGCAACCAGGCCCTTTTTCTCAGCTTCTTCCAGGCCGCGCTGGATGGCGGTGGTCGCCAGGCCAGTGCGCTCGCCGAACTGCGCGAGCGTGAAACCGTCCTTGAGGCGCAGCGCGTTCAGCATGAATTCGAACGGCAGATCGGCGATCGGCACGTCGTCGCTCTTCGCGACAGCCGCACCGGCCAGCGCGCCATCCATATAGCGGCGCGGATCGCGCAGCCGCACCTGCCGCACGATGCGGTGCGCGAAGCTGAGCTTGCTGTGCGCACCGGCGCCGATGCCAAGGTAGTCGCCGAACTGCCAGTAGTTCAGGTTGTGCGCGCAGCGGTGGCCATCCTTCGCATAGGCCGAGACTTCATAGCGTGCGAACCCCTGTTCGGCCGTGCGCTCGGTGAGACGGTCGAGCATCGCGTAAGCATCGTCGTCTTCCGGCACCGCGGGCGGGAACTTGGCGAAATACGTGTTGGGCTCGATCGTCAGGTGATAGACCGACAGGTGCGGCGGCGCGAGTGTCAGTGCCTTCGTGAGGTCGGCATCGAGCTGCGCGAGCGTCTGGCCGGGGAGCGCATACATCAGGTCGAGGTTGAAGGTGTCGAAGGCACTGGCGGCTTCTTCGACGGCCGCGATCGCTTGGGCGCCATCGTGCACCCGACCCAGCGCCTTCAGATGGTCGTCGTTGAAACTCTGGACGCCGACCGACAGCCGCGTCACGCCGGCCGCGCGGTAGGCGCGGAAACGGTCGCGCTCGAAGGTGCCGGGGTTGGCCTCGAGCGTGATCTCGCAGTCGGGCGCGAGCTTGAGGCGCGCCCGCAGATCGCCGAGCAGGCGGTCGATGGCGGCCGGCGAAAACAGGCTGGGCGTGCCGCCGCCGATGAAGATCGTGTGGACCTGCCGGCCCCACACCAGCGGCAACGCGGCATCGAGGTCGGCAATGAGCGCATCGAGGTAGCGTTGCTCCGGAAAATCGCCGCCGCCCGCATCGCGCCACTCGTGCGAATTGAAGTCGCAGTAGGGGCATTTGCGCAGGCACCACGGAAGGTGCACGTAGAGCGAGAGCGGCGGCAGCGCGGCCAGTTGCAGGGGGCCGGGGCGAATGAGATGCAGGACGTCGTTGGCGCGCGTGGCGCCCGTCGAATAGTCGTCGGCACCCGATGCGCCGGCCGCGACGATCGGGATCACAACCAGCGCTCGCGCATCAAAGCCAGCATGGCGCGCGCCGCCTGGCCCCGATGGCTGTTCGCGTTTTTCACGTCGGGGGGCAGCTGAGCGAAGGTCTTACCGAATTGCGGCAAGAACATCACGGGGTCGAAGCCGAAGCCGTTGTCGCCGATCGGCTCGCGTGTGATCTCGCCGACCGCGCGGCCGACGGCGATGAGCGGCTCCGGGTCGTTCGCGCTGCGCAACGCGACCAGCGTGCTGACGAGCGCGGCACGGCGGTTGTCGATCGACTGCATCTGTTCCAGCAGCGCGCGCACGTTGTGGGCGTCGCCCTTGGCGTAGCCGAACTGCGTCGCATAGAACGCGGTGTCGACGCCGGGCAGCCCATCGAAAGCGTCGACACAGAGGCCGGCGTCGTCGGCGATGGCCGGCAACCCGGTCGCGGCGGCTGCATGACGCGCCTTCGCGAGCGCGTTCTCCACGAAGGTCCGAAACGGCTCCTCCGCTTCCCCGACACCGAGTTCGGATTGCCGCACCAACGCCACGCCCAAGGGCGCGAAGAGCGCTTGCAGCTCCGCGAGCTTGCCCGCGTTGTTGGAGGCCAGGACCAGCTTCATGTCTACTTCGACGACAGCGCCTGTTGCTGCATCGTGACCAGTTCGCCGATGCCCTTTTCGGCCAGGCCGAGCAGCTGGTTCATTTCGTCGCGCGTGAAGGCAGCGCCTTCGGCCGTGCCCTGCACTTCGACGAAATGGCCGGCGCCGGTCATGACGACGTTCATGTCGGTGTCGCAGGACGAATCTTCGGTGTATTCGAGATCGAGCAGCGGTGTACCGCCGACGATGCCGACCGAGATCGCGGCCACGTGGCCCTTGATGGGATTGGTGGCCAGGGCCCCGGAGGCCAGCAGTTTGCTGACGGCATCTTGCGCCGCCACGAACGCGCCCGTGATGGCGGCGGTGCGGGTGCCGCCATCGGCCTGCAGCACGTCGCAGTCGAGGTGGATGGTGCGCTCGCCGAGCGCGGCGAGGTCGAACACCGCGCGCATCGAGCGGCCGATGAGACGCTGGATTTCCTGCGTGCGGCCGGTCTGCTTGCCTTTGGCTGCTTCGCGGCTGCTGCGGGTGTGCGTGGCGCGCGGCAGCATGCCGTATTCGGCCGTCACCCAGCCTTCGCCGCTGCCCTTCTTGTGGGGAGGCACCTTCTCTTCGACCGATGCGGTGCACAGCACGCGCGTCTGGCCGAACTCGATCAGCACCGAACCCTCGGCGTGAATGGTGAAACCGCGGGTGATGCGCACCGGTCGCAACTGGTCAGCGGCGCGGCCGCCGCTTCGGGTGAAAGCAGTCATCTGAAAACCTGAAAAAGAAAAAAGATCGACTGGCCGGCTTCGCGCCGGCTCAGCCCTTGCGTGATGCAGAGCGCCGGATGGCTTCGTTGATCTCGGCGATGGAGCGTTCGATCGCGTCGTCGTCGAGGTCGTCGAGTTCGCTGTCGGACGGCATGCCGGCCTGGATGGTCGAGGCAAAGACGCCATCGCTGATGGTTTCCGTCGACACGCCGCGATCCTGGCCGGCCACGTCGGGCATTTCCCATTCGAGCGCGATCAGCGTCACGTTGTCGCTGTGCGAGCCGCCGGCCCGCAACGCCATTTCGGCCAGGTCGGGCGCCGCATCCGACACCGGCTTGCCGGACGACAACGTGTGGACGATGGTCGCGTCGTCGAGCACGCCCCACACGCCGTCGGAACACAGCATGATGCGGTCGCCTCGCTGCAACTGGAGCGGTGACGAGATGTCGAGCAGCGGTGCCGTCGGCGACCCGAGGCAGGTCAGCAGCAGGTTGCGGTTGACCGGCTCGGCGCCGGCATTGGCACGTGGCCGCTCCGCGTGCGAATGATCGCGCGTGCGCATGAGAAGCGTGCCGTCGCGTACGACGTAGAGCCGCGAGTCGCCACAGTGAAGCCATGTCGCCGTGTTGCCCTGCAACACCGCCGCAACGACGGTGGTGCGCGGCGTGTCGAGCATCGCCTTGTTGCCGGCGTACCGCATGATCTGCTGGTGCGCCGCGAGCGCGGACGACGTGAGAAACGCCTTCACGTCCTTCACGATCGGCCGGGCTTCGCGCTGGTACAGCGCCGCGATGGTCTGCAGCGCGAGTTGCGCGGCAACCTCCCCTTCGGGATGGCCGCCCATGCCGTCGGCCAGCACGAAAAGCCCGGACTCCCGCGTGTAGCAGTAGCCCATGCGGTCTTCGTTCTTGAGGCGTCCGCCCTTGCGGCTGACTTGGAAAATGGAGAATTTCATGCAGGCCGTGTGGTGGGCGCGGCCGCCTTCGGCAACCCCTTCTTTTCAAAGGAACGCATGTTGTCGATGGAAAGACGGACTTTTTCGCCCACGGTGAGTTTGGTGTAGCGGCGCTCGCCTTCTCGGCTGAGCTCCTTTTGCAGTGCGAACACCGATTGGGGACGCGAGAGCGGATCGAGCGACATGCACCACTCGACCACTTCGATCAGATTGTCGGAGTAGATCCCGCGCAACCGCGAAAGCGACAGACCGAGCCGGTCTTTCTCGATGCGCTGCGGCGCGTCGTTCGGCGGATAGCCCTGCATGCAGGCGTAGATGCAGGCACCGATGGCGTAGATGTCGGTCCAGGGGCCCATCGACGAATCGCGGCGGTACATCTCGGGGGCCGCGAAGCCGGGGGTGTACATCGGCCGGATGAAGTTGCCTTCCTTGCTGAGCACTTCGCGCGCGGCACCGAAGTCGATCATCACGGCGCGGTCGTCTTCGGTCACGAAGATGTTGGCCGGCTTGATGTCCAGGTGCAGCATCTTGTGCTGGTGCACGATGCGCAGCCCGCGCAGGATCTCGTCGAACAGGGAGCGGATCGTCGACTCCCGAAACACCTTCTGCTTCTTCAAGTCGCGCGCTGTCACGATGAAATCCTGCAGCGTTGCGCCGTCCAGGAAATTCATGACCATGTAGACGGTCTCGTTCTCCCGGAAGAAATTGAGCACGCTGACCACCGACGCATGGGAGATCTGCGCAAGCGAGCGGCCTTCCTCGAAGAAGCTTTTCAGGCCGAGCCGGTACAGCGACAGCTTTTCAGGCGGCACCTGCGGCGCCAGTTCGCCGATTCCGCGCGTCGCCAGCGACGACGGCAGGTATTCCTTGATCGCGACTTGCTGTCCGCTGTGGTCGAGCGCCAGATAGACGACCCCGAACCCACCGGCCGATAAACGGCGGATCACACGGTAGCCGCCGATCATGGTGTCGGGCAGCAGGGGCGCAGGTTTGACCTTTGACATAATCCGGGAGTTTCGCCCGAAGGCGATGGTGCGGCAAGCGAACGTCGTGCCGGGCCTTCGATGCATGCGAACAAAATCACAGCGAGGCTCAATGCCAGTTTACAGCATGACCGGCTACGCCAGCGGCCAAAACGGCCCGGTTGGCAGCCCATCCGAAACCGATCCACGTCCCTCTCCAGCAGGGCGTCTCGGGGTCGAAATCCGCTCGGTCAACAGCCGCTTTCTCGACCTCACTTTCAAGCTTCCCGAGGAGCTGCGCCAGCATGAACCAGCACTGCGCGAGTTGCTCACCGGGCGCCTCAAGCGCGGCAAGGTGGAACTGCGTGCGTCGTTTGAAAGCAACGCGCAAGGTGGCATCCCGGAGCCATCGACCCGTTTGCTGCAACGTCTGAACGGCGTCCAGGACGGCATCCGGGCCTGGCTCCCGACCGCGCGCGAGTTGAGCGTGGCCGATGTGATCCGGCTCGCCAGCGGCGACAGCAACGCCAAGGGCGACTGGGCCAGCGACCTCGCCGAGGTCGCCGGCAAGGCGCTGGAAGCACTGGTGTCTGCGCGTCAGCGCGAAGGCGCCCGCCTCGCGAAGATGCTCGAAGACCATCTCGGCCAGTTGCGCACGCTGGCGGACCAAGCGGTCCCGCTGGTGCCCAAGCTGGTCGAACAGCAGCGCGCCCGGTTCCTCGAGCGTTGGCAGGACGCCATGGGCCTGACCGGCGGCACGCTGCCCGAAGCCGCCCAGGATCGGGCGCTGACCGAAGCCACCGCCTTCGCGATCCGCATCGACGTGGCCGAAGAATTGACGCGGCTGAACTCTCATCTCGATGAGATCGGCCGGCTGGTCAAGAAAGGCGGAGAGATCGGCAAGCGCCTCGATTTTCTGATCCAGGAGCTGCATCGCGAGGCCAACACGCTCGGCGCGAAATCCGCGGCGCTGGAATTGACGCGCATCGGCGTCGACATGAAGGTGCTGATCGAGCAGATGCGCGAGCAGGTGCAGAACATCGAATGAGCGACGAGCCAATGGACTATCCCGGCAATATCTTCGTGGTTGCAGCACCCAGCGGTGCAGGCAAGTCGAGTCTGGTGAAGGCGCTCATGGAGCTGGACTCTGCGGTGCAGCCTTCGGTGTCGCACACCACGCGCCCGCCGCGCGGACAGGAAAAGCACGGTCGCGAGTATTTTTTCGCCTCGCCCCCCGAATTCGACGCGATGGTCGCTTCGGAGGCGTTCGTGGAATGGGCGCATGTGCATGGTCAGCGCTATGGAACCTCCAAGAAAGCCATCGAAGAACGCATCGCCCAGGGCGCAGACGTGATCCTCGAAATCGACTTCCAGGGTGCGATTCAAATCCGCAAGACCTTCGCCAACGCGGTCATGATCTTCATCCTGCCGCCGAGTTGGGAAGAGTTGCGGTCGCGACTGGAACGCCGCGGCGAAGACAGCGCCGCGGTCATCGAATTGCGCCTCCGAAACGCAGCGCAAGAGATGGCGCGGGCCAGCGAATTCGACTTCGTTATAATCAACGAGTTATTTGAGCGCGCGCTTTTCGACCTGAAAGCCATCGTCCATGCGCAACGGCTGCGATATTCCGCCCAGCGCCGTGCCCGTGCTGACACCTTCGCCGCCCTCAACATTCCCTGAATTCACGCTCACTGACCGAAAGATCCTCATGGCCCGCATCACCGTCGAAGATTGTCTGCTCCAGATCCCGAACCGCTTCCAGCTCGTGCTGGCCGCGACGTACCGCGCCCGCATGCTGAGCCAGGGCCACGCGCCGAAGATCGAGAGCAAGAACAAGCCGGCCGTGACCGCGCTGCGCGAAATCGCCGAAGGCAAGATCGGCATTGAAATGCTGAAGAAAGTTCCGGGCTGATCTGACTGACGCCCGTCGACCACAAAGAGGCACCGCTTGCGGTGCTTTTTTTGTGGCCGAACGCTTCGTCACGAGGGTCGCGCTAAAGTGGTGCTCATGAGCGCGGTCGTCAAACCTTCACTGAATGCCCCCAAGGGCAGCCCGCGCCCGAGCCCTGCTGCATTGAATGCCGCCGCTGCCAGTTTCGCGGCACTGACCGCGCGGCTCGAATACCTGAATGCGGAAGACAAGGAACTGGTTCGCCGCGCCTACCGCTTCGCCGACGAAGCGCACCTGGGCCAGCTGCGCAACAGCGGCGAGCCCTACATCACCCACCCGATCGCGGTCGCCGCGCAATGCGCCGAGTGGAAGCTCGACGCGCAGGCGCTCATGGCGGCGTTGCTGCATGACGCGATCGAGGATTGCGGCGTCACCAAGCCCGAGCTGATCGAGCGCTTCGGCGCACCGGTCGCCGAACTGGTCGACGGGCTGACCAAGCTCGACAAGCTCCAGTTCGACACGCGCGAAGAAAGCCAGGCCGAGTCATTCCGCAAGATGCTGCTGGCGATGGCGCGCGACGTTCGCGTCATTCTCGTGAAGCTGGCAGACCGTACGCACAACATGCGCACGCTGGACGATGCGCCCCGCGAAAAATGGGCACGCATCGCGGGTGAGACACTCGAGATCTACGCCCCGATCGCGCACCGGTTGGGCCTGAACCAGACCTACCGCGAATTACAGGAGTTGTCGTTCAGGCATTTGCGACCGTGGCGCTACGCCATTCTGGCCAAGGCCGTCGCCAAGGCGCGTGGCCGGCGACGCGACCTGATTCACAAGGTGCAACGCGAACTGGAATCGGCATTTGCATCGGCCAGCATGGTGGTGCGCATCGCGGGACGCGAGAAGACCTTGTATTCGATCTACCGCAAGATGGAAGAAAAGCGCTTGAGCTTCGCGCAGGTCACCGACATTTACGGCTTCCGGCTGATCGTGCCAAACGTCATCGCCTGCTACACGGGCCTGGGCATCCTTCACCAGATGTACAAGCCGCTTCCGGGCAAGTTCAAGGATCACATCGCGATCGCGAAGCTGAACGGCTACCAGTCGTTGCACACGACCCTGGTCGGGCCTTCGGGCGTGGCGGTCGAATTCCAGCTGCGCACCGAGGCGATGCACGTGGTCGCCGAATCGGGGGTCGCGGCACATTGGCTCTACAAGGCGGTAGAGCCGAATGGCGGGGGCGGCGACCGGCTCGGTACCAAGTGGCTGCAATCGCTGCTCGACATCCAGCACGAAACGCGCGACGCCACCGAGTTCTGGGATCACGTCAAGGTGGATCTCTTTCCGGATGCCGTCTATGTGTTCACGCCCAAGAGCCAGATCATGGCGTTGCCGCGCGGTGCGACGGTGGTCGACTTTGCCTATGCCATCCACAGCAACATCGGCGATCACACCTCGGCAGCGCGCATCAATGGCGACCAGGTGCCCTTGCGCACCGAGCTGAAAAACGGCGACGTGGTCGAGGTGATCACGGCCCCAGTGTCTACGCCCAATCCGGCCTGGCTCGGCTTTGTGCGCACCGGGCGGGCGCGATCGAAGATTCGCCACTACCTCAAGACGCTCGCGCAGGCCGAATCCGAAGGTCTTGGCGAGAAACTATTGGCGCAGGCCCTTCGCGCCGAAGGCCTGGGCAACCTGCCTGCGGACGATGCGGAATACCAGGCTGTATGGGAGCGCTTGCTCCGCTTCACCGGAAGCCGCAACCGCTCGGAACTGCTGACCGACATCGGTCTGGGCAAACGCATCGCCAGCATCGTCGCCAAACGCCTGATGGCCCTGCTGGCGGAGCGCGGTCAAAAACCCGATGCAGTCATGCTCAGCCGTGAGCGCTTCACCGCCCACGAGACCGTTTCGCAAGGGGCGGTGACGCTCGACGGCAGCGAGAATTCTTCGGTTCGCTTTGCCCTGTGTTGTCGACCTATTCCAGGCGATCCGATCGTCGGCTACCTGGGTCATGGCGAAGGCCTGGTGGTGCACACCGAAGCCTGCGGCGTGGGCCAGCGCCTGTACTACAAGGACAGTGAACGTTTCTTCGCCGTCGAGTGGTCGGACGATCCTGTGCGGACCTTCGAGACCGGCGTCGTGATCACGGTGCGCAACGACAAGGGCGTGCTGGCCCGCGTCGCGGCCAGTCTTGCGAACGCCGAAGCCGACATCACGCACGTGGAAATGGCCGACGAGACCCAGCAGGAATCGACCGACTTGCGTTTTGTGATTGCAGTGCGGGATCGCTCCCACCTCGAAGCCGTGCTGCGGGCCGTGAAACGAACCGGATCGGTGCTGTCGGCCGCAAGGACTGTCCCGGCCGCGTGAAGCGGCGAAGTCGTCAATCGGCAGGTCGAGCCAGCGGGTAGTTCACCGCCAGCACTTCGACTTCGTGCGCGCCGGCCGGCGTGATCAACTTGACCACATCGCCTTCACGCGACTTCAACAGCGCCCGGGCCACGGGCGAAATCCAGCTCACTTGCGATTGCGCGCTGTCCGCCTCGTCGATGCCCAGAATGGTCACCGTGTGCTCGAGGCCAGCTTCGTTGGCATAGCGCACCGTCGCGCCAAAGAACACTTGGTCGCTGCCATGATGAACCGACGGATCGGTGATTTCCGCCACCTCGAGCCGCTTCGTCAGGAAACGGATACGGCGATCGATTTCTCGCAGCCGCTTCTTTCCGTAGATGTAGTCACCGTTCTCCGACCGATCGCCGTTGCGGGCGGCCCAGTGAACCGCCTCGACCACCTTGGGGCGCTCGTTGTCGATCAGATCAAGCAACTCGGCGCGCAGGCGCGCGTAGCCCCCGGGTGTCATGTAGTTCTTGCTGCCCGCGGGCAGCGGTGAAGCCGCGTCACCGGCGCCGTCGTCCTCGACGTCGGAATCGGAATCGGTTTCTTTGGTGAAAGCCTTGCTCATTTGAACGCTCCAAAGAAAAAAGCCTGCAACGAACGTTGCAGGCTTTTTATGATGGTGGTGCGGCTGGCAGGAATTGAACCCACGACCCCTTGGTTCGTAGCCAAGTACTCTATCCAACTGAGCTACAGCCGCACAGCTTTCGATTATAGCACCGATTTTTTGCGATGCCACAGCATTCAGTGCTGCGTGGTAGGCCGTGATGGGCTTGAACCATCGACCAACGGATTATGAGTCCGCTGCTCTAACCAACTGAGCTAACGGCCCACGCGACGCCGATTCTAGTCAGCGGGCGCCGGCCGCTCGCCTACTTGCGATGGCTCAGCGCGTTGGTGACGAGCCGCGACGTGATGTCGACGATCTGGATCATTCGCTCGTACGGCATGCGTGTCGGCCCGATCACGCCGAGCGTGCCGACCACTTCGCCGTTGACCTCGTAGTTGGCACTGACGATCGACAATTCTTCGAACGGGACCACCTGGCTCTCGCCACCGATAAAAATCCGCACGCCTTCGGCCTTGCTCGACACATCGAGCAGTCGCATCAACTGCGCCTTTTGCTCGAACAACTCGAACGCCCTTCGGAGCTGGCCCATGTCGCTGGAAAAATCGGTGACCGCCAGCAGATTGCGCTCGCCCGAAATCACCACGTCGTCCTGCGTTTCGTTGAGGACCTCGGTGCTCACCTGCACGGCCGCCTGCATCAGCGTCGCGATCTCACCGCGCAATTTTTCCACTTCCGACTGCAGTCGGTCGCGCACTTGTTCGATCGACAGTCCTGCGCAATTGGCATTCAGGTAGTTGGACGCTTCGACCAACTGCGACTGCGTGTAGTCGGCCTCCGGGAAAATCACCCGGTTCTGCACGTCGCCATCGGGCGCCACGATGATGACCAACAAGCGCCTGTCCGAGAGACGCAGAAACTCGATCTGCCGAAAAACGGAAGCGCGTCGCGGCGCCATCACGACACCGACGAACTGGGACAGGTTCGACAGCAGGTTGGCCGCGTTGGCAATCACTTTTTGCGGCTGGTCCGACGCCAGGCTCGGCGTCGCCAGATGCTCACGCTGCGCCGTCAACATGGTGTCGACAAAAAGCCTGTAGCCGCGCGCCGTCGGAATGCGTCCTGCGGAGGTGTGCGGACTCACGATCAGCCCCAGCGCTTCGAGGTCGGACATCACATTGCGGATGGTTGCGGGCGAGAGCTCGAGCCCTGTTGCGCGCGACAACGTGCGCGATCCCACCGGCTGTCCATCAGCGATGTAACGCTCCACGAGCGTCTTGAGCAGCAACTTGGCGCGGTCGTCCAGCATCGGCGGATTTTAGTGTTGTAATTTGTAGATGACCTCTCGCTTTCGTCGCGTCGCGCTCATCGGCAAGTACCAGGCTTCAGGCGCGCGGGCGCAGGCAGGCGCGCAAGACGGCGTGATGGAAGGCATCGGCGCCTTCCTGGAATCGCAAGGTTGCGAGGTCGTGGTCGAGCGTTCGACCGCGGACGACGCCGAGGTCAGCCGCTACTCGGCGCTGACGGTCGAAGAAATCGGAAGCACCTGCGATCTCGGACTCGTGGTCGGTGGTGACGGCACGATGCTCGGCATTGGCCGGCAACTCGCCTGCTACGGCGTCCCGCTGATCGGCATCAACCGCGGCCGGCTCGGCTTCATCACCGACATTCCGCTGGACAACTACCAAGCCACGCTGATCCCCATGCTGGCCGGCGAGTACGAAGAGGACTATCGCAGCCTGATGCACGCGCGGGTGCTTCGCGAAGGCACGATCGTTTTCGATGCGCTGGCCATGAACGATGTGGTGGTCAACCGCGGCGCGACCTCGGGCATGGTGGAAATGCGCGTTTCGGTCGGCCGGCATGTGGTCGCCACACAGCGCGCAGACGGATTGATCATTGCCTCGCCCACCGGCTCCACGGCCTATGCACTGTCTGCGGGCGGGCCCTTGCTGCATCCGTCGATCCCGGGCTGGGTGCTCGTGCCGATCGCGCCGCACACCTTGTCGAATCGCCCGATCCTCCTGCCGGACGCTGATGAGATTTCGATCGAGCTCGTGGCCGGCCGTGACGCCAGCGCGAACTTCGACATGCAGTCGCTGGCCACGCTCGCCATCGGCGACCGCGTCGTGGTTCGACGCTCCGAACACAGGGCCCGCTTTCTGCATCCCAGAGGCTGGAGCTACTTCGACACGCTGCGCAAAAAACTTCACTGGAACGAAGGAGGCTCCTGACGTGGCCTTGCGACGCATCGCGTTGCGCGACTTCGTGATCGTGCACGCCCTCGAACTCGATTTTTCTGCGGGCTTCACGGTGTTGACCGGTGAAACCGGCGCCGGCAAATCAATCCTCATCGACGCACTGCAACTGGCGCTGGGCAGTCGTGCAGACGCCGGCGCAGTGCGCGAAGGCGCCGAACGCCTCGACGTCAGCGTCGAATTCGATCCGGCGCCCAGCCTGGCCGCCTGGCTCGAAGAAGGCGGCTTCGACACGGCCGAGGCGTTGTTGCTGCGTCGCACCGTCGACCTTCAAGGCCGAAGCCGCGGCTGGATCAATGGCAGCCCGGCCACGGCCGCGCAACTGCGCACGATCGGCGACCGGTTGCTGGACATTCACGGCCAGCACGCTTGGCAAAGCCTGACGCGGCCCGAGTCGGTGCGCGGCCTGCTGGACGCCTACGCGGGCGTCCAGACCGATGCGCTCGATGCCGCGTGGAGTGCGTGGCGACTGGCGTTGTCGTCGCTCGACGCCGCCCGCAGCGCGCAGGACTCGCACCAGCGCGAACGGGAGCGGCTGCAATGGCAGGTGGCCGAGGTCGCCAAGCTGGCACCGCTTGCGGACGAGTGGGAAGAACTCTCGGCCAGCCACAGTCGCATCTCCAATGCGCAAGCGCTCATCGAGGCCGCCGAAGGTGCACGCGATGCGCTGGAAGACGATGACAAGGGCGCGCTGTCCGCGCTCGGCCGCGCCGTTTCGCTGCTGCAGAATTGCGAGCACATCGAACCCGAATTCAAGGCGCTGAGCGAGGTTCTCGCCTCCAGCGTCGCGCAGGCGGCCGACGCGGCGCATTCGCTCCATGGCTACTTGCGCCACACCGACGTCGACCCGCAACGACTGGCCGAGCTCGATACGCGGATGGGGCTTTGGATGTCGCTGGCGAGGCGCTACAAGCGCACGCCGTCCGAGTTGCCGTCGCTGCTGTCGGGGTGGCAAAGCGAACTCGCGGCGCTGGACGCCCAGAGCGATCTCGCGGCGCTGGAGCGCACGGAGCAGATCGCGCAACAGAGCTACATGAAGGCCGCTGCCATTCTGAGCAAGTCTCGCAAGCAAGCCGCTCCACGCCTCGCGAAGGCGGTCACGCTGGCGATGCAGGGACTCGGCATGCAGGGCGGCCAATTCGAGGTCGCCTTGCAACCCCTCGATCAGCCCGGTCGCGCGGGGCTCGAAGACATCACCTTTCTCGTGAGCGGCCATCCGGGCAGCACGCCCCGGCCCATCGGCAAGGTGGCTTCCGGCGGCGAGCTGTCGCGCATCGCGCTCGCGATCGCCGTGACCACCAGCGAACTCGGCACCGCGCAGACGCTGATCTTCGACGAGGTTGATGCCGGCGTCGGCGGCGCCGTCGCGGAGACCGTCGGCAAGCTCATGCAGCAGCTCGGGCGCAGCCGCCAGGTGCTGGCGGTGACGCACCTGCCGCAAGTCGCCGCCTGCGCCGACCATCATCTGCGCGTGGCCAAGCGCCAAGCCACGAGCGATGGCAACCAACGGCCGCGCACGGAGAGCACCGTCGCCCTGCTCGACAGCGCCGACCGCGAACAGGAAATCGCACGCATGCTGGGAGGCGAAAAAGTCTCGCGTACGTCGCTCGCCCATGCGCGAGAAATGCTCGACAAGCAGGTGCAGGGAACCCCGTCGTGAGCCTGGACATCGTGCTGATCACCGGCATGTCCGGCTCGGGAAAATCGGTCGCGATCCATGCACTGGAAGATGCTGGCTACTACTGCGTGGACAACTTGCCACCGGAGTTGCTGGGTTCCTTCATCGCGCTGCAGCAAGCGCAGAACGCTTCCCATGTCGCCATTTCGATGGACGTGCGCAGCGGCGTGTCGTTGCCGCTCGTGCCGCAGCAGCTCGACACGCTTCGGCAAGAAGGCATCGCACTGCGCTCGCTGTTCCTCGACGCCACGACCGATGCCCTGGTTCGCCGCTACTCAGAAACGCGACGGCGCCATCCGCTCTCGCGCCAGGACCCTGTGACCGACCTGCCGGAACACCAACGTGCCCTGGTTCAGTCCATTGAACTCGAGCGCGAGTTGCTGGCCGACTTGCGCGATGGCGCCGATGTCATCGACACCAGCATCATCCGGCCGGCGCAGTTGCAGAGCTACATCAAGGCATTGATCGCCGCGCCGCAAAGTCCGCTCACGCTCGTCTTCGAATCTTTCGCGTTCAAGCGCGGCGTGCCGCTCGATGCCGACTATGTCTTCGATGTGCGCATGCTGCCCAATCCGCACTACGTGCCCGCGCTGCGACCGCTCACCGGCCGCGATTCAGAAGTGATCGACTGGCTGCGCGGCCACGACGACGTGGCGCGCATGTACGCCGACATCGAACAGTTCCTCGGCCGGTGGCTGGATGCGCTGGCGCGTGACCACCGCAGCTATGTGACCGTGGCCATCGGCTGCACGGGCGGGCAGCACCGGTCGGTCTTCCTGGTCGAACAACTGGCGCGCGGCTTCGGCGCGCGCTGGGCCGCGCTCAAGCGTCACCGCGAGCTGGACGCGGCCTGACCGGCCTCCAACGACAACAACAGCTTGCGCACCGGCGCAGGCAGGCCAAGGCTCGGCCAATCCAGCACGCCGGCCCAGCGACCCTGATCCGACAGTGCAAATGCGCCATCGCTTTGGACAATCACCGGATGCAGATGCAGATCCTTGTGGGTGAGCACATGCAAGAAGGGCGCAGCGTCGTGCAATCCTTCGCTGCCCGGCGGCAATGCGGCCACGAGCGCCGCGCGGCTGTCGAAAACCGGCAGGCAGTAAAGGCCCGCCCAGATACCGCGCTCCGGACGTTTCTCGAGCCAGACGCGGCCGCTGGCGTCGATCGCCTGCAGCATCCACAGCGATTCCGAAGTCCGCTTCAGCTTGCGCGTCTTGACCGGATAGCGCTCGGGCTCGCCTTCGCGGCGCGCGACGCACAGGTCGTCGACCGGGCAGATCAGGCAATCGGGCTTGCGCGGCGTACAGACCGTGGCGCCCAGATCCATTTGCCCTTGGGTGTAGCGCGCGATCACTTCCGGCTCGTCGGCGGGTGGCAGCAACGCGGTCGCCAGATCCCACAACCGGCGTTCGGTGGCGCTTGTCGACAGGTCGTCGGCAAATCCGAGCACGCGCGTCAGGACACGCTTGACGTTGCCATCGAGGATGGCGACGCGCTCGCCAAAGCAAAAAGCGGAGACCGCCGATGCTGTCGATCGACCGATTCCCGGCAAGCTCTCCAGCTCCACGGCGGTGCGCGGAAAGGCGCCGTCGAATCGCGACATCACCTCCTGCGCGCATCGATGCATGTTTCGGGCACGGCTGTAGTAGCCAAGGCCGCTCCAGAGCGCGAAGACTTCGTCCTCGTTCGCTTTCGCCAATGCGGCGACGTCCGGGAAACGGGTCAGGAAACGGTCGAAGTAACCGAGCACGGTCGACACCTGGGTCTGCTGCAGCATGACCTCCGACAGCCAGACCCGGTAGGGATCGCGCGTGTTCTGCCAGGGCAGCTGGCTGCGCCCGTGCGTGGCCTGCCAGGTTGCGACGCGCTGCGAGAAAACCGGCGCCAGTCGACTGGCGACCGATGCCGTCGTGTCAGACGGCACTCAGTTCGCTGCGAACGGAGAACTGGCTCGGCGCTTCATTGCTGGTGAGCAAGGCGGTGAACTCGCGCAGACGCTTCTGAAGTTCGACCAATCCGCCCTCCTGGACGGCGAGTTCGGTCAGGCGCTCTTCGAGGCTGCCCGCGGCCTGCTGGATGCGTTCCACCGCTTCGATGCGCTTGCCGAAATTGCGACGCCGCTCCTTGAGTTGCGCATCGAGTTGCGCGCCGGCTCCTTTGCTCCAGCGCTCGACTTCGGTCATTGCCGCCTCGTTGACCACACGGAGGCGGCTCGCCAACGCGCGGACCAGCTTGTCGCAAAAATCGGGCTGCGCGAGCTTGAGCAGGTTGCCCACGCCCAGGTACTGCGTGTGGCTCTGTTCGATCTGCGTCAGCTGGCGCTCGAAACCCACTAGGTCGGGCTCGGCAGGCGCTTGAAGCGTGAAGCCATGCTCGGCGTTGAGCTGGCGAAAAGTGGCGTGCAGCATCGACTGGATTTCGGAGGTCGTCGCCTGCACTTCCTTCAGGTTATTTCGCAAGGCATCGAAGGTTTCGGCGTACACCTTGCGCACGTTGAACTTGATGCCTGGACGTTTCAGCGCGGCGGCCAAGTGGCCCATGTCGGCTTTGAGCGCCGTACTGCCGAGGACCGCGTACACCTCCCGCAGCAGCTTGCCCTGGACAGAACGCAAAGCCAGGATGCGGGTGTTGCTGCCCTCGAATTCGGTTTGCTCCTGTTCGATGCGCGTGCGCATGTGCCGGATCACCGCGACGTTCTTGCCGCGCAGGCCCTGCAGTTCCAGCGCCTGCTCGGACAGATCACGCTGCCGCACCGTAAGGATTCGGGCAGCTTCTGTCCTGAGGGCTGCAATGCCCGCATCGACGGCAAGCCGTAGCATGGTCTCGCGCTTGCCCAGCAGCCCTTCGCCCAGCACGGCTTCCAGCGCGGGCAACCGGCTGGCTTGCAGCAATGGCGGATCGCGGCGGATCTTGGCTTGCAATCCTTTTTGCGCGGAAACCGGCAGCACCCGGGCAAGCGGCACGCCAAGCAACTCCGCGGCGCCGACCCGCTGACGCTCGATCTGTAGATCGATCTGAGCAGGCGTGCTGAGCGTGTCCCACATCGTGTCGATCTTGTTCAACACGACGATCCGGGTTTCCGACGCATCGCCTTCGGTGATCAGGTGTTCGCGCCAGATGGCGAGATCGGAACGCGTGACGCCCGTATCGGCCCCAAGGATGAACACCACGGCATGCGCCTGCGGAATGAGGCTGACCGTCAGCTCCGGCTCGGCGCCAATCGCGTTGAGGCCCGGCGTGTCGAGAATGATGAGCCCTTGTTCCAGCAAGGGGTGCGGCATGTTGAGCACCGCATGACGCCAGCGGGGAATTTCGACGCGTCCTGTGGCGTCGCGTACCGGGTTGTCGTCGGGCGAATCGTCGCTCCAGAAGCCGAGTGCACGGGCCTCCTCGATCGGAACCCAGCGGACCTCGGCCACCTTGTGCATCGCGGACGCCAATTGCTCGGCGTCGTCGACGTCGATCGCGATTTCGGTCCAGCGCTCGGACTCGTCGCGCAGATGGGCCAGCGAATGCGCATCCAGCCTGGTTTCGATGGGCAGCAACCGCAAGCTCGGTGCCTGGCCGGCGGTGTAACCCAGTTCGGTCGGGCACATCGTGGTGCGGCCCGCGCTGGCCGGCATGATGCGGCGCCCGTAGCCGGCGAAGAAGATCGCATTGATCAGCTCCGATTTGCCGCGGGAGAACTCAGCGACGAAAGCCACCATGACCTTGCTCGTGCGCATCTGCGACTCGAGCTCGCGCAGCCGTTCGGCGACGGCTTGATCGAGCAGGTCGTTTTCCGCCAGCCAGCCCGAAAGCCACTTGAGTCGGTGCGCGAAATTACGTCGCCAGGCGCCGTGCTGGTCGAATTGCTGATTGAAGGAGCGGCTCAATGGGAAGGTGTAAGTGGGCTTACAAAATATAGCATCGGGATGCCGGCTGCGCCATTCGCCGAACGGCTTTCAGGACTTTTGGCAGATTGCACAGAAAAATGTTGAGCGCTGCCCCTGTTTGAACTGCCTGATGGGCGCTCCACACACGCGACAAGGCTCGCCAGCCCGGGCGTAGACCATCGCTTCCAGCTGGAAATAACCGGACTGCCCATCGACGTTCGAAAAGTCGCGCAAGGTGCTTCCGCCACGCTGCACCGCCCTGGCGAGGATCTCGCGAATGGCCGCATGCAAGCGCAGCGCACGCGGCCTGCTGATGCGCGACGCCGCCACCGTGGGCCGAATTCCCGCCATGAACAAGGCCTCGGACGCATAGATGTTGCCCACGCCGACCACCACGTCACCGGCCAGCAAAACCTGTTTGATCGCCGCCTGGCGACGGCGCAAGCCGGCGTGGAAGACGTCGAAATCAAACGCGTCGCCGAGCGGCTCCATGCCCAGCCCGCCGAGGAGCTTGATGGCGATCGGCGCGTCTTCGTCCGCGGCAAACACCACGGCACCGAACCTGCGCGGATCGTTCAGGCGCAACGTGCCCAGGTCCGTCACCAGATCGAAATGGTCGTGCGTGCCGGGCAGCGGCAACCCATGCGTGAAGCGCAAGCTGCCCGACATGCCCAGATGAAGCATCAACAGCCCGTCGCTGAGGTCGACAAGCAGGTATTTGCCGCGGCGCCGCACGCCCACGACCGTCCGACCGACCAAGGTCTCGGGATCGACGGCCAGCGCCCAGCGCAGTGGTTTCCCGACTCTCAGCGCCGTGATCCGCGCTCCCGCGATGCGATCGGCAAATCCGAGGCGGGTGACTTCGACTTCGGGGAGTTCAGGCATGGGCAATGGAGCAAGCGACCTACACGACAACGCGCGACAACGAAGCCCCGCAAGGCCCGACGCGTAAATGCCTTGGATTATTATGGTTCGATGACCCTGCCCCCACGCCGATTCCGCCTTGCGGTGGCCGCGCTTCCCGTGTTTTTTGCTGTGGTTGCGCATGCGCAACCTAGCGCGCCCGATCCGGCGGCGCCAACGAGCCCGGCACCGATCATCGAGCCCGCGACACCTCGCGGCGCACCGACGACCCCACCGCCCGCAGCAGTCAAGGACAACGATCCGCCCCTGCAATCGGCACTCACGGCCCCGCTGTTCTACGAAGTTTTGGTCGGCGAACTCACCGCGCGCGGTGGCGACACCGGCGACGGCTATGCCCTCATGCTCGACGCGGCGCGCAAGACCAACGATGGGCGCCTGTTCCAGCGCGCGGTTGAAATCGCCTTGCAGTCGCGTGCCGGTGAAGCCGCACTGGCGGCCACACGTGCATGGAAGCAGGCACTCCCCGAATCGCGTGAGGCGCGCCGCTTCGAGTTGCAAATCCTCATCGCACTCAACCGCATCGGGGAAACAGCCGAGCCGCTTCGCGCGGAGCTGGCCGCGACGCCTGTGGCCGAACGCTCGTTCCTGATGGGCGTCATCGCCCGCAACTACGCACGGGCCAGCGACAAGAAGCTGGCCGCGTCGGTCGTCGAGCAGGCGCTCGTGGACGACCTCAAGAATCCCGAGACTGCCGGCCTCGCGTGGACCACCGTCGGACGCCTTCGCCTCGCCGCTGGCGACACAACGGGTGCGCTCGAGGCCGCCATCAAGGGGCAAGCCGCCGATCCCGCTTCCGAAGGCCCGGCCGTACTCGCGCTCGAGCTGATGGACCCGAACCAGCCGCTCGCCGAGCCGATCGTCAAGCGCTACCTCATGGGCCCGAAGGCCGCGCCGGAAGTCCGCCTGGGTTACGCGCGCGTGCTTGCCGAGGCGCGCCGATTCGACGACGCCAGCACCGAGCTCAAAGTCCTCACTTCGGCGCGGCCCGAACTGCCTGAGCCCTGGCTTCTGCTGGGCTTGCTGCAAATGCAGACGCGTCAAGACACGTCCGCCGAAACGTCGCTTAAACGCTATGTCGACCTGACCCAGGGCCAGCGCGATGCCGAAGAGCGCAAGCGTGGCCAGCCACAGGCTTATCTGATGCTCGCGCAACTCGCGGAACGTCGCAAGGATTTCGCCGGCGCCGAGGCGTGGTTGGCCCGCGTCGACAGTACCGACGATCTGACTGCGACCCAAACGCGCCGTGCAGGCCTCTTGGCTCGACAAGGCAAATTGCCGCAGGCACGCGAAATCGTGCGCAGCCTGCCGGAGCGCACGCCGGAAGAAAAAAAGCAGAAGTTCCTCGCTGAAGTGCAATTGCTGCGCGACGCCAAGCAATACCAAGCCGCCTACGACATGCTGGCGAAAGCCAGCGCCGACGAGCCCGACAACGGCGATCTCCTCTACGACCAGGCCATGGTCGCCGAAAAGATGAACCGTCTCGATGAGATGGAGCGCTTGCTGCGCCGCCTGATGGTGCTGAAGCCCGAGAGCCAGAACGCCTACAACGCCCTCGGCTACTCCTTCGCCGATCGCAAGATCCGGCTCGAGGAAGCCCGTACGTTGATCCAGAAGGCCGTGCAACTGGCGCCCGAAGACCCGTTCATCGCAGACAGCCTGGGCTGGGTGGAATTCCGCCTCGGCAACAACGCGGAGGCCACGCGCATCCTGGAGGCGGCCTACAAGAAGCAGCCCGATCCCGAAATCGGCGCCCATTTCGGCGAAGTGCTGTGGACCGCAGGCGACAAGGACCGCGCGATCCGCATCTGGAAAGAAGCTGCACTGGTCGACGCCGAGAACGAAACCCTGCAGGAAACGCTCAAGCGCCTGCGCGTCAAGCTGTGAAGGCGGACCTCGTTGCCGGGCGGTCGCGCAGGGGATTTCTGTCGGTTGGCGCCAGCACGGTGATGCTTGCGATGACGGGGTGTGCCAGCGTGGCCCGCCCTCCGAGCGCTTCGGGTGCGCAAGATTCACAGGCGTGGACAGGTCGCATGTCGCTGCGCATCGAAAGCGATCCAGTGCAGACGTTTGCCGCACTGTTCGACCTGCGCGGTACCGCACAAACAGGCGATCTGGTGCTGACAACCCCGATCGGCAGCACCCTGGCCGCACTGCACTGGTCACCCGGCCAAGCGACGCTGAACGACGGACGCCAAGTGCGCCGCTTCGAGTCTGTCGACGCATTGATCCAGGCCGCTACCGGGGCGGCGATCCCGGTCGGCGCGCTGTTCGGCTGGCTCGCGGGACGCGACGAGTCAGTGCCGGGATGGACCGCCGACCTCGGCCAGTTGGCGCAGGGCCGCCTTCAGGCACGCCGCTCAGTGCCCTTGCCGACAGCCGATCTGCGCATCGCCTTCGAGCGGGCATGAAAGCGCTGTACGACCTGCCCGCGCCGGCCAAGCTGAATCTCTTTCTGCACATCACGGGCCGTCGCGACGACGGCTATCACCTGCTGCAGTCGGCGTTCATGCTGATCGACTGGTGCGACATGCTGCAGATCGAGCTTCGCAACGATGGGCAATTGAGCCGCGAGGACCTCACGACGCCTTTGCCCGCCGACGATCTGGTGTTGCGCGCCGCACGCGCACTGCAAATCTACGCAGCGCCGGGCCAAGGGGCACACATCGGCGTCGCCAAGCACATCCCGGCACAGGCCGGCATGGGCGGTGGCTCGTCGGACGCAGCGACCTGCCTGCTCGCGCTGCAGCGCCTCTGGGGCCTCGACCTGCCGCTCGCCACGCTGGAAAAGATCGGCCTCACCCTCGGCGCCGACGTGCCATTTTTTTTGCGCGGGCAGAATGCCTGGGTCGAGGGAATCGGAGAAGCGATCACCCCGATCCCGGTGGCACCCGCACGCTTCGTGGTGGTCAAACCGAGCGAGGGGCTCGACACGCGTCGGATTTTTGCAGCAGAGGATCTTGAACGCGCTACACCCACTGCTATAATCTCGGGCTTTGCTGCGGATGACGCGGCTGAACGCGAAAACTTCAAGCACTCCGGTGTTCGAGACTTCGAATTCGGTCACAACGACCTGCAGCCGGTTGCCCAGCGGCTTTGCCCGGCGGTCTCCGTTGCCATTGATTGGCTCGGTACCCAAGGCCTCGCAGCGCGAATGACCGGCTCCGGAAGTGCGGTGTTCGCGGTGATGCCGCGCGACGTGGAACTCGACGATCCCCCCGAGGATTGGCAGGTTCGCAAGTGCAGCAACATGGCTGCTCATCCTTTGGTGGATTGGGTGGTTTGAGAAAATTTTCGGTCGACGATCTGCTCCACAAGAGTGAGTCGTCAACCCGTGTAGGGGCGTCGCCAAGCTGGTTAAGGCACTGGATTTTGATTCCAGCATGCGAAGGTTCGAATCCTTCCGCCCCTGCCAAATTTTGAACTTGCAGCACAGCGCTGCAAGTCCCACGACCTGAGACGGCTCGATTCCGGGCCATTTCGCATCGCCGGATGCATTCGGCCGAGACGCACATGCAGGCTCACCACCCTGATTTCATGGTTTTCACCGGCAATGCCAATCCAGGCCTCGCCGCTGAAATTGCGCAGCATCTCGGCACCACGCTCGGTGCGGCCCGCGTCGGCCGTTTCTCGGACGGCGAAGTCACCGTCGAGATCAACCAGAACGTCCGGGCACGTGATGTCTTCGTGGTGCAGTCGACCTGTGCACCGACCAACGAAAACCTGATGGAATTGCTGATCATGGTCGACGCGCTCAAACGCGCCTCGGCAGACAGGATCAGCGCCGTGATTCCGTACTTCGGATACGCCCGCCAGGATCGGCGCCCGCGCTCGAGCCGGGTGCCAATCTCGGCCAAGGTGGTGGCCAACCTGCTGGAAACCGTCGGTGTCGAACGCGTGCTCACGATGGATCTCCACGCCGACCAGATCCAGGGTTTTTTCGACATTCCGGTCGACAACATCTACGCGTCGCCCGTGCTGCTGGGCGACCTGCGCGCCAAGAACTACGAAGACCTGATCGTGGTGTCGCCCGACGTCGGTGGCGTGGTGCGTGCACGTGCACTGGCCAAGCAACTGAATACCGATCTGGCCATCATCGACAAGCGTCGCCCGAAGGCGAACGTGAGCGAGGTCATGAACGTGATCGGCGAAATCGACGGCCGCAACTGCGTGATCATGGACGACATGATCGACACGGCCGGCACGTTGGTGAAGGCGGCCGAAGTGCTCAAGGAACGCGGCGCCAAAAGCGTCTACGCGTATTGCACGCACCCGATTTTTTCAGGCCCGGCGATCGAGCGCATCACGCAATCGGCCCTCGACGAAGTCGTCGTGACGAACACCATTCCACTTTCCGACGAGGCCCTGGCCTGCGGAAAGATTCGCCAGCTCTCCGTGGCACCGCTGATCGCCGAAACGATCCAGCGCATTGCCAAGGGCGAGTCGGTGATGAGTTTGTTCTCGGACCAGGACAACCTGTTCTGATCTGAGCAAAAAGCGGGTTCCCTCCGGGTGAGCCCATATCGAAACGGAGTCGCACTGGTCGCGGTGGGCTCTTACAGGAGTGAGTTATGAAATTCGTCGCTTTTGAGCGCGCCATGCAGGGCACGGGTGCGAGCCGCCGTCTCCGCATTTCGGGCAAGACGCCCGGTATCGTCTACGGTGGCGAAGGCCAGCCGCAACTGATCGAACTCGATCACAACGCCCTGTGGCACGCCCTCAAGAAGGAAGCGTTCCACGCGTCGATCCTCGAGATGGAAATCGCCGGTGCAGTCAGCAAGGTTCTGCTGCGCGACGTGCAATACCACCCGTACAAGCAACTGGTGCAGCACATCGACTTCCAGCGCGTCGATGCCAAGACCCGCATGACGATGCGCGTGCCGCTTCACTTCAAGGGTGAAGAAGAGTCCGACGCCGTCAAGGTCGAACACAACCTGATCAACCATGTTCTGACCGAACTGGAAGTGAACTGCCTGCCGGCCGAACTGCCGGAGTTCATCGAAGTCGACCTGTCGGGTCTGAAGAAGAACGGCACCGTCACGTTGAAGGACATCAAGCTGCCACGCGGCGTGAAATGGGTCAGCCACGGCAAGAACAACCCGGTGCTGGCTTCGGCCGTGCCACCGGCCGCTGAAGAAGTCGACGAGCCGGTTGAAGGCGCAGTGGCGGCCGATGCAGCCGCCGCACCGGCCGGCAAGGGCGGCAAGCCGGCGGCCAAGACGCCGGCAGCCAAGACTCCTGCTGCGAAGACACCGGCCGGCAAGAAGTAAATCGCTTCTTCCTGCTTGCAGACAAACGGCCCGCCTCGTGCGGGCCGTTTGCTTTTCGGTCATCGGATAATTCACGCCATGATCAAGTTGTTTGTCGGCCTGGGCAATCCCGGGTCGGAATACGAAGCCACGCGCCACAACGCGGGCTTCTGGTGGGTCGACGCGCTGGCGCGCGACCTCAAGGTGAACTTCGCACCCGAGCGCAGCTATCACGGCTTCGCCGCGCGCGCGACGGTGCATGGCCAACCCGTGTGGCTGCTCGAGCCGCAGACCTTCATGAACCTGTCGGGCAAATCGGTCGCGGCGCTGGCGCGTTTCTTCAAGATCGCACCGGAAGAGATCCTCGTGGTCCACGACGAGCTGGATGTCGTGCCGGGCCAGGCCAAGCTCAAATTCGGTGGCAGCCACGCAGGGCACAACGGTCTGCGCGACATTCACGCGCAGCTGGGCACCGGCGACTACTGGCGGCTGCGCCTGGGCATCGGCCACCCCGGCGTGAAGTCCGAGGTGGTGAACTGGGTGTTGAAGAAACCGCTGAAGGAGCAACGCGAGGCGATCGACGACGCGGTCGCACGCACGCTGCATGCGGTACCGGCCTTGCTGGCCGGCGAGATGGAGAAAGCCACGCTGCTGATCCACACGAGCAAGCCGCCGCGGCCCAAACCGCCGCGCCGCGAGCCGGGCGACGACGGGACACCCGCTGCCACCTGACGACAGTCACTTCGAAGAAGAGGGAGAGGACCATGAAAACAAAAACAGCCCAGGCCGTCACCGCCGTCTTTTTGATGGCCATCGGCATTTGTCTTGCGCCTGCCGCAGCACAAAGTTCGGCACGGACCTGGCGTTGCGGGAATACCTACACCGACCAGCCGTGCCAAGGTGGCAAGACGCTCAACGTGGACGATTCGCGCAGCGATGCCGATCGCCGCGCGGCGGAGTCGGCTACGCGCCGCAACGAAAAACGCGCCGATGAACTCGAACGCAGCCGCGTCAAACTCGACCGCGACGTGGCCGAGCGCGATCGCAAGGCGGCCGCCGAAGCGCGACGCGCCGAACTCGCCGAACGAAAACTCGCGTCCGCCGAAAAACTTCAGCAGGCACGCATCCGCAAGATGGGGCGCGAGCCCCGCAAATCGACCAAGGCGTTCAAGAGCGCTGCGGCCCCGTCAGGCGGCTGAGGCGTCCTTGGCGGCGGTAAGTCGCTCGAACTTCATCCACAGTGTTTCGCGCGCTTCGACATGTGCGGGATTCGTCGGGATGCAGGCGACCGGGCACACCTGCACGCACTGCGGCTCGTCGAAATGCCCCACGCACTCGGTGCACTTGTGCGGATCGATTTCGTAGATCGATTCACCCATGGTGATCGCGTCGTTCGGGCACTCGGGTTCGCACACGTCGCAGTTGATGCATTCGTCGGTGATCATGAGCGCCATGCCCCGATTATCCGCGGCGGGCATGCTTGTTGCGGCAGTCGGGTTATGCTGCGCCCCGCCCCATGAGTCTGTTTCTATTCAAGCGCCTCGCCACGTTGATCGGCACATTGATCGGCGCCTCCGTCATCGTGTTTCTCGTGCTCGAGATCCTGCCCGGCAACGCGGCGCAATTGCTCATGGGACCCGATGCCGATCCGTCCGCCGTGGCGGCGCTGGCCACCAAGCTCGGCCTCGACCAACCTGCCTGGACACGTTACTGGCACTGGATCGCCGGCATGCTGACCGGCGACCTGGGCGACAGCTACGCCTACAGCTCGCCGGTGCTCGATCTCATCCTCGAACGGCTTGCGCTCACCGTGCCGCTCGCACTGATGGCGATGGTGCTCACCACCGTGCTCGCCTTGCTGGTCGGCGTCACCGCCGCGGCCCGTCACAACAAGCTGGGCGACGTCGGCCTCATGGGGCTCACGCAGCTCGGCGTCGCGATCCCGAACTTCTGGTTTGCGATCCTGCTGATCCTGGTTTTTTCCGTGCAGCTGAAATGGTTCTCGGCGGGCGGCTTCGACGGCTGGGACGAAGGCATCTTCCAGGGGCTCAAGTCGCTGCTGCTGCCGGCGCTGTCGCTCGCGGTGGTGCAAGCCGCCATCCTCGCGCGCATCACCCGCTCGGCGGTGCTCGAGGTGATGCGCGAAGATTTCGTGCGCACCGCGCGCGCCAAGGGCGTGAGCCAGCGCGCGGTGCTCTGGACCCATGTGTTGCGCAACGCGATGATCCCCGTCGTCACCGTCATGGGCATGCAGTTCTCCGAGCTCCTGGCCGGCACCATCGTGGTGGAGAACGTCTTCTATCTGCCCGGTCTCGGCCGACTGATTTTTCAGGCCATCAGCAACCGCGATCTGGTCGTGGTGCGCAACTGCGTGATGCTGCTGGCCGCCATGGTGGTGATCGTGAACTTCATCGTCGACGTGCTCTATGCGGTGATCGATCCGCGCATCAAGGCGAGTGACATATGAACGCCGTTGCCATTTCCAGCACTGCCGCGCTCACCGTGCCGGGCTTCTGGCGCCGCGCCCTGCACCATCGCAGCTTCATGATCGGGGCCGCGCTCACGCTCATGCTGGTGCTGGCGGCGCTGGTCTCTGTCGTGTGGACGCCCTGGTCGCCGTACGGCATGGACCTGCCCAACAAGCTGAAGCCGCCATCGGGCGCACACTGGCTCGGCACCGATGCCTACGGTCGCGACGTCGTGTCACTGCTGTTGGTCGGCGCACGCGCCTCCATCCTCGTGGGCGTCATCGCCGTCGGCATCGGCCTGACGGTTGGCACCGCGCTCGGCCTGCTCGCGGCTGCAAGGCGGGGATGGGTCGAAGAAGTCATCATGCGGTTCGCCGACTTCTCGCTCGCGTTTCCGGCGATTCTTTCGGCCATCATGATGACGGCGGTGTTCGGTGCCGGCATCGTCAACGCGATCGTCGCGATCGGCATCTACAACATCCCGACCTTCGCGCGCATCACGCGCGCCTCCGCCAACGCGATCTGGTCGCGGGAATACGTGGCGGCGGCGCGCGCCTGCGGCAAGGGCGGCTTCGCCATCACGATGCAGCACGTGTTGCCCAACATTTCGGCGGTGCTGATCGTGCAGATCACGATCCGTTTCGCCATCGCGATCCTGGCGGAAGCCGCGCTGTCGTATCTCGGCCTCGGCACCCAACCACCCCAGCCGTCGTGGGGCCGCATGCTGAGCGAGGCCCAAACGCTGATGTTCCAGTCGCCGCTGCTGGCCGTGTGGCCGGGCATGGCGATCGCCCTCGCAGTTCTGGGTCTCAATCTGCTGGGTGACGGGCTGCGCGATCTGCTCGACCCGCGGCTGGCGAGGGCACGCTGATGGCACTTCTCGAAGTCAACGACCTGCACGTGCAGTTGCAGACGCAGCGCGGCCCGGCTGAAGCGGTGCGCGGCATCGGTTTTTCGCTTGAACGCGGCGAAACGATGGGCATCGTCGGCGAGTCCGGCTGCGGCAAGTCGATCACGGTGCTGTCGCTGATGGGGCTGTTGCCGGCCAGCGCCAGGGTCAGCGGCAGCATCCGCTTCGACGGCACCGACCTCACCCAGCTCGACGAGCGCACGATGTGCGCGATTCGCGGCGACCGCATCGGCATGATCTTCCAGGAGCCGATGACCGCGCTGAATCCGGTGCAAACCGTCGCACGCCAGGTCGGCGAGCCGCTGCGGCTGCACCGCGGCCTCTCGGGTGCCGCTGCGCGCAAGGAGGTGCTGGCGCTGCTCGACCGCGTCGGCATTCCGGATGCGGCATCGCGCCTGGACGCCTATCCGCACCAGTTCTCGGGCGGGCAGCGGCAACGCATCGGCATCGCGATGGCGCTGGCCTGCGGGCCCGACCTGCTGATCGCCGACGAGCCGACCACCGCGCTGGACGTGACGATCCAGAAGCAGATCCTCGACCTCATCCAGAGCCTGGTGGCCGAGCGCGGCATGGCCTTGATCCTGATCTCGCACGACCTCGGCGTCATTGCCCAGAGCGTCTCGAAGATGATGGTGATGTACGGTGGCAGCGTGGTCGAGAGCGGCCCGACGGCCACCGTGTTTGCCGAACGTGCTCACCCGTACACGCAAGGTCTTTTCGCGGCCCGCCCTGCCCTCGGTGCACCGCGCGGCGTGCGGCTGGCAACCATCCAGGGCAGCGTGCCCGAGCTCGTCGACCTGCCGCCGGGCTGCCCGTTCGCGGGGCGTTGCAGCTGGACGGTCGACGCCTGTCGCACGACGCGGCCGCCTGCGATCGCCCTGCCCCACGACCATCAAGTGCGCTGCCTCCGGCTCGACGAAATGATGAACAACGGAGCCGTCGCATGACCGCGCCGTTGCTCGAAGTCACCGATCTCGTGCGCCACTACGCGTTGCCGCGCGAAAAGCTCTTCTCGCCGCCCGCGCTGGTGAAGGCGCTCAACGGCGTGAGCTTCAACGTGCAGCAGGGGCAGAGCCTGGGCATCGTCGGTGAATCCGGGTCGGGCAAGTCGACCATCGCGCGGCTGGTGATGGCGCTCGACCAGCCGACGTCGGGCAGCGTGAAGCTGTTGGGTCGCGATTTGCACACGCTGTCGCGCCCCGAATTGCGTGCCGCGCGCCGCGATGTGCAAATGGTGTTTCAGGACCCCTACGGCTCGCTCGATCCGCGCCAGACGGTCGCGGTCATCGTCGCCGAACCGTTGGAAGCGCTGGCCGAATCGACCCGTGCCGAACAGCGCGAACGTGCCGGCGAATCGCTTGCCGCGGTGGGTCTGCGCGCCAGCGATCTCGACAAGTACCCGCACGAGTTCTCGGGCGGGCAGCGCCAGCGCATCGCCATCGCGCGGGCGCTGATCACGCGGCCCAAGCTCATCGTGGCCGACGAGCCGGTGAGCGCGCTCGATGTCTCGGTGCAGGCCCAGGTGCTCAACCTCATGAACGACCTGCAGCAGCAGTTCGGCGTGAGCTACCTGCTCATCAGCCACGACCTCGCGGTGGTGAACCACCTGTGCGACGAGGTGTGCGTGCTGCATCGTGGCGTGATCGTCGAACGCGGCACGCCGCAGCGGCTTTTTGCGCACGCCGAGCACCCGTACACGCAGGCGTTGCTGGCCGCCGTGCCGCGCGCCGAGCCACCGACCCGGCGGGCCGGGCTGGCCGCAGCCACTTGATGTAACGTTGTCCCTCTACCTGTCCTGGAGCCTATGACCATGCTGAATCGCCGCACTGTTTTGACCTCTGCCGCACTCGCCGCCGGCCTGCCGCAATTCGCGCTCGCGCAGAACCGCAAGGACGCCATGGTGATCGGCATGACGCTCGAACCGCCGGGCCTCGACCCGACCGCGAGTGCCGCCGCGGCGATCGCCGAGATCGTGCAATACAACATCCTGGAAACGCTCACGAAGATCAGTGCCGACGGCAAGGTCTCGCCCCTGCTGGCCGAGAGCTGGGAAGTGTCGCCCGACCTGAAGACGTACACCTTCAAGCTGCGCCGGGGCGTCAAGTTCCAGAACGGCGAACCGTTCAATGCGCAGACCGTGAAGTTCAGCTTCGACCGCGCAGGCAGCGAGAAGAGCACCAACAAGGACAAGCGCGTGTTCGCCAACCTGAGCACGCAGGTGATCGACGACTACACGGTGGTCGTGATCAACAAGGAAATCGACCCCGACCTGCCCTTCGTGCTGGGCCAGGCGACTGCCGTGCTGGTCGAGCCCAAGAGCGCCGACACCAACGCGACCAAGCCGGTCGGCACCGGCCCCTACAAGCTCGACAGCTGGGCCAAGGGCTCGTCGCTGGTCGTGAGCAAGTGGGACGGCTTCCGTGCGCCCGCCGACGCGAGGATCAAGAAGGTCACGTTCCGCTTCATCTCCGACACGGCCGCGCAGGCCGCCGCATTGCTGGCCGGCGACGTCGATGCGTTCCCGCGCATCGGCACGCGCGTGGTGCCGCAGTTCAAGGCCAATCCGCAGTTCCAGGTGATCCTCGGCGGCTCGCGCGCGAAGACCATCCTCGCCATCAACAGCCGAAAGAAGCCGCTCGACGACGTGCGCGTGCGTCGCGCGATCCTCGCGGCGATCGACCGCAAGTCGGTGATCGAAGGCGCGGCAGACGGCTTCGGCGTGCCGATCGGAAGCCACTACGTGCCGGGCGCGGCCGGCTTCATCGACACCACGGGCATCAACCCGTACGACGTCGAGAAGGCCAAGAAGCTGCTCGCCGAAGCCGGCGTGAAGACCCCGCTCGAACTCACGATGACGCTGCCGCCGCCGCCTTATGCGCGGCAAGGCGGCGAAGTGATCGTGGCCGAGCTCGCCAAGATCGGCATCGTGGTCAAGGTGCAGAACGTCGAGTGGGCGCAGTGGCTGAGCAACACTTACGGCGGGCCGCACAACTACGACCTGTCGATCGTGTCGCATGTCGAACCTTTCGACATCGGCAACTACGCCAAGCCCGACTACTACTGGGGCTACGACTCGAAGCCGTTCAACGCGGTCTACGACAAGATCAAGACCACCGCCAATGCCACCGAGCGCAACAAGCTGCTCGGCGACGCACAGAAGCTGCTGGCCACCGATGCCGCCAACGGCTTTTTGTACCAGCCGCAATTCCCGACGGTCGCCAAGAAAGGCGTCAAGGGCCTGTGGACGCAAATGCCGATTTTCTGCAACGACCTCTCGGCGTTGAGTTGGGGCTGAGCGCGCCCTCAAATCCTCGCGCGGTATAGGGATTTCCCGCGCAATTCGAGGGAAAAACCGAACGGTTGACACATAAAAACCGACTTTTCCTGAAGTGTGAGGCCCCCTACATTCGGGGCTTAACTTCAGAGGAAGAACGTCATGCGTCTCACCACCAAAGGCCGTTTCGCCGTCGCCGCGATGATCGATGTGGCCCTGCACAGCAGGGACAAGCCGGTCAATCTCGGCACCATCAGCGTGCGCCAGGAAGTTTCGCTGTCGTACCTCGAGCAGCTGTTCACCCGGTTGCGGCAGCACGAACTCGTCAAGTCGACGCGCGGACCCGGCGGCGGCTATTCACTCGCCCGCAATGCGGCCAGGATCACCGTGGCCGACATCATCTTTGCGGTCGACGACCCGGTTGGCGAACACGACGCGTCGCAGAGCCAGAACGCCGGCCGGATCACCACGCCCGACCTGTGGGCCTCGCTGGGCCAGCAGATGGTGGACTACCTGGATTCGGTCAATTTGCAATCGCTGGTCACCGAACAACTCGCTCGCGGCGTGAAGGTCGAGGATGCGCGCGCAGCGAAACCCATGCCCAGCATCCAGCGCGCCAAGCCGTTGCTGCCGCGGGGCCCGAACTCGGTGTTCGCGCTCGCCACCGCCATTACGCAGCGCTGAACCACGGCCCGGTCGCCATGTGACCAGCCTCGGTCGACGGCAAAATGGGCCGATGCACACAGACAGCCTGGGCAATCCGATCAGCGTCGACGACGCCGCGAGCGCCGCGCTCGTCGACGACTTCGTGATGGGCTTCATCTCCACCGAGGCGCGCGCGGCGAATGTGCTGGCCATCGCCGACACGGACCTGAGCCCGACGGTGCAAGCCTGCGCTGCTGCGTTGCACCTCTTTGCCGAGTCGCGCGATGCGGTGCCGAACGCCACGCCGTACCTCGATCGCGCAAAGGCCAACGCCGCACGCGCCACACCCCGTGAGCGGCGCTTCATCGCCGCCATCGCGGCCTGGGCGGCCGGCGACATCGCGCAGGCCATTGCACTGCACGCGGAACAGGCGCGAGAACACCCGCGCGATCTCGCGTCGCTCAAGCTGGGCCAGTACCACTGCTTCAACACCGGCGACTGTCCCGGCATGCTGCGCCTGGCGCTCGCGGTGCTGCCTGCGGCGGGCGACGTGCCGTACGTGCACGGCATGGCCGCTTTCGGCTACGAGCAGTGCCATCTGATGCGCGACGCCGAACGCAGCGCCCGGCGCGCCATCGCGATGTGCCGCAAGGAACCCTGGGCCCATCACGCGCTGGGCCACGTCATGCTCACCGAAGGGCGGCTCGCTGAAGGACTCGCCTTCATGGAAAGCGTGAGCGACACCTGGACCGGCCTCAACTCCTTCATGGTCACGCACAACTGGTGGCACGTGGCGCTGTTCCTCATCGACCTGGCGCGCGACGACGAAGCGCTCGCGGTGTACGACGAGCGTGTCTGGGGCGTGGTCAAGGATTACTCGCAGGACCAGATCGGCGCCGTGTCGCTGCTGGCCCGCCTCGAGCTGGCGGGGATCGATGTCGGCGACCGCTGGCAGGACGTCGCCGACCACCTGGCGCCGCGCACCGACGACCATGTGCTGCCTTTCCTCGATCTCCAATACCTCTACGGCCTCGCGCGCGCGGGCCGCGCCGAAGCCGCTCAACTGCTTCGAACGATCGACGCCTTCGCGCCAGTGGCGCCGCCGTCGACACGCGCGGCCTGGGAGCGCGTCTGCGTACCCGCCGCGCATGGCCTCATGGCGCATGCGAACGGTCGCTTCAGCGAGGCCGTCGACAGGCTCGGCGTCGCGCTGCCCCGGCTGATCGAGATCGGCGGCAGCCATGCGCAGCGCGACCTCTTCGAACAGGTCTACCTGGATTCGCTCGTTCGCGCCGGCACCGAGGCGACGTTGACGGGCGCGCAAGGGATCCTGCAGCAACAGCTCAACAACCAGTCCGAATCGTTGCGCCTGCGCCGACAGACGGCTGCGGTCTACGCACGGCTCGGCCTCGATGCCGTGATGCGACACTGACCGAATGTCTTCCCCTCCCGCCACCGACGCGCCGCGGCGTCGCCTCGTCCATCTCGAAAGCCGCGCCGGCCACGGCGACATGGCCACCGTCGCTTTCGGTCCGGCCGATCGCCCGCTCGACATCGTCTTTCTCCATGCCAACGGCTTCAATGCGATGACCTATCGCCAGTTGCTGGCACCGCTGGCCCGCGACGGCTTGCATGTGATGGCGATCGATCAGCGCGGACACGGCCTGAGCCGTCTCGCCACCGATCCGCAGCACCATTCGTGGCTGCGCTATGCCGACGACCTCGTGGCGCTGGTCCACGCGCTGGGTAACGCACCACGCGTGCTTTCGGGCCACTCGATGGGCGGCACCGCCATCCTCCTGGCCGCACCGCGCCTGGCGCGCGACGGACGCGCGCCGTCGATCGTGCTGTTCGATCCGGTGCTGAAACCGGCGACACCCGAAGCGATCCCTTTTTCTGCCGCCGAATCACCCCTGGTGCGCGGGGCGCTGAGGCGCAACGCACTGTTCGACAGCCGAGAGGCCGCGCTCGAAAGCTATCGCGGTCGCGGTGCCTTCAAGACGTGGCCCGAGGCGGTGATCGCCGACTACCTGGTCGATGGCCTCGTCGCCCGGCCCGACGGCGGCATGACGCTCAGTTGCGCGCCCGCCTGGGAGGCGGCGAACTTCGTGAGCTCCTACCTGCACAACCCGGTCGACGCGCTGACCCGGCCACTGGCCGACATGCGCATCCTTCGCGCAGCACACGATTCCACCTGCCGTTGGGACGAAGGCGCCGCCGCTTCGCCCTGGCCGCCGCACCTCCGCGTGGACACGGTGCCCGAGACCACGCACTTCCTGCCGATGGAACAGCCCGAGGTCGCGCGCGAAGCCTTGCGCGCGGCGGTCGAGGCCTGCGCCATCGGCCGCTGACTCACGTCGGGAAATCGGTCGAGGCCGCCAGCGCTTCCCATTCGACCGTCTCCTTGTCGACGAACGCGTGCTTGGCGCGCAGGGTCCGAAGCGTGTCGGTGCCCAAGGGCAGACGGAGCGGCGGCACCGGTGCGGCCACCAGCGCGAGCAGCGCTTGCGCAAGCCGCTCCGGATCGCCCGGCTGGTTGTGGCTGATCGCGTTCGCGGCGAACCGCACCTTCCCGGCGCTGGCTTCGTAGTCGGCCAGGACGCGCGGCGACACCGCGAGCGAGCTGCTGTCCAGGAAATCGGTACGGAAGTAGCCGGGCTCGACCACCGTCGCATGGATCCCCAGCGGTGCGAGCTCGCCGTGCAGCGCTTCCGTGAGGCCCTCGACGGCGAACTTGGTAGAGCAATACACGCCGAAGCCCGGTGCCGACTGGTAGCCGCCGAGCGACGAGATGTTTATCACATGGCCTTGCCGACGCGCGCGCATCGATGGCAGCACCGCGCGCGTCACGTTGAGCAGGCCGAACACGTTGGTTTCGTAGAGCCGGCGCACTTCGTCGCCCGTGGCCTCCTCGACCGCACCGAGCAGGCCGTAGCCCGCGTTGTTCACCAGCACGTCGATGCGTCCGAAGCGGGCGAGCGCCGCCCGGGCGGCTGCAACGGCCTGCGCCTCGTCGGTGACGTCGAGCGCCAGGGCCAGCACCGCAGCGTGGGACCCCAGTCGCTCTTCGACCGAGGCGGCGCTGCGCGACGTGGCGACCACAGCGTCGCCCTGGGCCAGTGCGGCTTCTGCAATGCGCGCGCCGATACCGCGCGAGGCGCCGGTGATCATCCAGACGCGCTTGAATTCGGGGGAGGTGACCATGTGGAAATCCTTGAAAGCGAGTGAGCGGTGAACGCAATGTAGGCTTCTCATTGCACGCCGAATACCCCAGAGTCGATCGATTAATTCGAAAGCAAATCGTGATAATTCGACCATGGCCTTCAATGAACTCCGCGCGATTTCCACCTTCGTCAAAGCGGCTGAGCTCGGCAGCCTGCGCCAAGCCGCCGCGGTACAGGCGATCACGCCACAGGCGGCCAGCCAAGCGCTGACGCAGCTCGAGGCGCACCTGGGCGTGCGGCTTTTTCACCGCACCACGCGCCGCCTGAGCCTGACCGAAGAAGGCAGCCAGTTCCTGCACGCTGCGCAGCCGGGCCTCGCGGCGCTGCACCGTGCGCTGCACGGTGCGCGCCGCGGGCGCGAGGACATCGCAGGGCCCTTGCGCATCGTCGCGCCGCGCTCGACCATGCTCTCGATGCTGTGGCCGGTATTGGAGGCGTTCTGCCGGCAGCATCCGGCGGTGGAGCCCGACGTGCAGCTGGACGACCGCATCGGCAACTGGGTCGAGGACCGCGTCGACATCGGATTCCGCGCCGGGCCACCGCCCGAGGAAGGCGTGATCGCGCGGCGCCTGCTGCCGCTCCAGCTCATCGTCTGCGCCGCGCCCGCCTACCTCGCGCGGCATGGCGCACCCGCCAGCATCGACGACCTCGCCCGCCACCGGTGCAGCGGCTTTCGCCATCCGAACACGGGCAAGGTGATGCCGTGGGAATTCCGCGTCGGCGAAGAAACGGTCTCTCGTCCGATCCACGCGTTCTTCTGCACCAACGACATCGACCTGGAAGCGCAGGCCGTGGTCGCGGGCGAAGCGATCGGGCAGCTGGTCGGCGTGACTGCGGCGCCGCTGGTGCGCGCGGGCAAGCTGGTGCCGCTGCTCACCGAGCACATGGCCGACCACCTCGGGCTGTACGTCTACTACGGCAGCCGCGTCGCGCAACCGGCACGCGTGCGCGCGTTCATCGACCTCACGGTGGAGCGACTCGCCAACAACCCGTTGTACTTCCTGGAACCGTCCGAGCTCGCCCCGGCGCCCGTCCGGCGGCGCAGCCGAAAAATTCGCTGAGGCTTGCTGAGCTTCAGTCCTTTTTCAGGTGCCGCGTCTGGTCGTAGGTCGGCTGGGCGGGGAGATCGTCGAGATGGCGCGTGTCGGCCCAGTCGATGATGTCGATGCGCGACGGCGTTGCGGCATCGGCGATGCGGATGCGGTTGAAGCCCGCGTTCGGGATCTCGCTCTGCCGCGGACCGCTCAGGCTCAAGCCCTGCGCAGTCCGCCACACCATGTCGAGCACGCCGCCGTGCGTGACGACCAGCACGCGCCCGCCCGCGTGCGCCGTGGCAATGGTGCCCATCGCCGCCACGATGCGCGCGTGGAAATCGCGCGGCGATTCGCCCTCGGGCATCGCGTGGTCTTCGCGAAACTGCAGCCACTCTTCCCAGGCGCGCGGATGCTGCAGCTGGATTTCGTCGGCGCGCAGGCCTTCGACGACGCCGAAATGCTGCTCGCGCAAGGTGACGGTGGTCACGACGTCGAGCTTCAGCTGCTGGGCGGCGGGCGCCGCGGTTTGCTGCGCGCGCAGGAGGTCGCTGCTGATCAGCCGCTGCACCGTCTCGCCCGCCAGCCGGAGACCGAGGCGGCGCGCCTGCTCGTGGCCCATGTCGTTGAGCGGCACGTCGATATGACCCTGGAAGCGCAGTTCGCGGTTCCAGTCGGTCTCGCCGTGGCGAATAAGGATGAGTTCGGTGGCGGAGGAATCGTGTGGTGGCGGCATGGTGTCGCCTATTGTCCTTGCAGCGGCAAAATCGCGGCATGTCCAGCACACCCCGCCTTGTTCTGATCCCCGGTCTCGCCTGCGACGAACGCCTGTGGGCCGCCCAACTTCCTGCGCTACCCCCAGCGTTCGACACGCGGGTCAGCCTCACGCACATGCACTGCGGCACCCTCCCTGCGATGGCGAGCGCCCTGTTGCGCGAACACGCCGGCCCGCTGATCCTTTGCGGCGCTTCGATGGGCGGCATGGTCGCCATGGAGGCGGCACGCCAGGCCCCCGAACGCATCGCCGGCCTGGCGCTGCTGGGCACCAACGCGCAGCCCGAGCAACCCGAGACCTTTGAATTGCGCCGCGCCGCCATCGAACTCTTCGAGCGCGGCGATGTGCGCGACGTGATCGAGCCGAACATCGTCTTCGCTTTCCACCCCGCCCAGGCGGCAGACGATGCGCTCGTGCAGCGCTACCTCGACATCGTGCTGGGCGCCGGCGCGGTGCAGCTCATTCGCCAGAACCGCGCCCTGATGGAGCGCCCCGATGCGCGCGTGCATTTGCCCGCGCTACGTTGCCCCGTGCTGGTGATGTGTGGCGACACCGATCGGCTGACGCCGCCAGCGTGCTCGCGCGACATCGCGGCACGCGTGCCGCAGGCCGAGCTGGCCTGGGTGCCCGACTGCGGGCACATGCTGACCATGGAAAAGCCGGAGATCGTGAACGCCGTGCTGAACGGCTGGCTGAAAAAGTTCCTGCCGGATTGACGGCGCTCAGGGTTCCCAGGAACCCTCGCGGCGCGGACCCTCTGCGCCGAACATCTGGCGCAGCGCGGCGATGCCGGCGGCCATCGCGCTCGAATAGCTGTCGTATGCGCGTTCGCTTTCCCGGAGCAAGGCGTAGGCCGCGAAGGTGCCTTGTTCGCCCGTGCTTTCCATCAACGTCCAACCGTACTTGTCGTCCGGCAGCGCACGGACGGTGACTGCGATGTCCCGCAGATTCATGATGACACTCCCTGTCAGCTTCTTGTGTGCCGCGTTTGTACGGGGCACCGCGCGAAGCGGCAAGGGACTTCGTCACGCTTTCAGTGCAGCTGGCCGCCGGTCTCGCGAACGTCGTCGTGCACCGTCGACGCGGTTGCCACAGCGATCCGCAGCGCGTCGATCAACGTCGCCAGCGCCATGCTCGGTGCGCCGGGAAAACGCGCCGCCTGCGCCGGCAGATACGGAATATGGACGAAGCCGCCGCGCACGCCTTCGACGGCTGCGAGCAGGTGCATCAGGCCGTAGAAGAGGTGGTTGCATACGAAGGTGCCGGCCGTGTTGGACACGGACGCGGGGACGCCCGCCGCGCGCAGATCGCGCACCATTGCCTTGATCGGCAGACTCGAGAAATACGCCGCAGGTCCGCCCAGCACCACGGGCAGGTCGATTGGCTGGTAGCCCGCGTTGTCGGCGATGCGACCGTCGTCGAGGTTGATCGCCACGCGCTCGATCGACATCTCGCTGCGCCCTCCCGCCTGGCCCACGCACAGCACGAGCTGCGGCTGAATCACGGCGATCGCCGCGCTGAGCGTGTCGATCGCCGCGCCGAAAACGCACGGCATCTGCCTGGCATGCACGATGGCCTGACCGGTTTGCCAGCCGTCGAGCGCACGCACCGCTTCCCACGATGGATTGACGGGCTCGCCATCGAACGGTTCGAAGCCGGTGAGCAGCACGCGCAGCGGCGATGCCGATGCCGACTTCTTCATGCGTGGACCACGATGCCTTCTTGCTGGAGCCGCTCGCGAATGCGACGCGCGAATGCGAGCGCATGGGCGCCGTCACCGTGCAGGCACACCGTCTGTGCATTGACCGCCACGGTGCTGCCGTCGATCGCCGTGACGCGGTGGTCTCGCACCAGCGAGAGGGTTTGCGCAATGGACTGCGCTTCGTTTTCAATGAGCGCACCGGGTTCGCTCCGCGGTACGAGGCTGCCGTCGGGCTGGTAGCCGCGGTCGGCGAACACTTCCTCGACCGGGGTGAGGCCGGCGTGGCGCGCCGCGTCGATCATCCCGCTGCCGGCCAGCCCGAAGAACTTGAGCGACGGGTCGAAGCGGCGCACCGCCTCGCAGATCGCGGCCGCGAGTTCGGGTTCTTTCACAGCCTGGTTGTAGAGCTGCCCGTGCGGCTTGACGTGCACCAGCGTGCCGCCTTCGGCCTTGACGATCGCCGCCAGCGCGCCGATCTGATAGAGCACGCCCGCCACGATCTCGTCAGGTGGCAGGTGCATCGTGCTTCTGCCGAAGTTCGCGCGATCCGGAAAGCTCGGGTGCGCGCCGATCGCCACGCCGTTGGCCAGGGCCCAACGCACGCATTGCTGCATCGTCTTCGCATCGCCGGCGTGCCAGCCGCAGGCAATGTTGGCCGAGCTCACGACCGCCAGCAGCGCCTCGTCGCTGCCGGCACCTTCACCGAGGTCTGCATTCAAATCAATCTGCATCGGGGGACTCTCCTTCGCGCCGATTCTGCGACGACACGGGCCAGCCTGCAGACGCAAGGCCTTGCGTGACCTGGTTCAGATAGAGCTGCTGCGCAGCCCAGGCGGCCAGCGCCGTGGTGGCATCGACCTGCACCAGCTGCAGATGGCCGTTGAGCGGCGCCTGCGCCAGCTTCCAGAGGTCGGCGCGGATCACCACGCCGATCCGCGGGTAGCCGCCCGTGGTCTGCGCGTCGCCCATCAGGATGATCGGCTGGCCCGAGGGCGGCACCTGGATCGTGCCGGGAATGACGCCGGCAGACAGCATGTCGACGGCGCGGCGGCGCTTGAGTTCCGGCCCCTCGAGCCGGCTGCCCATGCGGTTGCTCTGCGGCGTGACGCGCCAGAGCGCTTCCCACAGCTGCTCGCGCGCGGCCACGGTGAATTGTTCGAACTCCGGCCCCGGCATCACGCGCAACGGAATCGCTTGGCCGATGTCGGCGAGGTAATCGCGGATCGACCAGTCCGGCGCGCGCAGGCCGAACGCGCGCCGCGCCAGTTGCTGCCCATCGAGCAGCGACGCGCCCAGCGACAACCTGTCGCCCTTCTTCAAGGCGCGGCCGTCAAGCCCGCCGAAGCCCGCTTTCAGATCGGTGCTGCGCGAGCCGAGCATCGGCGGCACGTCGATGCCACCGGCCACGGCCAGCCAGCTGCGAAGACCCCGTTTGGTGCCGATCGTGTTGGCCCCGGCCAGCTTGAGTGTTTGCCCCGCAGCGACGCCCTGGCTCCAGCCCGGGCGCAGAGCGATCTCGTCGAGCGCGGCGCCGAAGTCATCGCCCGTGAGCGCGATGCGCGTTGCGGTCTCGAAGCGAAATTCGCAATTGCCCATCGTGAGCTCGAGGCCCGCCGCTCCGTCCTCGTTGCCCACGAGGCGATTGCCGAGCGTGAGCGCCAGCGTGTCGAGCGCGCCGCCGGGGCAGATGCCGAGCTGGCGATGCCCGTAACGCCCCAGGTCTTGCACGGACGACAACATGCCGGGCCGAACGACGATGAGCGTCATGTCGTGATGCTTTCCGCGACGAAGCGCACGCGGTCGCCGGGTTGCAGCAGGGTGGGCGGCTCGTTCTTCGGGTCGAACAGTTCGAGCGGCGTGCGACCGATGAGCTGCCAGCCGCCAGGCGATGCCAACGGGTAGATGCCGGTCTGCTCGCCACCGATGCCGACCGAGCGCGCCGGCACGGCCACGCGTGGCTCCGAGCGACGCGGGGTCGCCAATTCCGGCGGCAGCCCACCCATGAAGGCGAAGCCGGGCAGAAACCCGAGGAAATAGACGACGTACTCGCCCGCGGCGTGGCGTCGCACCACCTCGGCCGGCGAAAGGCCTGTGTGCGCCGCGACGTCGATCAGGTCAGGGCCGTCGTCGCCACCGTAGCGAACCGGAATCTCGATCTGCCGGCCCTCGATGGTGGCGCCGGCCAGCTGCGGCCAGGCCGCGAACACCTGCATCTCGAGTTCGGTGGCTTCGGCCTGCGCGGGGTCGAACAGCAGCGTGAGGTTGTTCATGCCGGGCAAAACCTCGTGCACACCCCGCCAGCGAAGCGCTTCGTTGGCCAGGGCCCATATCTTCTGCTGCTGCGCAAAGGTGGCGGGTGCCGGCAATTCACACAGCAGCGCGGCGTCGCCGAGCGCGTGGAGGCGGGGCGGCTCTGCGCTCACCGTCCTCAAGCCTGATTCAGGCTGCGCACCTTGGCCATCAGCTTTTCCTGCACGCTGGGCGAGACGAACTTGTCGACTTCGCCGCCGAGCGTGGCGATCTCCCGCACGAAGGTGCTCGAGATGAACTGGTATTTGTCGCTGGGCGTGAGAAACACGGTTTCGACGTCGGGCATCAGCGAACGGTTCATGCCGGCCAGCTGGAACTCGTAGTCGAAGTCGGTCACGGCGCGCAGGCCGCGGACCATCGCCTTGCCGCCCCGCGACACGACGAAATCGCGCAGCAGGCCGGAAAAGCTCTCGACCGTGACCTGGTCGCTGTAGGGCGCGGCGGCTTCGCGCGCCATCTCCATGCGCTCTTCGAGCGAGAACAGCGCCTTCTTGTGGTGGCCCGCCGCGACGGCGACGATCACCTTGGAAAACAACTGGGTCGCACGCCGCACCACGTCTTCGTGGCCGAGCGTGATGGGATCGAATGTGCCGGGATAAACCGCGATCACGTTGCTGGACATGGTTGCTTGTCTCCTTGTGCAGCCGGGGCGGCCTTGCCGGCGGATTATGCAGCGGGCGCCGGGCCCTTCCGCAGCAGGTGCGCGTGGACCGCGCCGGCCTTCATGTGGCGATACACATGCAGGCCCAGCGGCGCGAGTTCCTCGTCGCTCCAGGCGCGCGGCGCTTCGAGATAAACCGCGCCCGCGTCGTCGATCGCGCGCGAAGCCGCACGCAACGAGGGGACATACAGCGCCTCGTTCTCGAACGGCGGATCGAGAAACACCGCGTGCAGCGTGCCGGCCGGTGCGCGCTCCAGCGCCGTCACGCCGTTGCCGCGCTCCACACGCACCGCATCGGCGCTGAGCTTGGTCTTGAGCTTTTGCAGCTGCTCGACCAGCACCGGATCCTGCTCGCACAACAGCACGCTCGTGGCACCGCGCGACGCGGCCTCGAGCCCCAGCGCGCCGGTGCCGGAGAACGCATCGATGCACTGCCAGCCCGGCAGCTCGCCGCCGGACACGCCCGCCAGGCTGGCGAGCCAGTTGAAGAGCGTTTCGCGCACCCGGTCGGGCGTGGGACGCAGGCCGGGCCGATCGGCGACGGCGAGGCGCGTGCGCTTCCATTGCCCGCCGATGATGCGGACCTCGTGCGGGCGCTTGTCGGCACGGCCGGTCGGGTTGGCGGGACGTGCGGGTGTTTTCTTGGCAGGTTTTTTCATGGCTTGGCGCCGACGATAACCGTGACCATGCGCTCGGGTTGCAGCTTGCTCGCGAAAGCCGCCTTGATCTGCGCCCCCGTGACCGCATTCATGCGCTGCTGCCAGGTGTCGAGATAGTCGAAAGGCAGGTCGTTCCAGGCGATGTTCGCGATGTTGCCGAGCAGCTTCCTGTTGCTGTCGAGCAAGAGCGGAAAGCCGCCGATCAGGTTGTCCTTGGCGGCCTTGAGCTCGGCGTCGGTCGGGCCGTCGGCCACGAACTTCGCCAGCACCTCGCGCGACACCTTGATCGCCGCATCGGCCTGGTCGGGCCGCGTCTGGAACGCGATGCGAAAGGCGCCGGCCTCCATGCCCGGCGAGAAGCCGCTGTAGATGCTGTACGTCAACCCGCGCTTCTCCCGCACCTGATCGGTCAGGCGAGAGACGAAACCGCCGCCGCCGAGGATGTAGTTGCCGAGCGTCAGCGCGAAGTGCTCGGGGTCGCTGCGCAGATAGCCGGGTTGCCCGATCAGCACCTGCGCCTGAGCCGAATCGAACGGAAGGCGCAGCTCTTTCGGCGCACCCAACGAAGCCACCGGCGGCACCGCCGGCAACGCCGCGCAGGCGCTGCTCCCGGGGCTGCTCTGCGGCAAGCGGGCCAGCAGGGTCGTCGCGATGGCGTCGGCCTGCGGGCGTGTGACGGCGCCGACGATGGTGAGCTTCGCGCGGCACGGCACGATGAGCGCTTCGTAGCGCTGGCGCATCGCGGCGACGTCGATGCGTGCGAGCGTCGCTTCGGTCGTCTCCTGGCCGTACGGGTGCGTACCGTAGACCGCTGCTGCGAAGTTGCGGCCGACGAGCGTGCCGGGCTTCGTGTTCGCCTCCTTGATCGCGGCGTTGATGCGCTCGCGGTCGCGCTGCCACACATCGTCCGGAAACGCGGGCTCGCCGATCTCGCGCGCGGCCAGCGCCACGGCCTTGTCGAGCACCTTCGCATCGGACAAGGTGCGCAGCGAAAAGCTGGTGCGCTCGCCGCTCGCATCCACGCCGAACTCGGCACCCAGATCGGCCCACGCCTCGCCCAGCGCATTCTGGTCGAGCGCCGGATCGCTGCCCACGGCGCGCACGCCTTTCTCGACCATGCCCGCGGTGACGCTCGCCAACCCCGCCTGCGGCGCCGGATCGCGCCGGCTGCCGGCGTCGAAATCGAGTTGCACATCCACGATCGGCAGCGCGTTGACGGGCGCGAAGTACACCTTCGCGCCGTTGGCCAGCGTCCAGTGCTGGATCGGAATGGCGGCCTGCGCGTTCAGGCCGAAAAGGGCGGCAATGCCGAGGAAGGCTGCGTGCGCAGCGGTCTTTTGAAAGGTCAACATAAAAGCGTGTTCTTTCAGCGCAGGTCGCCGGCGGGTACGGCAGCCGCACGGGGACGCCGGTTCGGGTCGAGCGGCAGCGGCCGCAGCGTGGCGACGGTGAGCTGGTCGTCACCGAAGTACTTGCCGGCGACGGTCTGTACCTGAGCGGCCGTCACCGCCTGCAGCCGGGCGATGACGCGGTCGTTGGCGTCGAGCGGCAGGCCCTGCACCCAGTTGCTGCCGAGTTCGCGGGCCTGCGCCATTACCGAGTCGAGCTCGAAGGTCTGGCCGGCCACCCACTGCGTCTTGACGCGCGCCAGTTCGGCCTCGCCGACACCGTCCTTCGCGACCCGTGCGACCTGTGCGCGCAGCGCCGCTTCGACCTGATCGGTGGTCTTGCCCGCGGCCGGCACGGCAGAGAGGTTGAACACCTGCGGCCCGCGGCTGATGAGGCCGACCGATGCGCCGGCTGCGTCCGCGACGCGATCGGGGCCTTGCGTGAGCGCGCGGTCGAGGCGCGAGCCAGCGTAGCCGTCGAGCACGGCGGACAACACGAGCAGCGCCCAGCCGTCGCTTTCGGCGTCGAGGTCGGGCACCTGCGGCACGCGAAAGGCGAGCGACACGTACGACTGTTCGGCCGGCGCCTTGAATTCGACGCGCCGGATGCCGCGTTGCTCGGGCTCGACGCGCGGCTTGCGGATCGGCACGGCCCGCGCAGGGATACGGCCATAGTATTTTTCGGCGAGCGCGCGCACCCGCGCCACATCGACATCGCCGGCCACCACGATGGCCGCATTGGCGGGCAGGTACCAGCGGCGATGGAAATCACGAACGTCGTCGGGCGTCATCGCCTCCAGGTCGCTCATCCAACCGACGACCGGCCGGTGATAGGGCGAAGCGGTCCACACCGTCGCGTTCTGCAATTCGCCGAGCAGCGCACGGGGCTGCTCTTCGGTGCGCATACGCCGCTCTTCCTTGACCACCGAGATTTCGTTCTTGAACTCGTTGTCGGCCCACTGGTTGTTGGCGAAGCGGTCGGCGTCGAGCTTCATGACGGCTTCGAGCTTGCCTTCCGGGATTTGCTCGTAGTAGCCGGTGTAGTCGCGCGTGGTGAAAGCGTTGTCGCGGCCACCCAGCGCGGCGACGGTGCGCGAGAACTCGCCGGGCTTCACGGTCTTGGTGCCCTTGAACATCATGTGTTCGAGCGCATGCGCGACGCCGGAGGTGCCGTCGACCTCGTCGATCGAGCCGACGCGCACCCACACCATCTGCACCGCAGTGGGCGAGCGGCGGTCGGGCTTGACGATCAGCGTCATGCCGTTGGAAAGCGTGAACTGCTGCGGACGCGCCTCGCCCGCAGGCGCTGCAACAGCGGGGGACGCGGGTGTAGCGGAGACGGGGTTTTGCGCCTGGGCGGGCACGGTCCACAGCGCGGTGAGCGCCATCGCCAGCACCGCACCGGACGCAGCATGGCGTGGCAAGGGGTGTTTCATAGAATGGGTCGGATTGTAAAAACACCCCGATGTTCAGTTTCTTCAAGAAAAAGCCGCCCGCCGAAACGCCGGCAGCCTCCGTCGCCCCTCCTCCCGTCGAAACGCCAGCCGAAGTGCCCCCGGTGCGTTCGGCGTTCTCTGCCGCGAACTGGTTCGGCCTGAAGCCCGAAGCCGACGTGGTGGTGCCGCCACCGGCGCCCACGCCCACGCCCACGCCGGCTCCGCCGCCAGCGCCCGCGACCCTGCCCGCGCGGGACGCACCGTCGGTTGTCTCGCCGCCACCTGCGCCTGCGCCTGTCGTGCAGGAGGTGCCTGCCTTCCTGCGCAATCTGCCGCCTGCGCCGCCGCCGGCCCCGGTCGTCAGCCCGCAAGCGCCCCTGGCGCCCGTCGTGGTCGCCGCGCCCGAGCGCAAGGGCTGGATGGACAAGTTGCGCAACGGCCTGCGCAAGACCGGCACCAGCATCGCCGCCACCTTCGTCAATGCACAGATCGACGACGCGCTCTACGAAGAGCTCGAGTCGGCCCTGCTCATGGCCGACACCGGCGTGAAGGCGACCGAGCACCTGCTCGACGACCTGCGCGGTCGCGTGAAGCGCACGATGGCGACCAACTCCGACCAGGTGAAGGTGCTGCTCGCAGACGCCATCACCGATCTGCTGAAGCCGCTGGAAAAGCAGCTCGTCATCGGCCAGCACACGCCGACCGTGATCATGGTCGCGGGCGTCAACGGCGCCGGCAAGACCACCTCGATCGGCAAGCTCACCAAGCATCTGGCCAACGAAGGCGCCTCGGTGCTGCTGGCGGCGGCCGACACCTTTCGAGCCGCGGCGCGCGAGCAGTTGCTGGTCTGGGCCGACCGCAACACGGTCGAGATCGTCAGCAACGAGGGCGGCGATCCGTCAGCCGTCAGCTTCGACGCGGTGAAGGCCGGCAAGGCGCGGGGCAAGGACGTGGTGCTGGTCGACACCGCCGGCCGCCTGCCGACGCAATTGCACCTGATGGACGAGCTGAAGAAAATCAAGCGCGTCGTCACCAAGGCCGACGCCACGGCCCCGCACGAGGTGCTGTTGGTGATCGACGGCAACACCGGCCAGAACGCGCTGCAGCAGGTCAGGGCCTTCGACGAGACGCTGGGCCTGACCGGTCTGATCGTCACCAAGCTCGACGGCACCGCCAAGGGCGGCGTGCTGTGCGCCATCGCACGCGAGCGGCCGATCCCGGTCTACTTCATCGGCGTGGGCGAAAAGCTGGAAGACCTCGAGACCTTCGACGCGCGGGAGTTCGCCCAGGCCCTGCTGGGCTGAGTGGCTCAAACCAGCTGGTAGTCGGTCGTTTGGACGGTGCGGGTCGAAGACGCGCCGTAGTCGAGAAAGCGCAGTTCGCAATCGCCGATGCGGATCACATCCTGGTGGTGGAGCAGCTGGCGCTGCACCTTGACGCCGTTGACGAAGGTGCCGTTGCTGCTGTCGAGGTCACGAACCGAATACACGCCGTTTTCAATGGACACGATGGCGTGCACCCGGCTGACCATCGGCCCGCGAATCACAATATCGCTGCGGTCGGCCCGCCCGATGGTCGTCGTCGGCTGCGCCAGCTCGATTTGCTTGACGCGACCGTCACTCGTGATCAGGACCACTTTGGCCATCTTTCCCCCTGATTTCGTTGGTTGCGGGGCCACGATTTGTCGTCCCCGGGAAGTAATGTGCCGGGATCGTTGCAAACCAAATAGTACAGATTCGACAGTTTGAGAACTTTCCCAAACACCGATTCACATAGATGTGCAAAACGTGAACAACTCCGCGACGCGCGGCGTCTGCCCGGGCCTGGGACCCGTCAATGCCGGCCGGAAGTCGGCGCCGTGCCCGACAGGCTGACGCTATTGCGGCGATAGAAACTGGTGGGAACCCTTAGCTTAGCACTCGCTCCAACCGAGTGCTAATATGACTCACACGAAGGAGTTTCCCCTGATGACAACACTGTCTGGAGCCTCTGCAGCCTCCCAGCTGTCCGTCGCCAACCCTTGGTCGATGGTCCCGCCGCTGGGTAATCTGGATGCCTATATTTCGGTCGCCAACCGGCTGCCGCTGCTGACACTCGACGAAGAGCAAGGGTTTGCGCGCAAGCTGCGCGACCACAACGACCTCGAAGCCGCTGGCGCGCTGGTCCTGTCGCACCTGCGCCTCGTCGTCTCGATTTCCCGTCAGTATCTGGGCTACGGGTTGCCGCATGGCGACCTGATCCAGGAAGGCAATGTCGGCCTGATGAAGGCCGTGAAGCGTTTCGATCCGGACCAGGGCGTGCGACTGGTGAGCTACGCCATGCACTGGATCAAGGCCGAGATCCACGAGTACATCCTGAAGAACTGGCGCATGGTCAAGGTCGCGACGACCAAGGCACAGCGGAAGCTGTTTTTCAATCTGCGCTCGATGAAGCAGGCCTACAAGGCCGATGATGCGGCTGCCGACGGCGACACGCATCGCGCGACCCTGACGGAAACGCAGGTCACGCAAATGGCGACCAAGCTGAACGTCAAGCGAGAGGAAGTCCTCGAGATGGAGATGCGCTTGTCGGGCGGCGATGTGTTGCTCGATCCGAGTCCGTCGGACGACGGTGAGGACGCTTTCGGCCCGATCGCGTATCTGGCCGACGCCACGCAGGAGCCGACGGCGCAACTCGAATCGCGCGCCCGCGATCGGCTGTCGAGCGACGGCATTTCGACGGCGCTCGAGGCGCTGGACGAACGCAGCCGCCGCATCGTCGAAGAGCGCTGGCTCAAGGTGAACGACGACGGCTCGGGCGGCATGACGTTGCACGACCTCGCCGCGATCTACGGTGTGAGTGCCGAACGGATTCGCCAGATCGAAGTGGCGGCGATGAAGAAGATGAAGAAGTCGCTGGCTGCTTACGCCTGATCGCCTTTTCTCTCGCCAACGAAAAAGCCCGGCTCGCCGGGCTTTTTCGTTGGCGCTGTTCAGCGCGCTCGCGACTCAGGACTTCAGCAGGCTCTTGATGTCCGCCACCATCGGCGCCACGCCCGCGCCGTAGCGGGCGTAGAGCCGCAAGCGGCCTTGCGTGTCGTAGATGTAGCTGGCCGCGGAATGGTCCATCGAGTAGCTGGTCGGCGTCGTGCCCTCGTTCTTCTTGTAGTACGCCTTGAAATCCTTGGCCGTGGCGGCAAGCTGCTCGGGCGTTGGGATCAGTGCGACGAAGGCGGGGTCGAACGCGCCCATGTAAGCCTTCATGACCTCCGGCGTGTCGCGCGCGGGGTCGACGGTGACGAAGAGCACCTGCAGCTTGTCGCCGTCGGTACCGAGCTGCTGCTTGACCTGTGCCATCTCGGTCATGGTGGTCGGGCACACGTCGGGGCATTGCGCGTACCCGAAGAACAGCACGACCACCTTGCCTTTGAAGTCGGCCATCGTGCGGACCTTGCCGTCGGCATCGGTCAGCGAGAAATCCCTGGCGTAGTCGGCGCCCGTGAGGTCGACCGCGTTGAAGCTCGGCTTGGCTTCGGTACAACCCGTGAGATTCAAGCCCAAAACCGCCGCGGCGCCCACCCAGAGGGCGCCGCCGGTCATCGCTTTGAGTGCATTCCGCTTGTTCATGAGGTGGGGTTCAGATCAGGTAATGGTCGACCAGCAAGGCGGCGAAGAGCACGCTCAGGTGGATCAGCGAAAAGCGGAAGGTCTTTCGGGCCAGCGCGTCGGAATAGTTGCGCCAGAGCGCGAACGCGTAGCCGGTGAAGCCGATGCTCACCACGACCGCCACCGCCAGATACAGCCAGCCGCTCATGCCATAGACGAAAGGCAGCAGGCAGGCCGCGAAAAGAATGAAGGTGTAGAGCAACACCTGCAACCGCGTGAATTCGTTGCCGTGCGTGACCGGCAGCATCGGCAAGCCGGCCTTGCGGTAGTCCTCGACGCGGTAGAGCGCGAGCGCCCAGAAATGCGGCGGCGTCCACAGGAAGATGATGAGGAAGAGGATCATCGCCCCGCCGCTGACCTCGCCTGTCATCGCGGCCCAGCCGAGCACCGGCGGCATCGCGCCCGACGCGCCGCCGATCACGATGTTCTGCGGCGTCAGTGGCTTGAGGATGACGGTGTAGACCACCGCGTAGCCGACGAAGGTCGCGAAGGTCAACCACATGGTGAGCGGGTTGACGGTGAACCAGAGCACCGACGAGCCCGCTGCACAAAGGAGCCCCGAGAAGACCAGTGCCTGGGTGTCGCTGAGCTGGCCGCGCGCCGTCGGGCGCCACGCGGTGCGCTTCATCTTGGCGTCGATGCCCTTCTCGACCAGGCAGTTGAACGCCGCCGCCGCGCCGGCCACCAGCCAAATACCGATGCACGCGAGCAAGCCGCGCTGCGCGTCCTGCCAGGTCGGGATGCCGGGCACGGCGAGCACCATGCCGATGAGCGCGCAGAACACGATCAACTGCACAACACGCGGCTTGGTCAGTGCGTAGAACTGGCGCAGCACGTTGGCGGTGCTGGTCTGTTGCACGGGCAGGGGTGTGCTCATGCGGTCTCCAGCTTTCGACGCTGGCTCGCGCCGCCGGTCACCGAAGCCGACGCCGTGGCCCGCCGGCTCTCGCACAAGGCCCAGGTGAGCACGACCGCGAGCGCCGCAGCGCCGCCGGTGTGGAGCACGGCTGCCGCCAGCGGCCAGCCGAGCAGCACGTTGCCGAGACCAGTGGCGAGCTGCAGCAGCGCCAGTGCGCCCAGCCACTTCGCCTGCGTGCGCAGCGCGTCAATGCGCAGCAGCCGCCACGCGAGGACGCCGAGCGCGACGAACACGAGGTAGGCCATGAGGCGGTGTACGTAGTGAATGGCGGTGAGCGCCGAGAACTCGATCGGCACGCCTTCGGCGGTCATGCCGAGGTGGCGCCAGATCTCGAACCCCTGCGCGAAGTTCATGGCCGGCCACCAGCTGTCCTGGCAGGTCGGGAACTGGGTGCATGCCAGGACCGCGTAATTGGTGCTGACCCAGCCGCCGAGCGCGATCTGCAGCACAAGCAAGCCCGTGGTGGCGACGAGCAAGGTGCGCAAGCCGCCGGGCAATGGCGCCGGCATCCGCTGCATCGCGGCCTGTTGGTAGCGGACCGCCTGCACGCACAACAACGCGAGCAGCCCGATCGCGCCAAGCAGGTGCAAGGTCACGATGGCGGGATAGAGCTTCCACGTCACCGTCATCGCCCCGAACGCGCCTTGCAGGCAAACCCAGACCAGCGTCGCGGCCGGCCACCAGGCGCTCAATGCGCGCTGCTGCGACGCAGACACAGGTGCCAAGCGTTGACGACGCCGCGCCACCCAGGTGGCGATGGCGAGCACCACGATCAGCACGCCCACGCCGGTTGCCAGGTAGCGGTGCACCATCTCGACCCAGGCCTTGCCGTGCGTGACGGGGCCGGTGGGCTGCGCAGCCTGCGCCGTCGCGATGTCGTGCCGGGCACCCAGCGGGCTCGCGTTGCCGTAGCAACCTGGCCAGTCCGGGCAACCGAGGCCGGAATCGGTGAGCCGGGTGAAAGCGCCGAAGAGCGTGAGGTCGAACGTCAGGAAGAGTGTGAGCACCGTCAGCGCGTGGAGGCGTCGCGCAGCGCCCTCGCCCGCATTGCGCCGCCACACCCACACCAGGGGGCCGAGCGCGATCAGCACACCTGCGGCCATGAGCCAGAGGATCGGGGAGAGGTCGTAAAGCGATTCGGTCTGCATGGGGTCAGCGGCCAGGTTCGTCCCACGACGCGGAGGCGCGCAGCAGGCGCTCGATGTCGCGCTTGGCGCGGGCGGCGCCCTTGGCATCCATGCGCGCGGGGAAACGCATCATCCAGTTGCCCATCGGGTCGACGACGTAGAGGTGCTCTTCGAGGGCCTGGCCCGATGCCGGGGCCAGCCACTGCGCGAGTTGGGTTGCGGGCACGCGCAACACGGTCGCGCCACGCAAGCCGTTGTCGAGGCTCGTCGGGATCGGCGCGGCATCGCTGACGAGCCAGACGCGGTCGAGCCTGTCCTTTTCGCGGCCGAGGCTTTCGCGCAGTTGACGTTCAAAGTAGAGCTGTTGCTCGCACAGCGCATTGCAGGCGCCGCCGGCCACCGTCACCAGAAGCCATTGGCCTTTGAGCGATCGCACGTCGACCGGCTGGCCGTCGCGCGCGGTCGCAGTCAGTGCGGGCACGGGGCGCTGCGGATCGATCAGTTCCCCGTACACGCTGCGACCCTCCGGTCGAATCACGTAGTAGGTGAAATAGGAAGCGATGACGGGCGCGGCGCAACACACCATGACGGCCACCATCTTCCAGCGCCCCGTCGTCGTGCGTCGCACCGCGCTGCCGTCGATCGACTGTTGCGGCGACGGCATCGAGTGCACGGTCAGGCCCAGCGGTTCGTCAGCCATGACGTGCGCCGGGTTCACGCCGGGCCTTGCGCCGGGGCGCGATGAATTGAAACCAGACATAGAGAAATGCGACGAGGACTGCGAGGCCGAACCACTGGAACGCGTAGCCGTAGTGCCGTTCGACCCCCAGAGCAGGCGCCGGCCAGTCGCGCTGCAGCCCTTCGGAGGGCCCGCCGGTTTGCTGCAGCGACACGTCGGTCCGCAGCGGCAATCCGGTTTCAGCGCGAAACGCTTCAAAGTCGAGATTTTGCCGGATGGACGAAAGCCCTTCGGCAGGCGGCCTGCCATCGGCTGTCGGTGCCGGGACGGCCGTCTTCGACGTGCCCAGCTCGAGCAGGTGCGACGGCGGCAACTCGATACGCCCGACGACATCGACCAGACCGGCCGGCGTCTGGATCGGTTGCAATTGCGTGCGGTTCTCGAAATTGCGTTGGATCCAACCACGCTGCACCAGGACGGTCTGGTCGCTGCCTTCGAGCGCGAGCGGCGTCACCACGTAAAACCCCGGCACGCCGCGCATCTGCCGATTGTCGAGATAGACCGTCTGCGACCCGAGCCACAGGCCGCGCAACTGCACGGGGCGATGCAACATCCCGTCGACCTTGGCAGTCGCGAGAAATGTGAGCTGATCGAGCGCGGGGCGCTGCGCCTGGGCATTGATGGAAGCCTGCAGCGCTTCTTTTTGCGCAGCGCGCGAAAGCTGCCACCGTCCGAGCGACGCCGTCGCGGCGATGGTCAGGAAGGTCGCGACCGTGACGATCCAAAAACGGCTCTTGGGGGCGCCGGTCATGACAAGCGGCGAGCCGGCCGGTCGATAATGAGCGCCATGAAATATGTCATTGGCCTGGCGTTCGTGGGCATCCTGGGAAGCCTTGGGTTTGCGCTGTTCTTCTTGCTGAAAGACGGTCGGGACGGCCGCGCGAAGAGCGGCGGCATGGCGCGCGCGCTCACCGTTCGGATTGGCCTGTCGGTGCTTTTGTTCCTCTGCGTCCTGATTGCCTGGAAACTCGGGTACATCCAGCCAGGGGGCCTTCCGGTTGGCAAGTAGCGCTTGCCGTTCGGTATCGCCGCCGCCGAGCCATGAAAAAAGCGCCTTGCGGCGCTTTTTTGTGGTGCCGTTTTTCCCGCTCAAAGCCAATAAACCAGGATGTAGAGCCCGAGCCAGACGACGTCGACGAAGTGCCAGTACCAGGCGGCACCTTCGAAGCCGAAATGGCGCTCCGGCGTGAAGTGCCCCTTTTGCAGGCGCAGCGTGATGAAAAACAGCATCAACATGCCGATGAACACATGCAGGCCATGGAACCCGGTGAGCATGAAGAACGTGGAGCCGTAGGCGCCGGAGGTCAGCTTCAGGTTCAGCTCGGTGTAGAGATGGTGGTATTCATAGCCCTGCACGCCGAGGAACACGACGCCGAGCAGCACCGTCAGCCACATGAAACGGATGCACTGGGCGCGGTGATCGGCACGCAGCGCGTGGTGAGCGATCGTGAGCGTCACGCCCGAACTCAGCAGCAGCGCGGTGTTGATGGTCGGCAGCCAGAACGGACCGACGGTCTGGAACGGCTCCACGATGCCGGCTGGCGAGCCGGTCGCGCCGGCGGCCATGCTGGGCCACACGGCCTTGAAGTCGGGCCAGAGCAGGGCGTTGTCGAGGCTGCCGAGTGCGGGCAGCGAATGGGTACGCGTCCACCAGAGTGCGGTGAAGAACGCGCCGAAGAACATCACTTCCGAAAAGATGAACCAGCTCATGCTCCAGCGGAACGACAGGTCGATCTTGTGGCCGTACTGGCCGCTTTCGCTTTCCGCAATGGACTCGCGAAACCAGGCGAACAAGGTGCCCAGCCAGATCACCATGCCGGCAGCCAGCGAATAGGCGCCCCAGGCGTGGGCATTGATCCACTGCCCCGCGCCGAGGATCACGAAGAACAGGCCGATGGACGCCAGCACCGGATAGGCCGATGGGCCGGGCACGAAGTAGTAGGGCGTGGTGCCGTGGGTGGTTGAAGTCATATCAGCTCCTGGCTTTCTTCTCTCGATTCAGATTCTTCAAAGTGGCGCCTCAGGGCGCGACCACATAGCGGACCAGCAGGATGAGTCCGCCGACAAAAACGATTACACCGACAAAAGCCACCGCGATGATGTGCAGCGGATTCAGTTTGGCCACATCGTTTTGGTAGGCGCTGTTCTTTCGCACCCCGAAAAACGACCAGCCGACCGCCTTGATGGTGCCCAGCAGCGAGCCCTTGCGAGGCGCCTCGGTACTCATGAGCGCGGCCCGGGAGGGATCGGCGCTGCGGCGACCGGTGCGGGCGGCGTCTTGCCGCCCACTTCGAAGAACGTGTACGACAACGTGATCGTCTTCACGTCCTTCGAAATCTTCGGGTCGATCACGAACGCGACCGGCCACTGCTTCTTCTCGCCGGCGTCCAGCGTGTACTGGTTGAAGCAGAAGCATTCGAGCTTGTTGAAGTACGGCGCGGCCTGCTGCGGTGCGTAGCTTGGAATGGCCTGGGCTGCCATGCGCCGGTTCTGCACGTTCTGGAACTCGTACATCACAGTATTGAGTTGGCCGGGGTGCACCTGCATCGAACTTTGCGCGGGCTTGAAATCCCACAGACCGCGCACGTTCGCATCGAACTCGATCGTGATCGTGCGGGTCAGGTCGACCTGCGTGTTGTCCGGCAGGCTGACTTTTTTGCCGCCCTTCGCACCGCCAGGCACTTCGAGCTCGGACAAGGCCAGCACATTGATACCGGTCATCTCGCAGATGGCTCGGTACAGCGGCACCAGCGCATAGCCGAACGCGAACATACCGACCGCCACGATGGCCAGCTTGCCGACCATGCGGGCGTTTGCGCGACGAATACGGAGACCGAGGCTCATGGTGCCGTCAACGTCCGACCACGACCATGCGCACGAGGAAACCGATGAAGAACAGCACGGCGATGGAGGCCAGCGTGAGCCCCATGCGTCGATTGGCCTTCTTTTGTTCGGGTGTCACGGTGCGCGCGATCAGCCGATGACCTTGGTCGCGGTCGCGTCGAGGCGCGGCGGCGTTTCGAAGGTATGGAAAGGCGCCGGCGACGGCACTTCCCATTCCAGGCCTTCGGCAGCTTCCCAAGGCTTCTGAGGTGCCTTTTCGCCCTTGCCCATCATGGTGGGCAGCACGATGAACAGGAAGAAGTAGACCTGCGCGAAGCCGAAGAAGAAGGCGCCGATGGACGCGAGCGCGTTGAAGTCGGCGAACTGCATCGGGTAGTCGGCATAGCGACGCGGCATGCCGGCAAGCCCCAGGAAGTGCATCGGAAAAAAGGTGACATTGAACGAAATCAGCGACCACCAGAAGTGGACCTTGCCGCGCGTTTCGTTGTACATCACGCCGGTCCACTTGGGCGACCAGTAATAGAAGCCGGAGAACATCGCGAACAGGGATCCGGCCACCAGCACGTAGTGGAAGTGGGCCACCACGTAGTACGTGTCCTGCAACTGCGTGTCGATCGGCGCGATCGCGAGGATCAGACCGGTGAAGCCCCCCATCGTGAACACGAAGATGAAGCCGACCGCGAACAGCATCGGCGTCTCGAAGGTCATCGAGCCCTGCCACATCGTCGCGATCCAGTTGAACACCTTCACAGCCGTGGGCACCGCGATCAGCATCGTCGCGTACATGAAGAACAGCTGACCGGTGAGCGGCATGCCGGTCGTGAACATGTGGTGCGCCCACACGATGAAAGAGAGGATCGCGATCGACGAGGTCGCGTAGACCATCGATGCATAGCCGAACAGGCGCTTGCGGGCGAAAGCCGGCACAACCTGGCTGATGATGCCGAAGGCCGGCAGGATCATGATGTAGACCTCGGGGTGGCCGAAGAACCAGAAGATGTGCTGGTACATCACCGGGTCGCCGCCGCCGGCCGGATTGAAGAAACTGGTGCCGAAATGGCGGTCGGTCAGCGTCATGGTGATGGCGCCGGCCAGCACGGGCATGACCGCGATCAGCAGGTAGGCCGTGATCAGCCAGGTCCAGGAGAACATCGGCATCTTCATCAGCGTCATGCCGGGGGCGCGCATGTTGAGGATGGTCACGATGATGTTGATCGAGCCCATGATCGACGAGGCACCCATGATGTGCATCGCGAAGATGCCGGCGTCCATCGAGGGGCCCATCTGCAGCGTCAGCGGCGCGTAAAGCGTCCAGCCGGCTGCCGGTGCGCCGCCCGGCATGAAGAACGAACCCGCCAGCATCAGCGCGGCCGGAATCAGCAGCCAGAAGCTGAAGTTGTTCATGCGCGCGAACGCCATGTCCGACGCGCCGATCTGCAGCGGGATCATCCAGTTCGCGAAGCCGACGAAGGCCGGCATGATCGCGCCGAACACCATGATCAGGCCGTGCATCGTGGTGAACTGGTTGAACAGCTCGGGGTTCACCAGTTGCAGGCCGGGCTGAAACAGCTCGGCGCGGATCAGCAGCGCCAGGACGCCGCCGATCATCAACATGGTGAAGCTGAACAGCAGGTACAGCGTGCCGATGTCCTTGTGGTTGGTCGCGAACACCCAGCGGCGCCAGCCGGTGGGCGCAGCGTGGTGGTCGTCGTGACCATGGTCGTCATGGCCGTGTGCGTGGCCGTGGGGATCGAGAACTGCGCTCATCTTGGTATTCCTTGCGATTTCTTCGTGGTGACGCGCGGCTTACTTGCCGCGCTGCGCCAGCACTTCGGCCGGCTGCACGATCTGACCCGTCTTGTTCGACCAGCTGTTCTTGGTGAAAGTGGCGACAGCCGCGAGATCGGTGTCGCTGAGCTGCTTCCACGACGGCATCGCGCCGTTGGCCTGGCCCTTGAGCAGCACCTGAATCTGGATGGCGTGGTCGGTGGCCAGCACCTTCTCGTCGCCGTCGAGCGCCTTGATCGGGCCGGCGCCCTTGCCGTTGGCCTGGTGGCAGGCCGCGCAGTTGGCCGCATACACTTTCTCGCCACGCACCATCATGTCGGGCAGCGTCCAGACCTTGGTCGGGTCGTCGAGCTTGGCGGCGGCTTCCTTCTTCTTGCCGTCGACCCAGGTCGTGTAATCGGCGGCCGACACCACCTTCACGTGGATCGGCATGTAGGCGTGCTCTTTGCCGCAGAGTTCCTGACACTGCCCGTAGTAGTCGCCGATGGTGTCGGTGCGGAACCAGGTGTCGCGCACGAAGCCGGGAATCGCATCCTGCTTGATGCCGAACTGCGGCACGGCGAAGGCGTGGATCACGTCGTTGGCCGTGGTAATGATGCGGATCTTCTTGTCGACCGGCACGACCAGCGGGTTGTCGACAGCGAACAGGTAGTTGTCGGGCACCGCGCCCTTGGCGCCGTTGTTCGAGAACTCGCGATGCGACGCAAGCAGGGTCGACACGAAGCCCAGCCCTTCGCCCTCGCCCTTGAGGTAGTCGTAGCCCCATTTCCACTGGTAGCCGGTCGCCTTGATGGTGAGGTCGGCGTTGGTCGTGTCTTTTTGCGCGACCAGGACCTTGGTGGCGGGCAGCGCCATCACGATGACGATAAGGAACGGCACGATGGTCCAGATGACCTCGACCACTACCGACTCATGGAAGTTGGCAGCCTTGTGGCCCACCGACTTGCGGTGCTTCCAGATCGAATAGAACATGACCGCGAATACGGCGATGAAGATCACGGTGCACAGGATCATCATCACGGTGTGCAGGAAATGCTGCTCCTGCGCGATCTTCGTGACGCCGACAGGCATGTTGAGCTGGCGCACCGACGGCCCGCCAGCCAGATCGTTGACTGCATGCGCCGCGCCGCTGAAAACTGCGCTGGCCGCCAGCAGCAGATTCGCCGGCCTGTGAATGTTCCGCCAAATGCTCTTCATCGTGTTCACTTCTTCTAAACCAGTTAACCCTTGGTCGCCCGCCCGCCGGCCACCCGCTTGCGCGAGCTTGTCTCCTCAGGCGCCGCGCAACGCCATGCGAATTTCTCGCGCCAGCGCTGCCCGCAGCTCGGGGCGCACGTAGCGCCCGACCTTGACCGAACGACCCTGACCCGACACTTCGATCAGGGACCGGTCGCCGTCCTGCGGCTCGATCCGTACCTGATGCGGCAAAAACTCCGCGCGTTCGTAGTGGCCGCCGTTTTCAAGTTCGACCACCAGCCGACCACCCTGCAGCGCAATCTTTTCGCCATCCGTGGCGTGCCGCGCATACAGCATGAAAGCAAATCCGACAGCCGCCAGTTCGAGCCACGCAAACGGCAACACCAGCGGCGCACCGTTGAGCCAGAAAACGGTTCCGATGCCCAACGACACGACACACAGCGACGCATAGAGCCAGACCAGCTGGCTCGGCGTGACCGAGCAATTACGCTTCAGGAACCAGTGGATGCTCTGGCCCGAAACGGTGGCAAAACGAAACACGGAATTCGACACAGGCGAGTTCGGCAAATCGGTGCACCGAAGCGCATCGGACCGTGTCCGACAAGCCTCGTTCACAGGACAATTCCCGTGAGTTCGCGCAACGGCGGATTGTAGCGGAGGGATTCGCCCATCCCCCCAGGCTAACGGCCTCTGTGGAGCATGGCGCGCATGTCGCGCAGGGAGACCGCACTCTGTGGCGACAAGGCGACACGCGGGCTCGGCTTGAAGGCGTGGCCGTAGATGATTTCGAAGGTGAGCGTGATCCGGCCGGCGTTGTCGCCATGGCCTTCGAGTTCGCCGAGCGCCGTGCCGAGCCGGCCGCGCCAGCCCTTTCCGCGCAACTGCGCAAAGCGCGCAGGATGCAGGTTGCGGCCCAGCGTGCGCAGTTCCGCCAGCGCCGCCTCGGGCGTGGCCCAGGTCAGCACGATGCGCTCCATGTCCATGATCGGTTCGGCGAAGCCCGCGCCTACCAGCATGTCGCCCCAGTCGTGCATGTCGGTGAACGCATGGCCGGCGGGCGGCCAGCCGTGCCGTGCGTACAGGTCGCGCAGCTCACGCACCGTATCGGGGCCCAGGCAAGAAAACATGAGAAAGCCGTCGACCGCGACCGACCGGTGCCACTGCGCAATCAGCGCTTCGGGGTCGGCCGCCATGTGCAGCGCCATGTTGGCCCAGAGCAAGTCGACGCCGTCATCCGGCAGCGCGTCGAAACGGGCGTTGCCGCCTTGCCAACGCCGCGCGCTCCACCACGGCGCGGCCAGCCGGGCGGTGGTGCGGTCGGCCAGCGCGGCATCAGGCTCGACGACGAATGTCGTGGCTCTGGGATAGCGACGCGCCACCATCGCATGCGCGACGAGACCGCCGCGCAGGGGTGCCCAGTCGGCCCAACTCGCGGGCTCGGCGGTGATCCACTGCAGCCGGTCTTCCATGCGCCGCCCGATTTCCTCGTGCAGCCAAGGCGAGCCGTCGGCGGGCGCTGCGCGGGCCCACCGTGCAGCGGCTGCGGGATCGATGGTGGGCGGGCGCTGGGTCACGGTCGGCGGTCGGTCGGCATGGGGCGGCCAGTATATTGAGCGATGCTTCGCCTCTGGATCAACCGGCCTTTCGCCGCCTGGCTCGCGCACTTGCCCAGCCAGTGCGTCGTCTGCCGCGCGTGGCCTTCGCGGCCGGTGTGCGATGCCTGCGTGAGCCGGTTCGCGCCACCGACCGACCGCTGCGGCACCTGCGCATTGCCCGTGCCGCCGGGCGTCCTGTGCTGCGGCGAGTGCGTGCGACAAGCGCCGCCGCTCGACGCCTGCCTGGCCGCCTGCGCTTACGCGTGGCCCTGGCCGGACTGCATCGCGCAGTTCAAGTTTCGTGCCGAACCGGGTTGGGCCGGCCCGCTCGCCACCCTGATGCGCAGCGCCCCCTGGGTCGAGCCTGCGCTCGAACGCTGCGACCTCGTGCTGCCGATGCCGCTGTCGCGCGAGCGGCTGCGCGAACGCGGCTTCAACCAGGCGCTGGAATTGGCGCGACGCCTCTCGCCCGGCAAGACCGACGCACGCCTCCTGCTGCGCACCCGCGAAACGCCGGCACAGAGCGATCTCACCCGCGCCGAGCGCCTGCGCAACCTGCGCGGCGCGTTCGCGCTGGAACCCCTGCGCGCCGAGGCGGTGCGCGACCGACGCATCGTGCTCGTGGACGACGTGATGACCAGCGGCGCTTCGCTGTTTTCGGCGGCGCAGGTGCTGCGCGCCGCCGGCGCGACGCACATCACCGCTGTCGTGCTGGCGCGCACGCCGTTGCCCGGCTGAGCGGTCGGCCCGCCCCGCGACAATCGGTCGCATGTTCCATATCGTCCTCGTCGAACCCGAAATTCCACCCAACACCGGCAATGTGATCCGGCTCGCGGCCAACACCGGCTGCATGCTGCACCTGGTCGAACCGCTGGGATTCTCGATGGACGACCGCCTGCTGCGGCGCGCCGGGCTCGACTATCACGAGTACGCCGAGGTGCGCCGCCACGCCGGCTGGGGCGCACTGCTCACCACCGAATCGCCGCCGCCCGATCGGCTCTTTGCGATGACGACGCGTGGCACGCGCACCGTGCACGAAGTGGCGTTCGCGGCCGGCGACTGGCTGGTGTTCGGGTCGGAAACGCGGGGGCTCGACCCGGCCCTGCGGGATCGCTTTCCCGGTCCGCAGCGTCTGCGCCTGCCTATGCGCGAAGGCCAGCGCAGCCTGAACCTGTCGAATGCGGTCGCGGTGACGGTGTTCGAGGCCTGGAGGCAAATCGACTTCGCCTGACTTCGCTATCCCCCTGTCCGGTTCGAATTGGGTGTCGACGGGGCGGGCGCGCGCCGCGCAGGCGCCGGCGCCGGCGCCGATAAAAAGTCCAGAAACGCCCGGGTGCGCGCCGGCAGCAGCTTGCGGCTCGGCAGCGCGGCGTAGATGGTGAAGCGCCCGAAGATCCAGTCGGGCAACAGATGCACCAGCGCGCCGCTCTCGATGTGCGGCGCCACCAACGCGGTCGACAGCGCAGCGACGCCCGCGCCTTCCAGCGTCGCGCGATACAGCACGTCGAAGCTGGCCGACTGCACCGCCACCGGCATGTCGATCTCGACCGTCGCCTCGCTGCCGTCGCGCGACTGCAGGCGAAAGCGCCGCGCGCTGTGGCCGGTCGACTGCTGCCAGGGAAATTTGAGGTACTGATGGTTCGCCAGGTCTTCTGGCCGCAGCGGCGTGCCGGCGCGCTTCACGTATCTGGGCGACGCGCAGACGATCAGGTCGGTGTGGGCCAGCGGCCGCGCGACCACGTTCAGGTCGATTCCGTCTTCCAGCAACAGAAAGCTCACATCGAAGGCCTCGACGCGGTGCTGCGGAAACGGGTCGACCACGATGTCCAGCGTCACGCCCGGATGCATTTCACGCCAGCGCGCGATGCGCGGCGCGAGCAGGTGCGTGGCGAGCACGGGCGTGGACAGGATGTGCAGCGTGCCCTGCAGCTCGCGGGTGCTGGCCACCGCAGCGGCCTCGGCATCATCGATTTCACGCAGGATGCCGCGCACGCTTTCGAGATAACGCTGGCCGGCGTCGGTGAGGCTGATCTTGCGGGTCGTGCGCTGGACCAGGCGCGCGCCGAGGTGGCTTTCGAGGTCGCCGATCAGGCGCGTCACCGCAGCGGGCGACAACTCGAGTGAGCGGGCGGCGGCGGCGAAGCCACCGTCGTCGATGACACGCTGGAATACGCGCATCGATAGCAATCTATCCATTCTTTTTCTCGCGATTGTTGCAATTACTGGAACGTTCAATTTCAGACTATATGGTTTTTCTTTCGATCCCAATGGCCTAAATTGAAGTCATCGCTTTCCCATCACTGCTTCAAGGAACCTTCCATCATGAACACCAAGCTGATTGCCATTGCCGCCTTTTCGGGCTTCGCCACCATGGGCGCACACGCGTTCCAGGGCGAACAGAACCCGCTGCCGCCGCAACCGTTTCAATCGACCCAGTCGCGCGCCACGGTTCAGGCCGACGCTCGCAACGCAGTTCCGATCACCAATGGCGGTACCGGAGTGAAGGCTGTCACCAACGCCAATGACCGGGCAACGGTTCGTGCCAGCGCCGTGGCCATCACCGCAATGGGCGCCGCCACCTATGGGGAAGTGACAGACCGCCGCATGTAAGCACGTGGCGCCTCTCAAAAGCAAAAAGCCGCCTGAACCAACAGGCGGCTTTTTTGCGCGCGATCGTTGTCGCTCAGGGATAGCGTCGTACCACCGATTCGGCGATGCATGCCGGCTTGGGCGCTCCTTCGAGTTCGATGGTGGTCTCCCAGACCATCTGAACGCCGTCGTTCGCGACGGGCTCGCTACTCAGCAATTTGATGTGGCCGCGCAGACGTGAACCGACCGGCACCGGCGACATGAAGCGCACACGATTGAGCCCGTAGTTCACGCCCATGCGCGACTCGACCACTTCCACGGCGCCTTCAAAAATTTTCGGGAGCAACGACAGCGTGAGAAAGCCGTGCGCGATGGGAGCGCCGAACGGCCCCGCCGTGGCGCGCTCCACGTCGACGTGAATCCACTGGTGATCGCCCGTGGCTTCGGCGAACTGGTTCACCTGCGCCTGCGTGACGGTGATCCAGTCGCTGGTCGCGACGTCCTGCCCGACACAAGCGGCCAAGTCTCCGAGGGTCTGGAATGTTTTTTTCATGCGCGAGACTCTACCCCTCGAGCCACTCGCAAAGGGGTTCCCATTGCGACAGGTCACGTTCGACCCGGGCCGGCGCCACGTCGAACAACGTGAGCCCGCGCGCAGCGAGCTGAACATAGTTCTGCGTGTCGCGCAGATCGCCCAGCACCGGCACGCCGAGCGTGGCGACGAACTCGTGCAACCGGTCGGACGCCAGCGTGCGCGCGTTCACGCGCATGCCGACCAGCGCGACCTTTTCGCGCGTCATGCCGCGCTGTTCGAGCAGCTTGTCGAGGAAGTCCCGCGTCGCGTAGATGTCGAAGATGCTGGGTTGCAGGGGCACCAGCACCTTGTCGGCCAGCGCCACGACATCCTTGAAACGCCAGCCGTGCAGGCCGGCCGGCGTGTCGAGCACCGCATGCGTGGTGCCGCGCGGCGGCCGCGCCACGGTGCCGTCGCCGGTCGCCTCCCAGCTGGTGATGCGGCGCGCTGCCATCGGCCGCAGGCTGAGCCAGAGGCGGGACGACTGCTGGCGGTCGACGTCTCCGAGCATCACGGCATGGCCGCGGCTCGCGAGATAACCCGCGACGTTCGTGGCGAGCGTCGATTTCCCGACGCCACCTTTGGGGTTGGCAACCAGAACCACCGGCATGACAGTCTCCTCCATCCATTGGGCAAGTGCGCATCGTAGTGGGCCGCCATGACAAGCACCGCGGCGGTGCCATGAAGCGCGCAATGAACTGCGTTATGTTCACGGCATGAGTACCACAACAGCCGCAGGCGCCCAGGGACGCATCTACCTCATCGCCGCCCATCCGCACTGGCGGGATTCGCGTGTCAACCGCCTGCTGGTGCGCGCTGCGCACGGCGTGCCGCAGGTCGAAATCAACGACCTCTACGCGAGCTACCCAGACTATGTGATCGACATCGAGGCAGAGCAGGAAAAGCTGGCGCGCGCCGACCTCGTGGTGCTGCTGCACCCGATCCAGTGGTATTCGATGCCGCCCCTGCAAAAGCTCTGGCTCGACGAGGTGTTGAGCTACGGCTGGGCCTACGGCACCGGCGGGACCGCGCTGCAGGGCAAGGACATGTGGCTGGTCGCGACCACCGGTGGCCCGGAAGAGAGCTACCACCCGCAAAGCTACAACCGCTATTTCTTCGATGCCTTCCTGCCGCCCTACGAGCAGACGGCGGCGCTGTGCGGTATGCGCTTCCTGCCGCCGCTGGTCTTTCACGGCGCGCGCAGCGCCGCCGACAGCGAGATCACGGCCCACGTCAAGACCTTTGCCGACCGCCTCGGCAGCTATCCGAACTGGCCGGAAATCGACGAGATGGGCGACTGCCCGACCTGCGTCGTGCCTGAAACCGACCGACCGGCGGACGACTCGGAAAGCGAACGCCACGTTTTCGCCGACACCTCGCTGCGCGCGACTTCCACCACCGAAACGAAAGCAGTCGCCTGATGGAACACGCGCCTGCCTGGCTCACCAGCAGCCTGATCTACCTGGGGGCCGCCGTGCTCGTGGTGCCGCTGTCGAAGGCGATGGGCCTCGGCTCGATCATCGGCTACCTCGTGGCCGGCATCGCCATCGGCCCCTGGGGCCTCGGGCTCGTGTCGAGCGTGCAGGACGTGCTGCACTTCGCGGAATTCGGTGTCGTGCTGATGCTCTTCCTGGTCGGCCTCGAACTCGAACCCAAGCGTCTCTGGAACCTGCGGCGCCCTATCTTCGGCTGGGGCACGGCCCAGGTGCTGAGCTGCGCCGTCGTGTTGTTCGCCGTGGGCTGGATGGCCGGTTCCAGCTGGCGCGTCGCCCTCGTCGCCTCGCTCGGCCTGGCGCTCTCGTCCACCGCGATATCGCTCCAGGTGCTGGGCGAACGCAACCTGCTCAAGACCTCCAGCGGCCAGGCGGGCTTTTCGATCCTGCTGTTCCAGGACGTGGCTGCCATCCCGATCCTCGCACTGCTTCCGCTGCTGGCGGGCGCCAGCGCGGCCGACCCATCCGTCACGGGCTGGTCGCGCGCCTTCGAGGCGCTCAAGATCATCGGCGTGATCGGCGGCATCATCCTCGGCGGCCGCCTCGCGTTGCGGCCGATCCTGCGCTGGATCGCGCGCAGCAACACGCCTGAAATCTTCACTGCGGCCGCCTTGCTGCTCGTGGTCGCGATCGCGGCGCTGATGCAGTTCGTCGGCCTCTCGATGGCGCTCGGCGCCTTTCTGGCCGGCGTGCTGCTGGCGGAAAGCGAATACCGCCGCGAACTCGAGACCGACATCGAGCCCTTCAAGGGCCTGCTGCTCGGTCTCTTCTTCATCGCGGTCGGCATGTCGATCAACTTTGGCGTGTTGATCGCCCAGCCGATGCTGATGCTGATGCTGCTGGTCGGCTTCATGGTCATCAAGCTGGTCGTGATCTACACGCTCGCCAAGGCGATGGGCATTCCGTACCAGGAGCGACCCGTGTTCACCCTGCTGCTTGCGCAGGGCGGTGAGTTCGCGTTCGTGGTGTTCCAGGCCGCCGGGCCCGACGTGCTGCCGCCCGAGATCACGTCATTGCTGATCGGCGCGGTGGCGCTGTCGATGCTGGTATCGCCGCTGCTGTTGGTGGCGCTCGACAAGTGGGTGCTCCCGCGGTACAGCAAGCTGAAGGGGCCGCAAATGGAAGAAATTTCGGAGCAGCAGGAACCCAAAGTGCTGATCTGCGGCTTCGGGCGCTACGGCCAGATTGTCGGCCGCGCGCTCTTTGCGCAGGGGTTGAAGGTGACGGTGCTCGACCACGACGCCGACACGGTCGAAGGCCTGCGCCAGTTCGGCTTTCGGGTGTTCTACGGCGACGCGACGCGGCTCGACCTGTTGCGAACGGCCGGCGCAGCGACGGCCAAGGTGGTGGTGGTCGCGGTGGACGACGTCGAGCAGTCGCTGGCGATCGTCGATCTGCTGAAAGAGCATTTTCCACAGGCACGCATCGTGGCGCGGGCACGGAACCTCGGTCACCTTTTCCAGCTGCGCGACCGCGGCGTGGAACACATCGAGCGCGAACTGTTCGAGTCCTCGCTACGCAGCGCGCGCGCGGCGCTCGAGGGTCTCGGCTGGCCGGCCCACGAGGCACGCGAAGTCACCATGCGTTTCCGGCACCGGAACATCAAGCTCATGGACGCGACCTACCCGCACTACAAGGACCGCGCCAAGGTGATCGCCGTCGCCAAGGAAGGCCGCGCGCAGTTCGAAGACCAGATGGCCCGCGAGCGCGAAGAGCGGCAGAAGCGCTCGGGCGTGGACTGGGGAAAGATCGAAGAGGAGAACGTTTCGTAGCCCGTCAGGACGCTGGCGCGTCCAGCTTCAGCAGCCGCACCGCGTTCCCCTTCAGGATCCCCGGCACGACTTCCGGCTTGAACCCCGCATCCTGGAAATCCTTGAGCCACTTGTCCGGCGTGATCAACGGGTAGTCGCTCGCGAACAGCACGCGATCCTTGAGCAAGGTGTTGGCGTACTGCACGAGCTGCTTCGGGAAGTACTTCGGGCTCCAGCCCGACAGGTCGATCCACACGTTCGGCTTGTGCATCGCGACGCTCAGCGCTTCGTCCTGCCACGGGAAGCTGGGGTGCGCCATGACGATCTGCATGTCGGGAAAATCGATCGCGACATCGTCCAGGTGCATCGGGTTGCTGTACTCCAGGCGCAAGCCGCCACCGCAGCGCATGCCCGAACCAATGCCGCTGTGTCCGGTATGGAACACCGCCGGCAAACCGTATTCGTTGATGACCTCGTAGATCGGCCATGCCATCTTGTCGTAGGGGTGAAAGCCCTGCACCGTCGGATGGAACTTGAAGCCCTTCACGCCGTACTCGGTGATGAGCCGGCGCGCCTCGCGCGCACCCATTTTTCCCTTGTGCGGATCGATGCTGGCGAACGCGATCATCATGTCGCTGTTGGCCCGCGCGTGCTCCGCGATCTCTTCGTTCGGGATGCGGCGCCGACCCATGTTCGACTCCGCGTCGACCATGAACATCACCAGCCCGATCTTGCGTTCGCGGTAGTAGTCGATGCTTTCCTGGATGGTCGGCCGCTTGCCCGACTTGAAGTATTTGTCGGCGGCGCGGTCGTACTCCTCGCCGTAGTTATCGAACGGGTTCCAACAGCTGATTTCGGCGTGCGTGTGGGTGTCGATCGCGATGAGATTGGCGTGGTCCATGCGGTGTCTCCAGTGAGGGTAAGTCCTGATGCCGGGGGCGACTTTGAGGCTTGAATTGATTATTTCGCATAACCATAATCGAAGCCAACCCCGAATGCAATCATGACCCACCCTGATCTCCAGCTCGAAGTTCACGACGATGTCGCCGTGATCCGCCTGACGCGCGGCGCCAAGCGCAACGCGCTGTCGGACGGCCTCATCCTGGCCTTGCGAAACACCTTCGAAACGCTGCCCGCCAGCGTGCGCGCAGCGGTCATCGACGGCGAGGGTCCGCACTTCTGCGCCGGCCTCGACCTGAGCGAACTGAAGGAGCGCGACGCAGGCCAGGGCATGCAGCATTCGCGCATGTGGCACGCCGCGCTCAACTGTGTGCAGTACGGCCCGGTACCGGTGATCGCGGCACTGCACGGCGCAGTGGTCGGCGGCGGCCTCGAACTCGCGAGCGCTTGCCACATCCGCGTGGCCGATGCCTCGACTTTTTATGCCCTGCCCGAAGGCTCGCGCGGCATCTTCGTCGGCGGCGGCGGCTCGGTGCGCATCCCCAAGCTGATCGGCGTCGCGCGCATGACCGACATGATGCTGACCGGCCGCGTCTACAACGCCGAAGACGGCGAGCGCGCCGGCTTCGCGCAGTACCTCGTGCCCGAAGGCACGGCGTTCGACAAGGCCTTCGAGCTCGCCAAACGCGTCGCGCAGAACGCGCCGCTCACCAACTACGCGCTGATGCACGCGCTGCCCCGCATTGCCGAGCAGCCGGCCGACCAGGGCTACTTCACCGAAGCGCTGATCGCCGGCATCGCGCAAAGCGCGCCCGAAGCCAAGACGCGCCTGCGCGATTTCCTCGAAGGCCGCGCCGAGAAGGTGAAGAAGGCATGACCGCCGCGCCCGGCGTTCGCTACCGTCCGCTCGCCTTCGGCGTCACGCGCGGCGTGCTGCGCGACGGCGCGCCGGGCACCCGTTACCTGATGGCGGAAACACCGCTCGCACCTTGCTGCGACCGCATGATCGACCGGCTGGTGCACTGGGCCGAAACCGCGCCCGATCGCACCTTCATCGCGCGCCGCGAGCGTCTTCCCGACGGCACCACCGGGGACTGGCTGCGCGTGAGCTATGCCCAGGCGCTGCAACACGCGCGCCGCATCGGCCAGGCGCTGCTCGACCGCGGCTTGAATGCCGACCGCCCGCTCGCGATCCTCAGCGAGAACAGCATCGAACACGCGCTGCTGGCGCTCGGCGGCCTCTACGTCGGCGTGCCGCACTGCCCTGTGTCGCCGCCCTATTCCGTCATCAGCCAGGACTTCGACAAGCTGCGCCACGTGTTCGACACGCTCACCCCCGGCCTCGTGTTCGCGAGCGACGCGGCGCGCTATGGCCGAGCCATCGCGGCGGTGGTGCCGGCCGATGTCGAAGTGGTGCTGGCCGACGGCACGCTCGACGATCGCGCCACGACGAGCTTCGCGGCGCTCGATGCCACCGTCGCGACGCCCGCGGTCGATGCCGCCATGCGCGCGACCGGCCCCGACACGATCACCAAGTTCCTCTTCACCTCGGGCTCCACCAAGCTGCCCAAGGCCGTCGTCAACACCAACCGCATGTGGTGCACCAACCAGCAGCAGTTGCGGCAATCCATCCCGGCGCTGGCCGACGAGCCGCCGGTGCTGGTCGACTGGCTGCCGTGGAACCACACCTTTGGTGGCAACCACAACCTGGGCATCGCCCTGGCGAATGGCGGCACGCTCTACATCGACGACGGCAAGCCCACGCCCGGCGGCATGGCCGAGACGCTGCGCAACCTGCGCGAGATCGCGCCGACCGTCTACTTCAACGTGCCGACCGGCTTCGAGGCCATTGCCAACGCGATGGAAACCGATGAAGTGCTGCGCAAGAAACTGCTCTCGCGGGTGAGGATGTTCTTCTATGCCGGCGCCGCGCTCGCGCAGCCGGTGTGGGACAGCCTGCACCGCACCCAGGAAGCCGAAGTCGGCGAGCGCATCGTGATGGGCACCGGCCTCGGCATGACCGAGTCGTCGCCGTTCGCGCTCTACATCAGCCGGCCCGAGGTGAGTTCGGGCGACCTGGGCCTGCCCGCGCCGGGCCTGGAAATCAAGCTGGTCGACACCGAGGGCAAGACCGAGGTGCGCTACCGCGGCCCCAACATCACGCCCGGCTACTGGCGCGCGCCCGACGCCACCGCCGAGGCTTTCGACGACGAAGGCTTTTTCTGCACCGGCGACGCCGTGACCTGGATCGATGCCGACGATATCCACAAGGGCCTGCGCTTCGACGGTCGGATCGCTGAAGACTTCAAGCTCGCGACCGGCACTTTCGTGAGCGTCGGCCCGCTGCGCGCGAAGATCATCGCGGCCGGCGCGCCGTACATCCAGGACGTGGTGCTCACCGGCATCAACCTGAAGGAAGTCGGCGCGCTGATCTTCCCGACGCAGGCGGTGCGCCCGCTCTCCGGCCTGCCGGCCGACGCATCGATGCAGCAGGTGCTGCAGAGCGCGCCGGTACAAGCGCGGCTGCAGCAGATCCTCGATGCGCTCGCGGCGCATGCCACCGGCAGCGCCAACCGCATCGCGCGCGCGCATTTCGTCGCGCAGCCACCGTCGATCGACAAGGGCGAGGTCACCGACAAGGGCTCGCTCAACCAGCGTGCGGTGCTCAAGCACCGCGCCGCCGAAGTCGAGGCGCTTCACACCGGCGGCCTGCCTTTCACCCTGCAACCCACCGGAGACAAGACACCATGAACATCCAAGGACAAGCCGCCCTCGTGACCGGCGGCGCATCGGGCCTCGGCGAAGCCACCGCACGCGAACTGGCACGCCTCGGCGCCAAGGTCGCAGTGCTGGACCGCAACGCCGAGTTGGCAGAGAAGATCGCGGCCGAGATCGGCGGCGTCGCGTGCACCTGCGACATCACCGACACCGCGAGCGTGACCGCCGCGCTCGACAAGGCCACGGCGGCGCACGGCCCGGCGCGCATCCTCATGAACGTGGCGGGCGTCGGCAGCGCCAGGCGCATCGTCGCCAAGGACGGCACGCCGGCGCCGCTCGAAGACTTCGTGCGCGTGGTCAACATCAATCTGATCGGCGGCTACAACATGGCGCGTCTGTTCGCTGCGGCCTGCGCCAAGCTCGATGTGCTGGACAACGGCGAGCGCGGCGTGATGCTCTTCACCGCGTCGGTCGCCGCGTTCGACGGCCAGGTCGGCCAGCAGGCCTACAGCGCCTCGAAAGGCGGCCTGGTCGGCATGACATTGCCGATGGCACGCGATCTGGCGCAGCACGCCATCCGGGTGTGCACCATCGCTCCAGGTTTGTTCGCAACGCCTTTGCTCATGGAACTCCCCGAACCGGTACAAAAATCGCTGGCTGCATCGATCCCGTTCCCACCCCGGCTCGGCAAGCCTTCGGAGTTCGCCGAACTCGCCTGTCACATCGTCACCAACGGCCATCTCAACGGTGAAGTGATTCGCCTCGATGGCGCGTTGCGCATGGCACCGCGCTGAGCGCGCGGACGACCGCAGTTTCGTTTCATCCCTTCCTTCAGGAGACAAACCAATGAAGTTCACCAAGACCGTCCTCGCGACCGCGTTCGCCCTCATGGCCATGGCCGCCCATGCCGACATCACCGTCGGCGTCGTGCAGCCGCTCACCGGCCCCGCTTCGGGCCTTGGCATTCCCGTGAAGAACGGGATCATGATCTGGCCCAAGACCATCGCGGGCGAGACGCTCAAGGTCGTGGTGCTGGACGATGCCTCGGATCCGACGCTCGGCGTGAAGGACGCGCAGCGTCTGGTCACTGAAGACAAGGTCGACGTGATTGTCGGATCGAGTGCCACGCCGGTGGCCATCCCGATGGCCGACGTGACGGCCGAAGCGGGCACGCCTCAGCTGGCCACCTCTCCGGCCGGCCTGCCGCCGGGCAAGGACAAGTGGTTCTTCCGCATGCCGCAGTCGAACGACGTGATGGCCTTCGCGGTCGTCAAGCACATGAAGGCTCACGGGGTGAAGACGGTCGGCTTTCTCGGCTACACCGATGCCTACGGCGAACTGTGGCTCAAGGCGCTGACGGCGGAGGCCGAGAAGAACGGCCTCAAGATCGTCGCAACCGAGCGCTTCGCGCGCGCCGACACCAGCGTCACCGGTCAGGTGCTCAAGCTCAACGCGGCAAACCCGGATGCGATCCTGATCGTCGCCTCGGGCAGCGGCGCAGGCATGCCGCAGAAAGCGGTGATGGAGCGCGGGTTCAAGGGCAAGGTCTACCAGACGCACGCCGCCGCAACGCAGGACCTGATGCGCACCGCCGGCAAGGACGCAGAAGGCACCTACGTCGTGTCCGGCCCGGCGACCGTCGCCGAGCAGCTGCCCGACAGCCATCCGTCGAAGGCCATGGCGGTGGCCTTCGTGCAGAACTACGAGAAGGCCTACGGCGTCGGTTCGCGCAACCAGTTCGCCGGCCACTCGGCCGACGCGCTCACGGTGCTCGAAAAAGCGATACCGGTCGCGCTGAAGAAAGCCAAGCCGGGAACACCGGAATTCCGCTCCGCGCTGCGCGACGCCCTGGAGAACATGGGGCGCACAGTGCTCGCTCACGGCGTGCTGAACTGGACGGCACAGGACCATTGGGGCTACACGAACGAGACCGGCGTGATGCTCAAGGTCGTCGACGGCAAGTTCAAGGTCGAACAGTAAACCGATGGATTTTTCGATCGCCAGCATCCTGACGCTGGACGGACTGACCAACGGCGCGATCTACGCCCTGCTGGGCATGGGCATCGTGCTCGTGTTCACCGTCACCCGCGTCATCTTCATCCCGCAGGGTGAGTTCGTGGCCTACGGCGCGCTCACGCTGGCGATCTTCCAGACCGGCAAGACGCCGGGCACCGTCTGGCTGCTGCTGATCCTCGCGGGGGTCGCGGCGCTGATGGAACTCGTCACCACCTGGCGGCACCGCGGCAGCGCGGGGCCGGCGGTGATGGCGGCGCTGCGCACGTTCATCGCGCCGGCGGTCATCTGCGCGATCGCGGCCTGGGCCGGCCCGCGCAACCTGCCACTCACGGTGCAGGCGCTGCTCACCGTGTGCATCGTGACCGCCTTCGGACCGCTGGTGTACCGGGTGGCGTACCAATCGCTGGCGGGCTCGAGTTCACTGGTGCTGCTGATCGTCTCGGTCGGCGTGCACTTCGCGATGACCGGCCTCGGTCTTCTCTTCTTCGGGGCAGAGGGTTTTCGCAACCCGCCGTTCTGGGACGTGCGCTTCGCGCTCGGCCCGATCAACCTGAGCGGTCAGACGCTCATCATCTTCGGTGCCTCGGCTGCGCTCATCGTTCTGCTGTGGCTCTTCTTCGAGCGCAGCCTCTACGGCAAGGCGCTGCGTGCGACCGCAGTCAACCGCCTCGGGGCACGGCTCATGGGCATCTCGACGCAGGCGGCCGGCCAGCTGACCTTCGCGATGGCCGGGCTCATCGGTGCGCTCTCGGGCCTGCTCATCGGGCCGACCACGACCATCTTCTACGACTCGGGTTTTCTGATCGGCCTGAAAGGCTTCGTGGCCGGCGTGATCGCGGGGCTCGCAAGCTACCCCGGCGCGTTGATCGGTGCGCTCGCCGTGGGCGTCATCGAGGCGTTCGGATCCTTCTGGGCCAGCGCCTTCAAGGAAGTGATCGTGTTCACGATCATCCTGCCGGTGCTTCTGTGGCGGTCGCTGCGCAGCGGCCATTCCGATGAGGACCACTGACATGGCGGCCGCACAAAAAAGCATGCTGCGCACCGGGGGCCCGCTGGTCCTGGTGGCGGTGCTCGTCGCACTGCCGCTGTTGCCGCTGCCCGACTTCTGGATCCTCCAGCTCAACTACATCGGCATCTACGCGCTGCCAGTGCTCGGGCTGGTGCTGCTCACCGGCGTGGGCGGGCTCACTTCTTTCGGGCAGGCGGCGTTCGTGGGCATCGGGGCGTACACCTCGGCCTACCTCACGACGACCCTGGACCTCTCGCCCTGGCTCACGCTCTTCATCGGGCTCGGGCTCACGGCCATCAGCGCGGCCCTCATCGGCGCGATCACGCTGCGCATGTCAGGGCACTACCTGCCACTGGCCACCATCGCCTGGGCGCTCGCGCTCTACTACCTCATGGGCAACCTCGATGCGCTCGGCAAGTACGACGGCATTCTGGGCGTGAAGGGGCTCTCGCTGTTCGGCTTGGAGATCGGGCAGCAGCGCGTCTTCTTCGGCGTGGTGTGGGCTTTCGTGCTGATCGCATCGCTCGCCGTCATCCGGCTGCTCGACTCGCGCAGCGGTCGCGCGATCCGTTCGCTGGCCGGCGGTTCGCAGATGGCCGAGGCGATGGGCGTGAACACGCTGCGCTTCAAGATCGGCATCTTCGTGCTGGCGGCGATGTTCGCCTCGGTGTCGGGCTGGCTCTTCGCGCACTTCCAGCGCACGGTGAACCCCTCGCCCTTCGGCTTGAAGATGGGCATCGAGTACCTCTTCATGGCAGTGCTGGGCGGCGCGGCGCATGTGTGGGGCGCCATCGCGGGCGCGGCCATTGTCAAGCTGCTCGAAGACCAGTTGCAGGTACTGCTGCCCAAGTTGATCGGCACCAGCGGCAACTACGAGCTCATTGTCTTCGGCATCATGATCGTGCTGGTGCTGAAGTACCTGCCCGACGGGCTCTGGGCTTTCGTCGACCGGCGCTTGCCGCGGCCGCAGCGCACGGCCGATTGGCACGACGGTACCGGCGTGGCCGACCTGCCGTTCCGCGTGAAGCCCGCAGCCGGCGCGGTGGTGCTCGACGTGCAGGCGATCCGCAAGACTTTCGGCGGCCTCGTGGCCGTGAACGACATCAGCTTCCAGACGCGCGCCGGCCAGATCGTCGGGCTGATCGGGCCGAACGGCGCGGGCAAGTCGACCACCTTCAACCTCGTGACCGGACTGCTGAGCCTGAGCGGCGGCGCAGTGCAGTTCCGCGGCGAACCGATCGCGGGCCTCTCGTCGCGCCAGATCGCGCAGCGTGGCATCTCGCGCACCTTCCAGCACGTGAAGATGGTGCCGGACATGACGGTGCTCGAAAACGTCGCACTCGGTGCCCACCTGCGCGGCCGCAAGGGCGCCGTCGCGGCCATGCTGCGCATCGATCGCGCGGAAGAGCGCGCGCTGTTTCGCGAGGCCGAACGCCAGCTGCAGCGCGTCGGCATGGCTGACTTGATGCACGAGACCGCGGGCAACCTGGCCATGGGCCAGCAACGCCTGCTGGAGATCGCACGCGCGCTGTGCGCCGACCCGGCGCTGCTGCTGCTCGACGAACCCGCCGCGGGCCTGCGCCACAAGGAAAAGCAGGCGCTGGCCGATGTGCTGCGCACGCTCGCCGGCGAAGGCATGAGCATCCTGCTGGTCGAGCACGACATGGGCCTGGTGATGGACATCTGCGATCACATCGTCGTGATGGAGTTCGGCACGCACCTGATGGAAGGCACGCCCGCCGAAGTGCAGCAAAGCCCGAAGGTGCGCGCGGCGTACCTGGGCACGGAACACTAGGATGAAGCTCACCCCCAGTCTTCGCGCACTTCGTGTCGCTTCGCCAACCCCCTCACCGGGGGCAACACCAGCGGCCCGGCAAAGCCGGTTCCGCGGTGTTCACCACGACAGGCAGGCCTTATGACCACTCCGCTTTTGCGCATCCGCAATCTGCACGCCGGCTATGGCCGGGCCGAGGTGCTGCACGGCATCGCCCTGCAAGCCGACAAGGGCAGCGTCGTGACGGTAATCGGCCCCAACGGCGCGGGCAAGTCGACCTTGCTCAACGCGCTCATGGCCATCCTGCCGGCCAAGGGCGGCATCGAGTACCAGGGCCAGTCGATCGCCGCGCTGTCGCTCGAGGAGCGCGTGATGCTCGGCATCGCGCTGGTGCCCGAGAAGCGCGAGCTCTTCGGCACGATGCCGGTCGAAGACAACCTCGTGCTCGGCGCGTTCCGCCAGGTGCGCCTGCGCAACAAGCAGTGGCGCGACCAGATCGACCAGGTCTACACGCTGTTCCCGCGCCTGAAAGAGCGGCGGGCGCAACTCGCCGGCACGCTCTCGGGCGGCGAGCGCCAGATGCTTGCGGTCGGCCGCGCGCTGATGTCGCGACCCTCGCTGCTGATGCTCGACGAACCCAGCCTTGGCCTCGCGCCGCTGGTGGTGCAGGAAATCTTCCGCACCGTCGAGGCGTTGCGCGCGACCGGCGTGACGATCCTGCTGGTCGAGCAGAACGCGCGCGCCGCACTCGAGGTGGCCGATCATGGCTACGTGCTCGAGATGGGCAATGTGAGCCTGGAAGGGCCGGCCCGTCAGCTCGCTGGCGATTCGCGTGTCATCGACACCTACCTCGGCGCTGCACGCACCTGATCGCACCATGAACTACCAGCCCCGCCTCGATGACGTGCGCTTCGTGCTGCACGCCGTGCTCGACGCCACGCCGCAACTGCGCGCGCTCTCGCCTTTCGCCGATGCCGACGAAGCGCTTCAATTGCAGGTGCTCGACGAGGCTGCGAAGTTCGTAGCCGAGGTCGTCGCGCCGGTGAACCGCGTCGGCGACGAGATCGGCTGCCGCTTCGAAGACGGCGAAGTCGTCACGCCACCGGGTTTTCGCGAGGCCTACGCCGGCTTCCGGCAAGGCGGCTGGCCGGCAGTGTCGGCGGCGCCCGAAGACGGCGGCCAGGGCCTGCCGGGCGTGCTCGAAGCGATCGTCTTCGAGTGGCTCAGCGGGGCCAACCACGGGCTCACGATGGCGCCGGGCCTGCTGCACGGTGCGTACGAATGCCTCAAGCACCACGCGAGCGACGACCTGAAGGCGCGCTACCTGTCGAAAGTCGCCACCGGCGAGTGGCTCGCGACGATGTGCCTCACCGAAGCGCATGCCGGCAGCGACCTCGGGCAGGTGCGCACACGCGCCCTGCCGCAGTCCGATGGAAGTCATGTCGTCAGCGGCAGCAAGATCTTCATCTCGGGTGGCGAACACGACCTCACGCCGAACATCGTCCACCTCGTGCTGTGCCGCCTGCCCGATGCACCGGCCGGGTCGAAGGGTCTGTCGCTGGTGCTCGTGCCCAAGCGGCTGCCCGACGGCACGCGCAACGCGGTGGTCTGCGAGCGCATCGAAGAAAAGATGGGCCTGCACGGCAGCTCGACCTGCAGCATGCGTTTCGACAATGCGACCGGTTGGCTCATTGGCCAGCCGAACCGCGGCCTGGCTGCGATGTTCGTGATGATGAATTCCGCGCGCCTGCACTGTGCGATGCAGGGCATCGGCCTGCTCGACGCGGCCTGGCAGAAAGCCGACGCCTATGCCAACGAGCGCCGCCAGATGCGCGCACCGGGCGCCGACGGGAGCGGTCCCAGCCTGCTGGCCGAACACCCCGCGATGCGCCGCATTCTCGATACGCAACGCGCGTGGATCGACGGTGCGCGCGTGCTGGCCTACCGCACCGCGATCCAGCTCGATGTGGCGAAGCACGCCGACGACACGAAGGCACGCGACAAGGCGCAACGCTGGTGCACGCTGGTCACGCCGGTGCTCAAGGCGGCGTGCACGCAACAGGCGTTCCAGGGCGCGAGCGAATGTCTGCAGGTGTTCGGCGGCCATGGCTACGTGCGCGAATGGGGCATCGAGCAGGTGGTGCGCGACGCGCGCGTGACCATGATCTACGAGGGCACCAACGAGATTCAGGCGATCGATCTCCTGGTCCGCAAGGTGCTGGCCGATGGCGGCACCGGCATGTCGGCCGTACTGATCGAACTGCGCGATGCGCTCGAAGCCTCGCGCGAGACCGATGCCGACGTGCAGCGCCGCCTGGCGCAACTGCGCTACCTCACCACCACCATCGCCATGGCATCGCACATCGATCCGGTGCTGCCCTACGAAATCGCCGACGACTACCTGCGCGTGGTGATGATCACGATGCTCGCCTGGGCCTGGGCGCGCATCGACGTCGCCGCGCCGCCCGGCGACGCGCGCTGGTCGCGGCCCTCGGCGGCTTTCCGTCGCTGGGTGCTGCCCGAATTCGACATGCGCCTGGGCATCGTCAAGCGGGCCTGCGACGCGACGATGGCAAAGCACGCCGCGTCGACGGCGGCCTGAGCCGCGTCTTTCGGCAGTACCCTTCGCCGATGGCCACCTCCCGCAAAAAACCCGCCGCAGCGCCGACCTTGTCGGAGCGGCTCGACAGCCAGGTGCTCGAAGAACTGGTCGGCTACAACGCGCGGCGGGCCTATTCGATGATCAGCGAGGTGTTCGCCGAGCGCATGGCGCCGTACGGGCTCAAGCAGGTCGATTTTTCGGTGCTCTCGCTGCTGGCGCACAACCCTGGCGCCACCTCGCGCCAGCTGTGCAGCACGCTCGGCATGCTGCCGCCGAACCTGGTGAGCCTGATCGCGTCGATGGACAGCCGCGGCCTGATCGAACGGCGCCCGCATCCGCACGACGGTCGTGCCGTCGGCCTGCATCTCACACCAGCGGGCAACACGCTGGTGCGCGAGGCCGAGCAAGCGGTGACGCAACTGGAGCTCGACGCCAGCGCCAGGCTGAGCGCGCGCGAGCGCGAGTCACTCATCCGCCTGCTGCAAAAAATCTACCAGTGACCGCGTCGGGCGCGGCTCAGGCAGCGTCGCGAACGTCCGCCACCGGGTTGCTGCCGAAGTCCGGCCGGGCCAGGTAGGCCAGCACCTTGCCGGCCGCGGTCGCAGGCGAATCCAGCAGGCCCTGCGCCTGCAGGTTGACGAAGCGCGTGCGGTCCGGGAACAGCGACGGATCGGTCGCACGCAACTGCACCTGCATGTCGGTATCGATCACGCCCGGCGCCAGCGACACGATGCGCGCACCGTTCTGCGCGGCCGCTTCCTCGAGCGCCACGGCGCGCGAGAAATGGTCCATGCCGGCCTTGGCCGCGCAGTACGACGCCTGACTCCCCATCGCGTTGCGGCCGAGCCCCGACGAAATGTTCAGCACCTTGCGTGCGGCGCGCCAGTCCCGGGTGGCGCGCAGGAACGCCGAGGTGAGCAGCAACGGCGCTTCGAGTCCGACGCGCATCGCCTGCGCCAGCGAAGCGGCATCGGCGGCGGCCAGTGGTCGCGGGTCGCCGATGGTGCCGGCGTTGTTGATGAGCGTGGCATGGTCGAAGGCTTGCGCATCCTGCTGGCCCAGCCACTCGGCGACGCGCGCCGCGACCGGCACCGGATCGGCGAGGTCTGCTTCCCATTGTTCGAGCGACACGTCGTGCGCCTTCGCGGCCGCCGAGAGTTCCGCCACGCTGTGGCGCGACAGGCAGACCAGCACATTGCCCGGCTGCAGCAACTGCTCGGCCATGGCGCGCCCCATGCCGCGTGAAGCGCCGGTGAGCAGGATGAGATGGGATGTGGACATGGGGTCTCCGGGTCGTGATGGGTTCGGGGTGGACCGCCATCATGCCCAGATCGGGCCCGCGCTGCGCTCAGCGTTGCGTCGCTGCGCTCCCGCCAGACGCCGGGTGCGTCAGGTGAAGGCGACGCGCAGGTGGCTGCCGTCGTGCGGCGCCAAGTTCCATGAAAGCGCTTTCCACCAACGGTTTTCCGTCGATCGTGTGCGCGCAGCTGTCGACCAGCACCGCCGATTCGCGGATGCTGTGCGCCAGCTCGTCATCCAGCGGGTTGGCGTAACGGCTCATCGCCACCACCACGAACAGCCCCACGCTGAGGACGCACAGAAGTGCGACGACGAATCCGGTCTGCGAGAGAACGTGCATGAGGGGCTCCCGCCGGTTTTCCGGCAGCGGTTGGGACGAAACGCAGTCTCACACTTCTGCGCGTTGGGCTCTATTCGCCATTTGGCTAACACCGGCACGCAAAACGCGCCCGGACGCGGCACAAAGTTCTAAGCCAAGCGACCTCCATCGCCGGGAGGACGGAAAAGCCGACTTCTATACTTCGAACCCGAGCACCGCGCGACACACGTTTTCATGAACTCCACCCTTTCGCGGCCTCGCATCTACCTCGCCGGGCCCGACGTTTTCTTCCCCCAAAGCCGGCAGGTTTTCGACGGGTTGCGCGCGACGTGCGACCGGCTCGGTCTGGCCGGCATCGAACCGTCGGACGGCGGTCTTGCAGAGGGATTCACCGGCTCGGACGAGGCGCTCGCGCAGCGCATCTACGACGGCAACATCGCGCTGATCCGCTCGGCCGACGGCGTGATCGCCAACCTGGTGAATTTCCGCGGGCACGAGCCCGACTCCGGCACCGTGTTCGAAGTCGGCTTCGCGCGCGCGCTGGGCAAGCCCGTCGTGGCCTACGGCGTGGCCGAAGACAGTTATGCCGATCGGGTCGGGCGCACCATTCCGTGCGCGCTCGACAGCCAAGGCGTCACACGCGAGATCGCGAGCGGCGCGATGGTCGAGGGGCTGGGCCAACGACTCAACCTGATGCTCACCCGTTCGGTGGACATCGCCCCCTCGTCGGCGGCTGCACTGGCGCAATTGGCCGTGCTGCTGCGCGCTTCCCAGCGGCCATGAGCGCGCCCGCGCCGGCGGCCGCTGGCGAATGGACCGTCTTCTGTGACGGCAGCGCGGTTCCCAATCCGGGACGCATGGGCCTCGGCGCCGTCATCACCGCGCCGGACGGCGCGCGCCAGACGCTTTCCGTCGCCACGCACGCCATCGGCTGCAACAACGAAGCCGAACTGCGCGCACTGATCGCGGCACTGCAGGCGCTCAACGCCCAGGGCGCGACCGCCGTGCGGGCGTTCAGCGACAACAGCGTGCTGGTCGCGCAGCTCGCCGCCGTGCCGGCGAAACCGGTCGTGCGCCTGGCCGCGCTCTTCGACGAAGCGCGCACGCTGCTGCACAGCTTCGAGCGCGCCGAGGTGCAGTGGATCCCGCGTCATCGCAACGGCGAGGCCGACGCCCTCGCACGCGCCGCGCTCGGTATCCCACCAAAACCCCCTGCCAAATGGGCCAAAAAACATCGACGCTGAGAGCGACGCGCTAAAGTTGCGGGTTCATTGCACAAGAGGTCACCCATGGCTGCCGGAAAATCCAAGATCATCTACACCCTGACGGACGAGGCGCCGCTGCTGGCAACCGCCTCCTTGCTGCCCATCATCAGGACTTTCGCGGCGCCGGCAGACATCGACGTCGTCAGCAGCGACATCTCCGTGGCGGCGCGTGTGCTCGGCGAATTCCCCGAGTACCTGACCGACATCCAGAAGGTGCCCGACAACCTGGCCGAGCTGGGCCGCCTCACGTTGCTGGCCGACACCAACATCATCAAGCTGCCCAACATCAGCGCCTCGGTCGGTCAGCTGCAGGCCTGCATCAAGGAACTGCAAGGCAAGGGCTACGCGGTGCCCGACTTTCCGGAGTCGCCCAAGACCGATGAAGAGAAAGCCATTCGCGCCCGCTACGCGAAGTGCGTGGGCAGCGCGGTCAACCCGGTGCTGCGCGAAGGCAACTCCGACCGCCGCGCACCCAAGGCCGTGAAGGAATACGCGCGCAAGAACCCGCACTCGATGGCCGAGTGGAGCCAGGCGTCGCGCTCGCACGTCTCGCACATGCACAGCGGCGACTTCTATCACGGCGAAAAATCGCTCACCCTCGACGCTGCGCGCGACGTGAAGATGGAACTGATCACCGCCAGCGGCAAGACCGTGGTGCTCAAGCCCAAGGTGTCGCTCAAGGCCGGCGAGATCATCGACAGCATGTTCATGAGCAAGAAGGCGCTCCTCGAGTTCTACGAGAAGGAAATCGACGACGCCTACAAGACGGGCGTGATGTTCTCGCTGCACGTCAAGGCCACGATGATGAAGGTCTCGCACCCGATCGTGTTCGGCCACTGCGTGAAGATCTTCTACAAGGACGCTTTCGCCAAGCACGGCAAGCTGTTCGACGAGCTGGGCGTCAATGTGAACAACGGCATGGCCAACCTGTACGAGAAGGTCGCCACGCTGCCCCAGTCCACACGCGAAGAAGTGCTGAAAGACCTGCACGCCTGCCACGCGAACCGCCCCGAGCTGGCGATGGTCGACTCGGCCAAGGGCATCACCAATTTCCATTCGCCCAACGACATCATCGTGGACGCCTCGATGCCCGCCATGATCCGCAACGGCGGCATGATGTGGGGCGCCGATGGCCGGCTGAAGGACGTGAAGGCCGTGATGCCCGAATCGACCTTCGCCCGCATCTACCAGGAGATCATCAACTTCTGCAAATGGCACGGCAACTTCGATCCGCGCACGATGGGCACCGTGCCCAACGTGGGCCTGATGGCGCAGCAGGCCGAAGAGTACGGCTCGCACGACAAGACCTTCGAGATCGCCGAAGCCGGCGTCGCCAACATCGTCGACCTCGCCACCGGTGAAGTGCTGCTGTCGCAGAACGTCGAACAAGGCGACATCTGGCGCATGTGCCAGGTCAAGGACGCGCCGATCCGCGACTGGGTCAAGCTGGCCGTCACGCGGGCCCGCAACTCCGGCATGCCGGCCGTGTTCTGGCTCGACCCGTACCGCCCGCATGAAGCCGAAGTGATCAAGAAGGTCGAGACCTACCTGAAGGACCACGACACCAGCGGCCTGCACATCGAAATCATGAGCCAGGTGCGCGCGATGCGCTTCACGCTGGAACGCGTGGCCCGCGGCTTGGACACCATCTCGGTGACCGGCAACATCCTGCGCGACTACCTCACCGACCTGTTCCCCATCATGGAACTCGGCACCAGCGCCAAGATGCTGTCGATCGTGCCGTTGATGGCCGGCGGCGGCATGTACGAAACCGGCGCCGGCGGCTCGGCGCCCAAGCACGTGCAGCAGCTGGTCGAAGAGAACCACCTGCGCTGGGATTCGCTCGGCGAATTCCTGGCACTGGCCGTGTCGCTCGAAGACCTCGGCATCAAGACCGGCAACGCCAAGGCCAAGGTGCTCGCGCAAACGCTCGACGCCGCCACCGGCCAGCTCCTGGACAACAACAAGAACCCGTCGCCCAAGACCGGCCAGCTCGACAACCGCGGCAGCCAGTTCTACCTCGCGATGTACTGGGCCGAAGCGCTGGCGGCACAGACCGACGACAAGGCGCTGCAGGCGCACTTCGCACCGCTCGCCAAGTCGCTCAGGGCCAACGAGAAGAAGATCGTCGACGAGCTGACCGCCATCCAGGGCAAGCCGGTCGACATCGGCGGCTACTACAAGCCCGACGTCGCCAAGACCGAAGCCATCATGCGGCCGAGCGCCACGTTCAACGCGGCGCTCGAAAGCGCCGCGGCCTGAGCCTGAGCCTGAACCCCTGACCGGCCGATCGACGGCCGGTCAGCTCAGGCCCAGCTGCTTCGCCTCAGCCTCGTAGGCCGCATAAGAGGCCTTCATCACCGCGCCGTTGAGGATCATCTCCGCCACCAACGCGCGCGAACCCGCTTCGTAGACACGCGTGCGGATCCACACCGATTCCGTGCGAGCGCTCTCGCTGAGCGCGACGATCTCGCGTTCGAGCTCGTAGTCCTGGTCGACGAACAGCGGTCCCTTCAGCAAACGGATCTCCTGCCCGGCGAACAGGCCGACCGCCGGTTTGCGCCCACTGAGCCCGGCTTCGGGGCTGGTGCTGCCGAGCAGCACGCTGATCATTTCCATCGGGATGATCGCGCGGCCCCACGGCGACTTCGCACCCTCTTCTTTCGTGTACCAGGCGCAGGGCTCGGTGATGACCTTCAGCTTGTCGGCCAGCGTGAATGGATAGTGGTCGCCCATGTGCTGGTCGAAGCCCATGCGGATTTTTTCGACCGCGGCGCCGCGCTGCCCGACCTTCAGGTCGCGGTTGATCACAAGCCCCGTCGCAGGGCGCAGTTTGGCCATGCGCAACTGGATCTCGTGCGGCAGGCCTTCGGCATTGCCGATCGACGCGCTGCCGGTGAGCACCGGTGTGCCGTCGCGCTTCTCGGCATGGATGCGCACGAAGCGGTCGTCCGGGCGCGTCGGCGGCAGCACGAAGGCACGCACCTCTTCGCCCTCGACCACCATGTTCTGGTAATGCGCGCTGATGCAGCCGGTCTCGAACCAGGCCTGCCCGAAGACCTGGAACAGGAGCGGATCGAACTGGCTGAAGTGCGTCGGCCCCTCGATCGGGCCGGCGCGCAGGCCGAGGCCTTCGGCCATCGCGTCGTCGTGGATGGACTTGTGGCCGTCGTACTTCTGATGCGCGAGCATCTGGTGCGGCTTGCGCAGCGGTCCGCAGAGGCTGGGGGTGTCGGTGAAGGGATGGGTCATGGCAGGTCTCAGACGCGTTCGAGGATCACGGCGATGCCCTGCCCCACGCCGATGCACATCGTGCACAGCGCATAGCGACCGCCCTGCTTGTGCAGCTGGTTCACCGCGGTGGTGGCCAGCCGCGCGCCGCTGGCGCCCAGCGGGTGGCCCAAAGCGATGGCGCCGCCGTTGATGTTGACGCGCGCGTCGTCGTCTTTCAGGCCCAGCAAACGCAGCACCGCGAGGCCTTGCGCCGCGAAGGCTTCGTTGAGTTCGATCACGTCCATCTGGTCGATCGTGAGGCCGGTGAGCGCCAGCACTTTTTGCGTGGCCGGCGCCGGGCCGATGCCCATCACGCGCGGCGCCACGCCCGCCGTGGCCATGCCCACCACGCGTGCACGCGGCGTCAGGCCGTACTTGGTGGCGCTGGCTTCATCGGCCAGCAGCAGCGCGCAGGCGCCGTCGTTCACGCCGCTGGCATTGCCGGCCGTGACCGTGCCGTCGGGCCGCACCACGCCCTTGAGCTTGGCCAGCGACTCCATGCTGGTCTCGCGCGGGTGCTCGTCCTTGTTGACGACGATCGCGTCGCCCTTCTTCTGCGGCACATGCACCGGCACGATCTCGGCGTCGAAGAAGCCGGACTTCTGCGACGCGACCGCGCGCTGCTGCGACGCGAGCGCCATGCGGTCTTGCGCTTCGCGCTCGATCTTGTAGTCGGTCGCGACGTTCTCGGCGGTCTCGGGCATCGAGTCGACGCCGTAGAGTTCCTTCATCTTCTTGTTGACGAAGCGCCAGCCGATGGTGGTGTCGTAAACCGCATTGGCGCGGCTGAACGCGCTCTCGGCCTTGGGCATCACGAAGGGGGCCCGGCTCATGCTCTCGACGCCGCCGGCGATCATCAGGCCGGCCTCGCCGGCCTTGATCGCGCGCGCCGCCGTGCCCACTGCATCGAGCCCCGAGCCGCACAGGCGATTGAGGGTCGCGCCGCCCAGTTCGAGCGGCAGGCCGGCCAGCAGCGCCGACATGCGCGCGACGTTGCGGTTGTCTTCGCCGGCCTGGTTGGCGCAGCCATAGATGACGTCGCCCACGGCCTGCCAGTCGACGTTGGGGTTGCGTTCCATCAAGGCGCGCAACGGCACCGCGCCGAGGTCGTCGGTGCGTACGCTGCTGAGGGCGCCGCCGTAGCGGCCGAAGGGCGTGCGGATGGCGTCGCAAATGAAAGCTTGATTCGTCATGTGGTGTCTCTCGTGAAGGGTGTTCAGGTGGCGATCGGCAGGCCGACCAGCTTTTCGAGTTCGGCGTGTTCGAGGCCGTCGACCTTGTCGATCAGCTTGAGGCCCAGCGGTGTGCATTCGAGTGTGGCGAGATCGGAATACACCCGCTTCACGCACGCGATGCCGGTCAGCGGATAGGTGCACTGCTCGACGAGCTTGCTCACGCCCTGCTTGGTCAGCAAATCCATCATGACCCAGGTCTGCTTGGCGCCGATGGCGAGGTCCATGGCACCGCCGACGGCGGGAATCGCGTCCTTCTCGCCGGTGTGCCAGTTGGCCAGGTCGCCGGTGGCCGACACCTGGAACGCGCCGAGCACGCAGATGTCGAGGTGGCCGCCGCGCATCATCGCGAAGCTGTCGGCATGGTGGAAGAACGAGCCGCCCGGCAGCAGCGTGACGGGCTGCTTGCCGGCGTTGATGAGGTCGTAATCTTCTTCGCCGGCGGCGGGCGCCGGACCCATGCCGAGGATGCCGTTCTCGCTCTGCAAAATCACTTCGCGGCCCGCGGGCAGATGGTTGGCGACGAGCGTCGGCTGGCCGATGCCGAGGTTGACGACGGCGCCGTCGAAGATGTCCTGTGCCACCCGCGCGGCGAGCTGGTCCTTGGTGCGCCGCTGATAAGTGGCGGCATGGGTTGGGGTGGAGATCATGGTCATGCTGCCTTCTTGAAGCCGCCGGCCTGGGTGGCGACGCGGTCGATCCTGACGATCTGTTGCACGAAGATGCCCGGCGTCACGATGGTTTCGGGGTCGAGCGTCCCGAGCTCGGCGATCTCGTGCACGGTCGCGATGGTCTGCTTCGCGGCCATGGCCATCACCGGGCCGAAGTTGCGCGCGGCCTTGCGGTAGACCAGGTTGCCCCAGCGGTCGCCGCGCTCCGCCTTGATGAGCGCCACGTCGCCGTGGATCGGGTACTCGAGCACGTAGTGCACGCCGTCGATGACGCGCGTTTCGCGGTCGCCGGAGAGTTGCGTGCCGTAGCCGGTCGGGCAGAAGAATCCGCCGATGCCGGCGCCCGCCGCGCGGATGCGCTCGGCCAGGTTACCTTGCGGAACCAGTTCCAGTTCGAGCTTGCCGGCGCGGTAAAGGCCGTCGAATACGTGGCTGTCGGCCTGGCGCGGGAAGCTGCAGATGATCTTGCGCACGCGGCCGGCCTTGAGCAGCGCGGCCAAACCCACTTCGGCATTGCCCGCGTTGTTGTTGACCACGGTGAGGTCTTTCGCGCCCTGTGCGATCAGTCCGTCGATCAGCTCGTTGGGAATGCCGGCGGTGCCGAAGCCGCCGATGAGGACCGTTGAACCGTCCTTGATGTTCGCCATCGCCTCGGCGACGGAGTGGGCGATCTTGTCGATCATGTGAGTTTGTCTCCTGTTGCATTGAGGGAAATCACCAAGCAAACGCGCCGATATTTTGTTCGCTGGATTTGTTCGCATAACGAACGTTTGTTCTTATAATGAATTTTAGGAGATCGCACACACCATGGCAAGCGCCCTCGAAAAAGCCGCAAATCCGCGCCCCGGCGACAGCTACGTGCAGTCGTTCGCGCGCGGCCTGGAAGTCATCCGCTCGTTCAGCGCGAAGGCACCGCGCCAGACGCTCAGCGAAGTGGCCGCCGCCAGTGGGCTCACGCGGGCCGGCGCCCGCCGCATCTTGCTCACGCTGCAAACGCTGGGCTATGTGGAGACCGACGGCAAGCTCTTCAGCCTGACGCCGCGCATTCTCGACCTCGGCTTCGCCTACCTCTCGTCCATGCCGATCTGGAACCGCGCCGAGCCGGTGATGGAAGCCCTGGTGCAGGCGGTGCAGGAGTCGTGCTCGGCGGCCGTGCTCGACGCGACCGACATCGTCTACGTGCTGCGCGTGCCCACGCACAAGATCATGAGCATCAGCCTGGGCGTCGGCTCGCGGCTGCCGGCCTGGTGCACCTCGATGGGCCGGCTGCTGCTGTCCGAACTGGACGACAGCGCGCTGCGAGCCCGCCTCGAAGCCTCGGCACCGGAGGCGCTCACCAAACACACGGTGTTCGACATCGAAGCGCTCGTCGCCAAGGTGTCGCAGGCACGCAAGCAGCGCTGGTGCCTGGTCAACCAGGAGTTGGAAGAAGGCCTCGTTTCCATTGCGGCGCCCATCGTCAACCGCAGCGGCCGCATGGTCGCGGCGCTCAACATCAGCGGCCAGGCGAACCGCACGAGCGCCAAGGTGATGCAGGAGACGATGCTGCCGGCGCTGCGCGATGCGGCGCAAAAAATCTCCGGCCTGCTCTGACCAGCCGATGACGCCGAGGCTCAGTCGAGCCCGAGGATCTTGCGGTTGACGCTGTTGCCCGCATCCCCCGCCGCGAAGTCGTCGAAAGCCCGGTCGGCCACGCGGATGATGTGGTCGGCGATGAAGACCGCGCCTTCGCGCGCGCCGTCTTCGGGATGCTTGATGCAGCACTCCCACTCCAGCACCGCCCAGCCCGGAAAGTCGTACTGCGCCATCTTCGAAAAGATGGCCTTGAAGTCGACCTGCCCGTCACCCAGCGAGCGGAAACGCCCGGCCCGGTTGATCCAGCTTTGGAAGCCGCCATACACACCCTGCTTGCCGGTCGGATTGAACTCGGCGTCCTTCACATGAAAGATCTTGATGCGCGAGTGGTAGTGGTCGATGTAGGCCAGGTAGTCGAGCTGCTGCAGCACGAAGTGGCTCGGGTCGTAGAGCAGGCAGGCGCGCGGATGGTGGCCGACGCGTTCGAGGAACATCTCGTAGGTCACGCCATCGTGCAGGTCTTCGCCCGGATGGATCTCGTACGCGACGTCGACACCGGCATCGTCGAAGGCATTGAGGATGGGCAGCCAGCGGCGCCCGAGTTCGTCGAACGCGTCCTCGATGAGCCGGGGCGGCCGCGGCGGCCACGAATACAGATACGGCCAGGCCAGCGCGCCCGAGAAGGTGGCGTGCGCCGTGAGGCCGAGGCGCTCCGACGCTTTCGCCGCATACATCAGCTGCTGCACCGCCCACGCCTGGCGCGCCGCCGGGTTGCCGCGCACTTCGGGCGCCGCGAAGGCGTCGAACGCGTCGTCGTAGGCCGGATGCACCGCCACCAGCTGGCCCTGCAGATGCGTCGACAGCTCGGTGATCTCCACGCCGTGCTGCGCCAGCGTGCCCTTGAGCTCGTCGCAATAGGTCTGGCTCTCGGCGGCTTTCTGCAGGTCGACCAGGCGCGGATCGGTCGGCAGCTGCACACCCTTGTAGCCGAGGCCTGCGGCCCAGCGGCCGAGTGAATCGAGCGTGTCGAACGGCGCGGTGTCGCCGAGAAACTGGGCCAGGAAAATGGCCGGTCCCTTGATGGTCTTCATGAGCGTCTCCTTTGCCGCAATGCTAGCCTTGCGACCATGTTCAATCCCACCCCGGAACAAGTCCGCCGCTTTTTCTGTGACGTCTACCAAAAGCAGCGCCAGGGCCTGCCGATGGAGGCGCTCGAAACCATCGCGGCCGGCTGGATCGACCAGCATCCTGAATACCACGCCGACCTCGCCGATGCAGACGCCGCCGTGGCGCGCGTCTACGACGGCAAGGACGGCCGCGAGAACCCGTTCCTGCACCTCTCGATGCATCTGTCGATCAGCGAGCAGTGTTCCATCGATCAGCCGCGCGGCATCCGCCAGGCGGTCGAGTTGCTGACCGCGCGCCGCGACTCGCTGCTGAATGCGCACCACGAAGCCATGGAGTGCCTCGGCCGGATGATGTGGGAAGCGCAGCGCGCCGGTCGCCCGCCCGACGGCGAGGCCTACGTGGACTGCGTTCAGCGCCGCGCGACGCGCGACTGACGCCGGCGCGGCAACGCACTTTGCCGCTTTGCACCCACGCGCAGCAGTGCCGCCATCGCACTGCGCAGGGCCGATGGTTCCGCGTCGCTGCGCAGCAAAAGACCGACCGGCTCTTCGGTGCCGGCCGTCTTGATCGGCAAGCGCACCAGTCGACCTTCTTCCAGATCGGCGCGCGCAGCACCGAGCGGCGTGATCCAGATCGCCTCCGAGAGCAGGACCAGCGCGCGCGCCACGGACACGTCGAGCGTCTGCAACGTGTTCGCCGGCAACGCCAGTCCGAGCGCCGACAGGAAGCTCTCGGTGTTGTGGCGCGGGATCGTGCCCTCGCCGTAGATCACGAGCGGACAGCCCAGCACACCCTGTACCGATGCGCCGCGCCGCGCCAGCGGGTGACCGGCGCGCGCGGCGAACACCAGCGGTTCGGCAAGCAGCAACTCGAAGCTCAGCCCGGCCATCAGCCCCGGCTCGCTCATGCGGCCAACGACGAGGTCGAGTTCACCGGCGCGCAACTCGTCGAGCAACGACGCATTGGCCGCACTCTTGACGATCACCTGCACGTGGGGCCAGCGCTCGCGAAACTCCGTGAGCGCCTGCGGCAGCAGCGCCGGCGCGACGCTGGGCAGCGCGCCGATGCGCAGCCGCTCCAGGCGCTCGCCAGATGAGGGCGCCAGAGACTGCGCGCTGGCCTCCAGCGCCTCCAGCACGCGCAACGCATGAGCGAGCAGTTGCTCGCCCGCCGCGCTCAAGCCCTGCACGCCGCGCCGGCCCGCGGTGCCGCGCTCGACGAGGCGCGTGCCGGCCATGGCTTCGAGTTCCGCCAGGGTCTTGGAAACCGCAGGCTGGCTCAGCGCCAGCCGCACAGCCGCGCGCGCGAGGTGACGCTCCTGCGCGACAGCGACGAAGCAGCGCAGGTGCCGCAGCTGTACGTTGCGCACGAAAGCCAACGAGGAATCGGGGTGCGATTTCAATTACCGATGCTTATGTAATTTCGATGAATCTTCAATTTACATCATCGAAGCTGCCGCCTAAAGTGACGCCACATCCACAGGAGACAAGCCATGCCGACTGCCATCCAGGCACCGCTCGCCACGCTCGCGCCACGCGACTGGGCCAGCCACCCCGAATACGTTTATTCCGGCTACAAATCGACCGCGAAACGTGGCCCGCTGCAGCCGCTGGTTCCGCTCAAGGCCACGCTCGGCGAACTGCAGCAGCCGGTGTACGGCCACGGCAGCATCGGCGAGCTCGACCACGACCTCACGCGCAACGCCCGCAAGAACGGCGAGCCGCTCGGCGAACGCATGATCCTCACCGGCCAGGTGCTCAACGAGCGCAAGCGCCCGGTCGCGAACACGCTGGTCGAGCTCTGGCAGGCCAATGCCTCGGGCCGCTACGTGCACAAGGTCGACCAGCACGACGCGCCGCTCGACCCGAACTTCCTGGGCGCCGGGCGCTGTCTCACCGATGCCGAAGGCCGCTACCGCTTCCTGACGATCAAGCCGGGCGCGTACCCATGGGGCAACCACCCGAACGCCTGGCGTCCGCAGCACATCCACCTGTCGTTGTTCGGCCCGCACTTCGCGAGCCGCCTGGTCACGCAGATGTATTTTCCCGGCGACCCGCTGTTGCAGTACGACCCCATGGTGACCGGCACGCCCGAGAAAACGCGCAACCGCCTCATCGCCGACTTCAGCCTCGACATCACCGAAGACGGCTATGCGCTGGGCTACCAGTTCGACATCGTGCTGCGCGGTGCCGACGAGACGCCGTTCGAAACCCGCTGAACAGAAGGAGCACCCGCACCATGATGAGTTCGCTCGAAACCAATTTCGGCCAGACGCCGTCGCAGACTGTCGGCCCTTACTTCGCCTACGGCCTCACGGCCACCCAATACGGCTACGACTTCGACCAGCCGTTCGACAGCGTGCTCGCGCTCGACGGCGCCAACGGCGAGCGCATCCGGCTCGAAGGCCGCGTGATCGACGGCGACGGCAAGGTCATCGGCGATGCGCTGATCGAGATCAGCCAACCCGACGGCGCAGGCCGCTATCCGCAATCGGTGGAAGAAGCGCACAACCTCGGCTTTCGCGCCTTCGGTCGCACGGGCACCGGCACCGATGCGCAGAACCGCTTCGTGTTCCACACAGTGAAGCCGGGCGCCGAAACCCCCGGCGAGGCGCCGCACATCAACGTGATCGTGCTCATGCGCGGCCTGTTGCTGCACGCGTTCACGCGTGTGTATTTCAGCGACGAGCAAAACGCCAACGCCAGCGACCCGGTCCTGGCGAGCGTGCCCGCCGAACGCCGCAACACGCTCATCGCCGAACGTGTTGCGCAAGGTGGCGCCGTGAGCTACCGCTTCGACATCCGCATGCAGGGCGCCGGAGAAACGGTCTTCTTCGACGTCTGATCGGCAACCCCGTCACGCCCGCAAAAAAGCCCGCTGACGCGGGCTTTTTCATTGCGGCGAAACGCCGTCCGAATCAATTGCCTGAAGCGCGATGAATGCGCGACTCAGGCACCGTTTTCACTTCGCCCGGCAGCGAGGCAATGTAGCCCGACAGGTCTTTGAGCTCCGCGTTGGTGTACTTCTTGGCGACGCCGCCCATCACACCGTTCGAGCGGCCGGTGAGCGGATGCGTGTCGGCCTTGTAGGCCTTGAGGGCGACGAACAGGAAGTCGGCGTTCTGGCCCGCGAGCTTGGGCACGGTACCGTCGTTCGGGGTGTTGAAGTTGACGCCGTGGCACTTGGTACAGGCGTTGTCCTTGTCGCGCGAGATGAGCGCCTGGACATTTTCGCTCGGTGCCTTTGCGGCACTGGCGGGCGGTGCGTCGCCTTCCTTCAGCCCGAGCTGGCTGTAGTAGGCGGAGAGGTCGGCGATGTCTTGTTCGGTGAGCGAATCGGCGATCGCGCGCATCGTCGGGTGCTTGCGGTCGCCACCCTTGTAGGCTGTGAGCGCGGCCGTGATGTACGTGGCGCTCTGGCCCGCAATCTTGGGCACTTTGTAGACCTCGGGGAAGCTGGCCTGGTAGCCGATGATGCCGTGGCAGCCCACGCACATCGCCACTTTCTTGGCACCGTTCTCGGCGTTGCCTGCGACCTTCTGGGCCTGGGCCGAGACCGTCACGCAAGCGACAGCGAGGGCAAACATCGTGGTCAACAACTTGTTCATTTTGCGCGCACAATCTCGTGGAACTTCTGGTTTCTCATCAACATTCGATTATATGCGGGGGCATCCTGATGCCCTCTGCGGCGAGTGCCAAACGCTCCGCCATGTCGATCGGATGTGCCTTTTCATCCACCTCTCATCGCGCTTCGCGTCACCTCATTCATGAAATTCCAGGGCTCTGACAATTACGTTGCCACGCAGGACCTGATGCTCGCGGTGAACGCCGCCATCACGCTCAAACGACCGCTGCTCGTCAAGGGCGAACCCGGCACCGGCAAGACCATGTTGGCCGAGGAAGTGGCCGAAGCATTGAAGCTGCCTTTGCTGCAATGGCACATCAAGTCGACCACCAAGGCACAGCAGGGCCTGTATGAATACGACGCGGTGAGCCGGCTGCGCGACTCGCAGCTGTCCGACGTCGACGGCGGCGAGCGCGTCAAGGACATCCAGAACTACATCGTCAAGGGCGTGCTGTGGCAAGCCTTCACCGCCGACCAGCCCGTCGCCTTGCTGATCGACGAAATCGACAAGGCCGACATCGAGTTCCCGAACGACCTCTTGCGCGAAATCGACCGCATGGAGTTCTATTGCTACGAGACGCGCGAGCTCATCCGCGCCAAGCACCGACCGGTCGTGTTCATCACGTCGAACAACGAGAAGGAACTGCCCGACGCGTTCCTGCGGCGCTGCTTCTTCCACTACATCAAGTTCCCCGACGCCGCCACGATGAAGCAGATCGTCGACGTGCACTTCCCCGGCCTGAAGCAGGAACTGCTCACCGCCGCGATGAAGACCTTCTACGACGTGCGCAACCTGCCGGGCCTGAAAAAGAAACCTTCGACCTCCGAACTGCTCGACTGGCTCAAGCTGCTGGTGGCCGAGGACATTCCAGTCGAAGCGCTGCAGAGCAAGGACGACAAGGTCGCGGTGCCGCCGCTGGTGGGCGCGCTGCTCAAGAACGAACAGGACGTGACATTGTTCGAGAAGCTCGTCTTCATGCAGCGCAACAACCGATGACGCCAGCGCCGCACCCGACGCGTCAGTTGCTCTTGCTGGGTGTCGCCCAGGCGGTGCTGTTCGTGGCCGGTGCGCTGCTCGGCCGCTGGATCGGCCTGCTGCTCGGCTTCGATGCCTTTGCGAGCGCAGGCTACGGCAACAGCGAGATTTTCGGCATTCTGCTGATCGGCCTGGGGGGTGGCGCCGGACTGCAGCTGGCACGCGCCTGGTACCGGCGCAAATACGGCAATCCGAGGAGTTGAAGTTGGCTTTTGTCGAACCTGTCACCTTGTCGTCGCGCGGTATCGCGTTGGTGCCGCTCAGCCCGGCGCACGAAGACGGGCTGCGCGGGGCGGCCGCCGACGGCGAGCTCTGGACGCTGCGGGTCACCTCGGTGCCGGAGCCCAGGGACACGCGCGCCTACATCGAGCACGCGATGCAATTGCGCGAAGCCGGGAGCCGCTTCGCGTTCGCCGTGACCGACCAGGCAACAGGCGAGGTGCTCGGCAGCACGAGCTATCACGACATCGTGCCGGCCGTGAAGCGCGTGGAGATCGGCTGGACCTGGTATGCCAAGCGCTGCCAGCGCACCCACATCAACACCACCTGCAAGCTGCTCCTGCTGACGCACGCTTTCGAGACGCTGCAGTGCAACGTGGTCGGCTGGCGCACCGACAACTTCAACTTCGCCTCGCAGAACGCGATCGAACGACTCGGCGCAAAAAAGGACGGCGTGATTCGCGGCCACGCGCTGCGGCGCGACGGCACCGTTCGCGACACCGTGATGTACAGCGTCGCGGCCGGCGAGTGGCCCGAAATCAAGGCCCAGTTGCTTTATCTGCTGAACAAGCCCCGACCCCCCAGGGAGTGATGCGCGATGCTGATCGACTTTTTCTACACCTTGCGCTCGGCGAAGCTGCCGGTATCGGTCAAGGAATACCTGATGCTGCTCGAGGCGCTCAAGGCCAATGTGGTCGGACCCGACTCGGACGGCGCCTACGGCCTCGATGATTTCTATTACCTGAGCCGCACGGCGCTGGTGAAGGACGAGAAGCACTACGACAAGTTCGACCGCGCGTTTGCCGCCTACTTCAAGGGCGTCGACATGCTGGCCGACTTCACGAAGGAAATGCCGCTGGACTGGCTTCGCAAGACGATGGAACGCGAGTTCACCGCCGAAGAAAAAGCCAAGATCGAAAAGATGGGCTGGGACGAGCTCATGGAAACCCTCAAGAAGCGTTTCGAAGAACAGAAAGAGCGCCACGAAGGCGGCAACAAGTGGATCGGCACCGGCGGCACTTCTCCCTTCGGCAACGGCGGCTACAACCCGCAGGGCGTGCGCATCGGCGGCGCGGGCAAGAACAAGAGCGCAGTGAAGGTGTGGGACCAGCGCGCCTACAAGGACTACGACGACTCGCAGGAGCTGGGCACGCGCAACATCAAGGTGGCGCTGAGGCGCCTGCGCAAGTTCGCCCGCGAAGGCCACGAGGAAGAGCTCGACCTCGATGAAACCATCAGCAAGACCGCGGCGAACGCGGGCTACCTCGACATCAAGATGCGGCCCGAGCGTCACAACAACGTCAAGGTACTGCTGCTGATGGACGTCGGCGGCACGATGGACGAACACATCCAGCGCGTCGAGGAGTTGTTCTCGGCCGTCAAAACGGAGTTCAAGCACCTGGAGTTCTATTACTTCCACAACTGCGTCTACGACTTCATGTGGAAGAACAACAAGCGCCGCTTCTCCGAGAAGTTCGCGACCTTCGACATCCTGCGCAAGTACAACAAGGACTACAAACTGATCTTCGTGGGCGACGCGACCATGAGCCCCTACGAGATCCTGCAGCCGGGCGGCAGCGTCGAATACAACAACGAGGAAGCCGGTGCGGAATGGATCCAGCGGCTGACCCATGCCTTCCCCAAGTTCGCCTGGATCAACCCCGAACCGCAAGGCGTGTGGCAATACCGCCAGAGCATTTCGGTGATGCAGCAACTGGTGTCGATGCGCATGTATCCGCTGACACTCAAGGGCCTGGAAGAGGCGATGCGGCTGTTGTCAAAATAAGAGCATTTCGAAAAACTTTGTAATAAAACGGAAACTTTCGACTACATTACACAAACTTTAACAGTCGACTTACATCTGTAAAAACAATGTCGAACGTCATGGCTCCCGATCCATTGCGGACCGAAGCGAGTGCCGCACCCGTTGCCACGGGCGAAGGCGATTTCGTCACCATCCGCGGCGTCCGGCTTCAGCTGTCGGAACTCGTCAACCGCAAGCTCTTCGAGCCCGAAGCGCGCAAGAAGCTTCGCGACGAGCTGCTCGCGGCCAAGCCCTTCCCCCACCTGGTGGTCGAAGGCATCTTCCATCCCGATTTGCTCAAGCTCGTTTGTGAAGAGTTCGAACAGCATTCGGGCCTCGCCTGGCAAGACGTCAAGACCCGCTACGAATCCTTTCGCCGCTCGGTGATGGGTGGCCGCCTCGGGCCGGCCTCGCAGCTCTATTTCGATGTCGTCAATTCGGGCTGGTTCGTCGAATGGGTGTCGAGCATCACCGGTGCGCCCTACCTGCTGTCCGACCCGCATCTTTATGGCGGCGGCTTGCACGAAAGCCGCACCGGCGCCGCGTTTGCGATCCATCGCGACTTCAACCGCCATCGGGCGACCGGCCTCCAGAACGAGATGGTGCTCATCACCTACCTCAACAAGGACTGGCAGCCCGAATGGCATGCCGCGCTGGAGCTGTGGGACAAGAACAAGAAGGCGTGCGTCAAGCGCGTCGAGCCGGAATTCGGCCGCAGCATCTTCATGCTGCACGGACCCGCCAGCTTCCACGGCCATCCGACCCCTTCCAAAGCGCCTGAAGGCCGGCCACGTCGCTCGATCGCAGCCTATTACTACAGCAGCCCCGAAGCCGGAAAGCCCAGCCAGGACAAGATGCTCACGAACTTCATGACGCGCTTTGGTGCCGACCGCTTCGTGGCCATCGCACGGGTGATGACGCCGCCCATCGTCTGGACGGCGCTGAAGAAAGTCACCGGCCGCTGAAGGTCCGCGGGCCGGGGTCTTACAAGCCACGCCGCGCCCTGCTGTCAGAATGGCCGGATGGTCAGGGTCGTGTCCCGTTTTGTGCCGGCATGGATGCCGGCTTTATTTTTTGCAAGTGTCCTGCTGCTGCAGGGATGCAGCTTGCTGCCGGGCCGAGCCAAGCCGGCCGATTCCCAGGAAGGCAGTCCGGTCGCCAGCAGCAGCAGCACCGCTGCGTCGCGCGACGCCTTCTCTCTCGAGGTCCGTGGGCCCGACACGGTGCGCGAGTACCTCACGCTGCATCTCGAAATCCAGCGCTATCGCCAGGTCGCCGACCTCGGGGCCTCCGAGCTGTCGCGACTGATGGTGGCTGCCGAGGGCAACGCGCGCGAGTTGCTCGGGACGCTCGGCTACTTCACGCCGACGCTCACCCTCGTACTGAACGAAACCCCCGACGCCAAGGCGCCGCGCGAAGTGGTGGTCACGGTCGAACCCGGAGAGCTGACCCGCGTCAGCAACGTGCAGATCGGCTTCGGCGGCGCGATCGCGAACGACGCCGCGGCCGAATCGCAGCGCGACACGCTCCGCACCGCGTGGTCGCTGCGCGCCGGCCAGCCTTTCACCCAGTCGGCGTGGGACAACGCCAAGACAGTGGCACTGCGCAACCTGACGGCCAAACGCTTTCCGACCGCCAGCATCGCTACCAGCCGCGCCGACATCGATGCCGACCGCAGCGAAGCCAAACTCGGCGTGAGCTATAACTCCGGCCCGGCCTACCGCTTCGGCCTCCTGCAGATCAACGGCAGCGAGCGCTACGCGGCCGATGGCGCGCGCCGCATCGCGCGCCTGCCGACCGGCACCGACTACGACCAGCAAAAGCTGCTCGATGCCCAGCAGCGCCTGGCCAGCAGCGGCTACTACGACTCGGTGTTCCTCACGCTCGACACGGAAGGCAGCGACCCGCAATTCGCCACCGTGGTGGCGCAATTGCGCGAAGCGCCGCTGCAGAAGATCGTGCTCGGCGTCGGCTTCACCACCGACAGCGGGCCGCGCCTGTCGGTCGACCACATCCACAACCAGGTGCCGCTGCTCGGCTGGCGCGCGGTGTCCAAGCTGTCGTTCGACCGCGAAACCAAATCGCTCGGCACCGAGCTCAACTCGATCCCCGACGACCGCGGCTGGCGCTGGTTCGGCGGCGGCGAAATCAAGCGGGAAGCTTCCGGCACCTACGAGGTCGACAGCGGCCGCGTGCGGGGCGGACGCAGCAAGTCGAGCGACCACATCGATCGCAGCTATTTCCTGCAATACGACTATGCCCAGAACCGCGGCGAGAACGCCCCGCCCTCTGCGTCGGCGGTCAGCGCCAACTGGGGCTGGACCGGGCGCTACTTCAACGACAACACGATCCCCACCCAGGGGCAGGCGCTCGCCCTGGAGCTGGGCGCCGGCTACACGCTCACGGGCGAACGCCTGCCTTTCGTGCGCACGTACGGGCGCTGGCTCGGCATCCTGCCGATCGGCAGCGTGGACGGCGAAGGTGACACCGAAGCGCGTCGCAGCCGGCTGCAATTCAGACTGGAAGGCGGTGTCGTGTCGGCGAAAGACAACGCGCAGGTTCCCTCCACCCTGCAGTTCCTGACGGGCGGCGACACGACGGTGCGCGGCTACAGCTACCGGCAGATCGGCACAGTGCAGGCCGACGGCACGATCGTCGCGGGGCGCTACCTCGGCGTTGCCAGCATCGAGTGGCAGCGCCCCTTCGTCTACCAGGGCAAGCTGACCGATTGGGAGACGGTCGCCTTCGTCGACGCCGGTGCGGTGGCCGACAAGCCGGCCGAGCTGAAAGCCAAGGTCGGCGTGGGCGTCGGCGCGCGCTGGCGCAGCCCGGTCGGCCCGGTGCAGGCCGATGTCGCGTACGGCGTCGATGTCAAGAAATTGCGGCTGCATCTGCGGCTGGGCTTCACATTCTGAGATGGCGGAACCGATCCCCGCTTCCCCATCCGCAGCGGCACCGCCTCCCGTGAAGCGTTCACGCGCGCGCCGCGTGCTGCGCGCGCTGGCGTGGAGCTTCGCCGGCCTGATCGCCCTGGTGCTGGCGCTCGGCGCCGGCAGCTGGTGGTGGCTCGGCTCCAACCAGTCGCTCGCTTTCGCGCTGGCGAAAGCTGCGCGCTACATTCCGGCAGGCCAGACGCTCGAAAGCCGCGATGTGAGCGGTTCGCTGCGCACCGGCGGGCACATCGGCTGGCTGCGTTGGCAAAGCCCGACGCTCGCGGTCGAGGTGAAGGACGCGACCATCGGCTGGCGACTCGCGCCGTTGCTGCAACGCAAGGTGCAGCTGGGCGAAGTGCATGCCGTGCAGCTCTCGATCGAGCGCCGCGGTCCGCCGAGCGGCAAGCCTTCCGAGCCGCTGACGCAGCTCGCGTTGCCGATCGACATCGACGTGCCCTTTCGCATCGACAGCCTGCGCTGGGCCGGGCCACCGCTCGTGGAAGCGATCCATCTTGCGGGGCACTATCGGTACGCCAACGCGCATCACGATCTCGAGATCGAGGGCGTCGACCTGGCCGACGGCCACTACAGCGCGCGCGTCAAGCTGCAAGGCCCTGCGCCGATGGCGATCGACGCGACGCTCGATGGCCGCGTCAAGGCGCCGCTGACCGAAGGCCGCAGCCTCGACGTGCTCGCCGCGGCCAAGGTGACGGGCACGCTGGCCGGCGCCGATGCGCGGCTCGACGTCGCGGCCGACCTGAAACCCGCCGACGAAGACGCCGACCGACCGATGCAAGCCAGCTTGCGCGCGCAGATCGCGCCGTGGCAACCGCAACCGGTGATCGAAGCGCACGCCGACCTGAAAAACGTCGATGCCGCCCGGCTGCTGCCGGACGCGCCGCAAACGCAGCTGACGGGCACCGTCGACATCCGCCCCGATGCGGCCACGGGCGCCTCGGCTTGGCAGGGCCAGGTCGACATCCGCAACGCCGTGCCGGGCCCGTGGGACAAGGGCCGGCTGCCGGTCGAACAGCTTGCCGCGCGCTTCGGTTACGACGGGAAGACCTGGACGCTGCCCGATGCGGTCGTGCGGGCCGGCGGCGGCCGCATCGCCGCCCAGGGGGAATGGAGCCCGGCACCCGAGCCGTGGCAGGCCAAGGCCACCGTGACCGGCGTGCGCCCCGGCGAACTGCACACCGAACTGGCCGGCGCACCGATCAGTGGCCGCCTCACCGCCGAGCAGAAGGGCGACGCGATCGATTTCGACGTCGCGCTGCAAGCCCAGGGCGGTGCCGGCAGCGCGGCGCTCAAGGGCTTCGGCCTCGATCGCGCGCTGGCCCAAGGCCGATGGAAAGACCAGGTGCTCGACCTGCGCATGCTGCGCATCGAGGCCGAGCGCGCCCGCGTCGAAGGCAAGTTGCAGGTGCGCGTGGCCGAGAAGGCCGGCAGCGGCAACTTGCTGCTCGTGTTGCCGGGCGGCGGCGCCGAACTGCAGGGCCGCATCGCGCCGAACCAGGGCAGTGGCGACCTCAAGGCGCGTATCGACGATGCGGCGACCCTGCAACGCTGGGTCGAGAGCCTGCCCGGGCTCGCGGGCGCATTCGGCGGCATGGCGGCGCAAGGCGCGGCGCAACTCGACGCCAAATGGCAAGGTGGCTGGCAAGCCGTGCAGCAGCGCCTGCAGAATGTGAACGCGCCGGCGGCGCGCGGCGTGACCGAGCCGACGCTGCAAGCGACGCTCGCCGCACCGAAGCTCGACCTGCGCCTGCCCGCACCCGCCACCGGGCCGGCGACCTCGGTCGAGCTGCGCAATCTGCGCGCCGAGCTCGGCGGCAGCCTGGCGCAGGCCACCTTGTCGCTGCAAGGCGAAGCGGCCACCGGCACCCGAAAATTCGCGCTCGACACGCGCGCCAGCGGCGGCCTGGAGCGCGCCAACCAATGGCGTGCCGCGCTCGCCAGCCTGCGCCTGCAAGCGCAGGACAGCACGCGCCCGGGTGCGTGGATGCTCGAACTGGGCAAGCCCGTCACCGCGAGCGTGCGCACCGGCGGCGATCGGCTCGACGTCGAAGCCTCGGCCGCATCGGCAAGCGTGCGCGGCCCGGCACCCGGCACCGTGCGCATCGACTGGCAGCCGCTGCGCTTCAGCCAGAGCGGCACCGCGGCCCAGCGCGCCTACCGCCTGCAATCGAAAGGGACGCTGCAAGGCCTGCCGATGGCATGGGCCGAAGTGCTGGGCGCCAGCACCGCGCTGGCCGACGCCGGCGTGACCGGCGACCTGCTGTTCGACGGCGACTGGGACATCGACGCCGGCGACGCCCTGCGTGCCCGCGCCCGGCTGGCGCGTCGGAGCGGCGACATCCGGGTGCAGGCGGGCGAGGCGGCACTGGTCACGCGCATCACCAGCCACGGCACCGGCACCGCCAGCGAGCGCACGATGACCAACGGAACGGCGGCCGGCGCAGGCGCCGTGAGTCCGAGCACGCCGGCCGGCCTGCGCCAGGCCGAGCTCACGCTCGACGCCCAGGGCGACGCGATCAAAGCCACCCTCGCCTGGGACAGCGAGCGCGCCGGCAAGGTCAACGCCGAAGCCGGCACGCGTGTCGTGCAGCGCGACGGTGGCTGGCAGTGGGCCGACGACGCACCGCTCTCCGGTCGCGTGAGCGCCAGTCTGCCGAGCCTCGGGGTGTGGTCGATGCTCGCGCCACCGGGCTGGCGCGTGGCCGGCACGCTCGACGCCAACGCCACGCTGTCGGGCAGCCGCGCAGCGCCGCGCTGGAGCGGCACGCTCGGCGCCGACCAGCTCGCGCTGCGGGCGCCGGTCGAAGGGCTCGACCTGCGCGATGGCCGCCTGCGCGCCGTGCTCAGCGGCGACCGCGTGCAGATCACCGAATTCACGCTCAAGGGCGGCGCCGGCAGCACCGCCCGCATCGGCGGGCAGAGTGGCAACCGCAGCACCGCGGCCAGCGAGGCCGCCACCGATGGCGGCAGCGTCTCGGCCACGGGCGACATGCGCTGGGGCGCCGACGCGCCCTCCGGTGGCTCGGGCATCCGCATGGCGCTGGAGGCCCGGTTGGCGCGCCTGCGTGTGCTGGTGCGCAGCGATCGGCAGGTCACGCTGTCGGGCGACCTGCAGGCGCGTCTCGACAACGGGCAGTTCACCGTGCGCGGCAACCTCAAGACCGATCGCGCCGTGATCATCCTGCCCGACGAGACCGCGCCCAGCCTGGGCAGCGACGTGGTGGTGCATTCCGCCGCCAAGGACCGCGAAGCCGCGGAAGCAGCGCGCAAGCTGGCGCGCCAGGCCGCGCGCGACGACGTCAAGGTGAACCAGCCGCAAACCGCCAAGCCACCGGACATCGCGGTGGTGTTCGACCTGGGCGACGACTTCGCGGTGCAGGGCCGCGGCATCACGACCCGGCTCGAAGGCAAGCTCGACATCCGCAGCACCGTGCTCAGTGCACCGCCGCGCATCACCGGCGAAGTGCGCACCGTGCGCGGCCGCTACCGCGCCTACGGTCAGGAGCTCGATGTGGAGAGCGGCATCGCCCGCTTCAACGGGCCTTTCGACAACCCAGCGCTCGACATCCTGGCGATCCGCCCGAACATCACCCAGCGCGCGGGCGTGCAGGTCACCGGCAGCGCACAGGCGCCGCGCGTGAAGCTGTATTCCGAACCCACCCTGTCGGACGCCGAAACGCTGTCGTGGGTGATCCTCGGTCGCGCGCAGGCCACCAGCGGCGGCGAGTCGGCGCTGCTGCAACAGGCTGCGCTGGCCATGCTCGGCGGCCTCGGCAAGGGCGGCACTGGCGGGAGCCTCGCCAGCCGGTTCGGGCTGGACGAGATCGGTTTCAAGGGGCCGGGCAGCGGCGGCGACCTGCGCGAATCCGCCGTCACGCTCGGCAAGCGACTGTCGAAAGACTTCTACGTGACCTACGAGCGCAGCCTCGGCGGCGCGTTCGGTTCGATCTTCATCTTCTATGACCTCACGCAACGCCTCACACTGCGCGGCGAGGCCGGCGTGAAGAGCGGGCTGGACCTGATCTACACGCTCAAGTACGACTAGGCTGGTAAAGTCGCCCGCGCTCTGCCGCACCCGAAGTCTTCGTAGTTCAATGGATAGAACGGGGCCCTCCTAAGGCTCAGATACAGGTTCGATTCCTGTCGAAGGCACCAGATTCCATGCTTCTCCCCACGCACGACGCCGCCGTCCTCATCGGCCGCTTCCAGCCTTTCCACAACGGCCATCTCGCCCTGCTGACCGCCGCGCTCGCGGCGGCGCCGCTGTGCATCGTCGTGATCGGTTCGGCCTTCCACGCGCGCTCGCCGCGGCATCCGTTCAGCTGGCAGGAGCGCGCCGAGATGGTCTGCGGCGTACTGCCTGCGGCCGACCGGGCACGGCTGCGCTTCGTGCCGGTGCGTGACCACCACGACGACGCGCGCTGGGCTGCAGCGGTGCGCCAAGGCATTGCGCTACACAGCGGCACGGCGCCCGCGAACACGCTCCTCATCGGTCACCTCAAGGACGCGACCACCGACTACCTTCGGCAGTTCCCCGAGTTTCAGCTGCGCATCCTCCCCGCCGTACCGCAGGCCACCGCCCTCGCCGCGCGCGATGCCCTGTTCGGCCAGGGCGTGGACGCCGCCGCCGAATGGGTGCCCGCAACGCTCGTCGAAGGGCTCCGCGCCTGGGCCGCACGACCTGCTTTCGCCGAACTCCAGCAGGAGTGGCAGATGCTGCAGGGCTACCGCGCCACCTGGGCCGTCGCGCCCTACCCGCCGGTGCTCGTCACCGTGGACTGCGTGGTCCGGTGCGGCGACCACGTCCTGCTGATCCGGCGCGGTGCGGCACCCGGCAAGGGCCTGCTCGCAGTACCCGGCGGCTTCATGGAGCGACGCGAAACGACGCGCCGTTCGGCCCTGCGCGAACTGGAAGAAGAAACGCACCTCGACGTGCGCGACGACGACCTGCATGCCTGCCTCCATGCGACCGCGGTGTTCGACCATCCGGACCGCAGCGAGCGTGGCCGCACGATCACGCACGTGCACTTTTTCGATCTCGGCGAGCGGCCGTTGCCCGCCGTGCGCGCCGACGACGACGCGGCCTCTGTCGCCTGGACGCCGATCGCGGAGATCGTGCCGCAGGAAGACCATTTCATGGACGACCACTTCCAGATGCTCATGCACTTCATCGCTCTGCCCGGCGCCTGAGGTGTAGGCACGCGCCCACGCGCAGCGGATGCGTTCTCCGGCAGGGTGGCCGAGTGGCACGGACGAAGCTCACTGCTTAGTTCAACCACCGGAGACCTTCATGAAAAGCATCATCCTCTGGCTCTGCGGCGTGCCAATCGTCGCGATCATCGCGCTGAAGATCTTCGGCATCCTGTAACCGGTTATTCCTCCTCCGGCGCGCACTCCGCGCCGTTCAAGGGCGCCCTTTGGGACGCCCTTTTTTTCGCCCGCTAGAAGGTGTCGCGGCGCAGTTGCTGCACGTCCTGGTGAAGCGACTGGGCCCAGCTCCTGCGCTCGCGCGCGTACGAGGATTGCGGTTCGCCGAAACGCACGATGGCCAGCAGCGGCGGCGCTTTGAGCGTGTTCCACACAGAGGTGAGCAGGTTGTCGTCGTCGATGTAGCGAGGCGCCTGGCTGGTTTCCCCGGTGGCCGCTTCGGCAAAGCGCAGCGCAGCGGGCTGCACCGGCGCGCCCGACGAGATTGCTGCCTGCAGCAGGTTGGCGTGAAAGGGCAACAGGCCGCGTCCATCGCTCGTCGTGCCTTCGGGAAAGATCGCGACCAGGTCGCCGCTGCGCAGTGCCTCGGTCATGTGGTGCACCACGCGCAAGGCATCGCGCCGCCGTTCGCGCTCGATGTAGAGCGAGCCCGCGCCGGTCGACAGCGCGCCGATCACCGGCCACGCTTTCACACCCGACTTGGACACGAAGCGCATATGCCGCGCGCCGTGAATCGCGAGGATGTCGAGCCACGAGAGATGGTTGCTGATGACCAGCACCGGCCCAACGGCCGGCGGCGTGCCCTGCACGACCAGCTGCACGCCCATTGCCGCGAGCATCTGCTGCGCCCACTGCTGGACGCGCAGCGCGCGTTCGTCCGGCGAGAGCTTCGGAAAGGTGAAGCGGATGGTCCACCAGCCACGCAGCACCAGGCCGACGGCGCGCCAGAATTTCAGAACAGCAGCAAGCGAGTGCACGGCGTCGATCGGCGAAGTCAGCCGTGCACGATGCGGCCGCCGACCAGCGTGTGCCGCACGCGGCCGCGCAGCGCATAGCCCGCAAACGGCGTGCTCTTGCCCTGGCTCAGCAGCGCGTCGGGCAGCACTTGCCATTCGTTGGCTGGGTCGACCACGCAGAGGTCGGCCACGCCGCCCGCCGCCAGCTGCCCGGCGCCGGACACCGCGAGCAGTCTTGCCGGCGCGGCGGTCACGACTGCCAGCGCACGCAGCAGGCCGACGCCGCGGTCCTCACCCCACTTCATGGCGAGCGGCAGCAGCAGTTCGAGCCCCGTGGCGCCGGCTTCGCTCTCGGCGAAAGGCAGCGTCTTGGCATCGGCTTCGACCGGTGTGTGATCGGACACCAGCGCATCGATGGTGCCGTCGGCGAGCCCGGTCGACAGCGCATCGCGATCGCGTTGCTGGCGCAGCGGCGGGTTCAGGCGCGCCTTGCTGTCGAAGAAACCGATGTCGGTGTCGATGAGGTGCAGCGAGTTGATGCTGACGTCGCAGCTGATCGGCAACCCGAGCGCCTTGGCATCGCGCACCAGTTGCACGCCCGCCGCGCTCGACAGGCGGCACACGTGCACGCGCGCGCCGGTGCTCTTCATGAGTTCGATAAGGGTGAAAAGCGCGATGGTTTCCGCCGCGACCGGCACGCCCGCGAGCCCGAGCCGCGTGGCGAGCGGACCGCTGGCGGCCACGCCCTTGCCGAGGTCGCGGTCTTGCGGGCGCAGCCACACGGTGTAGCCGAAGGTGCTGGCGTAGAGCAGCGCGCGTTGCAGCACCTGCGTGTCGGCCAGCGCCACGTCGGCCTGGCTGAAGCCGATGCAGCCGGCCTCGGTGAGCGCCGCCATTTCGGTGAGCACCTCGCCGGCCAGGCCGCGCGTGAGGGCGCCGAGCGGATAGAGGCGCGCGCCTCGCTGCTTCTCGGCACGAAAGCGCAGCATCTCGATGAGGCCGGGTTCGTCGAGCACCGGATCGGTGTCGGGCGGACACACGAGGCTCGTGATGCCGCCGGCCACAGCCGCCGCCATCTCGCTGCCGAGCATGCCTTCGTGTTCATAGCCGGGCTCGCGCAGGCGCGCAGCAAGGTCGACGAGCCCGGGCACGACGATGCAGCCCGCCGCATCGAGCGTGCGCCCGGCCTCGAAGCCGTTCGGCGCCTGGCCGATGGAGAGGATCTTGCCGTCGGCGATGGCGATGTCGCCCTGCTGGTCGAGCCCGGAAGCCGGGTCGATGACGCGGCCATTCGTGATGAGGATGTTCATGCTTCGTTGCCTGCGACGATGCTCATCACGGCCATGCGCACCGCGATGCCGAACGTGACCTGCGGCAGGATCACGCTCTGCTTGCCATCGACCACGGCCGAGTCGATCTCGACGCCGCGGTTGATCGGGCCCGGGTGCATCACGATGCAGTCGGGTTTGGCGAGTTGCAGCTTCTCGGGCGTGAGGCCGTAGGTCTTGAAGAATTCCTGGCTCGACGGCAGCAGCGCGCCGCTCATGCGCTCGTTCTGCAGCCGCAACATGATGATCACGTCGCAGTCCCTGATGCCTTCTTCGAGCGTGTGGCACACGCGCACGCCCATCTGCGCCATGTCGCCCGGCACCAGCGTCTTGGGGCCGACCACGCGCACTTCGGCGCAGCCCAGCGTGGTGAGCGCATGGATGTCGGAGCGCGCGACGCGCGAGTGCAGCACGTCGCCGACGATCGCCACCGTGAGGTTCGCGAAGTCTTTCTTGTAATGACGGATCGTGTACATGTCGAGCAGGCCCTGCGTCGGATGCGCATGGCGCCCGTCGCCGGCATTCACCACGTGCACATGCGGCGCGACGTGCTGCGCGATCAGGTACGGTGCGCCCGATTCGCCATGGCGCACCACGAACAGGTCCGCCGCCATCGCGGAGAGGTTGGCGATGGTGTCGAGCAGCGATTCGCCCTTGGTCGCCGACGAGCGCGCGATGTCGAGGTTGATCACGTCGGCCGACAGGCGCTTGGCCGCGATCTCGAAGGTGGTGCGGGTGCGCGTCGAGTTTTCGAAAAACAGATTGAACACGCTCTTGCCGCGCAGCAACGGCACCTTCTTCACCTCGCGATCGCTCACGCTGGTGAAGTTCGCGGCGGTGTCGAGGATGTGCGTGAGGATGCTCTTGGGCAGCCCTTCGATCGACAGCAGGTGGATCAGCTCGCCGTTCTTGTTGAGCTGCGGATTGCGTTTGTAGAGCATCAGGTCTTGTCCTCCACCTGGAGGCTGAACGCGCCGCCGTCGCCGCGCGCCAGGGCCAGCAGCTGCGTGTCGGGCAGCGTGAGCGCGGTGGCCGAGAAGTCGGCGGCGACGGGCAGCTCGCGGCCGCCGCGATCGACCAGCACCGCCAGCCGCACGCAGGCCGGCCGGCCGAAATCGAAGAGTTCGTTGAGGACCGCGCGGATCGTGCGGCCGGTGTAGAGCACGTCGTCGAGCAGCAGCACGTCGGCGCCGTTCACGTCGAAGGGAAGCGCCGTTTGCGCGCTGGCCGCCAGGCCGCGACGCGCGAAGTCGTCGCGGTGCATGGCCGACGAAATGATGCCGGGCGCACCCGCCAGGCCCAGGTCTTTTTGCAGCCGTTCGACCAGCCAGGCGCCGCCGGAGGTGATGCCGACGAGACGCGTGTCGGTGCGCATGAGCGGCTTCACGCCGGCGAGCAGCGCGGTGTAGAGCGACTCGGCGTCGGGGATGGTGGAACTCACGGAAGACTCCTCAGGAACTGTTCCAGGATGATGCAGGCCGACGCGGCATCGGCGTCGCGGGCACCGGCGGCGAGCGCCTCGGTCGTGCTGTAGCGCTCGTCGACCTCGTAGACCTGCAGGTTGAAGCGGCCGCGCAGCTGCCGCCCGAACTTTTGCGCGAGGCGCGTGTTCTCGTGCGGCGCGCCGTCGGGGTGGTACGGCACGCCGATGACCAGCGCATCGGGCTGCCATTCGCGAATGCGCTCGGCCACCTGCGCGAAGCGCGCATCGCCTTCGGCCTTGATGGTGGCTTGCGGTGTCGCGGTGAGCAGCAGGCGGTTGCCGGTGGCGACGCCGGTGCGCTTCTGACCGAAGTCGAAGGCCAGGAAACTCTGGAAGTGGGCGGGAACGGGAACGGAAACGGGAACAGGGACGGGTGCGTTGGTTGGCATGGCCACAGCGCTCATGCGTGCCCCGCGTCCGGCGACAGCTTCCAGGCCTCCAGGCCCAGCAGCATCAGCGCACGGTCGTAGCGCTGCTCGACCGGCGTGTCGAAGATCACGGCCGGGTCGGCATCGACGGTGAGCCAGCTGTTCTCGGCGAGCTCGGATTCGAGCTGGCCCTGCTCCCACGCCGCGTAGCCGAGCGACACCAGCACCTTGCGCGGTCCGGCGCCGGTGGCCAGCGCTTCGAGCACGTCTTTCGACGTGGTCATCTCCAGGCCACCCGGAATGGTCATGGTCGAGGCGTAGACGGCTTCTTCGGGCTTGTCGCCATCGGCGAACACGGGTTCGTGCAGCACGAAGCCGCGCTCGGTTTGTACCGGGCCGCCCTGGTAGACCATCGGCTCGCCGAATTCGGGGCTCGACAGGCGCAACTCGATCTTTTCGAACAGCACCTTGAGGTTCATGTCGCTCGGCTTGTTGATGACCAGCCCGAGCGCGCCGCGTTCGCTGTGCTCGCACAGGTAGACCACGCTGCGGCTGAAGGTCTCGTCCTGCAACCCCGGCATGGCAATCAGAAAATGATGCGTGAGGTTCATCGGGGCAGAATCGGAAGACATGCCTCCGATTTTACTGGCCGTCGACAAAACCTATCCCAAGGGCCTGATGTGGTTCCGCCGCGACCTGCGCGTGGACGACAACGCGGCCCTCTATCACGCCCTGCGCACCTGCCGGCAAGTGCTCTGCGTGTTCATCTTCGATCGCGCGATCCTCGACGCGCTGCCCGAAGCCGACCGGCGCGTGGAATTCATCCGCGAGTCGCTGGTCGAGCTGGAGGCCGAGCTCAAGCGTCTGGGCGGCGGCCTCATCGTGCGGCATGCGGTGGCGGTCGACGAGATCGCCTCGCTGGCGCACGCGCTCGACGTGCAGGCCGTGTTCGCGAACCGCGACGACGAGCCTGCCGCGCTGGCGCGCGACACCCAGGTGTTCGGCGCGCTGGCGAACGTGGGCGTGACGTTCCAGACGTTTAAGGACCAGACCCTCTTCGAGCGCGACGAGGTGCTGACCAAGACCGGGCAGCCCTACACCGTGTTCACGCCGTACAAGCGGGCCTGGCTCGCGAAGATCGAGCCGTTCTTTCTCAAGGCCTATCCGTCCCGCGGCTACGCCGATGCGCTCGCACCGCCGCCCCCGTCGCATCACGCGCCGGTGCCGTCGCTCAAGGACCTCGGCTTCACGAAGACCAACCTGGTCGAACTGGAAATCCCCACCGGCGCGCAAGGCGCGGCCGCGCTGTTCGACGATTTCTTCCAGCGCATCGACCGCTACGACGAGGCGCGCAACTTCCCCGCAGTGCGTGGGCCGAGCTACCTCAGCGTGCACCTGCGCTTCGGCACGGTGTCGATCCGCCAGCTGGCCGGCATTGCGCACCAGCTGTCGCTGCAAGGCGATGCCGGCGCCACGACCTGGCTCAGCGAACTGATCTGGCGTGACTTCTATTTCCAGGTGCTGGCACACAACCCGCACATCGCCGAAGGCAAGAGCTTCCGGCCGGAATACGACAAGATCGTCTGGCATCACGGCAAGCACGCCGACCTGCTGTTCGACGCCTGGTGCAACGGCCAGACCGGCTATCCGCTGATCGATGCCGCCATGGCGCAGATCAACCAGAGCGGCTACATGCACAACCGGCTGCGGATGGTCGTGGCGAGTTTTCTCTGCAAGGACCTGGGGCTCGACTGGCGCCGCGGCGAGGCGTACTTCGCGACGCACCTGAACGACTTCGAACTTGCATCGAACAACGGCGGCTGGCAGTGGGCGAGTTCCAGCGGCTGCGACGCGCAGCCCTATTTCCGCATCTTCAATCCGGTGACGCAGAGCGAGCGCTTCGATCCCGAAGGCAAGTTCATCCGGCGCTACCTGCCGCAGCTGGCCAAGCTGTCGAACACCTCGATCCATGCGCCCTGGGCGGCGACGCCGGTGGAACTGGAAGCCGCAGAAGTGAAGCTCGGCGAGAACTATCCAAAGCCCGTGATCGACCACGCAGAGGCGCGAGAGCGCACTTTGCAGCGCTACGGCGTGGTGCGCGGACCGAACGCCAAGACGCCAACGAAATGATGGCGTTCATGGCATCCGGTGCCCGGGCCGGCTGAAGGAAAGTTCAGGCCGGAACGGCCAGCGGAACGTCGCTCGTGTAGCTGCGCACCAGCCGCATCAGCTCTTCTTCCGAATACGGCTTGCCGAGGTAGTGGTTGACGCCCAGCGTGCGCGCGTGGTCGCGGTGCTTCTCGGCAATGCGTGAGGTGATCATGATGATCGGCAGGTCGGCCAGCGCCGCGTCTGCGCGAATATTGCGCGCCAGGTCGAAGCCGTCCATGCGCGGCATTTCGATGTCCGACAACACGACCGCCGGGCGCTCCTGCTGCAGGCGTTCAAGCGCCTGCAAGCCATCGGCCGCGAGCGCCACGCGGTAGCCTTCGCGCTGCAGCAGGCGCTGCGTGACGCGGCGCACCGTGATCGAATCGTCCACCACCAGCACCAGCGGCACGCGGGGCGCCACCGGCGGCAGCAAGTCGGCCGCGCCCGGGCCTTGCGCGGTTTGCGACTCGCCCGGTGCGTTCACCCGCTGCAGCTTGCCGGCTTGGTCGCCATGCACCGCGGCCAGCGCCACCGGGTTGTAGATCAGCGCGACCGCACCCGACGCGAGCACCGAGATGCCTGCCATGCCCGGCAGGCGCGAGAGCTGCGGTCCGAGGTTCTTGACCACGACTTCCTGGTTGCCCAGCACTTCGTCGACGTGCAACGCCACGCGCTGCGCCGCGCTCCGTACGATCACGATGGTGTTGTGCTTGCCGGGCGCGCTGTCGCTGCGGGCGGAGGCCTGCAGCAACGCGCCCGCCCAGTAGAACGGCACCTGCTCGGCACCGAACGCATAGGTGTGGTTCCGGTAGCCGACTTCGACCTCGGCACCGCTCACGCGCTGCACCAGTTCGACCAGGCTCGAGGGCACGCCGATCGACACCGCACCGGCCCGCATCATGACGACGTGCGTCACTGCGGTGGTCAGCGGAAGCACCAGCTTGAAGGTCGTGCCCTGGCCCGCCGTGCTGTGGGTTTCGATCCGGCCACCGAGCGCTGCGACCTGCGAGCGCACCACGTCCATGCCGATGCCGCGACCCGCGAGTTCCGACACCTGGTCGGCCGTCGAGAAGCCGGGCTTGAAGATCAGTTCTGCGGCTTCTTCCGGCGACAGCTGTTGCGAGGCTTCGATCAGGCCGAGCGCGCGCGCCCGGTCGACGATGCGCTGCTGATTGAGACCGGCACCGTCGTCCTTGAAGCTGACCGACACGTCGTTGCCTTCGTGGTGCAGCTCGATGACGATCAACCCGCTGGCGTCCTTGCCCGCCTTCTCGCGCGTTGCGGCGTCTTCGATGCCGTGCGCCACGCAGTTGCGCAGCAGATGCTCGAAGGCCGGCGTCATGCGGTCCAGCACGCCGCGGTCCATCTCGATCGTGCCGCCGGTGATATCGAGGCGCACCTGCTTGCCGGTGTCCTTCGACGCCTGGCGCACCACGCGATAGAGACGGTCCGACAGCCCTTCGAACTCGACCATGCGGGTGCGCAGCAAGCCGCGCTGGAGCTCGCGCGTTTGCCGTGCCTGGGCGCTCAGATCGTCTTCCGTGGCCTGCACCGTCTTCTGCAAGGTGCGCTGCAAGGTGGCCACGTCGTTGACCGACTCGGCCATCATGCGGGTCAGTTCCTGCACGCGGGTGAAGCGGTCGAACTCGAGCGGATCGAAACCCTGCTGCGAGTCCTTGGCCTGCGCGAGACGCGACTGCATCTGGCTTTCGGCCTGCACCTCCACGTCGCGCAGCTGCTGGCGCAAGCGCTCCAGATTGCCGGTGAGGTCGCCGAGCGAGCTTCGCAACTGGCCCAGCTGGGCTTCGAGCCGCGAGCGCGTGATGATGACTTCGCCAGCCTGCGCGACCAGCCGGTCGAGCAGTTGTGTACGGATGCGAACGGCCCCGCTGGAGGCGGCGCGCGAGACCACCAACGGCACAGGCGTCGGCAGGTTGAGCACGTTGCCTGCACGGGCCGGGGTGTCGTCGATGGCGATCGGGGCGACGGCAACTTGCGGCGCCGCTGGCGCCTCGCGCACCTCCGGCGCTGCGCCGGCCGCTTCGGCGACCACCGGCAAGGTGACGACCGTCAGCGGTGCGGCGACCTTCGATGCCGCAGCCAGTGCAGCGGCGCGTTGCGCCATTTCGTCCTGCGCTGAAGTGTCGGCGACACGCAATCCGTCGAACGTGGCCTGAAGGGCGTCGAAGCGGGCCAGCAAGCGCTCGACCGCGACGGGGTCGGCATGGGACGCGCCGATGGCCTCGATCTCGGATTCCATGCGGTGTGCCCGCTCGCCCAAGCGCATGGCACCAGCGAGACGGGCGCTGCCCTTGAGCGTGTGCAGCGTGCGCAGCGTGGACGCGCGGGGTGCCGCGTCGTCCGGACGCTGTGCCCACTGGCGCAAGGCGCCGCCGAGTTGGGGCAACAGCTCGGCCGCCTCCTCCTCGAAAATCGGGAACAGGTCGACATCGACCGCGTCGACCAGGTCGATCGCGTCCTCGGCGTCTTCCATCGCCACATCGGCGAAATCGAGCGGCGCGACGACGGTCGTCGTCACGCGCTCCGCCTTGCCCGCGAGCGGCTCGGCCGGCAATTGCGACGACGCGACTTCGCGCAGCGAACGAAGCGTGGCTTCGGAAGGGTCTTTCAGGAAGCCAGCCGCAAACTGGTGCAGCAGGCGACGCAGTTCCTCGGCCGCCGCGACGAGCACGACGCCCTGTTCGGCGGTGCCGCTGCCCTGCATGTGCAGATGCTGCAGCGCGGCCTCGAACGAGCGCGCCATGCCGGACAAACTCTGGAAGCCGACCGTCGCCGAACTGCCCGCAAGCGAGTGCGCGAGCGCGATGGTCGAGTCGGCCACGCGGGTGTGCGGCTCGAGTGCCCACTCACCCACTTCGTTGGCGAGCTGGCGCGACCATTCGTCGGCCTCGTTCAGGTAGACGTTGTAGAGCGCGATGCCGATGCGCAGCGGGCCGATCGCCTTGACCGCATCGTCCGCGCTCGGCGCGGGCGGCGCAACCTCGGCGACGGGCTCGGGCTCGAGAGCCGGCGGCAGTTCGGCGACAGGCTCAGGCGCTGCAGCCACTTCGACCACGGGTTCGGGCTCTGGCTCTGGCTCTGGCTCTGGCTCTGACAGTGAAACTTGTGCAACCACGGGCGCTTGGACGACCGGTTCCGGTGCGACATCCGGCTTCACTCCGTCTTTGGCTTCGGTCTCCAGCGGCGCTTCCCACATCGACCGAACGACCGGCGCCGGCGCGCGCGCGGGTTCTTCCGCGAGGTCAGGCGGCAGGTCGAAATCGGTGATGTCGAAGGTCGGCTCGATCGGTGCCTGGACCGTGGCGAAGAAATCGATGTCTTCGCTGCCCGGCAACACGCTGGGCTCGCGCTCGGCGGGTACCGGCTTGTCGTCGAAATCCAGGAAGTCGGTCGACGCGAAGCCGTCGTCGGCGGGCAAGCCGCGCCGGGCGGAGTCCACGAACTCGGCAGGTGCCTCGTACGAGGTGGCGTTGAAATGGAGGTCCGGGAAAGCGGGCAGTGAGAGCGCGATCGGCTTCGACGGCGCTTGCTCGGCAGCGATATGGCGGGCCGCGACGGCCAGCGCGTCGGCGCCGGACACGCGGGCCGGAAGCGCCGTGGTCTCGCCCGTGCGCAGCGCGTCGGCGGTGGCCCGAAACGGTGCGGACTGCCAGGCGTGCGGTTCGCCGCTGGCGATCGCCTCGACCCATTTGGCGAAGTCCTTCAGCGACTGGCCGGTGATCGCGATCAGTTCTGCATCGACCGGCCGCTGGTCGGCCAGCCAGGTGTTCAGCACCTGCTCGAACGACCAAGCGGCGTCGCCAAAGTCGGTCAGGCCGACCATGCGCGAGCTGCCCTTGAGCGTGTGGAAGGCACGGCGCAGCACGGTCAGCTCGCCGGTGTCGGACGGGTCGCGCGCCAGAACAGCTGCGGCGGCCAGGCCGTTGTGGAGCACTTCCCGGGCTTCGTCCAGGAAGATGTTCTGCAGGTCGTCTTCTTCGAGCTCGGTGACTTCCGTGTCCGGCAACATCGGCTCGAGCGGCGCGGGCCCGGTGATTTTGGACGTCCAGCTGTCGGCCGCGCGGCTGAATTCCTCGATCGGCGAGGCCCTCTTGCGGCCGGGCGAGGCCAGCGCGGCGAGCTTGGCGGCGATCTGCGCGTCGATCTCGGCCACGCTGAGCACGGTGTCGTTGCGGGTCACGGGCGCAGAGGCGGTCGCGACCGCCGATTGCGGCAATGGCTGCGGCTCGGCGACCACCGAATCGTTGGCCTGGCGGCCCATGAGCGGCTTGAGTTCGCCCAACGTCTCATCGAACACGAAGAGCCGTTTGGCGAGCGCGGGCTGGTAGCCGAGCATGTCGATCAGGAAGCCGAGCGCACCCAGGTTGTTGCCCAGCGAATCGAAGTCGCGCGTTTCGGCCGCTTCGGACTCGCCGGCCACCAGGTGGTCGACGCTGTCGCGCATGCATTGCACGGTCTTCGCGGCCTGGTCGAGCCCCAGGACCGAGAACACGCCGCGCATCTGCAGCAGCTGGCTCGGCACGGTACGCAGCAGTCCCTTTTCCGCAGGACGGCGGAAAAACTGGTCGAGCGATTTTTCGAGATCACCCAGATGCAGGCGCAGCTCGTCGACGACGGTGCCCATCGTCTGGCGCTCGCTCACCCGGCGGTAGAGCTCTTCCATCCACGGTTCGAGCGGCTCCGAACGGCCGCCTTCGCGGGCGCGGTCGATGCGGCCGGCCAGCTGGACGGTGCGCGCAGTGAGTTGCCGATCGTGCGGATCCAGATCTTCGAACGCCGCTTCGAGATAAAGCACGGAGGTCGCGACCTCCATGGCGAGTTCGGTGGCGGGCGGCTGGCCGGCACGCGTGGAGGCGTCGACCGCGTTGTTGAGCGCCTGCGCCATCGGGGCGCTCGGCGGATGCAGCTTGTTGAGCGATTCGCCGAGCTGCGAAAACGTGTCGGCGACCTGGCGCATGCGGGTCACGTCGCCGCCCGACAAAGCCGACCACATTTCCTTGGCCGCTTCGATGCGCTTGCGCGCCTGCGTCAGGACCAGCGGATCGAAGCGCCCGAACTGCTCGACGGTGTAGTCGACAGGTTGTTCGTTTGCCACGCCCCACGCCGCGCGCACTTCGCGCAGGGTGGTGGCTTCTTCACGCGCGCCGGGCGCGGCCTGCGCGCAAAAGAACAGCAGGTCCTGGCCGAGCCGGTCGGACACGGTATTGTCGCCGCGCGCCAGCGTCGCGTACTGGAGCAGCACACGGGACGCCGCCCGCTTGAGGTACACGTCGGTCGGCACCAGGCCGAGCGACAGGGCCTGGAAGAAGCCCGCGGCCAGCGTCCAGAAACTCGCGATGCGCGGCACCGAGGCACCGCGGGCCAGGCCGAGACACAGCACATGCAGGCGCCGGGCGGCTTCGTCGTCGCCGCTCTTGACCACCTTGAGCACTTCGCGATCGAGCTTGGAGCGGACGGCCGGGTCGTACACCAGCGCCGGCTGGCGCTCCGATGCCGTCACGTCCACCCAACGCCACGGCATGCTCCACAGGTCGGCAGGATGCACGCGCTCGTTGCCCACCAGCTCGAGCACATCGCGGTACTGCGGAAAAAGGGCGACGGACGACACCGTCTTGCCGGCCAGCATCGCGCTCAGGAAATCGGTGACGGCGAATCCCGCGCGTTCGATCTTTGCCACGGCGGCCTCGGTGCAGCGCACCGGCTCGCCGACAAAACCCTGAACGGCGAACTCCATCGCACCGAGCACCATGGCCGGCGCCGTGTGGCCCACCATCTGCAATGCGCCGACGGCCTGGTGCAGATGCTGGCGCGCCATGCGCAGGGGTCCGATGTCGAGTTCGGGCACGTGATCGGTGTCGCGCGCGAAACGGCGCAGCGACTTGCCGACGCCGTCGATCGATTTCTGGATTTCACCGAGCACCCAGGCCAGCGGCCCGAGATCTTCGGTGGCCGGCGCGTGGTCGGCAACGGGGGCGGTGACGGGGCTGGGGGTCGACACGTTGGCGCTCGGGTGAAGGTCTTCAGGCGATCTTGAAACGCGACACCGACTGGCGCAGCTCTTCGGCCATGTGCGAGAGCTCGCGCACCTGCTGCGCGGTGGTCCGCGTGCCTTCGCCGGTCTGTTCGGTCACCGCAAAAATGTGCTGGATGTTGGCGGCCACGACGTTGGCCGAATCGGCTTCGCGCGAAGCGGACTGAGAAATCTGCTCGATCAGCTCGGCGAGACGGCGCGACACGCGGTCGATCTCGGACAGCGCGGTACCCGCGTTGTCGGACAGCTTGGCCCCTTCGACCACACCCTGCGTGGAGCGCTCCATGGCGCCGACGGCATCTTGCGTGTCGGTCTGAATCGCCTTCACCAACGCCGAAATCTGGCGCGTCGCATCGGCCGACCGTTCGGCCAGTCGTTGCACTTCTTCGGCCACCACCGAGAAGCCGCGACCGGCTTCACCGGCGGAGGCGGCCTGGATGGCGGCGTTCAGCGCCAGCACATTGGTCTGTTCGGTGATGTCCGAGATCAGCTCGGTGATTTCGCCAATTTCCTGCGACGACTCGCCCAGGCGCTTGATGCGCTTGGAGGTTTCCTGGATCTGGTCGCGGATCGAGTTCATGCCGCCGATCGCGTTCTGCACGGCCTGCAGGCCCGACGACGCCGCCTGCAGCGACTGGCGCGCCACCGTGGCGGACTCTTGCGCCTGCGACGACACGCCGTTAATGCGCTCGGCCATCGTCAGCACCGACTGGCCGGTTTCGCGAATCTCGCGCAGCTGCTCGGTCGAGGCCGCCAGCAGCTCGGTCGAAGTGCTTTCCACGGCCGACGTGGTTTGTGCCACGCGGGTCGCCGTGTTCTGCACGTTGCCCACCAGGAGGCGCAGTTCTTCCACCGTGTAATTCACCGAGTCGGCGATGGCGCCGGTGATGTCTTCGGTCACGGTGGCTTCCTGCGTCAGATCGCCTTCGGCCACCGTTTGCAGTTCGTTCATGAGCCGCAAAATCGCAGCCTGGTTGGCCGTGTTCACGCGGCCGGCTTCTTCGCTCAGGCGCTCTGCCTCGATGCGATCGCCTTCGGCTGCAACCGCCCGCTCGCGACCTTCGCGCACCTGCACGAAACCGATCGCAACGGCCAGGCCGAGCGCACCCAGCGACAACAAGAACAGCATGGCCACCGTGCCGGCGCCCAGGCCGGTGCGGGCCGACAGCTTTTCCTGAAGGTCGCCGAGCGCCAGCCGCAGGGGTTCGCTCTCGGTCAGGATCTGGGCCTGCGCTTCGCGGGCGGCCACCAGGCCCTGCAGATTGCCCAGGATCGCGCCGGCCTGGCCGCGGGTCTGTTCGTAGGTCTTGAGGATGGCCTCGAGCTGCTGGCGCGTTTGCGTGTCGCGCGTGCCGGGCAGCCGCTGCTGTGCATTGCCGTCGAGCAGGCCGCGGGTGATTTCCTGGAAGGTATTCAGGTCCTTGCCGAGCAGGAACACCGCGTCGGGGCTCACGCCTTCGACCGTCAGGAATTCGTTGGCCGACTTGCCGATGCGCTGCGTCAGCATGACGAGCTGGCCGGCGGCAGAAATCTCGGGCACCGTGGCCGACTGCTGCATCTTGAGCGAGGCGACCGTCTCGGTCATCTCAAGCAGCTCGGACGACTGACGGTTGATGTTGCGCAACGCGGCACCGACGCGGGTCAGGATTTCCTGCTGCGCCAGCACGGCCTTCGCGCTTTTGTCGGCACCGTCGACCAGCGGCGTGATCTTTTCGAGTTCGGCGTCGTACTGCGCGCCGACCCGTTCCAGCTTGAGCGACTCGTCGCCGGTGGCCAGGCCCTGGATGCGGCGTGCCAGATCGTCGGAGCTTTCCTTCACTTCGACGAAGGCCGGGACATTGCCCACCAACGCCTGCGACACCGATTTGGCGAGCCGTTGCGACTGCATGAGTGCCTGACCCGTGGACGCGACCTGCTGCGCCAGCCGCTCCGCACGGAGGATGGCCGAACCCGCCACCAGCAGCAGCAGCACCACGACCCCTCCGAGGATGGCCGCCAGCACACGCTGTTGACGCGCCAGCGGCGATCGCGCCGTCGCGGACGCGGCCACCGCCGCCAACGGTGCAGCTGCCGGCGCTGCTTCCGCCTCGACGGTGTCGGCGAAGCTGCGGCTCGGCTGAAAGTCTTCATGCCCGTGCGGCGGCGTCGCTGCGAGCACCGGCTCGGACTCGGCCACCGGCTGCACCGGCGCCGCCGCGTCGTGGAGTGCGTCGCTTCTGTACAGCACGGTCTTGTCCTCGGGCGGCTGCTGCGTCTCCACGTTGTCGAGCGACATGGCGGCGGCATTGTCGGCGTGGACGGTCACGCCGTCCTCGCGAACGGGCAGAAACTTCTTGAACTTGTCGGCGATCGAGCTCACGGTCGGTCCTTCGGGTGGGTATCGGTGGCTGGCGCCCTCAGGCGCCGATGCTCAAAAACCGGGGTTGCTGGGCCATGGCCTGCAAATTGACTTCTTGCCAGCGCTCGCCGGCCACGTCGGTGTAGGCGTGCCCGAGCCAGGCGGGCGCTTCGGTGCCGGGCGGATCCGAGGCGGTGAACGCTTCGACGCCGCGCAGGCCGACCAGGCGATCGACCAGCAACGCGCAATTGACTTCGAGCAATTCGTTGAACGCCACCATGCGCGACTGCGCGCGAGCGACTTCGCTGGCGGCCAGTGGCGTGGCAACGCCCGACGCGAAGCTGGACAACTGCACCACGCCGTAAAGGCCACCGCGCAGGTTGGCCACACCGAGGAACCATGGCTCCGTGTACGGCACCGCGAGCGGCGGTGTCCACGGAAAGATCTCGCCGGCATGGCCGAGCGGGAAAAGGTATTTGGCGTCGCCGGCCTCTACCGCGAGCCAGGACGCCGAAACGCCTGACGTTTTGGCCGCCTGGAGTCGGCTGGCAAGCCGGGACTGGAAAGCGCGGAGAGCGTCGCGGTTGGCCATGAACTCGGGGTGTGGCGATCAGGCCAGCGCGTTGATCTTGGCCAGCAATTCAACCGCGTTGACCGGCTTCACGATGTAGTCGCGTGCGCCCTGGCGCATGCCCCACACACGATCGGTTTCCTGGTTCTTGCTGGTGCACAGAATGATCGGCACCGCGGCGTAGAGCGGATTGCGCGCGATGCTGCGCGTCAGCTGGAAACCGTTCTGGCCGGGCATCACCACGTCCATCAGGATCAGGTCGGGCTGCTCTTCCTCGAGGCGGCGCATCGCGTCGTCGGCGTTCTCTGCGGTCTTCACGGCGAAGCCGTTCTTTTGCAGCAGATCGGTCAGGAACATCAGTTCCGTCTTGGAGTCATCGACCACCAGCACTTTGTGAATCGGCATTACGTGGCTTCCGGTTGAACGAGGCCGAACTGCTGCACGGCCTGCAGCAACTGGTCTTTGGTAAAGGGCTTGGTGAGGTAGTCCTGCGAGCCGACCATGCGGCCGCGCGCCTTGTCGAACACGCCGTCTTTCGACGACAGCATGACGACAGGGACGTTCGAGAACTGGGCGTTGCGCTTGATGATGGCGCAGGTCTGGTAACCGTCGAGGCGCGGCATCAGGATGTCGCAGAAGATCAGGTGCGGCTTGTGGTCGTTGATCTTCGAAAGGGCGTCGAAACCGTCTTCGGCGAGCAGGACTTCATGGCCGCCCTGCTTGAGGAAGATCTCGGCACTGCGTCGAATGGTGTTGCTGTCATCGATGACCAGCACCTTGTAACCGGATCCGCTCGTGCTCATGGCACTCCTCGTTTGACACCCATCAGGAAGGCAACCGCGCGTTGCACCTGCAGCCGCGCAAAAAGCACGGCCCTATGCCATGCTTTCAGATTTCAACCATTTCGAAGTCTTCCTTGCGTGCACCACACTCGGGGCACGTCCAGTTCATCGGGACATCCGCCCATGCCGTGCCGGCCGCAATACCATCCTCTGGTACCCCTACCGCTTCGTCATAGATCCACCCGCAAATCAGGCACATCCAGGTTTTCGTATTCATCGCAGCTTAAAGTCCCTGTACATAGAATGCAACGATTGTATCTAGGCGTATCACGCGATCGCGTGACCAACGTCTCACATATGCCACCATCGAGATGACACGGACCGGCATATGACCACTTACTTATTACCAGCAGCCCAAACCCGTCCGCCGGGCGATCTTAACGACCCCGCGAACGACGAAGCCGAGGTCGTCGACGCCGACCTCAACCCGCCGTGCGTGCTCGTTTTCAACGCGAGCGATCCGAGCGGGGCCGGCGGCCTGGGCGGCGACGCCTTGGCCATGGCATCAGTGGGCGCCCACATGCTGCCGATCGTGACGGGCGCCTACGCCCGCGACACCGCCGAAATCTTCGACCACTTCGCTTTCGACGAAGAAGCGGTGGCCGAGCAGACCCGCGCCGTGCTCGAAGACGTGCCGGTGCAGGTGATCAAGGTCGGTTTTGTCGGTTCGCCCGAAACGCTGAGCACCGTGGCCGAGACCGCGACCGACTACCCCGACGTGCCCGTGGTCGCCTACATGCCCAACCTGTCGTGGTGGGACGAGAACCAGATCGAGGCGTACCTCGACGCCTTTCGCGAACTCGTGCTGCCACAGACCACCGTGCTGGTCGGCAACCACAGCACGCTGTGGCGCTGGTTGCTGCCCGACTGGACCGGCGACCGCCCGCCGGGCGCGCGCGACATCGCCAAGGCCGCCGGGGAATTCGGCGTGCCTTACACGCTCGTCACCGGCATCATGCTGCCCGACCAGTTCATCGACAACGTGCTGGCCTCACCGCAATCGGTGCTCGCCAGCGAAAAGTACGAGCGCCTCGAAGCCGTCTTCGCGGGCGCGGGCGACACCTTGTCCGCCGCGCTGGCGGCGCTGCTGGCCAGCGGCACCGACCTGGTGGCCGCCGCCAGCGAAGCGCTGAGCTACATGGACCGCTGTCTCGACGCGGGTTTCCGGCCCGGCATGGGCCACGTGCTGCCCGACCGCCTCTTCTGGGCCCAGGCCGAAGACGACGATGACGACGAAGACGAGATCCCCGACATTTCCGGCCCCGACTTCGGCCTCCCCCCGCACGACACCCGACACTGACCGATGACGACTTCCACCGACCCCAACGACATCCTCTTCGAGCGCGCCCGCGCCGTGATCCCCGGCGGCGTGAATTCGCCGGTGCGCGCCTTCAAGGCGGTCGGCGGCACGCCGCGCTTCATCCAGCGTGCGCACGGCGCTTACTTCTGGGATGCCGCCGACAAGCGCTACATCGACTACATCGGCTCATGGGGTCCGATGATCCTCGGCCACGGCCATCCCGCGGTGGTCGAGGCGGTGCAGAAGGCCGTGCTCGAGGGCTTTTCGTACGGGGCGCCGACCGAGCGCGAGATCGAACTGGCGGAGACCATCCTCGCGCTGGTGCCGTCGATGGAGATGGTGCGGCTCGTCAGCTCGGGCACCGAAGCCGCGATGAGCGCATTGCGCCTCGCGCGTGGCGCGACCGGCCGCAAATACATCATCAAGTTCGAAGGCTGCTACCACGGCCATGCCGATGCGCTGCTGGTGAAAGCCGGCTCCGGCCTCGCCACCTTCGGCAACCCGACCTCGGCCGGCGTGCCGCCCGAAGTGGTTCAGCACACGCTGGTGCTCGAGTACAACAACCTCGCGCAACTCGAAGAAGCCTTCGCGCTGCATGGGCACGAACTGGCCTGCCTGATGATCGAGGCGATCGCCGGCAACATGAACTTCGTGCGCGCCAGCGCCCCGTTTGCCAAACGGTGCCGCGAACTCTGCACTCAGCACGGCGCGCTGCTGGTGTTCGACGAAGTCATGACCGGCTTTCGCGTGGGCCTGCATGGCGCGCAGGGCGTGCTCGGCATCACGCCGGACCTCACGGTGCTCGGCAAGGTCATCGGTGGCGGCATGCCGCTCGCCGCATTCGGTGGGCCGCGCGCCATCATGGAATTGCTGGCGCCGCTCGGACCGGTGTATCAGGCCGGCACGCTGTCGGGCAACCCGGTCGCCACGGCCTGTGGCCTGGCGACCCTCAAGGAAATCTCGAAGCCCGGCTTCTACGAAGCACTGTCCGCCAGGACGCGCTCGCTGACCGACGGATTGAAATCCGCTGCATCGGCCGAGGGCGTGCCCTTCAGCGCCGACAGCGAAGGCGGCATGTTCGGCTTCTTCCTGTTCGACCAGTTGCCGCAGAACTACGCCACCGTGATGACGACCGACAACGCCAAGTTCAATGCGCTGTTCCACGGCCTGCTCGACCGTGGCGTCTACATCGCACCCGCGTTGTACGAGGCCGGCTTCGTGAGTGCCGCGCACACCGACGACGACATCGCCGCCACGGTCGAGGCCGCTCGCGAGATCTTCAAGACGCTCGCGCAGCAATAAGATCTGCGCCCGAAATCAGGGCGGTGGCGGCGGCTGGCTCAGTACCCACCGCGCCAGCACCAGCGCATCGTCTTCCGACAACTGCGGCTGCCGCGGCATGATGAGCCGGCCCCAGGTGCCGACGCTTCCGTTGCGGATCTTCGCGGCCAGTTGCGGCGCGAGCGCCGCATCGTTGCGATAGCGACGCGCCACCTCGGCAAAACCCGGCCCGACCTGCTTATGGACCAGCCCATGGCACGCCATGCAGCTGTTCTTTCGGGCGAGCGCTTCCGGCGTGAGCGCCTGGGCCTGCGCACTCGCGGCCCCGCCCAGACACAAAGCAACCGTTGCGAGGCGAAGCCGCAGCACTGCGTTCAATGCCGGAAGTGGCGCACGCCGCTGAGCACCATCACCACGCCGCGCTCGTCTGCCGCGTCGATCACTTCCTGGTCGCGCATCGAACCGCCAGGCTGGATCACGCAGCTCGCGCCGGCATCCACCACCACGTCGAGGCCGTCGCGGAACGGGAAGAAGGCATCGCTCGCGACTGCCGTGTCTTTCAGCGACAGGCCCGCGTGCTCGGCCTTGATGCTCGCGATGCGTGCGGAGTCGAGGCGGCTCATCTGACCGGCACCGACGCCCATCGTCATGCCACCTGCGCAGAACACGATTGCGTTGCTCTTCACGAACTTCGCGACCTTCCAGGCGAAGAGCAGGTCTTCGAGTTGCTGCGGCGTCGGCTGCTTCCTGCTGACGACCTTGAGCTCGCTGGCTTGCAACACGCGGTTGTCGGCGGTTTGCATCAGGAGCCCCGAGCCGACGCGCTTGACGTCCATGGCATTGCGGCCGTTGTCCCAGTCGGTCGCGCCACCCGGTGGCAGCGCGATTTCGAGCACGCGCACGTTGAGCTTGGCCTTGGTGGCCTGGAACACGGCGAGCGCCTCGGGCGTGTAGCCGGGCGCCATCAGCACCTCGACGAACTGCTTGTTGATCTCCTGCGCGGTGGCCGCGTCGACTGGGCGGTTGAAAGCGATGATGCCGCCGAAGGCCGAGGTCGGATCGGTCTTGAAAGCCTTGGCATAGGCTTCGCCAGCGCCCTTGCCGACGCCCACGCCGCACGGGTTGGCGTGCTTGACGATCACGCAGGCCGGCACGTCGAAGCTCTTCACACATTCCCACGCCGCATCGGCGTCAGCGATGTTGTTGTAGCTGAGCTCCTTGCCCTGCAATTGCTTCGCACTCACCAGCGAGCCGGGTGCCGGGAAGAGGTCGCGATAGAACGCGGCCTGCTGGTGCGGGTTCTCGCCGTAGCGCAGGTCCTGCAGCTTGACGAAGCGGCCGTTGCTCTGCGCCGGAAACAACGCGCGTGTCGGCGCGGGCTGGCCGATGCTGGCGTCGAAATCGATGGCCGACAGGTAGTCGCTGATCGCGCCGTCGTAGTCGGCGATGCGGTTGAACGCCGCCACCGAGAAGCCGAACTTCGTCTTGTCGCTGAGTTGGCCGGTGGCCTTGAGCTCGGCGAGCGCCACGGGGTACTGCGAGGCATCGGTCAACACGCCGACGTCCTTCCAGTTCTTGGCCGCGCTGCGCACCATGGCCGGTCCGCCGATGTCGATGTTCTCGATCGCGTCTTCGAGCGTGCAGCCCGCCTTGGCGACAGTGGCTTCGAACGGGTAGAGGTTGACCACCAGCAGGTCGATGGTGTCGATGCCGTGTTCCTGGATCGCCGCCACGTGCGCCGGCAGATCGCGGCGTGCGAGCAGGCCGCCGTGGATCTTCGGGTGCAGCGTCTTCACGCGGCCGTCGAGCATCTCGGGGAAACCGGTGTGGTCGGCCACCTCGGTGACCGGCAGGCCCGCATCGGCGAGCAGCTTGGCGGTGCCGCCGGTGGACAACAGCTTGATGCCAAGCGCGTCGAGCGCCTGGGCGAATTCGAGGATGCCGGTCTTGTCGGAAACGGAGAGGAGTGCAGTCAATGCCATGCGCGTTCTTTGTTATTTCAGGAGTTTGTGTTCGACGAGTTTTTTCCGCAGCGTGTTGCGATTGAGGCCCAGCCATTGCGCCGCGCGCGACTGATTGCCCTCGGCGCGCGCCATGACGACGTCGAGCAGCGGTTTTTCGACCACGCGCACGAGCATCTCGTACATGCCGTCGGGTTCGGTCCCGCGCAGGTCGCGAAAATAGCCGTCCAGACTGCTGCGCACGCAGTCCTCGATGTGTTTCTTGCTCATGCTTGTTTCTTTGCTCTTCGCAACTGGCCTCAACCGGCGGCGCAGGCCGCCTCCTCTGCACCGGACCACTCTGCGATGTCCTGGTGATCGGGCAAGCGGTCCATGCAGTCCGCCAACCCGTCGAAATAGTCCCCCACCGCACGCAGTTGCTGTGCACTGTCTTCGATTGAATTCATGCGTGCGCGGAACGCCTCGCCGCCGGCCAGGCTGCGCACATACCAACCGATGTGTTTGCGCGCCGTGCGCACGCCGCTCCATTCGCCATAGAGCGCGTAGTGCTCGACCAGGTGATCGAGCAGCAGACGCCGCACTTCGACGACCAGCGGCGGTGCAAGGTGCGTGCCGTGCTCGAGGAAATGCGCGATCTCGCGAAAAATCCAGGGACGCCCTTGCGCGGCGCGACCCACCATCACCGCGTCCGCGCCGGTCAGCGCCAACACGTCACGGGCTTTTTCGGGGCTCGTCACGTCCCCATTCGCGACCACTGGAACGCGCACCGCGGCCTTGACGGCGGCGATGGTCTCGTATTCGGCGGCACCCTTGTAGCCCTGCTCGCGCGTGCGGCCGTGCACCGTCAGCATCTGCACGCCGGCCGACTCGAAATCGCGTGCGAGCTTCACCGCATTGCGCTGGTCGTCGCTCCAGCCGGTGCGCATCTTGAGCGTGACCGGCACGTTGTGCGGCGCCGCCGCATCGACCACGGCCTGTACGATTTCGAGGGCCAGCGGCTCGTCGCGCATCAACGCGGAGCCGGCCCACTTGTTGCACACCTTCTTGGCGGGGCAGCCCATGTTGATGTCGATGATCTGCGCGCCGCGGTCGATGTTGTAGCGCGCCGCCTCGGCCATCATGGCCGCGTCGGTGCCGGCGATCTGCACCGCGATCGGGCCGGGCTCGCCCTCGTGGTTCGCGCGCCGCGAGGTCTTGAGCGAGCCCCACAGCTCCTTGCGCGAGGTGACCATTTCGCTCACCGCGTAGCCCGCCCCAAGCGTTCGGCACAGCATGCGGAACGGCCGGTCCGTCACGCCGGCCATGGGCGCGACGAACAGCCGGTTTTCCAGCGCGATGTGGCCGATGAGGAGGGACATGGGAAAGGAGTGGCGGCGCGATGCGGCTGCTGAAAAATGAGGCACGATTGTAGCCACGGACGATTTCAGTGACTGAAACGATTTGCACCGGAATACCCGGGCTTGCGCCGCGCCGTGCGGGGGCGTACTCGGGCGATGTCCGGCGCATTCTCCGACGCGGCGCTCCGGCGGCCCTTCCTATACTCCCCGCACCATGCAAGCCTGGCTCGATTCCCTTCTGGCGCTGCTCGCGCTGCCGCAGTTCGGACTGTCGACACTCTTCATCGCGGCCTTTGTATCGGCCACGCTGGTGCCGGTGGGCTCCGAGCCCTTTCTCTTCGGCCTGCTCAAGCTCAACCCCGACATGTTCTGGCCGGCCATCGCGGTCGCGACGATCGGCAACACCCTCGGCGGCGCTGTCGACTGGTGGTTGGGCTACGGCGCACACAAGGTGGCCGACAAATACGCGAACTCGAAGCACCATGTGCGCGTGCTCGGCTGGCTGGAAAGGCTCGGACCGAAGGCGTGCCTGCTGAGCTGGCTGCCGCTGGTGGGCGACCCGCTCTGCGCCGTCGCGGGCTGGCTCAAGCTGTCGTTCTGGCCCTGCGTGTTCTACATGGCCATCGGCAAATTCGCGCGCTACGTCACGATGACGGTCGCGCTCCTCTACATCTGGCCGGACTGATTTTTTTCAGCTCAGCAGGCCGTACGGGCCGCCGCGCTGCAGCGCGCGCTTGTAGGCGGGCCGTGCGTGGATTCGGTCGAGATACGCCATCAGTTTGGGCCGCGAGGCGTCGAGTCCGCCCCGGGCTTGCGCGGCCTCGATCGGAAAACTCATCTGAATGTCGGCACCGGTGAAGTCCTCGCCCGCGAACCAGCGGCTCTTGCCGAGTTCACCTTCCAGGAAATCGAGGTGCGTCGTGATGTTGGGCGTGATGAAGCCGGCCTTGGCCTTGCCCGCAATGGCCCGGGCGATCGGCTTGGCGAAGAACGGCATCTTCGTGCTTTCGATCTTGTCGAAGATCAGCTTGAGCAAGAGCGGCGGCATGGCCGAGCCTTCGGCGTAATGCAGCCAGTAGCGGTAACGCAGCGATTCGGGGGTGCCAACAGCCGGCGCGAAGCGACCCTGGCCGAAACGCTCGATCACGGCCTCGACAATCGCACCCGATTCGGCGAGCGTGAGCCCGTCGTCGGTGGTGACAACCGGCGACTTGCCCAGCGGATGCACTTGGCGCAGCTCGGGCGGCGCCAGCATGGTTTTCGGATCGCGCTCGTAGCGCACGATGTCGTAGGGCAGGCCCAGCTCTTCGAGCAGCCAGAGCACGCGCTGCGAGCGGGAGTTGTTGAGGTGGTGAACGGTGAGCGTCATGGCGGGTATTGTGGGGTGGCGTCCTTGCTCGGTTGGCTGGGGAGCGCCCGTCATGCGGCACGGGCTGTGCGACCCCACTGCGCGGGCCCTTCGGGCTGCCTTGCGGTACTCGCTCCGAGCGGGGTCTGCAGAACTCGCTTCGCTCAAACAGCTGCAGCCCTGATCCGCCCTGCGCTCCGTTCCTCAGCCGCGCAGAGGGGAATCGCCCAGCCCGCACCGCGTGCCGGACTTGGTGACGGTTTGAGTGTCAATATCAGCCGCGCCTTCGCGCACGGGCAGGCGTGGCGGATTTTTCAGCGCATCACGCACGACCTGAGCAACGCTCGTCTCTGTGATTGCCTTGCGCAAGCAATACGTAGACTGGAGCCAATTGGACAATTCCTTTGCCCCTTTGCTCGCATTGCAGGACATGCAACAGCGAGCAATGTTGTCGCTGCTAACGATGCGAACGTCATTGATGATGTGTTCCCAAGACGGTCGCTCTCCTTTGGAACTGGGCACTACGGCAAAGGAAACATTGCAATAGATGCATTGCCGGTCTCGCTCGATCACGAGCTGCTCCAACGTCGCTGGAATGCTCCACCTGTTCAAGGCGTGCCCAATGTCAAGCTCAGGAGCTGAACAGGAAGTTCATCACGTCGCCGTCCTTGACGACGTATTCCTTGCCTTCGCTGCGCATCTTCCCGGCATCCTTCGCGCCCTGCTCGCCCTGGAAGGCGATGTAGTCGTTGAAGGCGATGGTCTGGGCCCGGATGTAGCCCTTCTCGAAGTCGCCGTGGATCACGCCGGCCGCCTGCGGGCCGGTGTCGCCGATGTGGATGGTCCAGGCACGCACTTCCTTCACGCCGGCCGTGAAGTAGGTCTGCAAACCGAGCAGCTTGAAGGCCGCGCGGATCAGCCGGTTAAGGCCCGGTTCTTCCTGACCGATTTCGGCGAGGAACATTTTCTTGTCCTCGTCGTCCATGTCGGCCAGCTCGGCTTCGATCTTGGCGCAGATCGCCACCACCGGCGCGCCCTGCTTGTCGGCGTATTCGCGCAGGCGATCGAGGTAGGGGTTGTTCTCGAAGCCGTCTTCGGCCACGTTGCCGACGAACATCGCCGGCTTGGCGGTGATGAGGGTGAACGACTTCACCAGCGGCTGCTCTTCCTTCGTGAACACCAGCGCGCGCACCGGAATGTTCTCGTTCAGTGCGGTCTGGCACCGCTCGAGCAGCGCGACCAGCTTTTGCGCGTCCTTGTCGCCGGAGCGCGCGACCTTGGTGTGGCGGTGGAGTGCTTTTTCGACGGTGGCCAGGTCAGCCAGGCAAAGCTCGGTCTGGATCACTTCGATGTCGGAGATGGGGTCGACTTTCCCTGCCACATGAATGACGTTGTCGTCGTCGAAGCAGCGCACCACGTTCACCGTGGCGTCGGTTTCGCGGATATGCGCCAGAAACTTGTTGCCCAGGCCTTCGCCCGTGCTGGCGCCGGCCACCAGGCCCGCGATGTCGACGAACTCGACGATCGCCGGGACGATGCGTTCCGGCGAAATGATGGCCGCGAGTTGCGCAAGGCGCGGGTCGGGCACCTCCACCACGCCGGTGTTCGGCTCGATGGTGCAGAAGGGATAGTTTTCCGCTGCGATACCGGCCTTGGTCAACGCATTGAAAAGGGTGGATTTACCGACGTTGGGCAGGCCGACGATGCCGCATTGCAAACTCATGGAGGTCCTCTGGAATCAACCGGCGATTTTAGGTGCACAGGGTATTACCTAAGACGCAAACGTTTGCGCAAACGTTTGCTTTCCTGAACAATCGGCCCTCCCGGCGACAGACCGGCCGACCATTCCTCCAGGAGACACATCCATGAAGTTCACCCGCCGTACCCTGCAAAACGCCGCCGCACTGAGCCTGCTGGGCGCCCTCGCAAGCACCCCCGCGTTCGCGCAGGACAAGCCCAAAGTCGCGCTCGTCATGAAGTCGCTCGCCAACGAGTTCTTCCGCACCATGGAAGACGGCGCCAAGGCGCACCAGAAGGCGCATGCCGCCGAATACACCCTGGTGGCCAACGGCATCAAGGACGAGACCGACACCTCGGCGCAGATCAAGATGGTCGAGCAGATGATGGCGCAGAAGATCAACGCGCTGGTCATCGCACCGGCCGACTCCAAGGCGCTGGTGGCAGTCGCCAAGGCCGCCATCGACAAGGGCATCCTGGTCGTCAACATCGACAACCAGTTCGACGCCGCCGCGCTCAAGGAAAAGGGCATCCAGGTGCCGTTCGTCGGCCCCGACAACCGCGCCGGCGCCAAGCTGGTGGGCGACTACCTGGCCAAGAGCCTGAAGGCAGGTGACAAGGTCGGCATCATCGAAGGCGTTTCGACGACCTTCAACGCGCAGCAACGCACCCTCGGCTATCAGGACGCCATGAAGGCGGCCGGCGTGACGGTGGTCGGCGTGCAATCCGGGCAGTGGGAAATCGACAAGGGCAACACGGTCGCCGCCGGCATGATGCGCGAGCATCCGGACCTCAAGGCGCTGCTGGCCGGCAACGACAGCATGGCGCTGGGTGCCGTGGCCGCCGTCAAGGCCGCCGGCAAGACCGGCAAGGTGCTGGTGGTCGGCTACGACAACATCGGCGCGATCAAGCCGATGCTCGCCGATGGCCGCGTGCTCGCCACGGCCGACCAGTTCGCCGCCAAACAGGCCGTGTTCGGCATCGAGACCGCCCTGAAGGCGATCGCCGACAAGAAGCCGCAATCCTCGATGCCTGCCGAGGTCAAGACCGACGTGGTGCTGGTCACCAAGGCAACGAAGTAAGCACAGCTGATGCACGAGACCAGCGATGCCGCCGTCGGGAGCGGGCACTCACCGCCCGGCGCGGCGTTGCTGTCACTCGCCGACATCGGCAAGGATTACGCGGCACCGGTGCTCGACGGCGTGTCGATCGCACTGCAGGCCGGCGAAGTGCTGGCGCTCACTGGCGAGAACGGTGCGGGCAAGAGCACGCTGGCGAAGATCGTTTGCGGACTCGTGTCGCCCACGCGCGGACACATGAACCTGGGCGGAACTTCATTCCACCCGGCCTCGCGGCGCGATGCCGAACGACAGGGCGTGCGCATGGTGATGCAGGAGCTCGGCCTCGTGCCGACGTTGTCGGTCGCCGAGAACCTGTTGCTCGACCGCCTGCCGCACCGTGCAGGATGGGTGCGCCGACATGAACTCAACGTCCTCGCCTCGCGGCAGCTCGCCAAGATCGGCATGCAACACATCGACCCGGCCACGCCGGTCGCGCGCCTGGGCATCGGCCAGCAGCAGATGGTCGAGATCGCGCGCAACCTGCAGGACGACACCCGCGTGCTGGTGCTGGACGAGCCGACCGCGATGCTCACGCCGCGCGAAACCGATCATCTGTTCGAACAGGTCGACCTGCTGAAGGCGCGCGGTGTCGCGATCGTCTACGTCTCGCACCGACTCGAAGAACTGCAGCGCATCGCCGACCGCGTGGCGGTGCTGCGCGACGGCCGGCTGGTCGACGTGCGGCCGATGGCCGGCGTGCAGGAGGCCGAGCTCGTCCAGCGCATGGTCGGGCGCGCGGTGCACCAGCACGAAGACCGCCCGCGCCGCGTCGCCGGCCGAATCGTGATGCAGGCGCGTGGCCTCGGTCGCGCGCAGGCCGTGCGCAACATCGACCTCACGCTGCACGCCGGCGAGGTCATGGGGCTGGCCGGCCTCGTCGGCTCGGGCCGGACCGAACTGGTCCGCCTGCTGTTCGGTGCCGATCGCGCAGACCGCGGCAACATCACCCTGCACGCACAAGCCGGCACGCCGATGCGCGTCGACAAGGGCTGGCGCTCGCCGATGCAGGCGATTCGCGCTGGCATCGGCCTCGTCACGGAAGACCGCAAGTCGCAGGGCCTGCTGATGCCGCAGTCGATCCGCGTCAACGCGACGCTCAGCGATCTGGGCGCCGTATCGCACGCCGGCTGGCTGCAGCCGGCGCGCGAACGCGGCATCGCGGCGCGGCTCATCGAACGGCTGCGCATCCGCTCGCAGAGCGGCGAGCAGACCGTGTCCACCCTGAGCGGTGGCAACCAGCAGAAGGTCGTCTTCGCACGCTGGCTGCACCGTGAATGCAACGTGCTGCTGCTCGACGAGCCGACGCGCGGCGTCGACGTCGGCGCCCGCGCCGACCTGTACGCAGAGCTCGACAAGATGACCGATGCCGGCAAGGCACTGCTCATGGTGTCGAGCGACCTGCGCGAACTGATGGCGATGTGCGACCGCATCGGCGTCATGAGCGCCGGTCGGCTGGTGGCGGTGTTCGAACGCGGCCAGTGGACCGAGCAGTCTTTGCTGGCGGCCGCCTTCAGCGATGCAGCCCGCGCCGACGCACCCGCGGCGACTTCACCCGAGCCGGCCTGATCCCGAAAGCACAACGCATGAATCCCCTCCCCTCAAAAGTCGTGACCGAAGCGGTGCCAGAGACACAGACGCCCTCCGCCGGCTCTGTATTGCGCGGCCAGCTCGGCACCTACCTGGGCCTCGCGATCGTGCTGCTCGGCATGATCGCGCTGTTCGGCAGCCTGAGCGAGTACTTCCTGTCACGAGAGACTTTCGTGACCATTGCCAACGAAGTTCCGGCACTCCTGGTCATGTCGATCGGCATGACCTTCGTGCTCATCATCGCGGGCATCGACCTGTCGGTCGGCTCGGTGCTGGCGTTGAGTGCAGCGGCGACGGCCGCGGCCATCCTGCAATGGCACTGGAGCGTGCCCGCGGCCGCCGCGCTGGGCCTCGCGACCGGTCTGGCCTGCGGTGCCGTCACGGGCGCCGTGTCAGTGGCCTGGCGGCTGCCGTCCTTCATCGTGTCGCTCGGCATGCTGGAAGCCGTGCGCGGCGGCGCCTACCTCGTCACCGACTCCCGCACGCAATACGTCGGCGACGCCATCTCGGGCCTCGCGGCCCCCTGGATCGGCGGCATCTCGGCGGCCTTCGTGCTGGCGGTGGTGCTGGTCGTGATCGCCCAGGCCGTGCTGACCCGCACCGTGTTCGGCCGCTACGTCGTGGGCATCGGCACCAACGAAGAAGCGATGCGCCTGGCCGGCATCGATCCGCGCCCGATCCGCGTCATCGTCTTCGCGGTCACGGGCTTGCTCGCAGGACTGGCGGGGCTCATGCAATCGGCCCGGCTCGAAGCCGCCGACCCGAATGCCGGTGTCGGCATCGAGCTGCAGGTGATCGCCGCGGTGGTCATCGGCGGCACCAGCCTCATGGGCGGGCGCGGGTCGGTGATCAACACCTTCTTCGGCGTGCTCATCATCGCGGTGCTCGAGGCGGGCCTGGCGCAGATCGGCGCCAGCGAGCCGAGCAAACGCATCATCACCGGCTGCGTGATCGTCGTCGCAGTCGTCATCGACACGCTGCGCCAGCGACGTGCGGCTGCGGTTTAGCGAACAGGGACGCCGGCATGGCCACCATCAAGGACGTCGCTCTGCGCGCCGGGGTTTCAGTGACCACCGTATCGCACGTCGTCAACGAAACGCGGCACGTCAGCGTGCACGGACGCGAACGCGTCGAACGCGCGATCCGCGAATTGGGTTACGTGCCCAGCGCCGTGGCGCGCAGCCTCAAGAGCAACACGACCTGCACGCTCGGCATGCTGATCCCGAACAGCTCGAATCCGTACTTCGCGGAGATCGTGCGCGTGGTCGAGGACCGCTGCTTCGCGGCAGGCTACACGCTCGTGCTGTGCAACACCGACGACGAGCCGCGTCGTCAAAGCGTCTACCTGAAGGTGCTGGCCGAGCGTCGCATCGACGGGTTGATCGTGGTGTCGACCGGCGACGACGACTCGCTGGTGACGCAGTTGCACGGGCTCAGGATGCCGACCGTGCTGGTCGACCGCGAGATCGCCGACCCGACCTGCGACCTGGTCGAGACCGCCCACATGCAGGGCGGACTGCTGGCGGTGCGGCATCTGCTGTCGCTCGGGCACCGGCGCATCGGCTGCATCGGCGGCCCGGCGGGCGTGGCTCCCAGCGAACAACGCATCGAGGGCTGGCGCATGGCGCTGGCCGAATCGGGCAGCGCGCCGGCCGGCGACGCGCTGCTCTGGCGCGGCGGCTTCACCAGCCAGGGCGGCTACGAGGCGATGCACGCGATCCTGCGCACCGAAGAGGCGCCGTCGGCCGTCTTCGTGTGCAACGACCTGATGGCGATCGGCGCGCTCCGCGCCGCCCACGAAACCGGCATCCAGGTGCCCGACACACTCTCGATCGTCGGCTTCGACGACATCGAATTGTCTGCCTACACCAGCCCGCCGCTCACCACGGTCGCACAACCCAAGGCGCGCATCGGCGCACTCGCGGTCGACATGCTGCTCGAGCGCGTGACCGGACGCCGGCACGAGCCACGCAAGGTGGTGCTGCAGCCCGAACTGGTGGTGCGCGCGTCGACCGCACGCCGCGCATGAACGGGCCGCACGACACCGGGGCAGCGCGCATCGTGGTGCTGGGCAGCCTCAACATGGACCTCGTGCTGCGCGTGCCCCATGCACCGGCCGCGGGTGAAACGCTGCAGGGCCGTTCGATGACGCGCATTCCCGGCGGCAAGGGCGGTAACCAGGCCGTGAGCTGCGCGCGCCAGGGCGCCCGCGTCACGCTGGTCGGCTGCGTCGGTGCAGATGCGGACGGCGAGGCGCTGCTCCTGGCATTGCGCGAAGACCGCATCGACGTCGCGGCCGTGCGCAGCGACGCGACCGCTCCCACCGGCACCGCGCTCGTGATGGTCGACGACACCGGCCAGAACCGGATCGTCGTGATCCCCGGCGCCAACGCGCATGCAGACGCCGACGACGCGGCATGGGCAGCCCATCTTCAGTCGGCCGCATTCCTCGTCACGCAGTTCGAGACCCCGTGGCCGCAGGTGCTGCGCGCCATCGAAGCGGCCGGTCGCGCGCGCTGCAAAGTGCTGCTCAATCCATCACCGGTACGGGTGCTCGACCTCCCTGTCTGGCCACTGATCGACACGCTGGTGGTCAACGAGATCGAGGCCACCACGCTGAGCGGCATCCCGTCGGGCAGTCCGGCCGAAGCCGCTCTGGCGGGCGCCTGGTTTCGCGATCATGGCGTCACCCGCGTGGTGGTCACGCTCGGCGCGCGCGGCGCCGTCGCGATCGATGCGGCGGGCGCGCGCCACCATCCGGCGCCGCACGTTCAGGCGGTCGACACCACCGCGGCCGGCGACACCTTTCTGGGCGCGCTGGCGGTCGCCCTGGCCGACGACGCCTCGTTCGATGAAGCTGTGCGCCTCGGCATCCGCGCTGCGGCGCTCTGCATCACGCAGCCCGGCGCACAGCCTTCGATTCCCTTTCGCGAGGCCGTTCTGAGCAGCCGGCTGCCGCCTGACTGGACCCTCTTGTGAAACGCACATCCCTTTTGAATTCCGATCTGTCCCAGGTGATTGCAATGCTGGGTCACGGCGACATGATCGTGCTCGGCGACGCCGGCCTGCCGATCCCGGACGGACCGCGCCGCATTGATCTGGCCGTGAGCGCCAATGTGCCGCGACTGGGCGACGTGCTGCGCGCCGTGCTGACCGAAATGCAGGTCGAGCGCGTCCTGCTGGCCCGGGAAGCGCTTGACCCGCAGGCACCCGACAACCTGCCGGCTTGGTGTGCGGGTGAATTGCCGGTCGCGCCCGAAACCATCTCGCACGAAGAGCTGAAGCGCCTCAGCGCGCGTGCCAGGGCGGTGGTGCGCACGGGCGAGTGCACGCCTTATGCCAACCTTGTGCTGATCGCCGGCGTGACCTTCTGACGACTTGGTTTACCGCGCGGCCGCTCACTCGAAGCGGTAGTTGGCGCCGACCGACTGGCCGACCTTGAGCAGGTGCTCCACGCCGTCCAGCACGATGCAGTTCATGCCGAACGTGACCGCCCCGTCGACCTTCGGATTGGCGCGGTAGGTGCGCAGCATGTCGTTGACTTCGGGCGTCGACACCGCCGTGACCGGGTCGATGTCCGGAATCGGGCAGCGCGGGCAGGGCTTGGCCGGTCGCAGGCGCGCTTCGCCTTCGGTCGTGGCGATGTGCAGGGTCTCGACGCGGTCCTCGTCCTGCGCCTCGATGCCGGCGAGCACGATGTTCGGACGAAAGCGCGCCATGGTCACGGCACCGTGCTCGGCCGCCACCAGCTTGTCGTTGAGCTCGGCCAGCGACGCTTCGCTCGCGACCAGGAGCGGAAAGCCGTCGGAGAACTGGTTCGGCGCCTCCACGCCATCGGTCCACTTCATGTTCGACAACCGCTTGTGCTCGGGGTCGAAGCGCACCAGGCGCAGCACTTGCGGCTTGCCGGGCTCGGAGAGGAAATCGCTGAACCACTGCGCTGCGATGTCGCCCATGTCGTAGGCCGCGACCTCGTCCTTCCAGACCTTGGCGCGCACCGGCTTCTCGACGCGGTCGAACGCGATGTGCAGCGCCAGCATGCCGGGCGCGCGCAGCACCATCTCCATGTGCTTCATCGTCGGCTGGATCAGCGCCATGCGCGGCAGCTCGCGCTGGCTGACGAACTCGCCGGTCGCGTCGACCACCATCCAGGCGCGGTCGAATTCCAGGCCCGTTTCCGTCAGCAACACCTCCGGCAATTCGACGCCCGCGCAGGATTTGACGGGGTAGACAACCAGGCGCGCGATGATGGCTTGCAGGTCGAAGACGGGAGCGGTCACAGGGGATCCTTGCGTGGGTTCTGGCGGGAAGCGGCCGATTGTCCTGCACAGCGCGGCGACGCGGACCAACTCCTACAATGCCGCGATGGCCCTCCCTCCCGAAGTTTGCATTCGCGGCGCCGGCATCGTGGGTCGCACGCTGGCGCTCCTGCTGGCACGCGAACGCACCCGCGTCGCCCTTGTCGTTCCGCCCGCCGAATCCTCGAAAGAAGACGTGCGCGCCTATGCGCTCAACGCGGCGTCCCGCACCCTCCTCGAATCGCTGCGTGCCTGGCCCGACGCGGTTCACGCAACGGCGGTGCGCGAGATGCTGGTCAACGGCGACGAAGGCGGCCGGGTGCAGTTCAGCGCGCCGGGCCAGAAGGTCGATGCGCTGGCTTGGATCGTCGACGTGCCGGCGCTCGAGCGCCAACTGACCGACGCCGTGCGTTTCCAGCCCCGCATCGACGTCGTCACCGAGCCCGTCCCTGCTGCGCTGACCGTGGTGTGCGAAGGCAAGGCGAGCGCCAGTCGCGATGCGCTGGGCGTGCGCTACGAGGTCACCCGCTATCCGCAACACGCGGTCGCGTGCCGGCTGGAGGCCGATCAACCGCACGGCGAAATCGCACGCCAGTGGTTCAACGACAAGGGCGAGGTGCTCGCCCTGCTGCCGCTCGGCGGCGTCGGTGGACGCTCGCTCGCGCTGGTGTGGTCGGTCGACCAGTTCCGCGCGCCCGGGTTGTTGGCGCAGGGTGCCGATGAATTCGCAGCTGCCGTGCGCGAAGCCAGCCACGATGCGCTCGGCGTGTTCCGGCTGACCAGCGAGCGCGCCGCCTGGCCGCTCGCCCGCGCGATCGCCGACCGCTGGACCGGCGAGTCGGCGGACGGCCGCGCCTGGGCGCTGGCCGGCGATGCCGCCCACACCGTGCACCCGCTCGCGGGTCAGGGCCTCAACCTCGGCCTGGCCGACGCGAGTGCGCTCGCAGACGTGTTGAAGAACCGCGACTACTGGCGCAGCGTCGGCGATGCGCGCTTGTTGCGTCGCTATGAGCGCGCGCGCCGCGCCGACGTACTGGCGATGAGCCTGGCGACCGACGGTCTGCAGCAACTTTTTGCGCACAGCATGGATCCACTCCCGGCGCTCCGCAACTGGGGCATGCGCGGATTCGACCGCACGCGCTTCGTCAAGCAATGGATCACGAAACAGGCGATGGGCCTGCAATGACTTTCACCTCACCGACACCATGACACTCGCACGAAAACTTCTTGCCGCCGCACTCGGCGCCACTTTCCTCGCGAGCTTTCATGCCGATGCCGGCGAAGCCGAGATCCGGAAGAACCTGGCGGCGCGCATTCCGCAATTCGCGAAGATCGACGAGATCAGCAAGTCGCCGATGCCCGGGGTGTTCGAGGTGCGCATCAACGGCGCCGAAATCTTCTACACCGATGCCGACGGCAACTACCTCCTGCAAGGCAACCTGATCGACGTCAAGGCGCGCAAGAATCTCACCGAGGCGCGCGTCGAGAAGCTCAGTCAGGTGGCATTCGACAAGCTGCCACTGAACGACGCCTTCAAGATCGTGCGCGGCAACGGCAAGCGGAAGCTCGCGGTGTTCGAAGACCCCAACTGCGGCTATTGCAAGCATTTCGAACGCGACCTGACCAACGTCGACAACGTCACCGTCTACCTGTTCCTCTACCCGGTGCTCGGACCCGATTCGGGCGTGAAGTCGCGCGACATCTGGTGCAGCAAGGACCGTGCGAAAAGCTGGACCGACTGGATGACCAGCGAGGTCAAGCCTCAGACCGCTGCCAGCGGCTGCGACACCGCCGCCATCCAGCGCAACGTGGAGTTCGGCCGCAAGTACAACATCACCGGCACGCCGACGCTGATCTTCAGCGACGGCACGCGCACCCCCGGCGCGATTCCGGCCGCGCAGGTCGAAAAGCAACTCACCGCTGCAGCCAACTGATGGCGGCGCAGCGCCCTGCCCCTCGCCGCGACGACGCCGCAGGCGTCCATTACCGCGTCGACTGCGCGAACTGGCACGCCCACCTGTTCGCCGTCTCTCTGACCATCGACCGCCCGGCACCGCACCAGCGCGTCTCGCTGCCGGTGTGGATTCCGGGCAGCTACCTGGTGCGCGAGTTCGCGAAGAACCTGCAGGGCTTGCGCGCACAGCAAGGCCGTCGCCCCGTCGATGTGCAGCAACTCGACAAGCACACCTGGGAAGTCGACTGCGCGCCGGGCCAACCGCTGATGTTGCGCTACGAGGTTTGCGCTTACGACAACTCGGTGCGCACGGCCTGGCTCAATGCCGATCGCGGTTTTTTCAACGGCACCAGCCTGTGCCTGCGTGTCGAGGGACAAACCGACACGCCACACACGATCGACATCGTGGCGCCCGCCCCGGTCGCCGGCAGCGCCCGCTGGTCCTGCGCGACCGCCCTCGTGGGTTCTAAGATCGACAGGCAGGGCTTCGGAAGCTACCGTGCCGCCGACTACGACGAACTCGCTGATTCGCCGGTCGAGATGGGTTCTTTCTGGAGCGCCGAATTCGAAGCCTGCGGTATCCCGCACCGCTTCGTGGTGGCCGGTGCGGCCGCATCGTTCGACGGCGATCGGCTGATCGCCGACACCAAGGCCATCTGCGAAGCCGAAATGCGTTTCTGGCACGGCGACAAGGTCGGCAAGCGCGGCGGGCCCAAGCTGCCGTTCGACCGCTATGTCTTCATGCTGAACGCCGTCGACGACGGCTACGGGGGCCTCGAACACCGGCACTCGACGGCGCTCATCTGCACGCGACGCGACTTGCCCCAGATCGGCGTGAAGAAGCAGCCGGAGGGCTACACCACGCTCATGGGCCTCATCAGCCACGAATATTTCCACACCTGGAACGTCAAGCGGCTGCGGCCCGGCGCGTTCGCGCGCTACGACTACGGCCAGGAAAACTACACGCAGCTGCTGTGGCTCTTCGAAGGCTTCACGAGCTACTACGACGACCTGCTGCTACGACGCGCCGGACGCATCGACGATGCGACCTATCTGCGCCTGGTCAACAAGACGATCAACCAGGTGATGCAGACGCCAGGCCGCCTCGTTCAGTCAGTGGCCGACGCCAGCTTCGATGCCTGGGTCAAGTACTACCGGCAGGACGAACAGACGCCGAACGGCACTGTCAGCTACTACACCAAGGGGGCGCTGGTCGCGATGTGCTTCGACCTGACCTTGCGCCAGGAGGGCCACGGCACGCTCGACGACGTGATGCGCCTGCTGTGGACGCGCAGCAACGGCGGCCCGATCGACGAAGCCGACGTGGCGGCTGCGCTCGAGACCATCGGCGGGCGTTCCTATGCGCAGGAAATCGCGAACTGGGTCCACTCGACGCAAGAACTGCCGCTGTCGGACCTGCTGCGCGCGCATGGCGTTGCCGCGCTCGACGACCCGGCGCAGCGTGCGCAGGAACTCGGCCTGCGCGTGGCCGAATCCAGTGGCAGCGTGCAGGTGAAGGTCGTGTTGCGCGGCGGAGCGGCCGAACGCGCGGGTTTCTCGGCCAACGACGAATGGATCGGCATCGAGCTGCCGGTGCGCAAGGGCCAGCTGGTGCAGGCCTGGCGCCTCACGAAACTCGACGACCTCGCGCTCTACCTCGGCGCCCAGAAAAAGATGACGGCCATCGTCGCACGCGACCGGCGACTGCTGCGCCTGCCGCTGACGCTGCCCACGGGCGTGACCACGTGGCGGTTGTTCGCGCACGATGCGGCGAAGGTCGCGCGCTGGCTGGCTTGAACACGACGGTTTTTCTTTCCAGGAGACACACATGAACTACGAAAACATCGAAGTCCGCATCGAGGGCGGCAAGGTCGGCGTCATCACGCTGAATCGTCCGAAGGCGCTCAACGCGCTGAACGACGCGCTCATGACCGAACTGGGCGCGGCGCTCAAGGCGTTCGACGCTGACGAGGCCATCGGCTGCACCATCATCACCGGCAGCGAACGCGCGTTCGCTGCCGGCGCCGATATCGCGGCGATGGCGAAGTACAGCTTCGTCGATGCGTACAAGGGCGACTACATCACGCGCAACTGGGAAATCATTCGCACCATCCGCAAGCCCGTGATCGCCGCGGTGGCCGGCTTTGCGCTCGGTGGCGGCTGCGAGCTGGCGATGATGTGCGACTTCATCATCGCCGCCGACAACGCGAAGTTCGGGCAACCCGAAATCAAGCTGGGCGTGATCCCGGGTGCGGGTGGCACGCAGCGCCTGCCGCGCGCGGTGGGCAAGAGCAAGGCCATGGACATGGCGCTGACGGGCCGCATGATGGACGCGACCGAAGCCGAGCGCGCCGGACTCGTGAGCCGCGTCGTGCCATTCGAGAAGCTGGCCGACGAGGCGCTCGGCGCCGCGCTGGTGATTGCCGACTTCTCGCAGATCGCGGTGATGGCGGCCAAGGAATCGGTGAACCGCGCTTTCGAAAGCGGCCTCTCCGACGGCGTGATGTTCGAGCGCCGGTTGTTCCATGCGCTGTTCGCGACCGCCGACCAGAAGGAAGGCATGGACGCCTTCGTCGCCAAGCGCAAAGCCGACTTCAAGCACGCCTGAGGCACGTCGCGCCGGGTCGTCAGCGCGGCGGTTCGGTCGTTGGTTCGGGTGAAGGCGTCGGCACGGTCTCGGGTGGCGGGGCGCTTTCCGATGGCAACCCGGTCGCCGGCGGCACCGGCGACGGCACTGTCAATGGCAACGGAAGTGGCGCCACCTCCGGCGGCGGCGCCATCAACGCTTCCAGCGCATGTCGCAGCGCCTCAAGCGCACCGGCCGAGGGCCGGCCCGTGGCCGAAGGCGTGTTGCCTTCGCGCCAGCGAACCTGGTCGGACGCGATCTCGAACACCGCCAGCACCTTGCCGTTGCGCTCCAGTGTCAGGCGCCATTCGGCCCGGCCTGACAGTCGCCGGGCCTCGACGGCGGAGATCGCTGCGGAGCCCAGCAAGGGCAACAGTTCACGGGCCTCGGCACGCGACACGCTGCGCGATTCGCCGCCGCTCTGCGCAATCGTCAGCCGGGTCCACTGCGACAGCGCGGCGAAGGTCGGCGGGTCCATGGCATCGGTCCGCTCGCTCGACGCGGAAGGCGTACGCGCTGCTGCCGGCGGCACCGGTGCGGCGCGGTTGTCGGCGAGGGCACCCGGCAGCACCGAAGCCTGTTCGCGCGCGCGGTCTGGCAGCAAGCCTTGCGCGCCCGCCGTCGGTGGCGCGAGCGGTGCCGGTGCCGGCGCGGCGACGGGTGGCGGTGGGGATGGCGCAACCGCCTCTGCCACCGCCTTGGGCGTCGACGGGGGCACCTCGTCCGCGGCGCCCAGCTTCTTTTCGCGTTCGGCCTGGGCGACGGTGCTTTCGGCGCTGGGCGCCACTGGCGCTGGCGGCTCCGCCGATTTCGCCGCGGGCGTGGCAGCCGCTTCCGCCTCCGCTGGCGGCGCCGCCGGCGCAGGCACAGCCGGCGTGACTTGCGCGGCCGCGGGAGGTGGGGCGTCGGCGGGAGCTGCGGGTGCCTCGGGCGCAGCAGGAATGACTTCGCTGTCGAGCCGCGCGCCCGGCATGGGTTCGCGCTCCCACAACACAGTCACCAGCACGGCCACGACCACCGTGGCGAAGGCGGCGCTCCAGGGCATGCCGCCGCCGTCGCGCGAGCCCATGGCGGTCCAGAGCCGCTTCCACCAGGGCACGCCCAACTCGGCTTCGACCGACGACGCCATGTCGACCGCTTCTCGCGCCTTTTGCTGGATGGCCTTGCGGATGCGCCAGTCGGGCGCGACCGCGTGATCGGGCGCGTGCTCGAGCGCCCGGCGCAGCGCGGCGCCGCTGAATGTTTCCTCGGGCGTGAGCTTGTCTTCGGTCGGGTCGCTCATGCGCGCCCCCTCAGCACCGACAGATAGCGGTCCATGCAGACGCGCAGTTTTTTCAGGCCGTAGCGCAACCGGCTGCGGACGGTCTCGAAGTTGGTGTCGAGCGCATCGGCCAGGGCTTCGACGGTGAAGCCGTCCTCGTTGTGCATGAGAAATACCGCGCGCTGGTCGTCGGGCAATTCGTCCAGGCACGCGAGCAGGCGGCGGCCGGCGGCGCGCCAGAACGCTTCTTCTTCGGCCGACGGATGCGAGGCGTCCCCGAGCGACGCGCCTTCACGCAAGAGCCCGCGGCTGAACAGGTGCGCCGCGTCCATGCCGTCGCCGTCCTCGTCGTGGGCATAGAACTGAACCTCGCGGCCGCTGACCCGAAGCCGGTCCATGGCGAGGTTGTGCGCAATCGTGAAAGCCCAGGTGCGCCATGCGGCCCCCTGCGGCGAGAAGCTGGCGCGTGCGGCGACGATGCGCAGCCAGGTGTCCTGGAAAACCTCGTCGGCCTCGGCCGCCAGCCGCAGGCCGAGCAGCCGCTTCACGAAACGGTAGAGCGCCGTTTCGTGGCGCCCGTAGAGAACGTCGAAGGCGGCCGCATCGCCGCCCGCATAGGCGAGCATCAACTGGTCGTCTCCGACGGGTTCGGGATCGACGCTTCGGTCGGGGGGGGCGGCGGTCGGCGCGAGCATCGGATGATTTTCACCTGTGCTTGTACGAGCGGCGGCGGCTTGAGGGGTCGATTGATTGTTGGCCGAAGTGGAGGCTATAATCTTTGGCTCGGCTCTTTAGCTCAGTCGGTTAGAGCGATGGAATCATAATCCACAGGTCCGCGGTTCGAATCCGTGAAGAGCCACCAAACGGAAAATGCCTTGCAAGTCAACGACTTGCAAGGCATTTTGCATTTCCGGTACCGCGAAGACCGCGCGGCCACCGCGCTAGGGTTTGTCGAATCCGGTGGTGCCGAAACCGGTGGTGCCGAAGCCCGTGTTCCCGTAGCCGGTGAGCCGTCCCCCCTGATTCACCTCGGCGCCCTCGCCTTGCCGGGTCGACAGCAGGAAGACGCCGATGGTCAGCACCGCCACGACCGCGAGTGCCCACGGCCCCGCGATGTAAACGAGTGCAGCCGGCAAGAGGACGATCATCAAAAGGAAGAGGGCTCTGAACATCTCCCCAGTGTGCCTCCGAACCGCGTGAAACCGTGTGATGGAAATCACGCTCGACCCCGTCGGCAGTTCGGATCATTCGACGAAATGGCGAAAGGTGCGTCGCTCAGGCTCGACGCCTACCGCGGCAAGCGATGTCGACGCACGCGCGGAGTGCCCCGACGGCTCGAACCTGTGGCTCACGATGAATCCACTTGTCCAGATCGTCTGCACCGCGCTCGCCTTGCTGGGCTGCATCGGCGTGCTGTTGCTCGGCCAGTGCCGCACCCTGTGGCTGCCGGTGATTGCGCGCACGGCAGTCCGGGCGCGCCAGCCGCGGGTGCCGCTTCCCGCGCATGCTGCGCCATGAACGCTCCCACGATGCCCGGTGTGGAAGCAGGCGTTTGGGGCATGCAAGTGAATGTCGCATTCACCGGCCTGGGCGGCACCCGATACCATGCCGACCTGTTTCGCCAGGGCGACTGGGTGGCGCGCATCGCGATGGCCCAAGCATCGCCGAACCACGCGGCGGCGGAGCGCATCTTGTCGGAGCGGTGCCGCGACTGGATCGCGCGGCATGAGGAACGCGAGCGCACCGGCGACACCTCGTTCCAGATCTTGCGCGACTGAGTCGATCAGCTCAGCGCGACCCTCAAGCCCTTGCCTGCTCGCGCAGGCCCTCAGGCCGTTGTCCTAAGCCCTGGTCGATGCCACAGCCGCGCCGGTCGGCACCGGATGCCCCGACGCCGTTCTCGGCAGATGTTCCGCCCAGTGCAGCACCTGCAGCGTGCCGTCCGAATGCTCGGCGAGCGCCGTCAGGCTCTCGACCCAGTCGCCGTCGTTGCAGTACAGGATGCCGTCAATGTCGCGCATCTCGGCATGGTGGATGTGGCCGCACACCACGCCCTGCACGCCGCGCTTGCGGGCTTCGCGCGCCACGGCGACCTCGAAGTCGCCCACGTAGCTCACCGCCCGCTTCACCTTCTGCTTCAGGTACTTGGACAGCGACCAGTACGGCAAGCCCATGCGCGCACGCATCGAGTTAAGATGCCGGTTGAGCTTGAGCGTGAATTCGTAGAGCGAATCACCGACGTGGGCCAGCCACTTGGCGCATTGGATGACGCCGTCGAACAGGTCGCCGTGAATGATCCAGAGCTTGCGGCCGTCGGCGGTTTCGTGAATCCATTCCTCGGCCACCTCGATGCCGCCGAAGTTGTGGTTCAGGTACTTGCGCGCGAACTCGTCATGGTTGCCGGGAATGAAGATCACGCGCGTGCCGTTGCGCGCCTTGCGCAGCAGTTTCTGCACCACGTCGTTGTGCGTTTGCGGCCAGTACCAGTGCCGCTTGAGCTGCCAGCCGTCGATGATGTCGCCGACCAGAAACAGCGTCTCGCACTCGGTGTGCTTCAGGAAGTCGAGCAGCGCGCGCGCCTGGCAACCGGGCGTGCCGAGGTGCAAGTCGGAGATCCACAGCGTTCGGTAACGCTGCCGCGGCCGCGTCGCCTCGTCTGATTCAGGGAGGGCGGTGTCGCGCCATGCGCGGAGGAAAGCATCGTCGCGTTGCATGGACCCCGAGGTTCAGCGTGCGGCGTGACGGCACGATGGCAGCGCCGTGACACCCGCATGACGCTCAGCCCGCGGTGCAGCGCTGGACCTCGATCGTCGAGTGGCGGATTTCCTCGTGCATCGAGAAGCACGCGCGCACCGCATCGGCGTCGAGCGTCGGCGAGTGTGTGACGACGGTCACCGCGCAAGCGTACGCACCGCTGCCGACCCGCCACACGTGCAGGTCTGCCACCCGTGTTTCGGAATCGGCCAGCGTCGCTTCGATGCCTTCACGGATTTCGTCGGTGACCGGATGGTCCATTTCCCGGTCGAGCAACACCTTGCCGGTCTGCAACAGCAAGCCCCGGGCCCAGACCGCCACGAGCACCGCGCCGACGATGCCCATCGCCGGATCGAGCCAGGCCCAGCCATAGAGCCAGCCGCCGACCAGCGCCACGATCGCCAGCACCGAAGTGGCTGCATCGGCCAGCACATGCACGTAGGCCGACTGGAGGTTCAGGTCCTCGCCGTGCGCGTGGTGATGGTCTCCGTGGCCATGGGCGTGTCCGTGCTGCGCACCGCCAAGCAGGCGCGCGCAGACGAGATTGACGATGAGCCCCAGCACGCCGACCACGATCGCTTGGCGGTAGTGGATCGGCTCCGGCATCCAGAGGCGCTCGAGCGAGCCGACCACCATGAACGCCGCCACGCCGAGAAGGAAGAGCGCACTCGCGAAACCGCCGAGCACTTCGATCTTCCAGGTGCCGAACGCGAATCGCGAGTCGTGTGCGTAACGGCGCGCCGCGGCATACGCAAAGGCACTCAGCCCGATCGCGACAGCGTGCGAACTCATGTGCCAGCCGTCGGCCAGCAGCGCCATCGAGTTGAACCACCCGCCCGCGCCGATCTCGACCACCATGGCGACCGCGGTGATCCACATCACCAGGCGGGTGTTGCGCTCGGCGGTCGGGTTGACGTCGCCGAACTGGTGATCGTGACGCCACTCGGCGAGGTCGTGCGTGTGCATCTCAGGCTCCGAACATGTCGCCGTCCCGCGTGGGCGGCGCGACGCCGAGGTGGCGATAGGCGGCCAGCGTCGCAATGCGGCCGCGCGGGGTGCGTTGCAGGTAGCCCTGCTGGATGAGGTAGGGCTCGATCACGTCCTCGATGGTGTCGCGCTCCTCGCCGATGCTGGCCGCCACGTTGTCCAGTCCGACCGGTCCGCCGTCGAAGCGGTGGATCACGGCTTCGAGCAGCTTGCGGTCCATCAGGTCGAGACCGTGCGGATCGACGTCGAGCATCGCCAGCGCCTTGTGCGCGATGTCCACGTCGATGTGGCCGCTGCCCTTGACCTGCGCGTAGTCGCGCACGCGGCGCAGCAGCCGGTTGGCGATGCGGGGGGTGCCGCGCGAGCGCCGTGCGATCTCGAAGCCGCCGGCCTCGTCCATCGGCACGTTGAGCAGGCCCGCGCTGCGGCGCACGATGCGCGCCAGTTCTTCCGCCGTGTAGAACTCCAGCCGCGCGACGATGCCGAAGCGGTCGCGCAGCGGGTTGGTGAGCATGCCGGCCCGCGTGGTCGCGCCGACCAGCGTGAACGGCTGCAGGTCGAGCTTGATGCTGCGTGCCGCCGGCCCCTCGCCGATCATGATGTCGATCTGGTAGTCCTCCAGCGCGGGGTAGAGGATTTCCTCGACCACCGGCGACAGGCGGTGGATCTCATCGATGAAGAGCACGTCGTTGCGCTCGAGATTGGTCAACAGCGCCGCGAGGTCCTTCGGCTTTTCGAGCACCGGGCCCGAGGTCTGGCGCAGGTTCACGCCCAGTTCGGCCGCGATGATGTGGCTGAGCGTGGTCTTGCCCAGGCCGGGCGGGCCGAACAGCAGCACATGGTCGAGCGCCTCGTCGCGCTTTTTCGCCGCGCTGATGAAAATCTCGAGCTGCTCGCGCACCTTGGCCTGGCCGACGTATTCGTCGAGCAGCTTGGGGCGCAGCGCCCGCTCGATCGCCTCTTCATTGGGCGAAGCGGGCGCCGCCGACACCACGCGTTGCGGGGCCGAGGCGAAGTCGTCGGTCTGGATGGTCATGTGCCGATGGAGTTTATGCCGGTCGATCCGCGCGAGCGGCGGGCTCGCACAATCGGGGGCATCGACCGACATCGAAGAAAGAGACGCCATGACGCCCGACGACCGCGCCCTTTGCACCGCCACCGGCAGCCTGCTGCGCGGCCATGGCGCCGTCGCCGCATTGGGCCTCGCGCTCACCGGCATCGGGCTCGGCGTGCTCGCGTTGACCGGGCGCTCGCTCTCGCTGGTCGCATGCATGGGCTTCGGCGCGGTCGTGCTGATCGGCGTGCTGGAGCGCTATCTGTGGCTGCGCCTGAAGCTCGATGTCGGCCTGTTCGAGGCGCTCGCCTCGGGCGCCATCGAATCGCTGCAACGACTCGACGGCGCATTGCAACGCCTGTCGGTGCGTGACGCGGCCGAGGCGCCGCGCAACCTCGACGCGCGCGTCGCCGGCACGCGGCAGCTGATGCAGCGTCACGGCGTCGTCGTGGCGTGCCAATGCGCGATGTTCCTGCTGGCTTTGCTCACGCAAGACATGCGGTAGTCGACGGCTCGTTTGTCAAGTGTCAGACAGACGTGCCTGCGGCATGCCCCTATCGTTGAGTCACTGTCACACACAAAGGCTTCCAATGATGACCGGAGTTTTTGGAGGAGGCACCGCAGAAACGCAGCGGTCGCTTGCACGGTCGGTCGGCAAGGCCGCCTGCGTTTACGGCTATCCGCTGGTCGAATTGATGCGCATGTGCCGGCTGCAGACGATGTCGCGCTTCAACGCGATTCCGTCGGGCCGCGCACCCGTCGACACGTTGCATCACAGCGACCACCCGCCGACCGATCGGGGCGGCGAAAGGGCCGGGGGCCTCTACACCACCGCCTGGATCTATCTGGGCGACGGCCCGCGCCACCTCCATTTTCCGGCCGGCTGGCTGCATCCCGGGCATCGGCTGTGCGCCAGGCTCTACAACGCCCACACCGAGAAAATTGCCGAATTCGGCCCCGACGCCCTGGTCTGCAGCGGGGCGGATGTTCTCCTGCTGGGGCCGAGCGCCGACGTGCCCGAAACGCTCGACGGGCGAACCGCTGTCAGGGCGAGCACCGACATGGTCTGGCTTGTCGTGCGCGTCGATGGCAATGACAACGACCGAGAGGGCGCCGACGCGCTGCGCGCTGAAATCATTCTGGACGCGCCGGAAGGCACGCTGAAACAGCGCCGCCCGCCGGCCGTCGACCTCTGGGAAGGCGACGGCAGCGATGCCGTTGTCGATCTGCTGGAGAGAGGGGAATCCGCCTCAAGTGTCGCGCCGGTTTTCTACAGCAACCTGTGCCGTGCGCTGGCCCATGCCCGCGCCCGACCCGAGGACCGGCGGCTCGTCGCCAGCTTCCGGCAGGTCGGCCTGGCGCCCGGTGCCTCGCTTCACTGGGGAAGCCTGATGCCCGCGCTCCGGACGGGCCTGGTGGAGGGTTTCGAGGACGCGGCCGAATACCTCTGCATGGGCACGATCGATCGCGAGCGACAAGCGCTCGTCGATTCGACGATGCGCCTCGAAATACGCAACGATCGCGCGGCGCCCTACTTCGCGAGTGCGCGCAACGCCAGCTTGATGCCTTCACTGACCTCGACGTCCTTCGGCAGCGCCTTCAAGGCGATGGCGGCTTCCTTGTCGCTGTAGCCGAGGGCGACCAGCGCCTGGAGGATGTCGCCCTGCGCGTCGCTCGCGGCGTGGGCGGCGCCCCCTTGCAGCGCGATGTCGGCACCGAGCTTGCCCTTGAGTTCGAGCAGCAGTCGCTCGGCCGTCTTCTTGCCGATGCCGGGAATCTTCACCAGCCGACCCGCGTCCTGGAGCGTGACGACCTGGGCCAGTTCCGCCACGCTCAACCCGGACAACACGCCAAGCGCCATGCGCGGGCCGACACCCGATATCTTGATGAGTTGCCGGAACGCGGCGCGCTCTTCGGCCGTCGCGAAACCGTAGAGGATTTGCGCATCCTCGCGCACCACGAAGTGCGTGAGCAGCGACACGCGCCCGCCCGTCTGGGGGAGGTTGTAGAACGTGCTCATCGGCACATCGACTTCGTAGCCGACGCCGTTGCAGTCCACCACCACTTGCGGCGGATTGCGTTCGGCGAGGATGCCGGTCAACTTGCCTATCATTCGAGCCTTCGTTCCTTGTCTTTCGAGCCGGAATTATCCCTTTGATCATTCGCCACACTTTCAAACCCCTCAACAACACCCGTCTCGTCAACCTTTGCGGCCCGCTCGACGAGCACCTGCGCCGCATCGAAGAGGCTCTGGACGTGAAGGTCGCGCACCGGCACGAGCAATTCAAGGTCGAAGGGCCGAAGGCGAAGGCCGAGCAGGCCATCGAGGTGCTGCAGGCGCTCTACGAAATCGCCGAGCGCGCCATCGATCCGGCCGTCGTGCAACTCACGCTGGCCAGCGACTCCGGAATGACCGAGGAAGGCGAAGTCGGCCCGATGCTGGTCACCCGACGCGCCGACCTGCGCGCGCGCACCCCGACGCAAGCCACCTACCTCGAGAACATCGCGAGCCACGACATCACCTTCGGGATCGGGCCGGCCGGCACGGGCAAGACCTACCTCGCGGTGGCTTGCGCGGTCGATGCACTGGAACGGAGCGCGGTGCAGCGCATCGTACTGACCCGGCCGGCGGTCGAAGCAGGCGAGCGACTCGGTTTCCTGCCCGGCAACCTGACCGAAAAAGTCGACCCCTACCTGCGCCCGCTGTACGACGCGCTCTACGAGCTGATGGGCTACGACAAGGTCATGAAGGCCTTCGAGCGCAACGCGCTGGAAATCGCGCCGCTGGCCTTCATGCGCGGCCGCACCTTGAACAACGCCTTCGTGATCCTCGACGAAGCACAGAACACCACGCCCGCGCAGATGAAGATGTTCCTCACGCGCATCGGCTTCGGCGCCAAGGCGGTGGTCACGGGCGACGTCAGCCAGATCGATCTGCCCAAAAGCCAGCTCAGCGGCCTGATCGATGCGGAGCGCGTGTTGCGCCGCGTGAAGGGCATCGCGACGACGCATTTCACGAGTGCCGACGTGGTGCGGCATCCGCTGGTCGCGCGCATCGTCGATGCTTACGACGGGCCACGCAAGCGACGCGCCACCGGCGCCGCAGCACGCTGACATGGCACTGGCAGAACTCTCTCTCTCGCTGCAATTCGCGCGCTTCCAGGGCGTCGAGCGCCACCGCGCTGCGTTGCCGCGCCACGGCGTGACGCGCTGGATTCGCCACGCGCTCGATGCCGACGGCGAGATCACCGTGCGGATCGTGGACGCCGACGAAGGCCAGCGTCTGAACCGCGAGTTCCGCGGCAAGGATTACGCGACCAACGTACTGACTTTCGATTACGCGCAGGCGCCGCTGGTCATGGCCGACCTGGTGCTGTGTGCCCCGGTCATCGCCCGCGAGGCGAAAGAACAGCGCAAGACGCTGGTTGCGCACTACGCGCACATGGTCGTGCACGGCACGCTGCACGCCCAGGGCTGGGACCATGAAACCGGCGAGGCCGACGCCGAAGAGATGGAAGCGCGCGAGATCGAGATTCTGGCCGGGCTGGGGATTCGCAACCCGTACTGAGCGCCGTGAGTGCCGTGAACGCCGATCCGCGCGCCTACGAAAACGACAGCGGGATGGTGACCGGCCCGTCGTTCACCAGGTGCACCTGCATGTCCGCCGCGAACACGCCGGTGGCGACCGCCGGATGCACAGCGCGCGCTTTCGCGACGAACAATTCATAAAGGCGCCGGCCCTCGTCCGGCGCGGCCGCGGCCGTGAAGCTCGGCCGGTTGCCGCCGCTCACATCGGCGGCCAGCGTGAACTGGCTGACGATCAACAAGCCGCCGCCGATGTCCTGCACGCTGCGATTCATCTTCCCGGCCTCGTCGGCGAAGATGCGCAGCTTCAGGAGCTTGGTGAGCAATCGATCGGCCAGCGCATCGCTGTCGCCTCGCTCCGCGCACAGGAGCACGAGCAGGCCGGCGCCGATCGCGCCCACCGTGTCACCCGCGATGTCGACGCGTGCTTCGGCGACGCGCTGCAGCACCGCTTTCATGCGTTGGGCGCGAGTTGCACGGCGCGCGCTTCCATTCCCAGCGGCAGCAGCTGGATCGTCACGCGCAGGCCGGGGACGGCGTCCATCAACGCCTGCTCCAGCGCATCGCGCAGGCCGGCGGCGCGCTCCAGCGTCCAGTCGCCCGGCGCGTGCATGTGCAGGTCGGCAAACAACCGCTGGCCGGCGCTGCGGGTCACGAGGTCATCGAACCGCAGCTGTGCGCCGTCGGGGGACTGGGCAGCAAAACGGTCGAGCGTGGCCTGAACGGCGGCCCGTGACTCGGGCGGCAAGGCAGCGTCCATCAGCCCTTGCGACGAACGCCAGACGAGGTGCGCGCCTTCCCGCAAGATGTTGAGCGCCACCCCGATCGCCAGCACCGGGTCGAGCCAGAGCCAGCCGGTGAAATGCACGGCCACGATGCCCACGACGACGGCAACGGACGTCCAGACATCGGTCACCAGATGGCGGCCATCGGCCTCCAGCGCGATGGAACGATGCACTTTGGCCGCACGGAACAGGACCCAGGCCAGCGCCGCGTTGAAGCCCGAGCTGACGATGGACAGCAACAGGCCCCAGCCGATCTGCTCGATGGGCTGCGGCGACCTCAGTCGCACGATCGACACCCAGAGGATGGCGAGCGCCGCGCCGACAATCAGGATGCCTTCGAAGCCGGAAGAAAAGTACTCGGCCTTGTGATGACCATAGGGATGGTTCTCGTCGGCCGGGCGGGCAGCGATGGTGACCATCGCGAGCGCGAACATGGCGCTCGCGAGGTTCACGAACGATTCCATGGCGTCTGAAATCAAACCCATGGAATTTGTCACGTAACCCGCGATTCCCTTGAGGACGATTGTCACGAGCGCAACAGCAATCGATAACTGGAGCAACCTTTTGGGTGTCATGCGATCACAAAATGCAAGGGTTGCGTCGGAAGGTGGCACAGAGCTCGAATTATGGCGGGCCAGCCTTTTTTGAATGACGCTCGTACAGGGTGACTTAACATCCCCGCACCGGAAACGATGAGATCAGAGGAGCCCAGAATGAGATTCAGAACATGGACAAGCCTTTGCGGGCTGATGCTCGCAGCAGCATTCGCTTCCGCACAAAGCGCAGCACCTGCTGCAGCCGCGCCGTCGCTTTCCGAGCACGCCGGCTTCGTCAAGAACGTTCGTGGCGATGTGCAGTTGCTGAGCGCGAACGGGGCGATGCGCCCCGCGTCGGCGGGTGACGTGGTGGCGCCGATCGAGCGCATCGTGACTGGCAAGGATTCCGCTGCGAGCGTGGTGCTGCGCGACGGCACGACGCTGGTCGTGGGGCCGTCCTCCCGGCTCGACCTCAAGGAATTCAGCTTTGACGCCACCACGCAGGACGGCGGCATGGTCATCGCATTGCTGCGCGGCACGCTGCGCATGATCACCGGCCTGATCGGCAAGACCCACCCGGATGCGGTCCGCATCGAAACCCAGACCGTCACCATCGGCATCCGGGGAACCGACTTCATCGTGCAGGCAGATGCTCAATGAGGTTGTGGCACCGGTTGCCCGCCTGGGCCATCGTGGTGGCGACGCTCTTGCTGACGGCCTGCTCGACGCCCGCTACGCGGGTCGTGCTGCTGCCACAGGAAGACGGCCGTGCCTCGGCCGTGGTGGTGAGTTCCAGGGGCGGTGAAGAGCTCTTGAACAAACCCTATCAACGCGCGACCGTGCCGACAGGTGCGGCGGGTGCACCCGTTGTCGACCAGGCCGACCCGGCGCAGGTCCGTGCCGACAACAAGACACTGTTCGATCTCGCGCCGCAGCGCGCACAGCGCTACACCGTCTATTTCGACGGCGGCGGCGTGATGCTGACGACCGAGTCGCAGCGCACGATGACGGAAGCGCTGGTTGCAGCGGAATCGCGCAGCGGCGGCGACATTGTGATCACCGGCTACACCGACACGGTCGGTACGGATTTGCAGAACGATGCGTTGTCGAGCCGCCGCGCGCAGCAGGTGCGCCAGATGTTCATCGAGCGCCGCTTCCCGCCGTCACGCATCGAGGCCGTGGGCCGCGGCGAACGCGACCCTGCGGTGCCGACGGCGGACGAAACCGACGAACCACGCAATCGCCGCGTGACGGTCGAAGTCAGGTAGACAGCGTCACGCGCGCGAACTTGCGCTTGCCGACCTGAACCACGTAGGTCCCGGCCGCCAGCTTCAGGCCCTTGTCGGTGACCACCACCGAATCAATGCGAACCCCGCCGCCATCGATCAACCGGTTGCCCTCGCCGCTTGACTCCGCCAGTCCGGCTTGCTTGAGCAATTGCCCGATGCCGAGCGGCGCGCCGCCGACGCTGCGGTCCGGAATCTCGTCCGGCACGCCGCCCTTGCTGCGGTTGATGAAATCCTGCTCGGCCGCCTCGGCCGCCGCCGCGCTGTGGAAGCGGGCGGTGATTTCCTTGGCCAGCGCGACCTTCGCATCCTTCGGATTCCGGCCAGCGGCGATGTCGGCCTTGAGCGCCGCGATCTGCGCGAGGGACTGGAAGCTCAGCAGCGTGTACCACTTCCACATCAGCGTGTCTGAAATTGACAGCACCTTGGCGAACATCGTGTTGGGGTCTTCGCTGATGCCGATGTAGTTGTTCTTGCTTTTCGACATCTTCTCGACGCCGTCGAGACCTTCGAGCAACGGCATCGTGAGGATGCACTGTGGCTCCTGGCCGTACTCCTGCTGGAGATGGCGGCCGACCAGCAGGTTGAACTTCTGGTCGGTGCCGCCGAGCTCCAGGTCGCTCTTCAGCGCGACGGAGTCATAGCCCTGCATCAGCGGGTAGAGGAATTCGTGCACCGAGATCGACTGGCCCGCCTTGAACCGCTTGGTGAAGTCGTCGCGCTCCATCATTCGTGCCACTGTGTACTTGGCGGCCAGCTGGATCATCCCGCGGGCGCCGAGCGGATCGCTCCACTCGGAGTTGTATCGAATTTCCGTTTTGGCCGGGTCGAGCACCAGGCTTGCCTGCTTGTAATAAGTCTGCGCGTTCGCCTCGATTTGCTCGCGCGTGAGTGGCGGACGCGTCGAGTTGCGGCCGGAGGGGTCGCCGATGGTCGTCGTGAAGTCGCCGATCAGGAAAATGACGGTGTGGCCCAAGTCCTGCAGCTGACGCATTTTGTTCAACACGACGGTGTGGCCGATGTGGATGTCCGGTGCGGTGGGATCGAGCCCGAGCTTGATGCGCAGCGGCTGGCCGGTCGATTCCGAACGCGCCAGCTTGTTCACCCATTCGTCCTTCGGCAGCAGCTCATCAGCGCCGCGGAGGGAAATTTCGAGGGCGCGTCCTACACCATCGGACAGATCTGGGGATGTAACAAACTCGGCATTCATTGGTGTTTTTGGCTGATTTTCGTAGGGCCGAAGCTATACTCAGCCCGACTTTCCAAGCGCCGGATTCTAATCGGCGCTTCTTTCCGCACCGTGTTGCCGCCTTCGTCTCGAGGCCCTCTGCATCACGGACTCGCTGAACCTGATCTGGATTTTGACGATTGATTGACAAGATTCTCGCTGCCGAGGAGCTGCTGGCTTCCCGGGTGGCCCACACGTTCCGGACCTACCCCAAGCAGATCACCGCCGCGATCGGCGCGGTGCTGATGTGTGCCGGTGGTGGTGCGTTCGCCGTGGCGTCGCTCGGCCCCGACGCCGCCGACCTGCCCGTCAAACAAGTGCTCGAAGCGGTCAAGCCGCTGCCGGTCACCGCACAAACCGATGCGCTCGACGCCCACAGCTTCACGCTCTTCCGCAGCGAGAACACACGCGCCAGCGACACGGCCGAGGCCCTGCTGCAGCGTTTGGGCATTGCCGACCCGGCCGCTGCCGCCTTCGTTCGCGGCAACGGCGAAGCCCGCGCAGCGCTGTTCAACCGTGTCGGTCGCACCGTCACGGCCGAGGTGTCCCAAGAAAACCGCCTGCAAAAGCTCAGCGCCCGCTGGATTCCCGATGGCGATGGAGGCTTTAGGCGCGTCGTGGTCGAAAAAACGGCCACTGGTTTCGCGCTTCGCAGCGAAACCGAAACGCTAACGACAGGCAGCCGACTGGCGAGCGGCGTCGTGCGCAGTTCGCTCTTTGCAGCGACCGACGACGCCGGCATTCCCGATGCCGTGGCCAGCCAGCTGGCCGACGTCTTCTCCGGCGACGTCGACTTCCGCCAACTGCGCCGCGGCGATCGCTTCGCCGTGGTCTACGAAACTTTTGAAGCCGATGGTCAGTCGATGCGCACCGGCCGCGTGCTGTCTGCCGAGTTCGAGAGCAACGGCAAGATCCATCAGGCGCTGTGGTTCCAGGAACCGGGCAAAAAGGGCGGTTATTACCGTCCGAACGGAGATAGCCTTCGCCACGCATTCCTCACGTCGCCCGTCGAGTTCTCACGCATTTCCAGCGGTTTCGCGATGCGCATGCACCCCATCCTGAACAGCTGGCGCCAGCACAACGGCGTCGACTTCGCTGCGCCGACCGGCACGGCAGTGCGCGCCGTCGGCGACGGCACGGTGGAGTTTGCGGGCCAGCAGAGCGGCTACGGCAACATCATCATCGTCAAGCACCGGAACAACCAGGAAACGGTGTACGCCCACCTGAGCCGGGTCGACGTGAAAGTCGGCCAGAGCGTGAGCCAGAGCCAGTTCATCGGCGCCGTCGGCGCGACCGGTTGGGCCACCGGCCCGCACCTGCACTTCGAATTCCGCGTCAACGGCGAGTACACCGATCCGTCGACCATTGCGCAGCAAGACGGCGGAACACCGATTACCGCCGCGTCGCGTCCGACCTTCGAAAAGTTGGCACTCGCCACCCGCACCGAACTGGCAGCGGCGTTCTCCGTTGTCCAGGCGAGCGCCGACTGACCCAGACCCGGTTCCGCTCATGACGGAACGCTACATTGGTCTGATGTCGGGCACGTCGCTCGACGGCGTCGACGGTGTCCTCGCAGACTTCTCGGACGGCGGCATCCAGGTGCACGGTCACGCGGTGGCGCCTTTCTCGATGGCGCTTCGCACCGAACTTCTGTCTCTGAACAACCCGGGCGGCGTCGACGAGCTGCACCGCGCGGCACTGGCCGGCAGCGCGCTCGCACGCGTCTACGCGGAAGTCACGCGCGAACTGCTCGCGAAAGCCGGCGCTTCGCCCCGGGACATCATCGCTGTCGGGGCTCACGGTCAAACAGTGCGGCATCGCCCCGGCGAGTTCGACGACACCGGCTACACGCTGCAGATCAACAACCCCGCACTGCTCGCCGAACTGACCGGCATCGACGTGGTCGCGGAGTTCCGCACGCGCGATGTGGCCGCCGGAGGTCAGGGCGCACCGCTGGTGCCGGCGTTCCACCGCGCACTCTTCGCGCATCCGGACGAAGCGGTTGCCGTGCTGAACCTTGGCGGCATCTCGAACCTGAGCCTGCTCCCTGCAACGCGCAATGACGCCCAGACCATCCTCGGATTCGACTGCGGCCCCGGCAATGCGCTGATGGACCACTGGACCCAGAGTCATCTTGGCCAGTCCTACGACGCCGGCGGCGCATGGGCTGCAGGCGGGTGCGTGCTGCCCGGGTTGCTGGCGCGCCTGTGCGCCGACCCATACTTCGCCAGGCCGCCGCCCAAGAGCACCGGACGCGATCTTTTCAACCCGCCCTGGCTGATGGCGCACCTGCAGGAACACGCGCATGCCGGCACAGCCGACGTTCAAGCGACGCTGGCCGAACTGACCGCGGTCACGTGCGCGGCGGGCGTCACGCGCCATGGAAGCGACAGCAAGACGCTGATCGTTTGCGGCGGGGGCGCACTCAACGAGCACCTGATGGGGCGCCTTCGCGCCCTGCTGCCGGACGTTGAGGTCGTGTCGTCGGGCGAGCGCGGCCTGCCGCCCCAGCAGGTCGAGGCGGCGGCCTTCGCCTGGCTGGCCCGTGCCACCATCCGCCGGGAGCACGGCAACCTGGCCAGCGTGACAGGCGCCCGCGGCGGCCGCGTGCTGGGGGCGATCTACCCGGCATGAGCCCGACCAGGTTGCGAGGTCAGCCCTGCCCGGACACCTCGGGCTGCTCCGGCTGCACCGCACGCGCTTCCGGCGGCAGGTGCCAGAAGATCAAGGCCGACGCCACCGTCACCAGCCCCATGCCGGCAAACGTGGCCTGGAAGGCATGCAGCGTGTCGAGCGGCGTCGCCTTGCCGAAGAGATCGGTGAAGCCCGAAAGCACCGTGCTGGCGGCAGCGACGGCCAGGCTCATGGCCAGCATCTGCACCATCGAAAAAAGACTGTTGCCGCTGCTCGCCATGTCGGGCGAGAGATCGCGCAAGGTGACCGTGTTCATGGCCGTGAACTGAAGCGAATTGAAGGCGCCGAACGCCAGCAGCTGGACCACCAACCAGACCATCGACTGGGCGGGCGCGGCCAGCGCGAAGGTCGCCATCGAGGCGCCGACCAGGATGGTGTTGATCACCAGCACGCGCCGGTAGCCATAGCGTGTGATGAGCGGTGCGGCGGCGCGCTTCATGGCCATGCCGGCCAGCGCGATGGGCAACATCGTGAGCCCGGCGTGCAACGGCGAGAACCCCATCGACACCTGCAACAGGAGCGGCACCAGAAACGGCATGCACCCGCTGCCAAGGCGCGAGAACAGATTGCCGAGCAGGCCCACGCTGTAAGTCGGAATGCGCAGCATCTCGGGCGAAAACAGCGGCTCGGGCCGACGCGCCGCGTGCAACCAGTAAGCGACCAGGCTGGCGAAGCCGAACACCATGAGCAGCAGGACGCCGACCTGGCGCAGACCGAGTCCCGAGACGCCGTCGAGCGCGAGCGACACTGCGACCATGCCGAAGGCGAGCAGCGCGTAGCCCGTGCCGTCGAAGCGCTTCAACACGGCCGCCCGCAGGTCCGGCATGAACCTCAGCGTGGCCAGGCAGCCGCAGATGCCGACCGGCACGTTGATGAGAAAGATCCAGTGCCATGACGCGTACTGGACCAGCCAGCCACCCAGCGTGGGGCCGAGCAACGGCCCGATCAGCCCCGGAATCGCGACGAAACTCATCGCCTGCACGAACTCGCTGCGCGGCACGGTGCGCAACAGGGCCAGGCGCCCGACCGGCAGCAACAGGGCTCCGCCAGCCCCCTGGAGGATGCGGGCAGCCACCAGCTGACCGAGGCCGTGCGACGCGGCGCAGGCCAGTGAGCCGGCGACGAACAGCACGATCGCCGAAAAGAACACCCGTCGCGTGCCGAAGCGGTCGGTGATCCAGCCCGAAGCCGGAATCAGCATCGCCATCGTGAGCGCATAGGCAACGATCACCGACTGCATGCGCAGCGGACTCTCGCCCAGGCTCGCGGCCATGGCAGGCAGCGCCGTGTTGATGATCGTCGCGTCGAGCGTCTGCATGAAAAAGCCGACGGCGACCAGCCAGAGCAGGCTCTTGCGGTACGTGGGCGAAGGAACAGCGTCAGGCACGGTCATGAGAAACGGGAAAGGCAGGCAGCAAAAAGCCGCCCGGAGGCGGCTTGTCTGGACACCGTGATCAGCAGCAACTGATCAGGCCGAGAAGCTCGAACCGCAGCCGCAGGTGCTGGTCGCGTTCGGGTTCTTGATGACGAACTGGGCGCCTTGCAGATCTTCCTTGTAGTCGATCTCGGCACCCACCAGGTACTGGTAGCTCATTGCATCGATCAGCAGCGAGACACCGTTCTTGGTCATCGTGGTGTCGTCCTCGTTGGTGATCTCGTCGAAGGTAAAACCATACGAAAACCCGGAGCAGCCGCCGCCTTGCACGAACACGCGCAGCTTGAGTTCGGGGTTGCCTTCTTCGGCAATCAGATCGGCCACCTTCAGTGCGGCGCTGTCGGTAAAAAGAATCGGCTCGGGCATTTGCGGCGCGGGCGTCGGGGTCTGGATATTTTCGGCTACGGCACTCATTGAGAGGACTCCTGTGGGGTGGGCCGTGGTGCGGCCAATGGGGAATGCTACTGCACCCAACAAAAAACCGCCCGAAGGCGGCTTTTTGGCAATGCAGGCAGTAAGCCCAAAAGCGGATTAACGCTTGGAGAACTGCTTGCGGCGGCGTGCGGAGTGCAGGCCGACCTTCTTGCGCTCGACTTCACGCGCATCGCGCGTCACGAAGCCAGCCTGGCTCAACACCGGCTTGAGCGTTGCGTCGTAGTCGATCAGCGCACGGGTGATGCCGTGGCGGGCAGCGCCTGCCTGGCCGGATTCACCGCCGCCGGCGACGTTGATCATGATGTCGAACGCTTCGACGTTGTTCGTCAAGAACAGCGGTTGCTTGGCGATCATGATGGACGTTTCGCGGCCGAAATAGGCCTGGATGTCCTTGCCATTGATCGTGATCTTGCCGGTGCCTTTTTTCATGAACACGCGGGCGACGCTCGATTTGCGACGGCCGGTGCCGTTGTTCCATTCACCGATCATGATTTGGCGGCCTCACGTTGAGCGTTGGTGGACAAGCCTGCGATCTCCAGCACCTTCGGCTGTTGGGCGGTGTGCGGATGTTCCGCGCCGCCGTAGACCTTGAGCTTCTTGATCATCGCGTAGCCAAGCGGACCCTTGGGCAGCATGCCCTTGACGGCCTTTTCCAGGGCACGGCCCGGAAACTTGTTTTGCATGTCGCGGAAGTTGGTGGCACTGATGCCGCCCGGGTAGCCCGAGTGACGGTAGTACACCTTGTCGATCGACTTGGCGCCGGTGACGCGCAGCTGGGCTGCATTGATGATGACGATGAAATCACCAGTATCGACGTGAGGCGTGTAAATGGCCTTGTGTTTGCCGCGCAAACGGAGAGCAACTTCGCTGGCTACTCGTCCGAGGACCTTGTCGGTCGCGTCAATCACAAACCACTCGTGCGTCACGTCAGCGGGTTTGGCGCTGAACGTTTTGGTCATGAGTTTCTCTTTGAAAAGAGGGGTTTGCTGGGCCCTTTTACACGGTCGGCGTTCCTCTGATGGGAATCTCTTAGGTGGGATCTGACGCCCGCCGAAACGGTTGTCGTGCCTCGCCGCGGGGCCACTAAAGCGCTGCGAAGCCTTCGATTATATAAAGAAACGGCGCCAGCGGGTACCATCGACCCTATGTTCAGTTACCGCCACGCCTTCCACGCCGGCAACCACGCCGACGTGCTCAAGCACACGGTGCTGATTGCCACCCTCGAGTATTTGCTCGAAAAAGACGCCGCGCTCACCGTCGTCGACACGCACGCTGGCGCCGGCCTGTACCGGCTGGACGGCGATTACGCCGACACCAGCGGCGAGGCCGCCAACGGCGTGTTGCGGTTTTTTGCCAAGGCGAAGACCGACGTCCCGCTGGCCGACGCCATCGAGCGGTACCTTGCGGTGATCCGCGATTTCAATCCGCGTGGCGGCGCCAAGATTTATCCGGGCTCGCCCTTCATCGTCCAGCACCTGCTGCGCGATCACGACAAGCTCAAGCTCTACGAACTCCATCCGACCGACGCCAAGACGCTGGACGCGAACATCGCCCAGCTCGATGCCGGCCGGCAGATCGCGGTGCTGCGCGAAGACGGTTTTTTGAGCGCCACCAAGTTCCTACCGCCGCCGTCGCGCCGTGCGCTGGTCCTGATGGACCCGAGCTACGAAATCAAGAGCGACTACGGGCGCGTGCTCGACTTCGCGGGCGAGGCCCTCAAACGCTTCGCCACCGGCACCTACGCGGTCTGGTACCCCATCATTCCGCGGCCCGAGGCGCACGACTTGCCGCGCCGCCTGAAAACGATGGCGACCAAGGCCGGCAAGTCGTGGCTGCACGCCACACTCACCGTCAAGTCGAGCAAGGTCATCACCGAACCGACCGGAGAAGTGAAGCGGCCGGGATTGCCGGCGAGCGGCATGTTCCTGATCAACCCGCCGCACACGCTGAAGGCGAAGCTGGCGGAGGCGCTGCCCCAGTTGGTAGAACGCCTGGCTCAGGACCGCAACGCCAGCTTTTCACTGGACGCGGGCGGCTGACGTTCAGCGACGGCGCTTCGGCGCGGCCTGACGCGCGCTCCGCTTCGGCGCAGAAGCCGGCTCTGCTGCCATCGGCGCGGCGTCCAGATTCGCCACCGCCCCGCCGCAACGCTGGTCCTTGCGGTCGATCACCGACAACGCCACCTGCTTGATGCCCATCGCGATCAGGCCGATCTGGTCGGCCGCAGCGCGGCTCAGGTCGATGACGCGCCCCTGCGCATAAGGCCCGCGATCGTTGATCCGCACCAGCACTTCCTTGCCGTTGACCAGGCTGCGCACGCAGACGCGCGTGTTGAAGGGCAGCGTCTTGTGGGCCGCGGTGAAGGCGCCCATGTCGAAACGCTCGCCGTTGGCCGTCTTCTTCTGATGGAACTGGATGCCGTACCAGGAAGCGCCGCCCCGCTCGAACACATCGCGCGAGGCACCGTCGCCGGGCACGCCATCGTCGGGGGGCAGGTCGTCGCTGCCAGTGCCCGGCACGCTGAGGTCGTAATTGACGCCTGGCACCAGGGAGCGCGGTGCGGCCCCCGCCGGCACCGCGAGTCCGCGTGCGAGCGGACTCAGTCGGGCGATCGACACCTTGTCGGCGGCATCGGGCGCCGCGCCGTCAACAGGAGCGGGCGGCGTGGTGCAAGCTGCTAGCGCACAGCACAGCCCGCTCACCAGCGCGGCGCGCAGCCCTTTCACCCCAGGCGCTCCAGCACCCCCAGCGTCGCTTGCGCCTGGTTCATCGTGTAGAAATGCAGGGCCGGGGCGCCACCCGCGCGCAGACGCTGGCAGAGGTCGGTCACCACATCAAGCCCGAAGGCCTTGATCGAGGCGATGTCGTCGCCATAAGACTGCAGGCGCAACCGGATCCAGCGCGGGATCTCTGCGCCGCACGCGTCAGAAAAGCGCATCAGCTGGGTCGAGCTGATGATCGGCATGACGCCCGGCACCACCGGCACATCGAGCCCCAGCTTGCGGCTCTCGTTGACAAAGCGGAAGTACGCCTCAGCGCTGAAAAAATACTGCGTGATGGCCGAATCGGCGCCAGCGCGCACCTTGGCGGCGTACGCCTGCAAGTCGGCTTCCGGCGACTTCGCCTGGGGGTGCACTTCGGGGTAGCAGGCCACCTCGATGTGGAAATCGCGTCCGGTCTCGTCGCGAATGAACCGGACGAGATCGCTTGCATAGTGGAACTCGCCGCCGATGCCGTAGCCGCTCGGCAGGTCGCCCCGAAGCGCGACAATGCGCTTCACGCCCATGGCCTTCAGTTCGGCCAGCTGCGTGCGCACCGTTGCCTTGGTGGCGCCGATGCATGAAAAGTGGCTGGCCGCGTCGACCTCCTCTTCGAGGATTTCGCGCACCGCGTTGAACGTGCCGTCGTGCGTGGAGCCGCCGGCGCCGTAGGTGACCGAGCAAAACTCGGGCTTGTGCACATAGAGCTGCTGGCGCACTGCGCGCAGCTTGACCGCGCCTTCAGGCGTCTTGGTCGGAAAAAATTCAAAGCTGAGCGGCAGACCCATCACTGGCTCCCGGGGGCACCGTCCTGGCGAACGGCATGAATGAAAAACTCGTGGTTGCCGTCGCCCCCTTCGATCGGGCTGTCGAACCATCGCACCACGCGAAGTTGCAACGCAGCGCAGGCCTCGCGCAAACGCGTTTCGACGATGGCGTACATCGCCTCGTCGCGCACGATACCGCCTTTGCCGACCTGGCCCGGCTGCAGTTCGAACTGTGGCTTGACCAGCATGAGCAAATCGCCGCCGGCCGACAAAAACGGCACGACCGCGGGCAGCACCAGCGTCTGTGAGATGAACGACAGGTCGCCGACGATCAGGTCGAAGCGCGGCTCGAAATCCAGATCCAGCGTCGCCGGATCGTCCGCCTCGTCGACGCTGGCGGCGAGCAGATCCACCGCGGTCAACGCGCGTGCATTGACCTTTTCGATCGCGCTGACGCGCTCGTCGTCTCGCAGCCGCTGGTGCAGCTGGCCATGCCCGACATCGACCCCGACCACATGCGCAGCGCCATGCTGCAGCAGGCAATCGGTGAAGCCGCCAGTCGACTGGCCGATGTCCAGGCATTGCTTGCCGGTCGGGTCGATGCCCGCGCGCTTCAACGCGCCTTCGAGCTTCAGCCCACCGCGCGACACATAGCGCGATTCGCCCGCATCGAGCAGTTCCAGCTCTGCGGTTTCGGGCAGGTCATCGCGGTTCTTGACCACGCTTCGCCATGCGTCGGCCGTGCCCGCATCGCGCCAACGCAACCCCCCGGCGATGAGCCGGACCGCCTGCGAACGCGATGCGGCCAGGCCGCGCTCCACCAACAATTGATCAGCGCGCATGAGCGCGGCGCCGGGCCGTCCCAAGCAAGCTCGCACCGGAGTGCGAAGCACGAAGGTTTTTCACTTCGCTTCGATCAGTAGCGGTAGGTGTCGGCCTTGTACGGGCCTTGCTTAGGCACGCCGATGTAGGCGGCCTGTGCGTCCGACAGTTCGGTCAGCATCGCGCCGACCTTCTTCAGGTGCAGGCGGGCCACCTTCTCGTCGAGGTGCTTGGGCAACACATACACCTTGCCCGACTCGTAGGCGTCCGGCTTGGTGAAGAGCTCGATCTGCGCGATGGTCTGGTTCGCGAACGACGACGACATCACAAAACTCGGGTGGCCGGTGCCGCAGCCCAGGTTCACCAGGCGGCCCTTGGCCAGCAGGATGATCTTCTTGCCGTCGGGGAACGTGATGTGATCGACCTGCGGCTTGATCTCTTCCCACTCGTACTTCTCGATCGACGCGACGTCGATCTCGTTGTCGAAGTGACCGATGTTGCAAACGATCGCCTGGTCCTTCATGGCGGCCATGTGGTCGTGCGTGATGACCGACAGGTTGCCGGTGGCCGACACGAAGATGTCGGCCTTGTCGGCGGCGTACTCCATCGTCACGACCTTGTAGCCTTCCATCGCGGCCTGCAGTGCATTGATCGGGTCGACCTCGGTCACCCACACCTGTGCCGACAGCGCGCGCAGCGCCTGGGCCGAGCCCTTGCCCACGTCACCGTAGCCGGCCACGACCGCCACCTTGCCGGCGATCATCACGTCGGTCGCACGCTTGATCGCATCGACCAGCGATTCGCGGCAACCGTACAGGTTGTCGAACTTGCTCTTGGTGACCGAATCGTTCACGTTGATGGCGCGGAACATCAGCGTGCCCTTGGCCGACATCTCGTTCAGGCGCAGCACGCCGGTGGTCGTCTCTTCGGTCACACCGATGATCTCGGCCGACTTGCGGCTGTACCAGGTGTTGTCGACGGCCAGCTTGGCCTTGATCGCTGCGTACAGGATGCGTTCTTCGTCGCTGGTCGGGTTGGCCAGCGCGCTCGGGTCTTTTTCAGCCTTCTTGCCCAGATGCATCAGCAACGTGGCATCGCCGCCGTCGTCCAGGATCATGTTCGGGCCTTCGCCCTTCGAACCCTTGGGGCCAAAGTCGAAGATGGCATGGGTGTAGTCCCAGTAGTCGGTCAGCGTTTCGCCCTTGATGGCGAACACCGGCGTGCCGGCGGCGGCGATGGCCGCGGCGGCGTGGTCCTGCGTCGAGAAGATGTTGCACGAGGCCCAGCGCACGTCGGCGCCCAGCGCCTGCAGCGTCTCGATGAGCACCGCGGTCTGGATGGTCATGTGCAGCGAACCCGTGATGCGCGCGCCCTTGAGCGACTGCGCCTTGGCGAATTCCTGGCGAATGGCCATCAGGCCGGGCATTTCGGTTTCCGCGATGCGGATTTCCTTGCGGCCCCAGGCGGCGAGGGACAGGTCGGCGATCGCCTGATCGGGGGAAACGATGGGGGTGGGCTTGAGAACAGCGCTCATGAGGAACTCCAACAAAACGAGTTTGAAAGGTGCCGCTGTCAGGGAAAGTCGTCCGGAAATCAATCGACTCACCGCGGGAACAGCGGATGAGCGTGGTTGCGAAGGTGTCCGAGCCTCACGCCTATGTCGGCGCTGCAACGCTCCTCGGACCGGCGATTTTAGCTGACACCCCGGATGCGCGCCAAAGGCGTAGATTGACCCCATGAACCAACCTACGAAATTGCTGCGCGCAACATTCCTTGCCGCCACCCTCGCCAGCGCCACCACGTTGCCTCTCCTTGCCCTGGCACAAAACGCGGCGCCGTCGCCCATGGTGAGGATCCGCGGCACCGTGGTGTTCGCCGACGCGCGGCAGGTCATCGTCAAGGACCGAGGCGGCGAAGTGGTCTCGCTGGCACGCGTTCCGGACATGCCGGTCTCCGAGGTGTTTGCGATCAAGCTCGCCGACATCAAGCAGGGCAGCTTCATTGGCACGGCCGCGATGCCGCAGGCCGACGGCTCACAGAAGGCGCTCGAGGTGCTGGTGTTCCCCGAAGCCGCGCGCGGCACCGGCGAAGGCCATTTTCCGTGGGACCTGCAGCCACAGAGCACCATGACCAATGCGACCGTGGCCGACCTCGCCGCTGCCACGTCCGACGGGCGCGGCGGCCAGCAAATGCGACTGAGCTACAAGGGCGGCGAGAAGACGCTCTTTGTGCCGCGCGGCACGCCGGTGGTCACGTTCCGTCCGGGCACCGATGCGCTGCTCGTGCCCGGCGCCAAGGTGCTGGTCAACGCGCAAGAGCGCAACGGCACACCGACCGCTCTGCGCGTGCTGGCGGGCCGCAACGGCTTCACGCCGCCGATGTGAGCTGAATCCGAGGGAAATCCCGCGCGGGATTTCGTCGGTGCGGCGTATCGTGGCGACGGACTTTTCGTCGCTACCTTCAACCTCCAGGAGACACCGCACCATGGCCACTGCCAAGAAAGCCGCCCCGAAGACCACCGCCAGCAGCAGCAAGGGCGCCAGCGCCGACGCGATGTTCAACCCGCTGAAAGGAATGACCGAGCGCCTGCAGAACCTCAACCTCACCGACGGCGCCGGCAAGATGCTCGACAGCGGGCGCAAGGACCTGCAGGCGCTGATGCAGGCCAACGAGAAGTCCTACCAGGGCCTGCAGACGGTGGTGCAGCGCCAGACCGAGATGATCAAGAACGCCATCACCGAATGGCAATCGGCCGCGCAATCGATGCCCGGCCAGAACCCGAAAGAGAATCTCGCCAAGCTCGACGAGCTGGGCCGTGCCTCGTTCCAGCGCGCTGTGGACGATATCAAGGAGCTGGCCACGCTGGCGGCCCAATCGCAGAAGGACGCCTTCGAAGTGGTGCGCGGGCGCATCCAGTCGAACGTCGACGAGGTGACCAAGCTGCTGCAGCGCAAATGAGCCCCGAAGGGCATTGAGCGCCGGTGCGCCAGCCGCTGCAGGGCCGCCTTCTAAAATCGGGCGATTCCCTGTAGCAGATTGCGCACCTTGTCTTTTCTCTCCGAAACCCGCCGCCGTCGCACCTTCGCGATCATTTCCCACCCCGACGCCGGCAAGACCACGCTGACCGAGAAGCTGCTGCTGTTCTCGGGCGCGATCCAGATCGCCGGCTCCGTCAAGGCGCGCAAGGCGACGCGCCATGCGACCTCGGACTGGATGGAAATCGAAAAGCAGCGCGGCATCTCGGTCGCCTCGTCGGTCATGCAGATGCTGTACCGCGACCATGTGATCAATCTGCTCGACACGCCCGGCCACAAGGACTTTTCGGAAGACACGTACCGCGTGCTGACCGCGGTCGACTCGGCGCTGATGGTGATCGACGCGGCCAACGGCGTCGAAGCGCAGACGCGACGGCTGATCGAGGTCTGCCGGCAACGCGACACACCGATCATCACCTTCGTCAACAAGATGGACCGCGAGGTGCGCGAGCCGCTGGACATCATGGACGAGATCGAGCGCGAGCTCGGCATGCCCTGCGTGCCGATGACCTGGCCGGTCGGCCAAGGCAAATCGTTCGGCGGCATCATGAACCTGCGCACGCAGACCATGACGGTGTTCGACTCGGGCAAGGAGCGGCTGCCGCAGGAGTTCGAGACGATTGCACTCGACAACCGCGCAGAGTTGCTCAAGCGTTTCGGCCATGAGTTCGAGACCGCCGAGCAGAGCATGGAGCTCGCGGCCGGCGCCTCGCCGACCTGGGACCGCGAGGCCTTCCTCGCCGGCAAGCAGACGCCGGTGTTCTTCGGGTCGGGCGTCAACAATTTCGGCGTGATGGAAGTGCTCGATGCACTCGTCGACCTCGCGCCGTCGCCGCAGTCGCGCACCAGCACCACGCTGGTCAATCGCCAACCGGTGGTGAAGGAGATCCAGCCGGAAGACAAGGACTTCGCCGGTGTCGTGTTCAAGGTACAGGCCAACATGGACCCGTCGCACCGTGACCGCATCGCCTTCGTGCGCATGGCGTCGGGCAAGTACACGCCGGGCATGAAACTCAAGGTGCAGCGCACCGCCAAGGAGCTGCGCCCGACCAGCGTCGTCACCTTCATGAGCCAGCGCCGCGAGGCGGTCGAAGAAGCGTATGCGGGCGACATCGTCGGCTTCACCACACACGGCGGCGTGCAGCTCGGCGACACCATCACCGACGGCGCCAACCTCCAGTTCACCGGCCTGCCCTTCTTCGCGCCCGAACTGTTCATGACCGTGATCCTGAAGAACCCGCTGCGCACCAAGCAGTTGCAGCAGGGGCTGGCGCAACTCGGCGAAGAAGGTGCAATCCAGGTGTTCCGTCCCGAGATCGGCGGCCCGATGCTGCTCGGCGCGGTCGGTCAGCTGCAATTCGAAGTGGTGCAGCACCGCCTGAAGGGCGAGTACGACTGCGACGTCCGTCTCGAAAGCTGCCAGTACACCGGCGCGCGCTGGATCACCGCCGACACGCCTGCCGAGTTGCGCGACTTCGTCAACGCGTACCCGGCGCGCATGGCGCTGGACGCGGCCAACACGCTGGCGTACCTCTGCACCTCGCCGTACGACGTGCGCCTCGCGCAGGAGCGCTTTCCGAAGATCCATTTCCATCCGCTGCGCGAGCACGCAGGCCTCGCGCTGCAGACGGCCGGCTGATGGACGGACGGATGCGCCCGCTCGCGGAATGGCCCGCCGAAGCGCGGCGCGGCCTCGTCGGCGTCTTCACCGACATCGACGACACGCTCACCAGCGTCGGCGCCATCACCCCCGACGCGTTGCAGGCGCTGGTCGATCTGAAGGCCGCAGGCCTGCATGTCGTGGCGATCACCGGTCGACCGGTCGGCTGGAGCGAGCCGTTCGCGGCCGCGTGGCCGGTCGACTCGATCGTCGCGGAGAACGGCGCCGTGGCGCTGACCGCCGCGAACGGCGCGCTGTCCAAACGCTACCAGCAGGACGCGGACACGCGCGTCGTCAACTTCGCGCGCATGCAGCGGGCGCTCTCGCGCGTCGAGCGTGAAGTGCCCGGCGCGGTGCGCGCCACCGATTCAGCGGGCCGCGAGTGCGACATCGCGATCGACCACAGTGAGTTCGTCCACCTGGACCAATCGCAGATCGCGGCCGTGGTGGCGCTGATGCGCGACGAAGGCCTGCACGCGACGGTGAGCAGCATCCACATCAACGGCTGGTACGGCGCGCACAACAAGCGCGAGGGCGCGCGCTGGATCGTGCGCGAACTGTGGGGCCGCGCGCTCGACGCCGAGATGGACCGCTGGGCGTATGTGGGCGATTCGACCAACGACCAGCTCATGTTCCAGCACTTTGCGCACAGCATCGGCGTGGCCAACATCGCGCGCTTCGTGCCGCAGCTGGCGCATCTGCCGAGCTACGTGACGCCAAGCGAGCGCGGCGCGGGATTCGCCGAAGCGGCGCGGGCGATCCTGGCCGCGCGCTGACCTCGCCTCAGCGCGCCGGCGACGCCCGGCCGGCGTTGCGCAGCGCGAACCATTGCAGCACCGCGCCGATGCTGCCGAGCACGAGCAACACCAGGGCATAGCCGCGCACCGTCTGCAACAAGCCGAACGGTGCGATCAACAGCCCGGCGGCCATGGCCGGGACGCTGAACGCGAGGTAGCTCATGACGTAGATCGAGGCGAACAGCTCCGCCCGCTCATGCGAATCGGCCAGCGGCGCCAGGATCTGGATCTGCGCCGAGAACGCCGTGCCGAAGCCGACGCCGCCCACCGCTGCGCCGATGAAGAACAAGAGGAGCGACGCGTTCGAGAAAGACGCCGTCATCGCGCCGATGCCGAAGACGATCACTGTCATGCCGAAGGCGCCGGCGCGCGCCGGACCGAAGCGCGACAAGAGCATCGGTGCGAGCGCGCCAAAACCGAACAAGGTGGCGATGGCCGAGCCATTGACGACACCGTCGTGCACGCCGAACACGTCGCGCAACAAGGACGGCACCAGGGAGAGGAACAGTCCGCCCAGCGCCCAGGTCGTCACCAGCGCAGGCGCGGCGCGCAGGAACGGGCCGCGAGCCCGCACCGGCACGGCCATCCGCGGCACCAGCGAACGCCATGCGCCCGGGCGCGGTGCAGCGGTTTCAGGCACGAACAGCACACCGACCGCACCCAGCACCACGACCGCGGCAAGGGTGCCGAACACCAGCGGCACCGCATGGCCGACCAGCTTGACGGTGATGCCGGTCAGCAGCGCGCCGACCGCCAGCCCGGCGAGCGGCGACACGCTGCTGATGAGCGCGCCGAGCCGCTTCTGCGACGTTGGCGCGGCCTCGACCACCGCCGCGGTGAGGGCACCGCTGGCCAGCCCTGTCGCGATGCCCTGCACCACCCGCGCCGCGATCAGGCCGCCGATGCCGCGCGCCCACAGGAACATCAGCATGGCGAGCGTCTGCATGAACAGCGCCACCAGCATCACCGGGCGTCGGCCGATGTGATCCGACAGCGACCCCGCGACCAGCAGCGACAGCAGCAACGCAATCGCGTAGATCGCGAAAGCGACCGTCAGCAGCGACGACGAAAAGCCCCACTGCTGCTGGAACACGATGAACAGCGGCGACGGCGCGCTGGCCGCCATGAAATAGGCGAAGAGCACGGTCGCCAGCAGCGGGAATGCGGCGGCGGGCGGCAGGCGCCGGCGCTGGCTAGGAACCGGGTCCAGGACTACTGCCCCTTCGCCAGCCCCAGCTTCTCGATGACCACCTTCTCGCGCGCCACGGTGTCCTTGGCGAACTGCGTGTACTGCGCCGAGCTCTTGTAGTCGGGCAGCATGTCGTACTTGCCGAGCGCAGACACGTAGCTCGGCTCTTCCATGGCCTGCTTGAAGGCGTCGTGCAGCTTCTTAACGACTTCGGGCGGTGTGCCCTTGGGCGCGCCGATGCCGAAAGGGGAGTTCTGCACGATGTCGTAGCCCAGCTCTTTCAGCGTGGGCGCATCGGGGAACTTGGCCAGGCGCTTGTCGCCCCAGGTGTTGAGCACGCGCAGCTTGCCGGCTTCGACCAGCGTGGCGAAGCCGGTGCTGTCGGCGCCCGCCATGAGCTGCCCGCTCTGCAGCGCGAGCATCAGGTCGGCGCTGCCTTTGTACGGGATGTGCTGAAGCTCGATGCCGGCCTTCTGCGCGACCAGCTCGGTCGTGAGGTGCGGGCTGGTCAGCGTGCCGGTCGACCCATAGCTGAGCTTGCCGGGATTGGCCTTGGCGTAGGCGACGAAATCGGCCCAGTTCTTGAACGGGCTGTTGGCAGGCACCACGATGCCGAACGCATAGCCGGTGACGTTGATGACGTAGCTGATGTCGTTGATCGGGTCCCAATTGATCTTGGTGGTGTAGCCGAGGCGGAATACGCCGAGCGGGATTTGCGCGACGGTGTAGCCGTCGGGCTGCGAGGTCTGCAGCGCCTGCGCCGGCAGCGTGCCGCCCGCGCCGGGCTTGTTGTCGATGATCACCGGCTGGCCGAGGATTTTCGAGGCGTTTTCGGCGAGCTGACGCATCGTGATGTCGGTCGGTCCGCCGGCGGGGAAGGCGATCACGAGTTTGACGGGCTTGGCCGGAAAAGCCTGCGCGAATGCGGTGAGCGGCAGCGCGGCAGTCAGGGCACAAAGCGCCGTGGCGCGCAGCAGCTGGGAACGGGAAAACATGCGGGAAGACTCCTGGAGTTCGGAAAAAGGATCGACCGGCGATTGGGCCCGGTCAGCTCGCGGTCAGCAATCCGTAGTGTCCCGTGCTTTTGTCAGCGCGCAGCCTGCATGAAGCCTTCGAGCACGTTGACGGCGTTCACGCCGACTTCGGTGACCGCGTAGCCGCCCTCGAACACGAACACCGTCGGCAAGCCGGCGCGCGCCAGGGCGTCGCCGATGGCGAGGTAGTCCGCGCTCTGCAAGGTGAAGCCGGCGATCGGGTCGCCCGCAAAGGTGTCGAGCCCGAGCGAGATGACCAGCGCGTCCGCACCGAACGCGGCAATGCCCTGGAGCGCCGTGCCGAGTGCCGCACGCCATGCCGCGAAGCCGGTGCCGCGTGGCAGCGGCAGGTTGCGGTTGAAGCCAAGCCCCGCGCCAGCGCCGTCTTCGTCTGCATAGCCGAGGTAGTAAGGGTATTCGGTGTGCGGATCGCCATGCAGGCTCGTCACCTGCACGTCGGCGCGCTCGTAGAAGAGGGCCTGCGTGCCGTTGCCGTGGTGGTAGTCGATGTCGAGCACCGCGACGCGCGCCATGCCGGCATCGCGCAAGGTCTGCGCCGCAATGGCGGCGTTGTTGAGAAAGCAGTAGCCGCCGAAGAAATCGGCGCCGGCGTGGTGCCCGGGCGGCCGCGTCAGCGCGAACGCGGCGCGCTCCCCGGCCACCAGGCTTCGTGCCGCCGCGATGGCGCAGCCCGCGCCCGCATGCGCAGCCGTCCAGGTGCCAGCGGTGAGCGGACTGCCCGCGTCGTACGAGAAAAGCCCCATGCGAGCCGCGAAGCTCGCCGGCAGCACGTCGCTGCGAAAAGTGCGGATCGGCCAGTACGACGGGAACGCATCGCGTTGCGCATTGGCCGGGTCGAGCGCCACCCACTCGTCCCATGCGCCGCGCAGGAAGTCGACGTAGCGTGGCGCATGCACCCGCGCGATCACCCCGTCGTCGAACGCCGTCGGCGTCTCGACCGTGCCCAGCGCGCGCCGCTTCAGTTCGTCGAGCACGAAATCGGCGCGCGCCGGAACTTCGAAGCACGGCACCAGTTCGCCGCGGAACATTTCGAGCTTGCCGTGGTGCAGGGCGTGGCGGTCGTTGTAGAAGGTGTGCATGTCAGCCTGCGGCTTCCGCCAACGCCTCCGCCTGCCGCAGCACCAGTTCGACTGCAGCATCCTGCTGATCCGGCGGGTACTTGTACTTTCTGAGGATCCGCCGCACCAGAAGCCGCAGCTTGGCGCGCACGCTTTCGCGTTTCGACCAGTCCACGCTCAGGTTCTGTCGGAGGCTCTCGGTGAGCTCGTGCGCGATCTTCTTGAGCACTTCGTCGGTGAGTTGGAGCACTGCCGACTCGTTGCTGGCCAACGCGTCATAGAAACGCACCTCGTCTTCGGTCAACCCCAGTGTTTCGCCACGCGACGCCGCTTCGCGAAACTTCTTCGCCATCGCGACCAGTTCCTCCATCACCTGCGCGGTCTCGATGGAGCGGTTCTGGTAGCGCTTGATCACATCCGCGAGCAGCTCCGAAAACTTGCGGTCCTGCACGATGTTGCCGGCGAAGCGGCTCTTGATCTCGCCTTCGAGCAGCCGCTCCAGCAGTTCCACCGCCAGATTGCGTTCCGGCAGCCTGGCCACCTGCGCCAGGAAGTCGTCGTCGAGCAAACCGATGTTGGGCTTGTCGAGTCCCACGGCGTCGAAGATGTCGACCACGCTCTCCGACACCACGGCCGAGCCGATGATCTGGCGAATCGCCATCTCGCGCTGTTCGTCCGTTCGTTTCTTCGCCGTGAGTTCTTTCTTGGTCAGGATCACCTTCACGCCCTGGAAGAAAGCGACCTCTTCGCGTACGGCCTTCGCCTCGTCGAGCGTGCAACACAGCGTGAAGGCCTTGCTCATGGCCAGCGCCACATCGGCGAAGCGCCTCTTGCCGTCCTTGATGCCGAGCACATGGTTCGCCGCACCCGCCAGCGTCTTGTGGCCGCCCGTGAGAAAGCCGCCGTAGTCGAAGCCGTGCAACATGGCACGCAGCACATCGATCTTCTCCGCGAGCAGGCTGTAGGCCTCGTGCGCATCGACCGTCGGCCGGCCACGGCCCTGGCTGGCGGTGTACTCCTTCATGGCGGCCTTCAGCTCGTTGCCGATGCCGATGTAGTCCACCACCAACCCGCCCTGCTTGTTGCTGAAGACCCGATTCACCCGTGCGATCGCCTGCATCAGGTTGTGGCCCTTCATCGGCTTGTCGACGTAGAGCGTGTGCACGCAGGGCGCGTCGAAGCCGGTCAGCCACATGTCCCGCACGATCACCATCCGCAGCGGATCGGCCGGGTCCTTGAAGCGCTTTTCGAGCCGCTTCTTTACCTGCGCGCTGTAGATGTGCGGACGCAGCAGCGCCTTGTCGCTGGCGGAGCCCGTCATCACGATCTTGATGGCGCCGTGTTCCGGATCGACGTCGTGCCACTCGGGGCGCAGCCTGACGATCTCGTCGTAGAGGTGCACGCAGATGTCGCGGCTCATCGCGACCACCATCGCCTTGCCGGTCTGCGCCTTGTTGCGCTCCTCGAAGTGCGCCACCAGGTCGGCCGCCACGCTCGTCACCCGCGGCCCGGCACCCACCACTTTTTCCAGCGCCGCCCATTTGCTCTTGAGCCGGCTCTGGTCGCTTTCTTCTTCGTCTTCGGCCAGCTCGTCGACCTCTTCGTCGATCTGTGCGAGATCGGTTTCATTCAGCCGCAGCTTGGCCAGACGCGACTCGTAGTAGATCGCCACGGTGGCGCCGTCTTCGCGCGCCTGCTGCATGTCGTACACGTGGATGTAGTCGCCGAACACGGCCCGGGTGTCGCGGTCTTCGCTGCTCACCGGCGTGCCGGTGAAGGCCACGAAGGTCGCATGCGGCAACGCGTCGCGCAGGTGCTGCGCGTAGCCGACCTGGTAGCGCGCCACAGTGCCCGCGCCATACGTTGGCGGCGCAAAGGCCACGTGGTGCGGCGTCGGCGCTCCGTCGCCGGTCGCAAGCGGTGCCGATGGCGACCGCCGCGTCTTCAACTTCGCCTCGAAGCCGTATTGCGTGCGGTGCGCTTCATCGGCAATGACCACGATGTTGTGCCGCGCCGACAGCTCGGGGAAGCTGTCTTCGTCTTCGCCCGGCATGAACTTCTGGATGGTCGCGAAGACGATGCCGCCGGACGGCCGATTCGCTAACAGCGTGCGCAACTCCTGCCGGGTGCGCGCCTGCACCGGCTGCTCGCGCAGCAGGTCCTGCGCCAGGCTGAACACGCCGAAGAGCTGGCCGTCGAGGTCGTTGCGATCGGTGATCACCACGATGGTCGGGTTGGCCATCGCCGGCTCCTGCATCACGCGTGCGGCGAAGCAGGTCATGGTGATGCTCTTGCCGCTGCCCTGCGTGTGCCACACCACGCCGCCCTTGCCCTGCACGCCGCTCGCGGCATCGGGACGGGAAGCGGCCACCACCTGCGCAATGGCCGCGCGCACCGCGTGGAACTGGTGGTAGCCGGCGATCTTCTTGACCAGCGTGCCGTCGTCCTCGAACAGCACGAAGTAGCGCAGGTAGTCGAGCAGGTACGCCGGCGCCAGCACACCGCGCACCAGCGTCTGCAGCTCGTTGAACCCGCCCAGCGGGTCGAGCGTGACGCCGTCGATGGTGCGCCACGCCATGAAGCGCTCGCCATTGGCCGAGAGCGAACCCAGCAAGGCCTCGGTGCCGTCCGAGATCACCAGCAATTCGTTGTACTGAAAGACGTCGGGGATCTGTTCCTTGTACGTCTGCAACTGGTCGTAGGCCTTCCAGACGTCGGCATTGGGGTCGGCCGGATTCTTGATCTCGAGCAGCACCAGCGGCAAGCCGTTGACGAACAGCACGATGTCGGGCCGCCGCGTGTGGTGCGGCCCGCGGATGCTGAACTGGTTGACCGCCAGCCACTCGTTGCCAGACCCTTCGCCGGAAGCATCCGCCCAATCCACCAGCCGCACGAAATCGCCGCGCGTCTCGCCGTCCTTCTGGTACTGCACCGGCACGCCCGTCACCAGCAGCTTGTGGAACTGACGGTTGGCAGACAGCAGCACCGGCGTGCCGAGCGCCAGCACCTGCTTGAGCGCGTCGTCCTGCGCCGCAGCCGGCACGTCGGGGTTCAACCGGTCGATGGCCGCGCGCAAGCGATCTGCCAGCACCACCTGCCGGTAGCTCGCCCGCTCCGGCGTCGGGCCGTCATGCGCGATGTCGGGGCCGTAGCGGTGCGTGTAGCCCACGTCGAACAGCCAGGCGAGCGCTTCCTGTTCGAGTTGGTCTTCGGTCATGGCGTCAATCCGTCAGCAGCGCGATATAGCGCTGATAGCTGAAGTTGCGATTCGTCTTCTGCCCCGTGCGCTCGGCCACGATGCCGAGGTCTTCGAGCACCTTGACCGCTGCAGTCGCCGTCGGGAAGCTCGTCTGCAACTGCTGGCGCACACGCTCGATGGTGAAGCGCGGCATCAGCGGCAGCATTTCGAACAGGCGGTAACTGGCCGGTCCGGCCTTCGGCGATTCGAGCAAGCGGCGTCGGTCGGCCGTGACCAGGCTGGCCAGCGCCACCACCCCGCGCTCGGCCTGCTGCGCCGACTCGGTCACGCCCTCCAGAAAGAAGGCCAGCCAGCCCTCCCAATCGCCATCGGTGCGCACGCGCGCGAGGCGCCGGTAGTACTCCGCCTGGTGCTGCTTCAAGTAGCCGCTCAGGTACATCAACGGCTCCGGCAACAAGCCCCACGATTCCAGCAGCGCGGCAATCAGCAGACGACCGATGCGGCCGTTGCCATCCAGAAACGGATGAATCGTCTCGAACTGCACATGCACCAGCGCAATGCGCACCAGCGGCGGCAGTGTGGGTGCCTTGTCGTGGATGAAGCGCTCCAGCGCGCCGAGCAGCACCGGCACCTGGTCGGCCGGCGGCGGCACAAACACCGCATTGCCCGGCCGCGTGCCGCCGATCCAGTTCTGCGACTTGCGCAGTTCGCCCGGCTGCTTGCCCGCGCCGCGTGCGCCATCGAGCAGCAGGCGGTGCGACTCGCACAGCAGCCGAATGCTGATGGGCAAGCCCGTGGGGTTGGCCAGGTTGTCGCGCACAAGACGGAAGGCGCGCAGGTAGTTGGCGACCTCCTCCACATCGTCGGTGTTGGTCACGGCCAGCCCAGCCTCTTCGTCGAACAAATCGACCAGCGTCGCCTGGGTGCCCTCGATCTGCGAGGTGAGCAGCGCCTCCTTGCGAACGGCGCTGTAGAGCAGCCAGTCGACCGACGGCACCAAACCCGACACGCCGGACAGACGGGCGAGCGCCAGTTCGGCATGGCGATTGCGCTCGACGAACGACTCCGCCGCCAGCGCCGGTTTGCTCGGCGGCAGCGCATGCGGCACGAACGCCTGAACGGCTTCGCTCAGCGTGGTCGTGGTGACGTAGGTGCCGGTGCTGCGCATGAGATGAACGCGGGTTTGAATGCCTTGACTGAGAATTAAAGCATTCTTTAATTGGATGCGCTACCGTTAAAGCGCTTTTGCGGACGTCCGGCTCGCATTAAAACCCCATTCGCATACAAAATTACTTGCGATTTTGCGATTGCAGTGCAAAATCAATAGACATTTTGTTTGAATGCCATGTTGATCGAGTTTCGCGTCACAAACTTCCGCAGCCTGCGCGACGAACAGGTGCTCAGTCTCGTAGCGTCCAAAGACAAGACGCTGCAGGACACGCACACCGCAGCCACGGGCCTGAAAGCAGCGCCGCACGTGCTGCGCAGTGCCGTTATCTATGGCGCGAACGCCAGCGGCAAGTCCAACCTGATCAAGGCCTTGCAGTACATGCGTGGCGTCGTGGCCGAGTCGGCCACGATCCAACCGAACCAGTCCTTCGCGGTTCAGGCGTTCCGTCTGGATCAGGCGTCCGGTGAAGCGCCAACCGAGTTTGAAATCACCTTTCTTGTGGACGGCATCCGCTACCAGTACGGCTTTGCCATGACACGGCAGCGAGTCGTCAGCGAGCATTTGCTGGTTTACAAGACCTCCAAGCCGCAGCGCTGGTTCGACCGTCGCTTCGATGTCGAAACAGGCAAGGACATCTACGAGTTCGGCACCGGCCTCAAGGGCGCGAAGAACCTCTGGGAAGGCGCCACCCGGCCCAACGCGCTGTTCCTTTCGATGGCCGTGCAGCTCAACAGCGATGTTCTGCGTCCCGTGTTCGATTGGCTCATCAACGAGTTGGTGATCTTCAATGAGCGGGCTGCACTCAACCCGCAGATTTCCATCCAGATGCTCAAAGAGCCCGACGGACGCCGGCGGCTCTGCGATTTCCTGTCTTCGGCCGACATCAGCATCGACAACATTGAAGTTGTCTCGCGCAAAGTCCCCGCGCAAACGGTGCACTTCGACATGAAGGCGGGAAAAACCGAGGTGCGCAACGAAGAGCAAGACCAGGATCACCTGCAGTTCTTTCATGCCACACCGCAGGGCAAAGCCACATTCGAACTGATGGACGAATCCAGCGGCACGCGCAACCTGCTGTTCATCGCGGGGCCGGTGCTGGACATCCTCGAAAAGGGGCGGACGCTGGTCATCGACGAACTCGACACCAGCCTTCACCCCATTCTCGTGCGCGAACTGGTGCGCCTGTTCCACCGCCCCGAGGTCAACACCGGCGGCGCCCAACTGATCTTCACGACGCACGACACGTCCTTGCTCGACGCGCCCGACCTGTTCCGGCGCGATCAGGTCTGGTTCGTTGAGAAAGACGCCGACCAGGCTTCCGCGCTGGTCGCGCTCTCCGAGTTCAGCCCCCGCAAGAACGAGGCACTCGAACGCGGCTACCTCATGGGCCGCTATGGCGGTGTCCCGTTTCTGCGCGACGCACTGGCGGTGCAGCCCTGATGGCGCGCGACCGCGCCCCGCAGGAGCGCCAGAAGGAGCAGCTCCAACGCAAGATCGGTCGTCGCGCCAGTTACGACCGCATCCTGATTGTTTCGGAGGGAAGCAAAACCGAGCCCAACTACTTCAACGAAATTCGCACCGCGCACCGCTTGCACACGGCCAACGTGCAGGTGCGGTCCAGCGAGTTGGGTACGGCGCCGATCCAGGTGGTGCAGCACGCCAAAAGCCTGTTCGAGCAAGGTGATCGACACCGAAAAATCCAGTCTCGCGCGTTCGAGCAGGTCTACGCCGTGTTCGACCGAGACGACCATCCAAGCAATGTCGAAGCATTGCGTCTGGCCGAGTCGTTGGACGGCAAGCTGAAGAACGACGAAAAGCAAATGGTGCGCTTTCGCGCCATCGCCTCGGTGCCCAGCTTCGAGCTGTGGCTGCTGCTGCACTACCAGGACATTCAGGCGCCCATGCACCGTGACGAGGTGATGAGGCGCCTAAAGCAACACATTCCCGGCTACGAGAAGGGCGCGTCGCGCACCTTCGCGAGCACGAGCGACCGCCTTGACGTGGCCATCGCACGAGCGGATGCGCTCGCACGCCGATTCACCGCGGACGACGCCCCCGAGCCCTACACGGCCATCCATGAATTGGTCGGGCTGCTGACGAAGCTGCGCGCTTGATCGGGCCATGCAGGCCGAGCGCTTGACCGCTCAACTGGGCTGAGCTTCGATGTCCGTCACGGCTTCCGGCAGTCGTAGCTGCCCGGAGATCAGACGGGGGAGCAGGGTGTCGCGGAGGGCGGCGAGGGTTTGGGCAGTTTGAGTGGCCGCTTTCATGTGCGCGAACAACGGCTCGACGACTTCTGTAAAACGCAGTGCGACATCTTCCGTCGGGACGACGACGGGGTAGTCGGCCAAGTCCGACCAATTGACCCGTGGCATCTTCGCGCCGTTCGACAGCCGTTCTGCGTAGCCAACCAACGCATCGCTGAAAAGCTGCATCGCCACAAAGCCCTTGAATGCAGGTTTGATTGCCTGACACACCAAGACATCCGTGGAGCAGACGCCATCAAACGGCGCGATGACGACCTTGTGGAAGTAGGGACGGAGCTTTCCGAAAAGAACATCACCTTCACGGAAAGCGGCTTTGGCGCTTTCCAGCCCATCCGCAGTCGCCCACTCGACAAGGCTCAACGACTTTCGCGGCATGTGCTCCAAACCGACATAGTGCAGCCCCGCGTGAAGCTCCGACGGTTGAAGTTGCTTCCGAACCGTTCGTGCCACTTCGCCGAGGTGGCCGCTGCGCCACCCCTTCGGCACCAACCCCAACTCCGACTCCCCGAACCCATCCGGAAACAGCGCCGCCGTGGCCTCGTCCATGCCTTCGGGGGCGCGGCATGCCATCTTGGCGCGCACGGGGTCGAAGTCGACGAACCACGATTTGAACAGCGCCTGGGCGATGGCTTCGAGCGTGGCGTTGGTTTCGCGCAGGAGGGTGATGCGGTCGTCGAGAGCTTGAAGCACATCAACGATCTCGTTCTGCTCGGCCCTCCCGGGCACCAGTACAGGGATGGAGTAGATGAAATTGCGATTAAGAGATGGTTGCGCACTCCCAGAGTTGTAGCCCGCGAGAGCAAGCGTCTGCAGGAGGTAGTAGGCGAATCGCGGATGGTTGCCAAGAAAATCCGTTACGTACAGGCAGGTGTTGTGCGGCCAATAGTCCACGTCTGAGAAATGAACTCGCCCAACAGAAGCACCGCTACGGCCAATCACCACACCTGGACCAGCAGCCAGAGACTCAGCATGAGTGCCGTTCTGGCCGGCCGATCCCATTACCGGAAACAGCCCAGGCCGCTGCTCCGCTGCAGTCAGGTCGTGCCCTCGCTGCAGCCGGACGAACTCACCAAGAGTGCGCTTCGCCCACTCAGAACTCATACCCCAGCCCCCCCAGCTTCTTCCGGATCAGCGCATCCAGTTCCGCGCCCTTCGCCATCTGCTCGCCCAGCGTCTCGGTGAGCTTCTGCATCTTCTCGGCGAAGGCTTCGTCGTCGTCCTCGACCGCTTCGGCGCCGACGTAGCGGCCCGGCGTCAGCACATGGCCGTGCTGGGCAATCTCTTCCAGCTTTACGCTGCGGCAGAAGCCGGCCACGTCTTCATACGCGGGCGCTGATGCATCGCCGCGCCAGGCGGCCACGGTGTTCGCGATGCGATCGATCACCGCATCGGTCAGCTCGCACTGCACGCGGCTGATCATGGTGGCGAGCTTGCGGGCGTCGATGAAGAGCACTTCGCCTTTGCGCGCGGGCGCTTTCTTCTTCGCCAGGAACCACAGGCACGCGGGGATCTGCGTGTTGAAGAACAACTGGCCGGGCAGCGCGACCATGACTTCGACCACGTCGGCCTCGACCATCGCGGCGCGGATCTGCGCCTCGCCGTTCTGGCTGCTGCTCATGCTGCCGTTGGCCAGCACGATGCCGGCGCGGCCGGTGTCGGGCTTCAGGTGGTGCAGCATGTGCTGCAGCCAGGCGTAGTTGGCGTTGCCTTGCGGCGGGTCGCCGTACACCCAGCGCGCGTCGCCTTCCAGGCTGCCGTGCCACCAATCGCTGATGTTGAAGGGCGGGTTGGCCAGCACGAAGTCGGCCCGCAGGTCTTTGTGCTGGTCGCGCACGAAAGTATCGGCCGGCTCCTTTCCCAGGTCGAAGTCGAGACCACGAATGGCCATGTTCATCGCGGCCAGGCGCCAGGTGGTGGGGTTGGCCTCTTGCCCGTAGATCGACACGTCGCCGCGCTTGCCGCCGTGCGCCTCGATGAATTCTTCGCTCTGCACGAACATGCCGCCCGAGCCGCAACACGGGTCGTACACCTTGCCGTGGTGCGGCGCGAGCACGGCGACCAAGGTCTTGACGATGCTGCGCGGCGTGTAGAACTGGCCGCCGCGCTTGCCTTCGGCGTTGGCGAACATGCCGAGGAAGTATTCGTACACCTGCCCGAGCACGTCACGCGCCTGGGCGGCATCGACGCCGAAGCCGATGGTCGACACCAGGTCGATCAGCTCGCCGAGCTTGCCGTCGGGCAACTGCGCGCGGGCGTAGCGCTTGTCGAGGATGCCTTTGAGGCTCGGGTTCTCGGCCTCGATGAGCGTGAGCGCCTCGTCGATGCGCTTGCCGATGTCGGGCTGCTTGGCGGCGGCGCGGATGCTCTCCCAGCGCGCGGCCTCGGGCACCCAGAAGACGTTGGCAGCGCGGTAGTAGTCGCGCTGCTCCAGTTCGGCGGCCAGGTCATCGGCCGTGGCATCGGCAAAGTGGTACTCGTCGGCCGGGTCGGCAAAACGCGTGACCAGCTCGGCCCGGCGTGCGGCGAAGGTGTCGGAGATGTACTTGACGAAGATGAGGCCGAGCACCAGGTGCTTGTACTCGGCGGCATCCATGTTGGCGCGCAGCTTGTCGGCGGTGGCCCAGAGCGCCTTTTTGAAGGTATCGATCATCGGCGGCGAGCGTAGCAGGCACTGCATCGTGCTCGATACGGTCAACCCGCGGCACTCGCTGCCGCCCCGAGCATCTCAGCGCTGTTGCCGCCGCCGTGGTTGCGCCGGCTCGGCGCCCAGCCCCAGCGGGTTGAACGGCCGGCCGTTGACCGTGATGGCGCCTGCGGCGTATTTCAGCTCGGCAGTGACATCGGCGGCGCCCTCGACCAGCCACCCCTGGGCAGTGAAGTTTCCGAGCAGCGCCTTGGCCGAGGCGATCGATTCGGCCGGCTTGTCGCCCGCGCCCGCGAAAAGCGGCACCCACGATTTCGGCATCTTCATCGAGGCGTTGCCCTCAATCTGTTGCGCCAGCGCGAGCATGAGAAAGGCTGGCGGCAGATCGGCGGGCGCGGGCGCCGCGCCGGTGGGCAGCGTGACACCGAGGCTGAACTCGCCCGTCTCGACACCGATGGTCGCCTTCAGTCTGCTGCGAAACGAGGGCCCGGCTTGCACCACTGCGTTCAGCGCCTGCGCGATGGCGGCACTCTGCGCGTCGGTCGGCGCTTCGGCCGCCGGTGTTGCCGACGCTTTGAACAGCGCCTGCTCCAGCGCTTTCAGTGCCTCGCCATTGAGTTGCGTCAAGGCCATCGCGTAATCGAAACGGTCGATCGGTTTGCCCGCCAGGGTGCCGCGACCGGTGGCGGTTTGCTCGACGTCGAACAGCGCTCCGGTGGCGCGGGTGGTGCTGGCGAGCTGGACGCCGTCGAGTTCGAACATCGCCTTCGGCGCATCTCCGCGGGCCATGCTGAGGTGCTTGATCGTGCCGGAAGAGGTCCCGGCGCCGAACGCGGCCGTTCCGTTCACGGGCACCTCGGAATCGAAGCGGGCGGTCATGCCCTCGATCTGCAAACGGACGGCATCGCGAGTGCGCGCACCGGCGGCTTCGTCGGCATCGGTTTTGGGCGCTGCTTCGATGCTCAGCTGCGGCCAGTCGAAATTGCCTTCGACATGCCGGCCGTCGCCCGCACCATTGAAGCGGAAGTCGAGTTGTTGCCACTTGGCCCGACTCGCGCCGTCGGCGAATTCGCCCGCCGGCAGCACGAAGGTCCCGTCGTAGCCGCCGCCGAAATGGACCACGGTGCGCAGGCGCGGCGGCTCGACTTTGTCGAACACTGCGCGCTGTGCCGGCGTCCCGGCGTCGATCTTGCCCAGACGCGACGCGATCAGTGCGATGGCAGGCCACCAGCCGGCCAGGGGGCCGTGCTGGATGTGGTTGTCGATGGTGATGACCAGCGGCTTTTGCAGCGCTGGCGGCGTGGGCGGCGCAGCTTGCGCATCGGGGTCCGCTTCCGCTTCGGCCGTGGGTGGCGAGGGAACGGTCAGGGTGATCTGCGCCTCGGAGGTGAACATACCGCGCTGGTAGCTGCGCGTGATCTGGGTGCCAGGCTGCAGCGACCCGATGGCGGACAGTTGCTGGTCGAGTGCTGCGTTGTAGCGTGACTCGATCTGCCCGCCCAGCCAGTGGCTGGTGCCGGCGTAGGCCAGCCCCGCGACGAGGACAACGGCGACAACAGGAACGACAGGTTTTGATTTGCGCATGGCTCGAGCTTAGTTGAAAGCTGCGTGCCAGATGCTATCGAAACAATAGCTGTATGCGCCCGTCCCACGGGCGCTACAGCCCTTTTTGCTTGAATTTTTCTCAGCGCGCCAGCACCGGCGCCAGCGCCACGCCAGTGTGCGTCCCCAGCCGCACCACTTCTTCCGGCGGTGCCGCGGCCACGATGCGCCCGCCGGCGTTGCCGCCTTCGGGGCCGAGGTCGAGGATCCAGTCGGCTTCGGCGATCACGTCGAGGTCGTGCTCGATCACCACCACGCTGTGGCCGCCGTTCACCAGCCGGTGCAGCACATGAATGAGCTTCTCGACGTCGGCCATGTGCAGGCCGACGGTCGGCTCGTCGAGCACGTACAGCGTATGCGGCGGCTTCTGGCCGCGGCGCGTGATGTCGTCGCGCACCTTGCTCAGCTCGGTGACGAGCTTGATGCGTTGCGCCTCGCCGCCGCTCAGCGTCGGCGACGGCTGGCCCAGCGTGAGATAGCCGAGCCCCACGTCCTTGAGCAGCTGCAGCGGATGGCTGATGTTGGGCATGGCCGCGAAGAAATCGACCGCCTCGTCGACCTCCATCTGCAGCACCTCGCCGATGCTCTTGCCGCGCCAGCTGACCGCCAGCGTCTCGGGGTTGAAGCGCGCGCCGTGGCACACCTCGCAGGGCACCTTCACGTCGGGCAGGAAGCTCATCGCGATGGTGCGGATGCCCGCGCCGTCGCAACCCGGGCAGCGACCTTCGCCGGTATTGAAGCTGAAGCGCGCCGGGCTGTAGCCGCGCGCCTTCGCCTCCAGCGTGTCGGCGAAGAGTTTGCGGATGGTGTCCCAAAAACCGATGTAGGTCGCGGGGCAACTGCGCGGTGTCTTGCCGATCGGTGTCTGGTCGACTTCGAGCACGCGGTCGATGGTTTCATAGCCCTCGACGTCGCTGCAGCCGGCCCACTTCGCGCGCTTGCCGGCGGCGTCGTTGTCGCGTCCGGCCTTGGTCATGCGCTGCACGACGATCGCATAGACGTTGGCCAGCAGCACGTCGCGCGCCAGCGTCGACTTGCCCGAGCCGCTGACGCCGGTGACGACCACCAGGCGGTGCAGCGGCAGCGTGGCGGTCACGTCCTGCAGGTTGTGCAGGTCGGCGCCGCGCACGGTGAGCCAGCCAGCCGCATCGGGCGCGGGCGGCGGCACGTCGCGTCGCGGCTGCAGCGGATGCCGGATGGCGTCGCGCAGGTAGCGCCCGGTCTGCGAATCGGCCGCCGCTTCGATGTCCGCCACCGAGCCTTCGGCGACGAGCCGGCCACCGCGCTTGCCCGCGCTCGGGCCGATGTCGATGATGTGGTCGGCGCGACGGATCGTGTCCTCGTCGTGCTCCACCACCACCAGCGTGTTGCCTTTCTCGCCGAGCTTGTGCAGCGCGTCGAGCAGGATCTGGTTGTCGCGCGCGTGCAGGCCGATGGTCGGCTCGTCGAGCACGTAGCACACGCCCTGCAGGTTGCTGCCCAGCTGTGCCGCGAGGCGGATGCGCTGCGCTTCGCCGCCCGACAGGGTCGGCGCGCCGCGGTCGAGCGTGAGGTAGCCGAGCCCGACCTCTTCGAGGAATTCGAGCCGGCTCTTGATCTCCGGCACCAGGTCGCGGGCGATCTCCGCCTCGCGGCCGACCAGTTCCAGCCCCTCGAACCACTGGCGCACCTCGACCACGCTCATGCGCGCGAGCTGCGTGATGCCGATGCCGCCCTTGCCCTCGAACACCGAGGCCCCGAAGCTCACGGCGCGTGCCGTCGCGTTCAGTCGCGTGCCTTCGCAGGTCGGGCACGCCACGTCGCCGACGTCTTCGGCTTCCGGCTCGGCGAAAGTCTGCTCGCGGCCCTTCTGGTCGTCGGCCAGCACCGAGTCGTCGTAGACCTTGCGCTGGTCCTTGCTGAGCTTGACGCCCGTGCCCACGCAGTCGGGGCACCAGCCGTGCTTGCTGTTGTACGAGAAGAGGCGCGGGTCGAGTTCGGTGTAGCTCGTGCTGCACACCGGACACGCACGCAGCGTCGAGAACACGCTGACGCGGCCGATGCCCGCCGTCGACACGCCGGCCCTCATCGCGGCGCGCAAGCCTGTGAGTTCGCTCAACACGTGGACCACGCCCTTGCCGTGCTCCAGCGCCTTCGTGAGCGCCGCGCGCAGTTCGGCCGCGTTCTGCGGCGACACGTCGAGGCTGGCCACCGGCAGCTCGATGCTGTGCTCCTTGAAGCGGTCGATGCGCGGAAAGCCTGTCGTCGGCAGGAAGGCGCCGTCCACGCGCAGGTGCGTGTAGCCGCGCGGCCGCGCCCAATCGGCCAGTTCGGTGTAGACGCCCTTGCGGTTGCTCACCAGCGGCGCCAGCAGGCCGATGTGCTGGCCCTTGAAGTTCTTCAGCAGTTGCGCGGCGATGCTGTCGGGCGTTTGCGGTTGCACGGCAGCGCCGTCGAAGATGCAGTGCTGGATGCCGAGCTTCACGTACAGGAGCCGCAGGAAATGCCAGACCTCCGTCGTCGTGCCCACCGTGCTTTTGCGCCCGCCGCGCGACAGGCGCTGCTCGATCGCCACGGTCGGCGGAATGCCGTACACCGCGTCGACCTCGGGCCGCCCTGCGGGCTGCACGATGCTGCGCGCGTAGGCATTGAGCGATTCGAGATAACGGCGCTGCCCTTCGTTGAAGAGGATGTCGAAGGCCAGCGTCGACTTGCCCGAGCCGCTCACGCCCGTGACCACGCTGAACTTGCCACGCGGGATGTCGACGCTGAGGTTCTTCAGGTTGTGCTCGCGCGCGTTCACGATCTGAATCGCGTGGCGGCCCGGCGCGTCCGATGCGGCGCTGCCGACGTAACGCCGCGCGGCGCGCTCGGCCACCTTGTACGCGTCGGGGCCGATCGCGAGTTCATAGTCGGCCAGCGCCGCACCGGTGAGCGATGCGCGGTTCTCGCGGATCGATTCGGGCGTGCCTTCGGCCACCACCTGCCCGCCACCCTCGCCGCCCTCGGGGCCGAGGTCGATCAGCCAGTCGCTGGCGCGGATCACGTCGAGGTTGTGCTCGATCACGACCAGCGAATGGCCCGCATCGAGCAGCTTGCGCAGCGCACGCATGAGGCGCGCGATGTCGTCGAAGTGCAGGCCGGTGGTGGGTTCGTCGAACAGGAAGAGCGTGCCCTTGCGCGCGACCGCCTGCTTGCTGGCCGTCGCGTTCTTCGCGGCTTCGGCCAGGAAGCCGGCGAGCTTCAGGCGCTGCGCCTCGCCGCCGCTCAACGTCGGAACCGGCTGCCCGAGCTTCACGTAGTCGAGCCCCACGTCGACGATGGGTTGCAGCACGCGCAGCACGTCGCGGTCGGCATCGAACAACGTCGCGGCTTCGGCCACCGTGAGGTCGAGCACGTCCGCCACGTTGAAGTGGCGGCCCTTCCGCTCGATCGTCACTTCGAGGATTTCGGGGCGGTAGCGCTTGCCGTCGCAATCGGGGCAGCGCAGGTACACGTCCGACAGGAACTGCATTTCCACATGCTCGAAACCCGAGCCGCCGCAGGTCGGGCAGCGCCCGTCGCCGGAATTGAAGCTGAACTTGCTGGCCGTGTAGCCGCGTTGGCGCGAGAGCGCTGCCGTCGCGAAGATCTCACGCAGTGCGTCCCAGGCGCCCACGTAGCTCGCCGGATTGGAGCGCGCCGTCTTGCCGATCGGCGACTGGTCGACGAAGACCACGTCGCCCAGGTGATCGGCACCGAGCAGGCGGTCGAAGGCGCCGGGGCTTTCGGTGGTCTTGCCGAAGTGGCGCATCAGCGCGGGCGCGAGCACGTCCTGCACCAGTGTCGACTTGCCGGAGCCGCTCACGCCGGTGATGCACACCAGGCGCGCCAGCGGGATCTCGACCGTGATGTTCTGCAGGTTGTGCTCGCGCGCGCCTTCGAGGATGAGCCGGTGCGTGTTCTCGCTCACCAGCCGCTTGAAGCCCATGCCGATCTTCTTGCGGCCACCGAGGTAGTTGCCGGTGAGCGTATCGGCATCGCGCAGCTGGTCGGTGGTGCCGTCGAACACGATCTGGCCGCCGCGGATGCCGGGGCCCGGGCCCATGTCGATCACGCGGTCGGCCGCCAGCATCACGGCCGGATCGTGCTCGACCACGACCAGCGTGTTGCCCGCGTCGCGCAAACGCAGCATGGCCTCGGTGATGCGGTTCATGTCGCGCGGGTGCAGGCCGATGCTGGGCTCGTCGAGCACGAAGAGCGTGTTGACCAGCGAGGTGCCGAGCGCTGTCGTCAGGTTGATGCGCTGCACCTCGCCGCCGCTCAACGTGCGGCTCTGCCGGTCGAGCGTGAGGTAGCCGATGCCGACGTCGTGAAGGTAACGCAAGCGCGTGGTGATCTCTTCGAACAGCAGCTTGAGCGCCTGGGCGTCGCCCTCGCTCGCCGGCGTGCCGTTGCCGTGGTGTTCGACGCGGTCGAAGAAGCGGCGCAGCCGCTCGATCGACAGCATCATCAGATCGTGCAGGCAAAGACCTGGCAATGCTTCGAGCTGCGCGCGCGACCACTTGGCGCCGACCGGCATGAAGCGCTTTCCGGGCGGCAGCACCGCGTCGGCGTCGTCCTTGCTGCCGATGCGCCACAGCAGGCTTTCGAGCTTGAGCCGCGCGCCGGCGCAGGTCGGGCATGGCGTGTAGCTGCGGTACTTCGACAAGAGCACGCGGATGTGCATCTTGTAGGCCTTGCTCTCCAGGTAGCCGAAGAAACGCTTGACGCCGTACCACTGCTGGTTCCACTTGCCCTTCCAGTTGGGCGAGCCCTCGATGACCCAATGCTTCTGCTCGTCGGTGAGCTTGGCCCAGGGCGTGTCGCGCGGAATGCCGGCCGCTTCGGCGTGGCGCATCAAGTCGTCCTGCGCCTCTTTCCATGCCGGTGTCTGGATCGTCTTGATCGCGCCGGCGCGCAGCGTGAGCTTGTCGTTCGGGATGACGAGGCCGAGGTCGACGCCGATCACGCGACCGAAGCCCCGGCAGGTGTCGCAGGCGCCCACCGCCGAGTTGAACGAGAACATCGACGGGATCGGGTCAGCGTAGCGGATGTCGCTCTCGGGGCAATGGAGCCCGGTCGAAAACTTCCAGACCTCCGGCTCGCCGCCCTCTTCGGCCGCCAGCGCATAGACCGTGAGGCGGCCCGCGCCGCGCTTGAGCGCCGTCTCGATCGCCTCCAGCACGCGAACGCGTTCCGTCCCCGCCACGCGGAAGCGGTCGGCCACCACGTCGAGCACCTTGCGCGGGCCCGTCGGCGTGGCGACTTCGCGCTCGGCCTGCACGCGCGTGAAGCCGCTGGCCGACAGCCACTGGGTGACTTCATCGGCGGTCGTCGTCGCGGGCAGCTCCACCGGGAAGGTCAGCACCACGCGCGGGTCGCCGGCGCCCGCCGCGCGGTCCGCCAGCGCGGCGTAGATGGAGTCGGGCGAGTCGTGCCGCACCGGCAGCGCCGTTTCGCGGTCGAACAGCGCCGCGGCGCGTGCGTAGAGCAGCTTCAGGTGGTCGTTGAGCTCGGTCATCGTGCCGACCGTGGAGCGCGACGAGCGAACCGGGTTGGTCTGGTCGATGGCGATGGCCGGCGGCACGCCTTCCACCTTGTCGACTGCCGGCTTGTCCATGCGATCGAGGAACTGGCGCGCATAGGCCGAGAAGGTCTCGACGTAGCGGCGCTGGCCCTCGGCATACAGCGTGTCGAACACCAGGCTCGATTTGCCCGAGCCGCTCGGGCCGGTGACCACGGTCATCTCGCCTGTGCGGATGTCGAGGTCGAGGTTCTGGAGGTTGTGCTGGCGTGCGCCGCGGATCCGGATGGAGCCCTGTGTCATGTGTACCTTGGGGGGTGGGGCAGACATTCTAGGAACAGCACCGCGACCGCCGTGTGGCAGGGTCTTGCGCGGCCGGGTGTCAGCCGGCGTCCCGTACCGGGCGGATTACTTGGGCGCGGCGGATGCGGCCGGCTCGGGCGTGTGCGTGGCCTCGGTGCCGTGCTTCTCACCGGACATGTCGATCGAATCGCCGCCCTTGGCGATGACGAACAGCGCGATGGCGGCAAAGACGACGAAACCTACGACGATTTTCCACATGGTCTTGTCTCCTGGATTGAATGCTCGAGAAAAAGGCCTCAGCCCGCGTGCCGCAGGGCGTGAAGCCTTTTTGTCGAGCAGAGGGCGCAGGCCCTCCGCGTCGGTCAGCGTCGATCAGTCGTTCGCGTAGATGTCGATGTCCTTGGTTTCGCGGATGAACAGCGTACCGATCACGAGCGTCATGCCCGCGATGATGATCGGGTACCAGAGGCCGTTGTACATGTTGCCGGTGCTGGCCACGATGGCGAAGGCGGTGGTGGGCAGCAGGCCGCCGAACCAGCCGTTGCCGATGTGGTACGGCAGGCTCATCGAGGTGTAGCGGATGCGCGTCGGGAACATTTCGACCAGCATCGCGGCGATCGGACCGTAGACCATCGTCACCAGCAAGACGAGCCAGAACAGGAGCACGATCATCATCACCTTGTTCATCTTGGCAGGATCGGCCTTGGTCGGATAGGTCGCGAGCTTCAGGTCCTCCGACATGGTCTTCTTGAATGCCGCGATTTCCTTGGCGGACGCTTCGTCGAACTTCAGGTTGACCACGTTGCCCACCGGTGCTTCCACCGACTTGTCGCCGATCTTGACCGAGGCCTTCGAACCTGCCGGGCCGGCAATGTTCTCGTAGCTCACGGAGTTCTGCACCAGGTAGCGCTTGGCGATGTCGCACGAGCTCTTGAAGTCGATTTCACGCGCGACCGGGTTGCCCTGGAAGGAGCAGGTCGCCGGATCGGCGGTGACCACCACGCCGGCCGTGGCTTGCGCCCTGGCCAGATCGGGGTTGGCGGCTTCGGTCAGCATCTTGAAGACCGGGAAGTAGGTCACCACGGCGAGCAGGCAGCCGGCCATGATGATCGGCTTGCGGCCGATCTTGTCCGAGAGCGAGCCGAACACCAGGAAGAACGGCGTGCCGAGCAACAACGCGGCAGCGATCATCAGGTTGGCGGTGGTGCTGTCCACCTTGAGCTGCTGCGTCAGGAAGAACAGCGCGTAGAACTGGCCCGTGTACCAGACCACGGCCTGGCCGGCGGTCAGGCCGACGAGGGCCAGGATCACGATCTTGAGGTTCTTCCAGTCACCGAAGGATTCGGAGAGCGGTGCCTTGGAGGTCTTGCCTTCGGCCTTCATTTTCTGGAAAGCCGGCGACTCGGAGAGCGACAGGCGGATCCACACCGAAATGCCCAGCAGCAGCACCGACACCAGGAACGGAATGCGCCATCCCCAATCGGTGAATGCGGCCTCGCCCATGACCGTGCGCACGCCGAGGATGACGAGCAGGCTCAGGAACAGGCCGAGCGTGGCGGTGGTCTGGATCCACGAGGTGTAGGCACCGCGCTTGCCGTGCGGCGCGTGTTCGGCCACATAGGTGGCCGCACCGCCGTACTCGCCGCCGAGCGCGAGGCCCTGCAGCATGCGCAGCGCGATCAGGATCACGGGTGCCGCGACACCGATGGTCGCGTAACTCGGCAGGAGACCGACGATAAAGGTCGACAGGCCCATGATCAGGATCGTGATCAGGAACGTGTACTTGCGTCCGATCATGTCGCCGAGCCGACCGAACACGATGGCGCCGAACGGCCGCACCAGGAAGCCCGCCGCGAAGGCCAGCAGCGCGAAGATGAAGGCCGCGCCGGCGTCCAGACCGCTGAAGAACTGCTTGGCGATGATCGCTGCGAGCGAGCCGTACAGATAGAAGTCGTACCACTCGAAAACCGTGCCGAGGGAAGAAGCGAAGATGACCTTCTTTTCCTCGGCGCTCATCGGCCGCGGGGCCGGATGCGGGTTCCCTTTGGAATCCAGGGTGGCTGCCATTGCGTCGTCTCCTAAAAAGTATGCGACCCGTCGAACGAGGCCGTGCAGCATTCTTGAAGGATCGACTGACCCGAGACTTGCGCCAAACTGAATCGGCGCTGACGACTCAAGGGGAAACCCGCGCAGCAGGTTTCAGAATGCAATAAATGTCAACGATTCTGGCGGACGAGGCCCGGACGCTCCGCGGCACCCGACCAGGCCGGGCTGTCGAACCACGCGTCGCCGTCGAGGTACGCGCGCAGCATCGCGAGGCCGTCGAAGCCCCAGAAGAGCTTGTCGTCGACCGCATACGCCGGCACACCGAAGACGCCGCGCGCGAGCGCTTCATCGGTGTTCGCTTTCAGCTGTGCCTTCGCCTCGGCGCCGTTGCCGTCGCGCACCGTGTCGAGCGCTTCGGCCAGGCCTGCCAGCCGCACCGCATCGCCCATCTCGGCACCGCCGCGCCACACCTCGTGGAAGATCATCTCGGCCACGTAGCGGCTGATCGCGGCGCCCGACGACGTGGCGAGCGCCAGCCGCAGATGCGGCAGCGGGTTGAAGGGATGCGTCGCCGGCATCTCGAGCGGCACGCCGTGCGCGTGGCCGAGCCACAGCACATGGCGGTAAGTCCACGCGCGCTTGGACGCGATCTCGGCCGGGCCGAGCTGGCCGTTGGCCTTGAGCATCGCGCCGAACAGCACCGGCTTGTAGGCCACGGTGTAGCTCAGGCCTTCGAGCGTCTCGGGCAACTTTTCGAACGCGAGGTAGGCGTAGGGCGAGATGAAGTCGAGATAGAAAGTGATGTGCTTCACGAGGCCGTCTCCGAAAGTCTTTGCGCAATGCGCCCCCACACCACGCGCTTGTCATCGTCCGACATGCGGCTCCAGCCCGCGATCTCGGGAATCGTGCGCGCGCAGCCTTCGCACAGCGCCGTCGCGGCCACCATCCGGCAAACGGAAATGCACGGCGAGCGCACGGCCACCGTGTGCAAGGGGTCGGGAACGCTCACCACGTCCGCCACCGGGGCGCCGGTCAGGCGTTCGAGGTCTTGCGGCGCCAGGCGCACCACCGCATGGGGATGACCGGCCGCAGCCCACACTTCAGTGAAGCGGAACAGTTCACGGTCGATCAGCGTGACTGGCGGCGTGGCATGGGCGAACGGCGAAACGCCGCCGATCGAGAAACCCGTCTTCGCCTTCACGAAAGCCGCGTCGGCGCGGCCGGTCGTGCCGACGATGGCGTCGACCTTGCGCTCGTCCACGCGCTGGTCGCCCGAGGTGATGACCAGCACCGCCGCGTCATCGCTCTTGCGCCTGAAGACGATGCTCTTGGCAATCTGCCCGACGGCCACGCCGAGCGCATCGGCCGCCTGCTGCGCGGTGCGCGCCGCGTCGTCGAGCATGCGCGGCATGTGCGGATGCCCGTCGTCCTGCAGGCTGCGCGCGACACGCTGTACGGTTTGGGGGAGGGAATGGAGTTCAGCGCCGCACATAAGAAGCAGAGTAAGGCTTGTTCTCTCTCCCTGTCGGAAACCGGCAACAGACGCGCGCAGCGATCAGGGATGGAGGTCGATGAAGTGTGCCTTGCGTGGCCGTGTTACTTGACGCGAAAGATGGCACACAGCTTGTGGCCATCCGGATCACGCACGTAGCCAAGATGCACGTCGCCCGCGGGGCCCGACCGCAGGCCCGGCGCGTCTTCGATCGACTCGCCACCATGGGCGACCGCGACGTCGTGGAACGCCTTGACTTGCGCTGCGGAATTGCAGCGAAAGCCGATCGTTCCGCCGTTGGCCGCAGCCGCCGGCTCGTTATTGATAGGTTGGCTCAGACCGAAAGTGCTTCCGTCATGGCGATAGAACAGCCGGACGTGCCCCGTCGCCGCGACGTTGCGAACCGGCTCGCCCGCCCCCAGAACGCCCAGGACAGCGTCGTAAAAGCGCTTGGAGCGCTCGATGTCATTGGATCCGAGCATGACGTGGTTCAGCATGATGTGGCGAGGGTGTGAGGGTTAAAAGCTGCAGATGCTAAGGCTTTGGGCCAGGCCGCGCTTCTTGCTCACCAGCCAGCTTGGTGCGAATCGCTTTCGACGCACGCGAATTCGGCTCGCGCCCCAGTGCCTGGCTGATGTACACGCCCGCCTCGATCAGCTTGTTCAGATCAATGCCGGTGTCGATGCCCATGCCATGCAGCATGTACACCACGTCCTCGGTCGCGACATTACCGGTCGCGCCCTTGGCGTACGGGCAACCGCCAAGACCTGCGCAAGACGACTGGAAGTTCCAAACGCCGAGCTCGAGCGCCGCCAGCGTGTTGACCAGCGCCTGGCCGTAGGTGTCATGGAAATGACCAGAGATGTGGTCGACGTCGAAATGTGCCAGCGTCGCCTCCATCGCGGCCTGCACCTTGACCGGCGTGCCGGTGCCGATGGTGTCGGCCACATCCACGCGCTGGATGCCGATGCCGGCCATGAGTTGCGCAAGGTAGCCGACCTTGGCAGGCGCGATCTCGCCTTCGTAGGGGCAGCCGACGGTACAGCTCATCGCGCCGCGCACCGCAATGCCTTTGTCCAGCGCGGCTGCCACCACGGGCGCAAAACGTTCGATGCTCTCGGCGATCGAACAGTTGATGTTCTTCTGACTGAAGGCTTCGCTGGCGGCGCCGAAAACCACGATCTCGTCGGGCCACTCGTCGCGGGGCGCCGCGATGGCGGATTCAAAGCCCTTCATGTTCGGTGTGAGTACCGAGTAGCGCACACCCGGCTTCCGGGCGATACCACGCATCACCTCGGCGTTGTCGCCCATCTGCGGTACCCACTTGGGGCTCACAAAGCTCGTGACCTCGATCTCGGTCAGGCCTGCATCCTGCAGACGGTGAACGAGCCCGATCTTGATGTCGGCAGGCACCGGCTGCTTTTCGTTTTGCAGGCCGTCGCGAGGGCCGACGTCGATGAGCTGGACACGGGTGGGGAGTTTCAAGGGGATCTCCTGATAGGGAATTTCAGTAGCCGCGCTGCGGATCGACCAGCCCCGGCAAGTCGGCGAATGCAGCGCCCGCTTCGACGGCCCGGATTTTCCCGGCGATCTGCACAATCGACTCTTCACGCAGCGTGCGCGCGGACGCATGCGGCGTGACCGTGATCTTCGGGTGGCGCCAAAACGGATGATCGGGCGGCAGCGGCTCGGTTTCGAACACATCCAGCGTGGCGCCGGCCAGCGGGCCCTCCTCCAGCAGCGCCAGAAGGTCTTCGTTGACCAGATGCGCGCCGCGCGCGACGTTGATGACATAGCCACCCGGCGCACCGCCATTCAGCTTGAGCAAGGTCTCGCGGTTCATCACGCCGCGCGTGTCGGGCGTGAGCGGCAGCAGACACACCAGCACACGGCTCGCCGCCAGAAACTCATCGAAGCCTTTGGCACCCGAGAAGCACTGAACGCCACCGACCTGGCGCGGCGAGCGGCTCCAGCCGTTCACCGGAAAGTCGAACTGCCCCACAGCTTTTGCGACCCGCTCGCCCAGCACGCCGAGTCCCATCACGCCCACCGGAAAATCACGGCGCAGGCGCGGCTTGCGATAACTCCATTTGCCCTCGCGCGCATCGGCCTCGTACACATCCAACTCGCGCACATGGCGCACCAGCGCATGGCAGACGTACTCGGCCATCTGAACTGACATGCCGGCATCATCGAGCCGAACGATGTGCGTGGTGGGCGGCACGCGGAGCTGGAGCAGCGCATCGACCCCGGCACCGATGTTGAACAGGCCGCGCAGCGTCGGCTGCTCGTCGATGAACTGCTGCGGCGGCGCCCACACCACGGCGTGGTCGGCCGGTGGCGCGCCCGCGGCCCACACCGCAATATCGGCCCCCGGCAGCTCGCGCTGCAAGCCCTCAACCCAGGCATCCGGCCGTTCGGGCATCCAGACAGCGATACGCATCAATCAATCCTTTTTTGGGTACGGGCGCGACGGCGCCACAGCAGGCGCCCCACCCACAACACCGGCACCGCCAGCAGCAGCCACGGCAGGGCGACGGCGACGAAAGTAATCAGGGCACCAACGCTTTCGGCCAGCACGGCACCCGCGTTGCGCAGCGCACCGCGAATCGGGCTGTAACTGGTGCCGCCGACCAGCACGCGCTTGGCGGCGAAGTTGATCGTCAGGTGTTGCTTGCTGGTCTGCTGCTCGAGCACCTTGCGCTGCGTGGCGCCGCTGTCGAGTTGAGCTTGCGTGTCGGCCAGCGTGCTCTGGATGGACAGGATGTCGCCCAGGTCGCGCTTGGTCTTGCTGTCGGCCAGCATCGCGCGCAGGCTGTCGCGGAACTCGGTGCGGTTCTTGATGTGCGCTTCGACATCGATCACCTCGGCCGTCTTGTCTTCGCTCGTGGTGTTGTGAGAGACCACCTGCGCCACGCCGGAGAGACCACCGAGCAAGGCTTCAACATCGGCCGGAAGCACGCGCATTTCGAGCGACGCATGGCCGGGCTGCTGAGGGGTTTCGCGTTGCAGCGCCGACGAGAGCAGCTCGCAGCGCAGCGTGCCGCACAGGTCGCGCACCGTTGCCCAGGCGGCAGGGAGCTGTTCGGACGTCACTTCCGCCGACAAATCGTGGCGCACCGCAAGAAAGCGCTGGGCCGGCGGCTCGGCGCCCGGTGCCGCGGATTCGGCCATCACGCTGCGCGCACGTTCGCCGCCGGCCGCCTTGGAGAGGCTCGCGCGACTCGCACCCATCGCTGGCGCTGGCGCTGGCGCTGGCATGGGTGGCACCTCGTTCCGAGTGCACCCGATCGTCAGGGCCAGCAACAGCACGGCTGCGGTGCGGGAAAGGGGAAGCATCGAGAATTTCATGGGGACCGCAGTCTAGTGATAAAGATCCCAGTGATACGGGCCACAGCCTGATTCGGGGTCAAGGCACGTCACCCAGCCTTCGCCATCCGCAACAACTCGGCGCCTTCGGTGACCTGATCGCCCGGCGCGAACATGAGTTCTTCCACCATGCCGTCAGCCGGCGCGGCGATGGTGTGCTCCATCTTCATCGCTTCCATCACGGCGAGCGCCTGCCCACGGCTGACCTTGTCGCCCGCCTTCACCGAGAACGACACCACCTTGCCCGGCATCGGCGCCGTGAGACGACCGCCTTCGGCCTGGGCGTCGCCGGCGTGCGCGAGACGGTCGATCGTCACGATCCGAGTCGCACCTTCTGCCGCGAAGACGTGCGCGGTGGCCTGACGCTCGTACACGTCGAGCGTGTGGCGCGCGCCGTTGAAAGACACTTCGATCCGGCCTTCGGGCAAGCGGCCGATCTCGAGGGCGCCCGACACGCCGCCCACGTCGAGCGTGAGCGCGCCGTCGTGCAGATAGCGCAGCGTGGCAGTCTGCGGCTCGCCGCGAAATTCGAAGGCGAACACGCGCGCGGTGACGCCGAGCGAGCGCCAGCCGTCGCGGCGGCTGAACGGGTCGCCGTCCTGCATCGCGCGCTCGTCGAGCAGCGTGCGCGCGACCGACGCGGCCGCGGCCAACGGCAGGCCGAGCGGCTCGCGGTCGAACAGCACGGCGCGCTCGCGCTCGATGAGCGCGGTGTCGAGCTTCGCGTGGGCGAACGAGTCGGTCGCGAGGATGCCGCGCAGGAACTGCACGTTGGTCTGCACGCCGACGATGTGCACCTGCGCGAGGGCGGTGTCGAGCCGCGCCAGCGCTTCGGCGCGGGTGGCGCCGTGCACGATGAGCTTGGCGATCATGGAGTCGTAGAACGGCGAAATTTCGCCGCCCTCGCGCACGCCGTCGTCGATGCGAACGTCGCCGCGCTGGAAGGCCGTGTGCTGCGCCGGCTTGCGGTACACGTGCAGCGTGCCGGTGGCGGGCAGGAAGTTCTTGTCGGGGTTCTCGGCGCAAATGCGCGCCTCGATCGCGTGGCCGTGGATCTGCAGCTGGTCCTGGCGGAGCGGCAACGGCTCGCCCGATGCGACGCGCAGCTGCCATTCAACGAGGTCGAGCCCGGTGATGGCTTCGGTGACCGGATGCTCGACCTGCAGGCGCGTGTTCATCTCCATGAAGAAGAAGTTCATCTCGCCGCCATCGCGTTGCTCGACGATGAACTCCACCGTGCCCGCGCCGACGTAGTTCACCGCCCTGGCCGCGGCCACCGCGGCCGCGCCCATCTCTGCGCGCATCGCTTCGGTCATGCCGGGCGCGGGCGCTTCTTCGAGCACCTTCTGGTGGCGGCGTTGCACCGAACAGTCGCGCTCGAAGAGATAGACGCAGTTGCCCTGCGTGTCGCCGAACACCTGGATTTCGATGTGACGCGGGCGCTGCACGTATTTTTCGATGAGCACCGCGTCGTCGCCGAAGCTGTTGACGGCTTCGCGCTGGCACGATGCGAGCGCGGCCGCGAAGTCTGCGGCCTTCTCGACCGCGCGCATGCCCTTGCCGCCGCCACCCGCGCTGGCCTTGATGAGCACGGGGTAGCCGATGCGATCGGCCTCGCGTTGCAGCAGCGCCGGGTCCTGGTCGTGGCCGTGGTAGCCGGGCACCAGCGGCACGCCGGCCTTCTCCATCAGCTGCTTGGATTCGGCCTTCAGCCCCATCGCCTTGATGGCCGAGGGCGGCGGCCCGATGAAGGCGATGCCGGCGGCGGCGCAGGCTTGCGCGAAGGCTTCGTTCTCGCTCAGGAAGCCGTAGCCCGGGTGCACGGCTTCGGCGCCGGTCGCCTTGGCGGCCTCGAGGATTTTCTCCCAGCGCAGGTAGCTGTCTTTGGGCGCGCTGCCGCCGACATGCACCGCTTCGTCGCAGGCGCGAACGTGGTTGGCGTTCGCATCGGAGTCGGAATAGACGGCGACGGTGCGCACGGCCATGCGGCGCGCGGTGGCGGCCACGCGGCAGGCGATCTCGCCACGGTTGGCGATGAGGATCTTCTTAAACATGAGGGGTGTCTCCCGGAGGATTTTTCTTGAACTGGAACGCCGACGTCACGCCCGGATCGGGCTGGCCGCTGAAGATGCGCCGCACGCGACCGAACAGCCCGCGCAGAAAGCGCCAGCTCTTGCGGATGAGCCAGACGCTCAGCACCAGCACGATCACGAAGAGCACGCCGAACGCCAGCGGATGCGCGACCGCCAGCCACAGACTGACCGGCACCATCGTGTCTTCGACCAGCGAGGCGCCGACGTTGGTGAACGGTTCGGGCGAGGTGTTGATGGCGGCGCGCGTGGTCGCCTTGGCGGTGTGCGCGGTTGCGGCCAGCCCGCCGCCGATGAGCGCGGCCACCAACGCCATGGCCGTGTGGTCGGCACCGAACACGCCGGCTGCGAGCGCCGCACCGGCGGGCACGCGGATCACCGTGTGGACCATGTCCCAGAGCGAGTCGAGCCCCGGGATCTTGTCGGCGAAGAACTCGACGAACACCATGAAGCCGGCCGCTGCGAGCACCACCGGATGCGCCAGCATCTGCAGGCCTCCGGGCAGCGGCATCCAGCCGAAGTAGCCGGCCATGCCGGTCAGCAACACCACGAGGTAGAGCCGCACGCCGCTGGCCCAGCCGATCGCGCCCGCGAGCGCGAGCAACTGGGGCATGTCGAGGGTGGTCATTTCGGCACCAGCCAATCGGGCTTGCGCTTCTCGAGAAAGGCTTTCACGCCTTCGCGGCCTTCGTCGCTGGCGCGGATGTCGGCAATGCCTTCGACGGTTCGCGCGATCAGCGCGTCGTCGATGTCGCGACCCGCGACGTCGGCGATGAGTTGCTTGCACGCCCGCACGGCGGCGGGGCTGGCACCGATCAGCGCCTTCACCATGTCATCGACCTTGGCATCGAGCGCATCGGCGGCGACCACTTCGTGCACGAACCCGATGCGGTGCGCCTCGGCAGCAGCGAAGCGCTCGGCCGTCAGGAAGTAGCGCTGCGACGCGCGTGCGCCCATCGCGCGGATCACGTACGGGCTGATGGTCGCGGGAATGAGGCCGATCTTGACTTCGCTCAGGCAGTACCCCGCGGTGTCGACGCTCACCGCCATGTCGCATGCGGCAACCAGGCCCATGCCGCCCGCATACACGTCACCCTGCACGCGCGCGATGGTGGGCTTCGGGCACTCGGCCATCGTGCGCAGCATCTCGGCCAGCTTGCCCGCGTCGGCGAGGTTCTCGTCGCGCGTGTAGTCGGCCATGCGGCGCATCCAGTTCAGGTTGGCACCTGCGCAGAAGGCCGGGCCGTTGGCGCCGAGCACGATCGCCTTGACCCGCGCCGCCGCACCGGCCTCCGTGAAAGCTTGCGTCAGCTCGGCGATGACGATGTCGTCGAAGGCGTTGCGCGTGTCGGGCTGGTCGAGCCAGATGCGGGCGACAGCGCCTTCGATGGTGAGCTTGAGTTTGGTGAAGTCGGTCATGTCGTTTCTTTCTCTGGGCGCTTCTGTTCGGGGCGCTTCTGCTCTGGGCGCGTGCACAGGCCACCGGGTACTCCCCTCCGCGAATGTCCCCCGCCTTCGGCTCCTCCTTTATTTCGCTGCGGGGAGCACCCGATACCCTGCGCACGTGGACGCGGTGGGGCGGTGCAGCGGTCGATCAACCAAGGCGCGTCCGGATCGCGTCGATGGTGTGCTCTGCGCAGCGAAATAAAGGAGGAGGCCGCAGGCCGGGGGACATTCGCGGAGCAGAGTACGCCGTCGGCGTGATTCCGTCCCGTCATGCCGGTGATCTCGTGTCGATTTGCAGAAGACTCGCCCAGTCGAGCGAGGGCCCGGGATGGCCCATCGCGGTCACGCCCGCCGTGATCTGGCCCCGGTGATGGGTCGCGTGATTGAAGACGTGGCCGAGCGCCGGCGCGAAAGGAATGCGCGCGGCCACGCCATCGGTGCGGGTGTAGACGAGATCACCGTCCAGACGTGTGGCCTCCATCGCCTCGACCCACGGCGCCCAACGGTCTACCGCAGCCGCCAGCGCCGCACAGAGAACGGCACGGTCGGCGTGAAGTTCGGCATCGAGTGCGATGCGCAACGAAGGCTTTTCCGCAAAGCGCGCGTACCAGATCGTGTCGGCCACGAGCAGGTGGTTCACCGTGCGGTGCACCGATCCGAAGAACAGGCGCAGGTCGCGATGCCACTCTTCGTCGCTCAACTGAGCAAGGTCCAACAGCAACCTGTGCGTGGCCCACGCGTGATAGCGCGCGAGACGGGTGAAGTAGTGCGCGATTTGCATGCGCCGATCACATCCGGAAGATGCCGAACTTCGGCTCGGGAATCGGCGCGTTGCGGGATGCGGCCAGCCCCAGCGCCAGCACGCGCCGCGTGTCGGCCGGGTCGATGATGCCGTCGTCCCAGAGGCGAGCGGTCGCGTAATACGGGTGGCCCTGGTCTTCGTACTGCTGGCGCAGCGGCGCCTTGAAGGCCTCTTCTTCTTCCTTACTCCAACTGCCGCCCTTGCCCTCGATGCCGTCGCGCTTGACGGTGGCCAGCACGCTCGCGGCCTGCTCGCCGCCCATCACGCTGATGCGCGCGTTGGGCCACATCCAGAGGAAGCGCGGACTGAAGGCGCGGCCGCACATGCCGTAGTTGCCGGCGCCGAAACTGCCGCCGATGATGATGGTGAACTTCGGCACGTTGGCCGTGGCCACCGCCGTCACCATCTTGGCGCCGTGGCGCGCGATGCCTTCGTTCTCGTACTTGCGGCCGACCATGAAGCCGGTGATGTTCTGCAGGAAGACCAGCGGGATCTTGCGCTGGCAGCACAGCTCGATGAAGTGCGCGCCCTTCTGCGCCGATTCGCTGAAAAGAATGCCGTTGTTGGCGACGATGCCCACGGGCATGCCCTCGATCTCGGCGAAGCCGCAGACCAGCGTGGCGCCGAAGCGCTGCTTGAACTCGTGGAACTCGCTGCCGTCGACGATGCGGGCGATGATCTCGCGCACGTCGAAGGGCTTGCGCGTGTCGGTGGGGATCACGCCGTACAGCTCTTGGCGCGAGAACGCCGGCGCACGCACATCCGGGTGCGGCGCCTCGGTAGCATCCTTGCGGTTGATGTTCGCAATGGCCGAGCGCGCCAGCGACAGCGCATGCAGGTCGTTCTGGGCCAGATGGTCCACGACGCCCGACAGGCGCGTGTGCACATCGCCGCCGCCCAGGTCTTCGGCCGTCACGACCTCGCCGGTGGCCGCCTTCACCAGCGGCGGGCCGCCCAGGAAAATCGTGCCCTGGTTCTTCACGATGATCGACTCGTCGCTCATCGCCGGCACGTAGGCGCCGCCGGCCGTGCACGAGCCCATGACCACCGCGATCTGCGCGATGCCCTGCGCGCTCATCTGCGCCTGGTTGTAGAAGATGCGGCCGAAGTGGTCGCGGTCCGGAAAGACCTCGTCCTGGTTCGGCAGGTTGGCGCCGCCCGAGTCGACCAGGTAGATGCAGGGCAGGCGGTTCTGCTCGGCGATCTCCTGGGCGCGCAGGTGCTTCTTGACGGTCAGCGGGTAGTAGGTGCCGCCCTTCACCGTCGCGTCGTTGCAGACGATCATGCAGTCGACGCCGCTCACGCGACCGATGCCGGCGATCAGGCCCGCGCCCGGCGCCGACTCCACGCCCTTGGCGTCGAGGTACATGCCGTAGGCCGCGAGCGGTGCGATCTCCAGAAACGGCGTGCCCGGGTCGAGCAGCTCGGCCACGCGGTCGCGCGGCAGCAGCTTGCCACGTGCGACATGCTTGGCCCGTGCCGCTTCACCACCGCCGGCCTCGACCTTCGCGAACTGCGCGTGCAGGTCGTCCACGAGCGCGCGCATCGCGGCGGCGTTGGTCTGGAACTCCGCCGAACGGGCATTGAGTTTCGATTCGAGTTTGCTCATCTTGAGTTTTCCAAAGCAGAAATGAAGATCGCCGCTGGCAAAATCTGCCGCGCCCCCCAACCAACGAGAGACACCGTTCCATGACCACAGCCATCCCGCGCACGCCGCAAGCCTTCAATGCCGCGAGCGCCAGCGCCGAAGAAGCCGCCGTGTGCGAGCCGATCGAGCAGTACTTCCGGGGCCACGCCAACGACGACGTCGCCTTCATGCGCCAGGCGTTTCTGCCGACGGCGCACATCGAGTCGATGCGCGAGGGCGTCTTCACCTCCTGGCCGCGTGAGACCTATGGCGAGCGCTTCAAGGGGACGCCGGCCGCGGACGAGGCGACGCGCCGCCGCACCATCGACTGGATCGATGTTCACGGCAACGCCGCCTGCGCCAAGATCACGCTGGTGCACGGCGCCACCACCTTCACCGACTACTTCGTGCTGCTCAAGACGGCCGAGGGCTGGAAGATCGCCAACAAGGCCTTCCACGGCCAGCCGACCTGAGCCGCACGGTGCCGCCGATGTGAAAGACGACGTCACGCCGTCTTCTCCTCGTCCAGCCCGAGCTGGGTTTTCATCGCGTCGCGAATCTTGAATTTCTGGATCTTGCCGGTCACCGTCATCGGGAATTCGGCGACGAACTGGATGTATTTCGGCACCTTGTAGTGCGCGATCTGGCCCTTGCAGAAATCGCGCACTTCGTCTTCGGTGGCGGTCTGGCCCGGCTTCACGATGATCCAGGCGCACAGCTCCTCGCCGTACTTCTTGTCGGGCAGGCCGACCACCTGCACATCCTGCACCTTGGGATGGCGATACAGGAATTCTTCGATCTCGCGCGGGTAGATGTTCTCGCCGCCGCGGATCACCAGGTCCTTGATGCGCCCGACGATGTTGACGTAGCCCGCGTCGTCCATCGTGGCGAGGTCGCCGGTGTGCATCCAGTGCTCGGCGTCGATGGCCTCGCGCGTCTTGGGCTCATCGTCCCAGTAGCCGTGCATGACCGAGTAGCCGCGGGTGAGCAGTTCGCCCGACTGGCCGCGCGGCATGACCGCGCCGGTCTCCGGATCGACGATCTTCACTTCGAGGTGCGGCTGCACCGTGCCGACGGTTGACACCCGCTTGTCCTGCGGTGTGTCCGTGCTGCTCTGGCAGCTCACCGGCGACGTTTCGGTCATGCCGTAGGCGATGGTGATTTCGCGCAGGCTCATCTGGTCGACTACGCGTTTCATCACCTCGGTCGGGCACGGCGAGCCGGCCATGATGCCGGTGCGCAGCGTCGACATGTCGAACTCCTTGAAGCGTGGATGGTCGAGTTCGGCGATGAACATCGTCGGCACGCCGTGCAGGCCGGTGCAGCGCTCGGCCTGCACCGTCTCCAGCACGGTGAGCGGATCGAAGCCGTCGTTCGGGTAGACGATGGTCGCGCCGTGCGTCAGCACGGCGAGGTTGCCCAGCACCATGCCGAAGCAGTGGTACAGCGGCACCGGAATGCAAAGCCGGTCTTCCGGCGTGAGCTTCATGCACTCGCCGATGAAGAAGCCGTTGTTCAGGATGTTGCGGTGCGTGAGCGTCGCGCCCTTGGGGAAGCCGGTGGTGCCGCTGGTGAACTGCACATTGATCGGATCGGTCGCTTTCAGCGTGGCGCCGACCTGAGCGATGCGCGCATCGGCCGGGTCGCCGCTCGCGAGCAGGGCCGAGAAACGCTGCATGCCGGGCTGGTCCGCGTCGCCGGTCTTGTCGATCCACACGATGTTCTTCAGCAGCGGCAGGCGCGTCGGGCCGAGCTCGCGCAGCATGCCGAGGTAGTCGCTCGTCTTGAACTGCGCCATCGTCACCAGCGCCTTCACGCCGACCTTGTTGAGCGCGTATTCAACTTCCGATGTTCGGTACGCCGGGTTGATGTTGACGAGGATCACGCCGACCTTCGCCGTCGCGATCTGCAGCAGCACCCACGGCACGTTGTTGTGCGACCAGATGCCGACGCGATCGCCGGGCACCAGGCCCAGGCCCAACAAAGCGCTCGCGAGGCGATTCGATTCGGTCTGCAGCTGGCGGTAGGTGAAGCGCTGCGCCTCGTGTCGACTCACCAGCGCCTCGCGGTCCGGCTGCCCGGCCACCCTGTCGTCGAAAAAATCGCCAAGCGTTCGCTCGATCAGCGGGACGTCGGTGGCGCCCTTGGCGTGGCTCAGGCTCGCTGCCATGGTGCGGTCCTCAGGAGGTTTCTGCGAACAGCTCGCGGCCGATCAGCATGCGGCGCACTTCGCTCGTGCCCGCACCGATCTCGTAGAGCTTGGCATCGCGCCACAACCGCTCGACCGGGAAGTCCTTGGTGTAGCCCACGCCGCCCAGCGCCTGGATCGCCTCGCCGGCCATCCAGGTCGCCTTCTCGGCCGAATAGAGGATGGCGCCGGCCGCGTCCTTGCGGAAGGTGCGCGCATGGTCGTTGCGATCGCAGGCCTTGCCCACGGCGTACACGTAGGCGCGCGTGGCCTGCCAGGTCGAGTACATGTCGGCGAGCTTGCCCTGCATCAGCTGGAATTCGCCGATGCTCTGGCCGAACTGCTTGCGCTCGTGGATGAAGGGCAGCACCGCGTCCATGCAGGCCGCCATGATGCCGAGCGGGCCGCCCGAGAGCACCGCGCGTTCGTAGTCGAGGCCGCTCATCAGCACCTTCGCGCCCATGCCTTCGCCGCCCAGCACGTTCTCCTCGGGCACCTCGCAGTTGTCGAAGAAGAGCGGGTAGGTGTTGCTGCCGCGCATGCCCAGCTTGTCGAGCTTGGTGCCGGCCGAGAAGCCCTTGAAGTTCTTCTCGACGATGAAGGCCGTCATGCCGCGGGCGCCCATCTCGGGTTCGCTCTTGCCGTAGATGACCAGCGTGTCGGCGTCGCCGCCGTTGGTGATCCACATCTTGCTGCCGTTGAGGACGTAGTAGCCGTCCTTCTTTTCGGCGCGCAGCTTCATGCTGACCACGTCGGAACCCGCATTGGGCTCGCTCATCGCCAGCGCGCCGACGTGCTCGCCGCTCACCAGCTTGGGCAGGTACTTTTTCTTCTGCGCCTCGGTGCCGTTGCGATGAATCTGGTTCACGCACAGGTTGCTGTGCGCGCCGTACGACAGGCCGACGGAGGCCGAGGCCCGCGACACCTCCTCCATCGCCACGATGTGCGCGAGGTAGCCGAGTTCGGTGCCACCATATTCCTCTTTCACCGTCATGCCGTGCAGGCCGAGGTCGCCGAGCTTTTTCCACAGGTCGTGCGGGAACAGGTTGTCGGCGTCGATGGCGGCCGCGCGCGGCGTAATTTCGTTCGCGCAGAAGTCCTGGATCGCGTCGCGCAGCGAATCGATGGTGTCGCCCAGATCGAAGTTCAGGCCGGGATCGTGCATGGGGTTGTCTCCTCTGAGGGGGTCGGCAAACCTTGCAGCTTACGCCTCACTGCGCCGCAATTGGCGCCACAATGGTTGCAAATTCCGCCACCATTTCTCAGCTCGCTCATGGCATCGCCCGCCTTTCTCAGTCCAGCCCGCGCCGTCACGCCCATGGCGTTCGTGCGAGCGATCGTGCATGGCTACGCACGGCATCGGGTCGATCCGGCCGAGGCGCTGCAGCAGGCACAGATCGCGCCGCGCGATCTCGCCCGTGTCGCCGCACGTGTGACCGCTGCCCAGTTCGAGACGTTGAATGCGCACGCGATGCAGGAGCTGGACGACGAGGCGCTCGGCTGGTTCAGCCGCAAACTGCCTTGGGGCAGCTACGGCATGTTGTGCCGCGCGTCGCTCGGGTCGCCCGATCTCGGCGTGGCGATCAAGCGCTGGTGCCGCCACCACCGGCTGCTGACCGACGACATCGCGCTCGAGCTGCAGGTGGCGGGTGGCGTCGCGACGCTGTCAATCACCGAGCAGTGCGAGCCCGACCCCGCGCTGCGCGAGTTCTGCCTGGTGTCGAGCCTGCGCTTCCTGCACGGCTATGCCTGCTGGGCCATCGACTCGCGCATCTCGCTGCGCAAGGCCAGCTTCCCTTTTGCCGCGCCGCCGCACCGCGATGTGTATCCGCTGATGTTCACACCCGACCTGCGCTTCGGCGCCGCGCGCGCCAGCTTCAGCTTCGACGAGCGCTACCTCGCATTGCCGTTGCAACGCGACGAGCGCGCCCTGCGCACCATGCTCCGGCGCGCGCTGCCCCTGACGGTGTTGCAGTACCGGCGCGACCGACTGCTCGGCCAGCGGGTGCGCGAGCTGCTGCGCACGCATGCCGAACAGACCGGCAACGCCGAGGCGCTGGCCGTCTTGCTGAACGTGTCGAGCCGCACGCTGCACCGGCAGCTGAAGGACGAAGGCACGTCCCTTCAGGCCCTGAAAGACGAAGTGCGGCGGGAGCAAGCCCAGCAGCAACTGCAGCGCACCGACAAGCCGATCAAGCAGATCGCGCTGGCCGTCGGGTTTCGCAACGAGAAGAGTTTTTCGCGCGCGTTTCGCGGCTGGACGGGCGAGACGCCCGGTGCGTTCAGGCAGCGTGTCGCGACCGGTGGCGCCTGACCCCGGCCGGTCAGCGCGGCGCCGCCATCCGCACCAGCCGCGCCGCTTCTTCCGACCGAGCATCGTCCACTTCCCGCAGCACGGCCCCCACGTCGACCGGCCCGCTGGCACGCTCGAATCGCCCGGTGAGCGCCGATTCGGGCGACAGCTCGCCGCGCTCGTACAGGTTCCAGATCTCCTCGCCGAAATGGGTCTTCTGGAGCTCCGGCGCGAACTGGCCGAAAAAGCCCTTGAGGTTGTCCACGTCGCGCAACAGCATCCGCCTCGCGTGGTTGTTGCCGGCCGCGTCAACGGCCTGCGGCAAATCGATGATGACCGGCCCGTCGGCCGCGAGCAGCACGTTGAATTCGGAGAGGTCGCCGTGGACGACGCCGGCGCACAGCATGCGCACGACTTCGACGATGAGCGTGGCGTGATGGCGGCGCGCGTCTTCGGGCGAGAACACGACGTCGTTCAGGCGCGGTGCCGCATCGCCCTCGGCGTCGGTGACGAGCTCCATCAACAGCACGCCGTCGCAAAAGTTGTAGGGCTCGGGCACCCGCACGCCCGCGGCAGCGAGCCGGTAGAGCGCATCGACCTCGGCGCTTTGCCAGGCGGCCTCGGTGGCCTGGCGACCGAACTTGGTGCCCTTGGCCATCGCGCGCTGCAATCGCGTGTTCTTGACCTTGCGGTTTTCGGTGTAGTCGACGGCCTGGCGGAAGCTGCGTTGCGTGGCTTCCTTGTAGATCTTGGCGCAGCGCGTGTCGTCGCCGCATCGGACGACGTAAACCATCGCTTCCTTGCCGCTCATCAATTGGCGGACCACGCTGTCGATCAGTCCTTCATCGACCAGCGACTGGAGTCTCGGGGGTGCTTTCATGCGGCGTATTTTGCGCCGGAGCGAGGGCGGCGAGCGCCGTGGCGAGCACGGCGGTGTCGGTCGGTCGCACGACACGCGCGACTTCCCGGCCGTCCTGCACAAAGATCAGCGTCGGCCACAGCTTGATACCGAAAGAGCGACCGAGCGGCCGCCCACTGCCGTCTTCGACCTTGATGTGGCGCAGTTCGGGCCGGGACGCCAGCACTTCCTCGACCTTTGGCGCGGCGGCGCTGCAGTGGCCGCACCAGTTGGTGCCGAAATCGAGGACGGCTGGGCCGCGGAGGGCGTCGATCTCGGTGCGATCGGGTTGCGCGGTTTGGTAGTCGGGAACAGAAGGCATGCCGCTATTCTGGAATCAATCGATCAGCTGCGTCTTCATCGCGTAGTACGTCAGGTCGCTGTTGCTGCTGAGGCTCAGCTTTTCCATCAGGCGCGTGCGGTAGGTGCTGACGGTCTTGACCGACAGCGACAGCGCCTCGCCGATCTTGCCGACCGACTCGCCCTTGGCCAGTTTCAGGAACACCTGGAACTCGCGCTCCGACAGCTGCTCGTGCGGCGCCGCGTCGTCCTTGCGGCCCAGCTGGCGCGCCAGCAATTCGGCCACGCCCGGGGTGATGTAGCGACGGCCCATGGCCACCGTGCGGATCGCGTTGACGATCTCGATCGGCTCGCATTCCTTGTTCAGGTAGCCCGACGCGCCCTGGCGAATCAGGTTCATCGCGTAGTGCTCTTCCGGGTAGCCGCTCAAGATCAGGATGCCGACATCGGGCGCTTTCGCACGGATCATCGACAGCGCGTCGATGCCGCTCTGGCCCGGCATGGACACGTCCATCACAAGCACGTCGATTTCGTTGTTGCGCACGAGGTCAATGGCTTCCCGGCCATTGGCGGCTTCGCACACCACGCGCAGATCGACATGCGTGGAGAAGAAATCGCGCAGGCCTGCGCGCACGATGGCGTGGTCGTCCACGATGCCGATTTTGATCATTGCTCTATTCCTCGTTTTAGGCTGACCCGAAGAGTGCCATGCGGAATGTGCGCAGGCACACGCACGGAAACGAATGCGCTCTTGTCCTGCAGCACCAGCCGCCGATGGACTTCAGCGGCAGCGGCGCTTTGAGAAAAGCGCGGCTCTCAAACGATTTGGGAATGCCAGGCCGCCAGGACCGCCGGCAGCTGCGCCATGTCGGTGAACACCTGCGCCGCGCCGACCGCGCGCATCGCGTCGGGGTCGCTGTGGCCGTAACCCGCCAGGCCGGGCGGGCTGTAGCCGAACACGGTGGCGCCGGCGGCGACGCCTGCAGTGGCGCCGGTCACGGTGTCTTCGACCACGGCGCAGCGCGTCGGGTCGACGCCCAGCGCGGCGGCGGCGGCCAGGTACACGTCGGGAAACGGCTTGCTGCGCGGCGTGTCGTGGCCGCTGAAAACGCGGCCTTCGAAACAATCGAGGATGCCGGCCTTCGCCAGTTGCAGCTTGACCTTGTGCAGATCGGCGCCCGAGGCGCAGGCGATGCGGCCGTCCAGCAGGCGATGCAGTTCACGCACCGCCTGCGGCGCGCCGGGGATGGCGAGCAGGTCGGCGTCGAGCGCGGCATTGCGACGCTCGCGAAAGCCGGCAAGCCAATCGGGCGTGATGCGAAAACCGGTGCGCGCCTCGATCAGCGCAGCCTCGTCCTTCACGGCCTTTCCGGTGAAGATGCGCATCGATTCTTCCGTGCTCAGCGACCAGCCGAGTTCGCCGAGCATCTCGGCCAGCACGCGGTTGGTGATCGGCTCCGAGTCGACCAGCACGCCGTCGCAGTCGAAGAGCACGGCGTCGAACGGCAACGCGCCCATCTCAGAGGTGCGTGCCGTCGAGGTAGTACCAGCGCTCGTCGGCTTCGCGCACGAAGCGGCTGCGTTCGTGCAGGCGCGTGGCGACGCCGGCGGTGTCGCGCTGACGGGCGACGAATTCGACTTCGGCATGGTCGGCGTCGAGCACCGAGCGCGACCGCACATCGAGCCCCAGCCATTTGACGTCGGCGTCGAAGGTCACCTGCGACGGTCGTTTGGCCTCGGCCCAGGTCGCGAGCAGGTAGTCTTCCCGCTGGTGAACGAACGCCGTGTAGCGCGATCGCATGAGCGATTCGGCGTCGGGTGCGGGCGTGTGGTCGAAATCGTCGACGTAACGGCCGCAGCACAGCGCGTAGGTGAACGGCTTCTCGCGACGGTCGCGACGGCCGCAGGGGCAGGGTCCGGGGAGGGGTGCGGGGGCGCTCATGAAGGCCTCCATTGGAACATCACCTGGAAGCCATGCCGACGCGCTCGGCAATCCAGGCCTGAAAGCGCCGCTCGGCCTGCAGCTTGAACTCGTTGCGCGCCTGATTGCAGGCTCCGTGCGCGAGCCGCCGGTGCTGCTGCTTTCGCACGCTGCCGAGCGTGGAATCATTGAGGTGTTCGATGGTGGCCGACTCCGGCCGGCCGAAGGGCTCGTCGAAGTCCATCGGCAGGCCGCACCAGTGGCACAGCGGGCCGAAGGTGCCGCGAAGCGCCTTGACGCTCACGCCAGCGCGCGCTGGATCAGCAGCTTCTGGATGTCCGACGTGCCTTCGTAGATCTGGCAGACACGCACATCGCGGTAGATGCGCTCCAGCGGAAAGTCGTTGACGTAGCCGTAGCCGCCAAGCGTCTGGATCGCGGCGCTGCAGACCTTTTCGGCCATCTCGCTCGCGAAGAGCTTGGCCATCGCGGCTTCCTTCAGGCAGGGCCGGCCGGCATCGCGCAGCGCGGCGGCGTGCCAGAGGAGCTGGCGCGCCGCTTCAAGCTGCGTCGCGCACTCGGCCAGGCGGAAGCCGACGGCCTGCTGGTCGAAGATGCTGCCGCCGAACGCTTGCCGCTCCTTGGCGTAGGCCAGTGCCACGTCGAACGCGCTGCGCGCCATGCCCACGCTCTGCGCCGCGATGCCGATGCGGCCACCCTCGAGCGCGCCGAGCGCGATCTTGTAGCCCTCGCCTTCCTGCCCGATGAGGTTTTCCACCGGAATGCGGCAGGCGTCGAAGTTGATCTGCGCCGTGTCGCTCGAATGCTGGCCGAGCTTGTCTTCGAGCCGCGCGACGTTGTAGCCCGGCGCGTCGGTCGGCACCAGGAACGCGCTCATGCCGCGCTTGCCGGCGCCCTTGTCGGTGACCGCGATCACCACCGCCACGTGGCCGTTCTTGCCGCTGGTGATGAACTGCTTGACGCCGTCGATCACATAGCCGTCGCCGTCCTTCTTCGCAGTGGTGCGCAGGCTCGATGCGTCGCTGCCGGCCTGCGGTTCGGTGAGGCAGAACGCGCCGAGCATGTGCCCCTGCGCAAGCGGCTGCAGCCATTGCTTTTTTTGCTGCGCGTTGCCGTAGCGCATGAGGATTGCGTTGACCGGGCAGTTGGTCACGCTGATGGCGGTGCTCGTGCCGCCGTCGCCGGCCGCGATCTCTTCGAGCACCAGCGCGAGCGTGAGGTAGTCGAGTCCGGCGCCGCCGTCTTCTTCCGGCACGCAGATGCCGTAGGCACCGAGTGCGGCCAGGCCCTGGTGGACTTCTTTGGGGAAGCTGTGCTCGCGGTCCCAGGTGGGCGCGTGCGGCCAGATCTCGGTCTGCGAAAAGTCGCGCACCGCTTCGCGGATGGCTTCCTGGTCGGCGGTGAGCAGCATCGTCGTGTCCCGGTTTACTTGCCTGCGCCCAGGTCCATGATGAGGCGGGCCGACATGTAGAGACGACGCGGGATCGCATCGATCATCACGTACTCGGCCTTGTCGCTGTGGTAGCCGAAGCCCGGCAGGCCGAGGCTTTCGATGACCGGCTTGCCCGAAAGCGCGGCGTACGCCGCGTCGGTGCCGCCGCCGGTGCGCTCTTCCACATCAATCACGCCGCCGGCTTCCTTGTAAAACCCCATGGCCTTGTCGATCAGCTTCTTGCCGCCCTCGCCCGCGTTGAAAGCCGGCCGGCCGCGCGTGACGACGATGGACACTTCTGCGCCCGGCACCTTCTTCTTTTGCGCGCGCTCTTCGAGCGTCTTCATCGCAACCTCGAAATCTTCGTTGCGCGCGTAGCGCACGTCGGCGTTGACGGTGGCGCTCTCGGGAATGATGTTGTTGACCGCGCCGCCCTTGATGATGGTCCAGTTGAAGCGCAGGCCCTTCGCCTTGTCGTCCAGGTCCATCGTGCGCAGCACCAGGTCGGACGCCTCGACCACCGCGTTGATGCCGAGCTCGGGTGCAGCACCCGCATGCGAGGCCTTGCCCTTGATGTTGGCCTGCACGTAGGCGATGCCCGAAGTGCCGAGCGAGAACTTCTCGCTCTCGGCGCTGGTCGGCTCGAAGGACAGCACGTAGTCGTGCTGCTTCGCTTCTTCCTCGATCAGTTCGCGCGAGCCGAAGGAGCCCTTTTCTTCGTCGGTGTTGAAGAGCACGGTGATCGTGCCGTAGTCGCGAACGCCGTAGTCCTTCAGGAGCTTGAGCGTGTGCAGGATGACCGCGCTGCCGCCCTTGTCGTCGGCGATGCCCGGGCCGTAGGCCTTGTTGCCTTCGACGCGGAACGGCGCCTTGGCCAGGGTGCCTTTCAGGTACACCGTGTCCATGTGCGAAAGGAGCAGCAGGTTCTTGCCGCCGCGGCCTTTGAGCTTGCCGACGATGTTGTCCCCGACCACGAGCCCGGCCGACTTGTGGCGCGTGACCGTGAAGCCGAGCGACTTGAGTTCACCTTCGAGTAAGTTGCCGGCCGCGGCGATGCCCGCAGCGTCGCCGGTGCCGGTTTCGATGTTCACCAGCTTCTCGAGCGTCTTGATGACCGCGGGTTGTTCGGCCGTGGCGGCGTCGAACAACACGTTGTCGCGCTTTTGGGCAAAGGCAGCCGGCACGGCGAAGGCGCCGGCGAGCAACACGGCGATGGCCGTGCGACGAAGGGAAATTTGCATGAGGTCTCCGGGTGCGCTGGGCACTTCAAATTCGTTAGAACAATTCGAGCGCGACGGCCGTGCCTTCGCCGCCGCCGATGCACAGCGTCGCGACGCCGCGCTTCTGGCCGCGCGCTTGCAGCGCGTGGATCAGCGTGACCATGATGCGCGCGCCGCTCGCGCCGATCGGGTGGCCGAGTGCACAGGCGCCGCCGTGCACGTTGACGATGTCGTGCGCCACGTTCAGTTCCTTCATGAGCGCCATCGGCACCACCGCGAAGGCTTCGTTCACTTCCCACAGGTCGACGTCCTTCACGCCCCAGCCGGTCTTCTTGAAGAGCTTGTCGACGGCACCGACCGGCGCGGTCGAGAACCACTCGGGCTGTTGGGCGTGCGTGGCGTGGCCGACGAGGCGGGCCAACGGCTTGGCGCCGATCTTCTTCGCGTGCGACTCGGTCATCATGACGAGCGCCGCGGCACCGTCGTTGATCGACGAGCTCGATGCGGCGGTGATGGTGCCGCCGTCCTTCTTGAAGGCAGGCTTGAGCGTCGCGATCTTGTCGAGCTTGACCTTGCCGGGGCCTTCGTCGATGGAGACCAGCGTTTCGCCGCTGCGGCTCTTGACCAGGATCGGCGTGATTTCGGCCTTGAAGAGGCCGTCGGCCGTCGCGTGGCGCGCGCGCTCGACGCTGGCCGTGGCGAAGGCGTCCTGCTGTTCGCGCGTGAAGTGATACTTGGCCGCGCAGTCTTCGCCGAAGGTGCCCATCGAGCGGCCTGGCTGGTACGCGTCTTCGAGGCCGTCGAGCATCATGTGATCGAAGATGCGGTCGTGGCCCATGCGGTAGCCGCCGCGGCCCTTGAGCATGAGGTAGGGGGCGTTGGTCATGCTCTCCATGCCGCCGGCCACCATCACGTCGTGCGTGCCGGCCAGCAGCAGGTCGTGCGCGAGCATCGCGGCCTTCATGGCCGAGCCGCACATCTTGCTGAGCGTGACGGCGCCGGCGCTGTCGGGCAGGCCGCCCTTGTAAGCCGCCTGGCGCGCGGGCGCCTGGCCCTGCCCCGCCATCAGGCAATTGCCGAACAGCACTTCGCCGACCGCCGCCGGGTCGATGCCCGCGCGCTCGACGGCGGCCTTGATCGCGGCGCCGCCGAGATCGTGTGCCGCGAGGGAAGAAAAGTCGCCCTGGAAGCCCCCCATGGGGGTGCGGGCAGCGCCGACGATGACGATGGATTCGGACATGAGGATCTCCTTCTGGGAATGCGTGGAAGCGGGGCGTTGCGGGTCAGTCGGCAGCGGTCGGCTGGATGACGGCGGGGCGGTGGGGAATCACCGGCGCCGCAGGTCCTTCGGCCGGCCGGCTCCACTTGTAGCGAATGCGCTGCACCGCCGCGCGGTACTGGGCATCGAGCGGCTTGCTGCCGTCCACGTCAAAGCCCAGGTCCTGCAGCAGGCCGTCGTGCACCCCGAAAGTCCAGCCGTGCACGCGAACCTTCTGGCCGCGGCTCCAGGCGTCGACCATCACGGTGCTGACCGAGACGTTCACCACCTGCTCGGCCACGTTGAGATCGCACAGCGCGTCGGCACGCACCACCTCGGGCAGGCTCTCGAGCAGCGCATGGTGCCGGTCGCGCACGTCCTGGATGTGCCGGATCCAGTTATCGGCCAGGCCGACGCGGATGCCGTCGAGCGCCGCCTTCACGCCGCCGCAGCCGTAGTGGCCCACGACCATGATGTGCTCCACCTTGAGCATGTCGACCGCGAACTGGATGGCCGACAGCGCGTTGAGGTCGGAGTGCACCACGATGTTGGCGACGTTGCGGTGCACGAACACCTCGCCCGGGTCCAGGCCGGTGATCTGATTGGCCGGCACGCGGCTGTCGGAGCAGCCGATCCACATGTAGCGCGGCGTCTGTTGCTTGACCAGGCCGGTGAAGAATCCGGGGCGGTCGCGCTCCATCTGAGCAGCCCAGGCGCGGTTATGGGTGAAAAGGTCGTCGATTGAAGGGGACATGGCTTCTATTCTCTGCGAGGGACCGTTTCAGCGGGAGGTGGACTTGCGGGACCGTGCCAGCGTGGCCCGCGCCTTTTTCTCGTGCGCGCGCACTTCTTCGAGGTTGGAATTCAGTTCGTCAAGTTGCGCTTCGAGCTGGGTGCGGTGGCTACCGAGCACCGCCAGGAATTTTTCGAGTTGCGCAGTGGTGTCGCGCGGACTGTCGTACATGTCCAGGATGTCTTTCGCCTCGGTCAGACTCAGGCCCAGCCGCTTGGCCCTGAGCGTGAGCGTGAGGCGCGTGCGATCGCGCGCGCTGTAAACGCGTTGCAGCCCGGCCCGCGTGGGCGTGAGCAGGCCCAGGTCTTCGTAGAAGCGGATCGCCCGCGTCGTGAGGTCGAACTCGCGGGCGAGCTCGCTGATGGTGAAGGTGGCGGCGGACATGGACGTTGCAGGCGCGACAGCGATTTTCCGGTGCGGTGCCTACAATGAAGCACAACATCATGACGTTTACGTAAACGTCAATAGTACATGAACCTCCTCGAACGCGAACTCCACTACCCCCTGGGCGATACCCTGCCGGAGCCTGGCAGCACGATCGAAGTTGCGCCCGGCGTGCGATGGATCCGGATGGTGCTTCCCTTCGCGCTCAACCACATCAACCTCTGGCTGCTGCGCGACGAACTCGACGGCGAGCACGGAAAAGTACAAGGCTGGACGGTGGTCGATTGCTGCATCTCGCAGGCCGAGTCGCGCGCGCAATGGGAGCAGATCTTCGAGACCCAGTTGCAGGGCCTGCCGATCCTGCGCGTCATCGTCACGCACATGCACCCCGACCACATCGGCCTGGCCGACTTCGTGTGCAAGCGCTGGAACGCGCCGATGTGGATCAGCGCGACCGACTACAACGTGGCGCGCCTGCTCACGCTGGCCGGCGACAGCGCAGCCGGCGGCGAGGCGGCAGCCGACTTCTTCGCGGCGCACGGCCTGAACGACGCCGATGCCATCGCGAAAATCCGCGCGCGCACCAACTACTACGTGAGCATGGTGCCGTCGGTGCCCGACAGCTACGTGCGCATGATGGACGGCGACACCGTGATGATTGGCGGCCATGCCTGGCGCTGCATCAGCGGCTACGGCCACGCCCCCGAGCACATCGCGCTGTACTGCGCTGAAACGAAGCTGCTGCTGGGCGGCGACATGATGCTGCCGCGTATCTCGACCAACGTGAGCGTGCATGCGAACGAGCCCGAGGCCAACTCGTTGCGGCTTTTCCTGGACAGCATCGAGAAGTTCAATGCGCTGCCGGCCGACACGCTGGGCCTGCCGTCCCACGGCAAGCCTTTCACCGGCATCCATCGCCGCGTCGAGCAGTTGCAGGAACACCACCGCGACCGCCTGGCCGAGCTGATGGAAGCCTGCACTTTGCGGCCCTTGACCGCGGCCGAATGCATGCCGATTCTGTTCAAGCGCGAACTCGACCTGCACCAGATGACCTTCGCGATGGGCGAGACCGTCGCCCACCTGAACCTGCTCTGGCTCTCGGGCCAGCTCAAGCGCACGCACGGCAAGGACGGCGTCTACCGCTTCGGCGCGCTGGCCGCCGCTTAGACTTCCTGCATGGACACGCTGGCACTGCTGCGCGCGGGCCGGCTGGCCGGCACGCAACGACTCGATCTCTCTTGCGGGCTCACCGAGTTTCCGCGCGAAATCTTCGACCTTTCGGGTTCCCTGGAGGTGCTCAACCTCTCGGGCAATGCACTCGGTGCGCTGCCCCACGACCTGCACCGGCTGCACCGCTTGCGCGTGCTGTTCTGCTCCGACAACGCGTTCACCGAACTGCCCGCGTCGCTCGGTCGTTGCGCCGCACTGGAAATGATCGGCTTCAAGTCGAACCGCATCGGCGCGGTGCCTGCTGCGGCCCTGCCGCCCGCGTTGCGCTGGCTGATCCTGACCGACAACGTGATCGACACACTGCCCGAAGAGATCGGCGCCTGCACCCGCCTTCAAAAACTCATGCTCGCCGGCAACCGGCTCGGCGCACTGCCCGACGCGATGGCGGCGTGCCGCAACCTCGAACTGGTGCGACTGTCGGCCAACCGGCTCGACACACTGCCGGACTGGCTGCTCGCCCTGCCTCGCCTGTCCTGGCTGGCGTTCGCCGGCAATCCGCTCGGTGATGCGGCCGAACGCGCCGCGAGCGATGCCGAGGCCGTGCCGCGCATCGACTGGCACGCGCTGACTGTGGGCGCCAAGCTCGGCGAAGGCGCGTCGGGCGTCATCTACCAGGGCACGCTCGGACGCGATGCCGAACCGGTCGCGGTGAAGCTGTTCAAGGGCGCCGTCACCAGCGACGGCTGGCCGCGCAGCGAAATGGCGGCCTGCATCGCTGCCGGTGCGCATCCGGACCTGATCCCGGTGCGCGGGCGCATCGCGGGTCATCCCGACGGCGCGGAGGGCCTGGTGATGACGCTGATCGATCCGGCCTTTCGCACGCTGGCGGGGCCGCCGAGCCTCGCGTCTTGTACGCGCGACGTGTATGACGCAAATGCGCGCTGGCCGATGGCGACCGCGCTGCGCATCGCCCGCGACATCGCGGCCGCGATGGCCCATCTGCACGCCCGTGGTATCGCCCACAACGACCTGTACGCGCACAACATCCTCTGGCACCCGGAAGGCGGCGCGCTGCTCGGCGACTTCGGCGCGGCAGCGCTTTTCAGTCCTCTCGGCGCGGTGCCCTCACAGGCGCTCCAGCGCCTCGAAGTGCGCGCCTTCGGGTGCCTGCTCGAAGAGCTGCTGGCACATGGCGACCCGGCGCCGCCGGCCTTCCAGAACGCATGGCAGCTGCTCGTCGACCAGTGCCTGGAGCCGACCGTGGCTGCGCGACCGGCCTTCGACGACATGGCCGAACGCCTCGCGACGCTGCAGGCACCGGCATGACGCTGCCACTCCCCACGCGCGAAGGCGTCGGCCCGAGCTGCGTCGGCCTCACGCCCGGCCCGTGGCCGACCATCGCCGACTTCCTGGTCGAGCGCTTTCCGGCGATTCCGCGCACCACCTGGGCCGCGCGCATGGCGGCCGGCACCGTCGTCGACGAGCACGGCGCGCCGGTGACGATGACGCGCCCGCACGAAGCGCCGCTGCGCGTGTACTACTACCGCGCGCTCGACAGCGAGGTGCGCATTCCGTTCGACGAGGTGGTGCTGTTCCAGGACGACGAACTGGTGGTCGCCGACAAGCCGCCCTTCCTTCCCGTGACGCCGACCGGCAAGTACGTGCAGGAAAGCCTGCTGGTGCGGCTCAAGCGCAAGCTCGGCCTGGACGATCTCGCGCCGTTGCACCGCATCGACCGCGGCACCGCGGGCCTGGTGCTGTTCTCGGTGCGCCCCGCCACACGGGGTGCCTACACCACGCTCTTCGCGCAGCGCGTGGTCGAAAAGCGGTACGAAGCGGTGGTGCACTGGCGGACCGACGCCCCCTTGCCCGCGGTGTACCGCAGCCGTCTGGCCGACGATGCGCATTTCATGCGCATGCGCGAGGTGGCCGGCGAGCCGAATTCGGAGACGGGCTTCGCGCTGCGTGAGGCGACAGAGGACCGCGCATTGCTCGATCTGTCGCCCGTCACCGGGCGCAAGCACCAGCTGCGGGTGCATTGCATGGCGCTCGGCCTGCCGATCGAGAACGATCCGATCTACCCCGAACTGCTGCCCGCCGACAGCGACGACTTCGCGAAGCCTTTGCAGTTGCTCGCGAAGTGGGTGGCGTTTCGCGATCCGCTCAGCGGCCTCGCGCGGCGCTTCGAGAGCCCGCGTGCGCTCAGTTTGAAATGACGACCGAGAGTCGTGGCGTGCGCGGCCACCAACGCGGCATCCAGCGCAGGCGAGTCGACGGGAGCAGGCGCCGACCGCGCGCCTGCAGCACGCGTGGCCGCGTTTCGGCCCGCACGATGCGCGGGTCGATCCGGTCCACCACGCACCCGAAGCGGCAATGCCGCATGAGCGCCAGCATCGCGTCGTTGCCGGCCGGCACATCGCACCAGAGCCAGTCGACGCCGCGCGCCTCGGCCGCCTGACCGAGCGCTTCGAGCACCCAGGTCGCGACGCCCAGGCGCTGCCAGGCATCGTCCACCATCAGGGTGAACTCCGCGCCATCGCCCTCGTGGTTGACCACGTAGCGGCCCTCCGCCACCAGGTGCTCCTGCCCTTCGTGGTGCGTGGTGACGACCACCGCCAGATGCCGGCGCTGATCGACGCAGGTCAGCCGCGTGAGCTGGTCGACGGAGACGGCCGCACGCGCGCTCGGAAACCGCCGGCTTCGCGTGAGCGGCGACACCCGATTGATCAGCGCAGCCAGCAAATGATCGTCCTGCGGGAGGATCGGACGCAGCACGAGGCGGCGCTGGTCGGTCGTGATGCGGACATCGATCAGCGCCGTCGGATAGCAGCCGGCCAGCGGGGCGTCGCTCGTGTCTTCGGGCAAAGGCGCGTCGTGCAGATTCATGCGCGCCAGCTTAGGAAACATGGCCGCACGCGGCCTCCCCCCGACGATGGAGACAGGGGCTGGCGCCAAGGTGACGGCGCCCGGCCGGGTGCGCCACTAAGCTGCGCGGGCTGCATCTTTTCCAGCCACGACAACCCCAGGAGACAACCCCATGGACACCAGCCAACTCTTTTCGCTCAAAGGCCGCACCGCACTCATCACCGGCGGCTCGCGCGGCATCGGCCGCATGATCGCCGAGGGCTACCTGGCGCAAGGCGCGCGCGTCTACATCTCGGCGCGCAAGGCCACGGCCTGCGACCAGACCGCGAAGGAGCTGTCGGCCTTCGGCCAGTGCATCTCGCTGCCGGCCGACGTGTCGACACTCGAGGGCGCACAGGCGCTGGTCGCCGCCTATTCGAAGCACGAGAAGACGCTCGACATCCTGGTGAACAACGCCGGGGCCGCCTGGGGCGCACCGTACGACGAGTTCCCCGAAAGCGGCTGGGACAAGGTGGTCGACCTGAACCTGAAGACGCCCTTCTTCCTGACCCAGGCGCTCACGCCCATGCTCAAGGCCGCGGCCACCGACCACCTGGCCAAGGTGATCAACATCGCGTCGATCGACGGCGTGTCGGTCAACCCGCAGGAAACGTATTCGTACGCAGCCAGCAAGGGCGGCCTGATCCACCTGACCAAGCGCATGGCGCTGCACCTCGCGAAGCACCGCATCGCCGTGAGCGCGATCGCGCCGGGCGCCTTCGCCTCCGACATGAACAAGGACGCGCGCGACCACGGCGACGAGGTGAAGGAGCGCATCCCGGCTGGTCGCATCGGTACGCCGGAAGACATGGCGGGCGCGGCGATCTATTTGGCGTCGCGCGCTGGCGACTACGTGGTCGGTTCCACGCTCATCGTCGACGGCGGCGTGGCGTACTCGCGCTAGTCCCAGCGCGGGACGGCTTCGTCTTTCAACTGCTTGCGCAGGGTGTTGTAGTCCGGCACCACGGTCTCAACGGTGTCCCAGAAGCGCGCGCTGTGGTCCATCACGCGCAGATGGCTCAGCTCGTGCGCGACCACGTAGTCGATCACCGTTAGCCGGAAGTGGATCAGTCGCCAGTTGAGCCGGATCGATCCGTCCGAGCTCGCGCTGCCCCAGCGCGTGGCCGCATTCGACAGCGCCAGCTTCTTCCACTGCACGCCGAGTTGCGGCGCGAAGTGGTCAAGCCGTTCGATGAACAGGCGGCGCGCCTGCCGCGTCAGCCACGCTTGCGCGGCGTCGCGGATCTGCTCGGGCGCGGCGGTTTGCGCGACGGCCAGGCGCAACGTCCGCTGCTCGCCACCCTCCGCCGCCTCGGTTTCGAGCACCGCACCGCCGACACCCGAATGCCCGTGGCGCGGATCGAGACGCACCACCACCGGCTCACCGAGGAACGGAAAGCGCACGCCGTCCTTCCAGTCGATGCGCGCCGATTCGAGCCGCGCATGGCGCTGCTGCGTTTCGCCGAGCTTGCGCACGATCCAGTCGGCTTTCTCCTGAACCGCAGCGTCGACGTCACGCAGGTTGACCCAGCGCGGCGCCCGCACCGACAGGCCCTCGGCGCCGACGACGAAACCGATGGTGCGGCGCTTGCCGCGCGTGAATTCATAGGCGACGCGGGCATTGCCGAGCACCGCTTCGCGCGTGGCGCGCGGGTGCACGAAGCGCGCAAGCGTCATCGCATCCTTGAGCGGCAAGGCCGGCGCTGCGGCCGGCGTGTCCACGCGCTCCGGCTTGAACTTCTTCTCGGGCACCGGCATCGGCTCGGCGTCGCCGATGCCATCGAACAGGTCCAGCGTGAACTGCAGCAAGCTGCGCATGGCGGGCCTCAGACGTAGGCTTCGGGGTCGAGGCGCCGCATTTCGGCTTCGATCCAGGCTTCGACTTCGCGCATCAGCTCGTCGGGCTTGCGGCCGATGCTCGGGATTGCCGGGCCGATCGACACGTCGACGATGCCCGGGCGCTTGACGAACGCCTTGCGCGGCCACACCTTGGCCGACGTGACCGCGATCGGGATCACCGGCACGCCGGTCTCGCAGGCCAGGCGCGTGCCGCCGTTCTTGTAAGTGCCCTTCTGGCCGCGCGGGATCCGCGTGCCTTCGGGGAACATGATGATCCAGATGCCCTGCGCCAGCAGCGTGCGGCCCTGGCTCACGACCTTGTTGAAAGCCTGCGCCTTCTGGCTGCGGTCGATGTGGATCATGTCGAGCCGCGCCATGGCCCAGCCGAAGAAGGGCACGTAGATCAGTTCGCGCTTGAACACGAAAGCCAGCGGGTGCGGCATCAGCGTGGGCATCAGGAAGGTCTCGAAGGTCGACTGGTGCTTGACCAGCAACACCGCGCCGGCGAGCTGGTCGGTCGGCAGGTTTTCCATGCCGGTGACCCGCGTCTGGATGCCGAGGATCAGGCGCGCGCCGCCAATGGCCCAGCGCAGCCAGCGTTCGGCCATCCAGTAGAGCGGAATGCCGCGCTTCCAGATCGAGCTGACGCACATGATGATGCCCCACGGCACCACGGTGACGAGCATCCACAGTGCGTGGATCACGGAACGAATGAACGCCATCAGACTGCTACTTTCAGGGCTGCTGCGTTCGCTTCGCGAACCAGCAGGAAGTCGACGAAGGCCGCGAGGTCTTCGTGGACCATGGAATTCGGCGGGTAGTCCGGCGGTAGCTGCACGCCGCGGCAGGCGGCGCCCATGCCGGTCAGCACGAGGTGCGGCTCGCAGCCCACCGCCGCACCGGCCTGCAGGTCGCGCATGCTGTCGCCGCAGGTCGGCACGCCGACCAGCGAGATGCCGTAGCGGTCGCCGATCTGCTGGAACAGGCCCGGGCGGGGCTTGCGGCAATCGCAGTTCTCGTCCGGGCTGTGCGGGCAATAGAACACCGCATCGACCTTGCCGCCGACACCGGCCAGCATCTTGTGCATCTTCGCGTGCATCAGGTTGAGCGACGCCACGTCGAACAGGCCACGCCCGAGCCCCGACTGGTTCGACGCGATCACCACATGCCAACCCGCGTGGTTGAGCCGAGCGATGGCGGCGAGCGCACCGGGCAGCGGCGTCCATTCGACTTCGCTCTTGACGAAGTCGTCGCGGTTCACGTTGATCGTGCCGTTGCGGTCGAGGATGACGAGCTTCATGGGGTGGCGTTCAGGTGGCGAGGCGTTCGAGCTGCGCGACCCGGTTCATGGCTTCGTGCAGCGACTTCAGCAAACCGAGGCGGTTGAGCCGCAGGTCGGGCTGCTCGGCGTTGACCATTACGCCGTCGAAGAAGGCGTCGACGGGTGCGCGCAGCGCGGCCAGCGTTTGCAGCGACGCGGCGTAATCGCCCGCATCGAACTGCGCATTGGCGGCCGGCACGGTGGCCGCCATCGCGGCGTGCAGTGCCTTCTCCGCTGGCTCCTGCAGCAGCAACTCGCTCACATGCGCATCGGCCTCGGGCGCCTTCTTCAGAATGTTGCCGATGCGCTTGTTGGCCGCAGCGAGCGCAGCGGCTTCGGGCAGCGCAGCAAAGGCGCGCACGGCGGCGAGCAGCTTGGGCACTTCGCCCAGGCGCTGCGGCAGCGGCGCGAGCACCGCATCGACTTCCTGTGCGCTGGCGCCCTGCTCGCGCAGGCTGCCGGCGAGACGGTCGAGGATGAAACCCTGCAACGCGACGGTCGCGCGCTCCGCATCGAAGCCTTCGATGCCCCTGAATTGCGCGGCAGCATCGCCGAGCAGGGCGGCGAGGTCGAGCGGCAGGTCTTTCTCGATCAGCATGCGGATCACGCCGAGCGCATGGCGGCGCAGCGCGAACGGATCGCGGTCGCCGGTGGGCAGGTTGCCGATACCGAACATGCCGGCCAGCGTCTCGAGCTTGTCGGCCAGCGCCACCACCACGCCGACATCGCCGCGCGGCAGCGTGTCGCCGGCGAAGCGTGGCTTGTAGTGGTCTTCGATGGCATCGGCGACCGAGGCATCGAGGCCGTCGTGCAACGCGTAGTAACGGCCCATCGTGCCCTGCAACTCGGGGAACTCACCGACCATGTCGGTCACGAGGTCGGCCTTGGCCAGCTGGGCGGCTTGCACCGCGTGCGCCGGAAGCGTCGCATCGCCCGTCGAGACGGCGAGCCGGGACGCGATCGCTTCAGCGATCTTCATCACGCGCGTCACGCGTTCGCCCTGCGTTCCGAGCTTGTTGTGATAGACCACTTTCCCCAGCGATTCGACGCGCGAGGCGAGCGACTTCTTGCGGTCCTGGTCGAAGAAGAACTTGGCGTCGGCCAGGCGCGGGCGCACCACGCGCTCGTTGCCCTGGATCACCGCGCTCGCGTCGTCCGGCGTGATGTTGCTGACGACGAGGAACTGGTGGGTCAGCTTGCCGGCCGCGTCGAGCAGCGGGAAGTATTTCTGGTTGGCCTTCATCGTGAGGATGAGGCACTCCTGCGGCACCTCGAGGAACTCGCGCTCGAAGCTGCAGACCAGCACGTTCGGGCGTTCGACCAGGGCGGTGACCTCGTCGAGCAGCGCATCGTCGTCGATCGGCTTCGCGCCGCCGCCGACCTTCACCACAGCGGCTGCGAGCTGGCGCGCGATCTCGGCGCGTCGTGCGTCGAAGCTGGCGATCACCGCGCCGTCGTCGGCGAGCTGCTGCGCGTAGCTGTCGGCGTCGCGCAGCACGACCGGATCGACCGCGGCCTCGAAGCGGTGGCCGTGCGTGTCGCGCCCGGCCTGGAGCCCCAGCGCCTCGATCGCGACGACCTCGGCGCCATGCAGCGCCACGAGGCCGTGCGCCGGACGCACGAAGCTCACGCTGCTCCAGCCCGGCAGTTCGCAATGGGTTTCGAGCTGGTAGCTCATGACCTTGGGAATCGGCAGCCTGGCGATGGCATCGGCCAGCGCCTTCTGAAGGCCCTCGGCCAGCGCAGCGCCCCTCGCGGTGCTCTCGTAGAAGAGCGCTTCGGCCTTGCCGTCTTGCGCGCGCTTGAGTCCCGCCACTGCGGACGCGTCGGCACCCAAGCCCGCAAGCCGCTTGAGCAACGCCGGCGTCGCCTGCCCCGACGCATCGAGCCCCACGGCCACCGGCATCAGCTTTTGCGACACGGCTTTATCGGCTGCCTGCGCAATGACGCTGGTCAGGTGCGCCGCCAGCCGACGCGGCGAGGCATAGGCGGTCAGCACCGAATCGGCACTAGCCAGACCTTGCGCCACGAGCTGGTCGCGCAGCACGCCGGCGAACGCATCGCCGAGCTTCTTCAAGGCCTTGGGCGGCAGCTCTTCGACGAAGAGTTCGACCAGCAGGTTCTTTTGCACACTCGTCATCGCTCAGGCCGCCTTCTTCGTCATCTGGGCCACCCACTCGGGCGGTGCCATCGGGAAACCGAGCCGTTCACGGCTCTCGTAGTAGCTCTGCGCGACGCTGCGGGCGAGGTTGCGGATGCGGCCGATGTAGGCGGCGCGTTCGGTCACGCTGATGGCGCCGCGGGCGTCCAGCAGATTGAAGCTGTGTGCGGCCTTGAGCACCTGCTCGTAGGCCGGCAGCGCCAGTTGTTCGGTCATCAGGTGCTTGGCCTGCTTCTCGTGCGCGTTGAAGGCGGTGAAGAGGAAGTCGGCGTCCGAATGCTCGAAGTTGTAGGTCGACTGTTCGACCTCGTTCTGGTGGTACACGTCGCCGTAGGTGACGCCGGGCGCCCATTGCAGTTCGTAAATGCTTTCCTTCTGCTGCAGGTACATCGCCAGCCGCTCCAGCCCGTAGGTGATCTCGCCAGTGATCGGCTTGCAGTCGATGCCGCCGACCTGCTGAAAGTAGGTGAACTGCGTCACCTCCATGCCGTTGAGCCACACTTCCCAGCCCAGACCCCAGGCACCGAGCGTGGGGTTCTCCCAGTCGTCCTCGACGAAGCGGATGTCGTTCTTCTTCAGGTCGAAGCCGAGTGCTTCGAGCGAACCGAGGTACAGCTCGAGGATGTTCGACGGCGCGGGCTTCAGGACGACCTGGTACTGGTAGTAATGCTGCAGGCGGTTCGGGTTCTCGCCGTAGCGGCCGTCCTTGGGGCGGCGGCTGGGCTGCACATAGGCCGCCTTCCAGGGTTCGGGACCAAGCGCGCGCAGGAAGGTGGCGGTGTGCGAGGTGCCCGCACCGACCTCCATGTCGTAAGGCTGGAGCAATGCGCAGCCTTGTTCGGCCCAGTACGACTGCAGTTTGAGAATGATTTGTTGGAAGGTCAGCATGTGAGAACGCAGGAGCGGCCCGATAGCGCAGGGAGCCTTTGATTTTACGGGCGCGCTGCCGCCGAATGGCCGCCTTCCGACACCGCACCGCGCCATTGCCCGCCGTGGGGCGGGCCTCGTATCGGCGATAAACCTGCAAATACCTTTTTGAACGCTGCCATGACGCCCCTCGCGATCACTGAATCCCCGCCGTTGTTGATCGTCCTGAATTCCGGCTCCGGCCACGGAGCGGCCGAAGACGCGCGTGCGGTCATCGAGGCCGGTTGCGCCGCCGCAGGCCGCGAGTGCCGCATCTTCCTGATCGATGCACCGGGCAAGATCAAGACGCTCGCCAGGGAGGCGGTCGAGGCGGCGCGCGCGGCACGCGGCGTGGTGGTCGCAGCGGGCGGCGACGGCACCATCAACGCAGTGGCGCAGGCCACGCTCGGCAGCGGGTGCGCGTTCGGCGTGCTGCCGCAGGGCACCTTCAATTACTTCAGCCGGACGCACGGCATTCCGTCGGACACCGCTGAAGCGCTCCAGGTGCTGCTGACCGAATCGCCGCGCGCGGTGCAGGTCGGCCTGGTGAACGACCAGGTGTTTTTGGTCAACGCGAGCATGGGCCTGTACGCCAAACTGCTCGAAGACCGCGAGGCGTTCAAGGCGCAGTACGGCCGGCATCGCTGGGTGGCGTTCTGGTCGGGGCTGATCACGGTGCTGCGCGGTGAGCGCCCCTGGCACCTGCACATGGCGTGGAACGGCAAGGAGCGCGACATCCGCACGCAGACCCTGTTCGTGGCCAACAACGCGCTGCAGATGCACCAGGTCGGCCTGGCCGAAGCCGATGCGCCGGAACAGGGCCAGCTGGCAGCCATCGCACTGAAACCGCAGGGCGCCTTCGCGATGATGGGCCTGCTGGCGCGCGGCGCGCTCGGCCGGCTCGGCGAGGCTGACAGCGTCGAAAGCTTCTCTTTCGAATCACTGCACATCCAGCCGATGCGCGGGCGCAAGCGGGTCAAGGTCGCGACCGACGGCGAGATCGGCTGGATGCAGATGCCGCTGCACTTTCGGGTGTCGCCAGAACCGCTCTGGCTGGTGCGGCCGGACGTCGCGGCCGAGCTGGAGGCGACACGCCAATGAGCAGGGTGCTGCTGCAGATTTCCGACCCGCACTTCGGCACCGAGCAGGCGCCAGTCATGGCAGCGCTGGAGCGGCTTGCGCATTCGGAAGCGCCGGGGCTGGTCGTGCTGTCCGGCGACATCACGCAACGCGCCACGCGGGTCCAGTTCGAGGCGGCGAAGGCTTTCGTGGTGCGGCTCGGGGCACCGGCGGTGCTGGCCATCCCCGGCAACCATGACATCCCGCTGTTCGCGTTGCATGCGCGATTGCTCGACCCGTATGGCCGGTACCGGGAAGCGTTCGGCGACACGCTGGAGCCGGTGGTTGACTTGCCCGGATGCCTTGCCATCGCCCTCAACACGACGCGCTGGTATCGCCACGAAGACGGTGAAGTGTCTGCTGCGCAGATCGAGCGCGTTGCCGAGCGACTGCGCCGCGCCGCGCCGCACCAGTTGCGCGTGGTCGTGGTGCATCAGCCGGTCGCGGTGACGCGTGCCGAAGACCTGTCCAACCGATTGCATGGACGCGATGCCGCCGTCCCGCGCTGGTCGGCGGCCGGTGCCGATCTCGTGCTGGGGGGGCACATCCACCTGCCGTTCGTCCAGCCCTTGCACGAGACGTTCGCGGGGTGCGCGCGCGCGCTGTGGGCGGTGCAGGCCGGCACCGCGATCTCGACGCGGGTGCGCTCGGGCGCGCCGAATTCCGTCAACCTGATCCGCTACACCCCGAACGCCGGCCCGCGCGCGTGCGTGGTCGAACGCTGGGACTGCGAAGCCGGCGCCGGCCGCTTCGAACTCGCCGCCTCGCACACGCTTCGTCTGGCCGACAGTGCCACCGCACCGCATGCCGACTGACTCCCTGCCGCTCGTCGCGTTCGCGCAGCACGTGGGCGAACACGCGTTGCCGATCTTTCTCTCCACCCTGGCCGCGCTGGTGTTGCTTGCCGGTACGGCCGGGCTGCTGGTGCAACGACGACGCGCGCGTCGCGCCACCCGCGAGGAAGTCGCGCCGACGGGGTTGCGCTGGCTGGTCGCAGCGTTCGCGGCGGGCTTCGCGCTCATCCTCGGCGCGGCGAGCCTGTTCGAGGCCATCGCCGACCGGCTCGACCCGGCCCATGCGATGGGCCAAGCCGATCAGGCGCTGGCAGACGCGATCGCGCAGCACACGCCGCTCGGGGCGTTGCGCGTCTTCGCGCGGGTCACGCACTTCGCAGACCCGCCCGTTCTGGCCGCGCTCGGCGCGATCGTGGCGATCGTGCTGTGGCGCCGTCGTGCGAAGTTGCTGGCCGCCGGATGGGTGCTGGCGCTGGCCGGCAACGCGGTGCTCAATCCGTTGCTCAAGGGCATATTCGAGCGCGTTCGGCCGGTGCACGATCACGGGCTGGCGCAAGCCTCCGGCTTCAGCTTTCCGAGCGGCCACAGCTCGGGTGCGATGGTGACCTACGCGATGCTGCTGTACGTCGGGCTGCGGATGCTGCCGGCGCGCTGGCATGCGCCCGCAGCCATGGCCGCGGTGGCGCTGGTCTTCAGCATCGGGTGCAGCCGCATCTTCCTGCAGGTGCACTTCGCGAGCGACGTGGCGGCCGGACTGTTGTCCGGCCTCTGCTGGGCGGGAGTCTGCGTGGCCGGGCTGGAGTTCGCCCGGACGCGTGCTCAGTATTCCCAGAAGATGCGCTGAAGTTCCTTGGTGTCGCTGGTCTTGGTCAGCGCGACCATCGCCAGGATGCGCGCCTTCTGCGGGCGCAGGTCGTGCGCCACCACCCAGTCGTACTTGTCGTCGGGCTGCTCGGCGTTGCGGATCACGAAGCCGTCGGGCACGCGCGAGCTGCGAATCACGACGATGCCGTCGGCGCGCACTTTCTGCAGGCTCGGCACGATGCGGTCGGCGACCGAACCGTTGCCCGGGCCGCCGTGGATCAGCGCCTTGATGCCGCTCTTGCCGAGCGCGTCGATAGCGGTGGAGGCCACGCCTTCGTAGCCCATCGCGATCTCGACCGGCGGCACCGCCGTCATGGTGTCGATGTCGAACTCCGAATTCATGGTGTGACGCTTCACAGGCGCGCGGAACCAGTAGTTCTTGCCCTCGACCACCATGCCCAGCGAGCCCCACTGGCTCGTGAACGCGCTCGGCTTGATGTTGAAATTCTTGCTCACGTCGCGGCCGCTCTCGATGCTGTCGTTCATGGTCAGCAACACGCCCTTGCCCATCGCGTCCTTGCTGCCCGCCACGCTTACCGCGTCGTACAAGTTGAGCGCGCCGTCGGCCGACAGCGCGGTGCCCGGACGCATCGAGGCGACCATGACGATCGGCTTGTTGGTGTGCACCGTGAGCGTCAGGAAGTACGCGGTTTCTTCCACCGTGTCGGTGCCGTGCGTGATGACGATACCGTCGACGTCGGGCTGCTTGGACAGTGCCGACACGCGCTTGGCGAGCGTCACGAGGTTGTCGTTGGTGAGGCTTTCCGAGGCGACCTGGAACACCTGCTCGCCGCGCACGTTGGCAACCTTCGAAAGCTCCGGCAACCCGGCGATGAGCTTGTCGACACCGACCTTGGCGGCCGCGTAGGTCGCGCTGTTGACGGCCGAAGCGCCGGCGCCGGCAATGGTGCCGCCGGTCGCGAGGATGACGACGTTGGGCAGCGACTGCGCTTGCGCGATCGCGCTGGCGGCGATCAGTGCGGCGCCTGCGGCGAGCGCACGAAAACGGGACGAAAAATGCATGGAAGCTCCTGTTGGTATGTGATTGATTCCTCGGGCGCCGAGGAAGATACAGGAACCGTGCCGGAAAGCACTCACAGGCCATGCCGAGCCGGCATGCGCTCATGCCGCGCGCAAATTTCAGCGCCTGCGGCGGCTGAGCGCGATCGTCGCGCCGATCACCAGCAGAGAGGCGATCCAGAGCGGCCACAGGCCGAACGTCGACACCCAGCGCGCGAAAGGCGTTCGTCCGGCACGGCCTTCGACTTCGGCCTCGAGCACGCCGCGGGTGAGGCGCGGGAGCTGGTGCGTGACCCGCCCGTGGTGGTCGATCACCACCGTGGCGCCGGTGTTGGTGGCACGCACCATCGGCCGCGCGAACTCGAGCGACCGCATGCGCGAGATCGACAGGTGCTGATCGATCGCGATCGAGTCGCCGAACCAGGCGATGTTGCTCACGTTGAGCAGGAGGGTCGGTGCGGACGCGTCGTCGCGGAAGTTCGCGCCGATCTCGTCGCCGAACAGATCCTCGTAGCAGATGTTCGGCGCGATGCGCTGGCCTTGCCACAGGAAAGGCGCCTGACCCAGTCCGCCGCTGCGAAAGTCGCCGAGCGGGATGTTCATGAGGTTGGTGAACCAGCGAAACACCGACGGCACGAATTCGCCGAACGGCACCAGGTGGTGCTTGTCGTAGCGATAAGTCGTGGTTTGCCCCGGCTGGAAACCGAGCACCGCGTTGCTGTAGGTGTCGCCATTGCCGATCGGCAAGCCGACGATCGCCGCCTGCTGACCGGTGCTGTAGCGCTCGGCGATGCCCTGCAGATACCCGTTCGGCAATTGCGACGGCAGGAGCGGGATGGCGGTTTCGGGCGTGATCGTAAGCGAGGCACGCGGCGCACCGAGCTGCTCGCCATACCAACGCAATGCCGTGGCCACGCCGCCGCCCGGGATGAACTTCTCGTCCTGCGGAATGTTGCCCTGCAGGAGCGCGACGCCAAGCTTGCCGCGGGCCAGCGTGGCGTCACCGGCCACGTCGCTCACGCCCTTCAGCGCGGTCGGCACGAGCAGCATGGCCACCACGCCGGCCAGTGGAAGGAGGCGTTTTGCAGACGCGGCACCCGGCGTGCGGCGCACCGTCATCGCGAGTGCGGCAGCGATTGCGGCCGACAGCGCGCCCATGCCGTAGACGCCGACCCACGCGGCAGCCGGTGCCAGCGGCCCCTCGACATGCGCATAGCCACCGGCGCCCCATGGAAAGCCGGTGAACCAGCTGTTCCGAAGGAGCTCACCCACTGTCCAGAGCGCCGCGAAGAAAAGTGCGCTCCACGCCCGCCCCGCTGGCGCGAACGCGACGAAGCAGGCACAGGCGGTCGCGTAGTAAAGCGCCAGCCCTGCAGCGAGCGCGAACACCGCGATCACGGCCAGCGGCGCGGCGAGTCCGCCATAGGTGTGCAACGAAATGAAGAGCCACCAGAACGTGCCGCAGAGCCAGGCGGTGGTGAACACCCATCCGTAGCCCAGGCCACGGCGCCATGCGTTCGGCTCGGCGCGCTGCCGAATCGCGTCCAGTTGCCAGACCAGAAACGCCAGCGACAGGATCTGCAGCCACCACAGCGGCTGCCCGTTCCAGGGCGCCGCGATGGAGAGCGCCTGCGCGAGCCCCGCCACCGCGAAGCCGGCCAGGCGAGGCAGCGTCTTGTTCAATCCGAAGCGTCGTCGCCGCGCGCGGGCGAGACCTTGAACCAGCGCACCGCGCCGCCCTTGGTATGCAGCACGACGAAGTCGAAGCCACCGAGCGCATGGTGTTCGCCCCGCTTGGGCACGTGGCCCATCTCGTGCGCGACGAGGCCGCCGATGGTGTCGAAGTCTTCGCTCAGCTGCTCTTCGTCGAACGTGATGCCGAAGGCTTCGGCCACGCGCTCGATCGGCGTGTCGCCGCTCACCCGGTAGGTGTGGTCGGCCAGGCCGAAGATGTCGCCTTCGTCTTCCGGAATGTCGAACTCGTCTTCGATCTCGCCGACGATCTGCTCGAGCACGTCCTCGATCGTGATGAGCCCGGCCACGCGGCCGAACTCGTCGATCACGATGGCGAGGTGGTTGCGGTTGCCGCGGAACTCGCGCAGCAGGTCGTTGAGGCCCTTGGTCTCCGGCACGAAAGCCGCCGGCCGCAGCAGCGCTCGAATGTTGAGCCCCGGCGCGCGCTGCAGCTTGAGCAGGTCTTTCGCCAGCAGGATGCCGATGATGTTTTCCTTCTCGCCTTCGTACACCGGGAACCGCGAGTGCGCGGTGTCGATGATGAGATGGATCAGCGAGTCGTAGGGCGCATCGATGTTGACCAGGTCCATGCGCGGCGCGGCAACCATCACGTCGCCGGCCGTCATGTCGGCCATGCGCAGCACGCCTTCGAGCATGACGCGCGACTCGGCACCGATCACATCGTTGTCTTCGGCGTCGGCGAGGGTTTCGATCAGCTCGTCGCGGGAATCCGGTCCGGGATGGATGAATTCGGCGAGCTTTTGCAGAAAACTGCGTTTGTCTTCCCGTTCGACGGGAGTGCGGTCAGGGTGAGGTTCGGCCACTGCGGGAGGGCGGAGTTGGGGAAGCGCAAGGATACCGGAAGTGTGTTCCGGCACTGCGTGCGTTCAGGCGGCGGACTTGTCGCGCGCGTCGCGCATGCCGCGTCGCACTTCCTGCATCCCACCGAGAAATGCCCAGAATTGCTTGGCGTGGCTCTTGAGACGGAAGTCGACCTCGGCAAACTGGTCGAGCGCGATTTCGCTCATGCGGCTGTCGAAGGTGGCCGCCGGAAGCTGGAGATGCGCTTCGGATTCGGAACCGCTGCGCACCACGCTCGCACCCGCGTTGCGCGCGATTTTCAGCATGGCCGCGTTTTCGCTCAGCGCATGAATGAAGAGCATGCCGACGCCTTCGTTGCGCGCGGTGACCATCGCACGCTCGAAAAGCCGCGAGCCGTAACCACGGCCGCGCGCATGGCCGGACACCGACACGCCGAATTCGGCGCAGTCGTTGGGCTGGTCTGCCGGCGCGAAGGCCACGTGCGCCATCGCGATGAGATCGAGGCGACGGTTGTAGATGCCGAAGAGCTCGTCGCGTTCGAAATCGAGCCCGTCGACGTAGCGCCGGATTTGTTCGTCCGATGCGGAATAGCCGAAGCGCAGATAGCGGTCATGGGCTTCGAGCGACAGCAGGTGGCGGGCGATGCGTTCGCGTTCGCCCGGGCCGATCGCGCGGATCGGCACCAGGACCGGCTGCGAAGGACGCGCCGCGCGCGGCTGCGCCTCGACCATCGGCGCCTTCAGGAAAGAGCCGACGCCGAGCGAAGCTTTGAGAATGGCCAGGGCGTTCAACATGCCTCAAATGTAAGGGTTTCCCCTTATTCGACAAGGGGCCTACTGTAGGGCAATGGCCCATTCGTGCATTGCTACCATGAGGGCGTGGTGGATGCACAACCAACTGTTGCCGGCGCGGAACAGCTGTTGCGCGCTGGACACATCGCGCGGACTTCTGAGGCGCCTGACATTGCGCGTTCAATCGCTGTCGAGGAGCGCCAGCGTCTCGCGCCGCACACGCGGATCGAATGCCATGTCGACATGTCCGCGGCCCGAAGCGAGCCGGTTGTCGGCGCCGGGCAAGGTGGCCGTCGAGATGGGAAAAACGACGTTGTCGCAGTCGGAGTACCAGCAGGTGAACGCCGTGCGGTGCGCGCTTGCGTGGTCGCCGTCGATGCGCGACAGCCACTCAGCGCCGATGCGCATCTGCTTTCCGTTGGCCGTGTGGCCGAAGCGCGCAAGCCAAGTGCCCGCATGCGGCGTGCCGAGCGTGACGATGCGGTGCACGCGCGCGCCGTCGTGCTCACGCAGCCAGGCGCGGACGGCGAGGCCGCCCATGCTGTGGCAAATCATGAGCGGGGGTTGCCCGGTGACGCTGGCGACGCGCTCAACCGCCTCGTCAATCGTTTGCACGAAGGCATCGATGGCGCCGAGCGGCGGCTCGAGGTTGACGGCGACGAAGGCTCGTTCGTCCGCGCGCAGGCTGTGCAACCACGGATTCCAGAAACCGCGGTTGCACAGGAAGCCGTGGATTAGCACCACACCTCTTCTGTGTCGTGACGGCAACTCGTCAGGCACGGCGCCCGACCGGAAGGGCTGGAGCCAGCAGAAAACCTGGAGCGCGATGCGCGTTTCGGCCCACCACGCCTTGCCGCAGTGCCCCGCCGTGGCGCGTGGTCGAACGTCGCTCGCACTCACGCGCCGGCTCGCGATGAATTCGATCGCCAGCACCGCGGAATGGGCGCACGTCAAGACGAAGAGTCCTCCAATCGCCACGGCCGGCGCGCTGCGCCACCAGAACGCGATCCAGCATGTTGACGCGATCAGCCATCCGAACACGATGAGTTGCTGCAAGCGGGCGACCATGCGTTTGACTATCGCACGCGTTGATTTTTTCCGCGCTTCCTAGGACAAGCCCGCTGGTGTCGGACCGCGCCTCGCTTCCACAATCCGCGACACAGGAGATCGCATGCAGACTTACGCACGACAGAACTATCCGGCCGGCGTGCCACACGAGATTCATCCAGAGCAGTACCGCTCGCTCGGGCACATGTTCGAAGAAGCTTTCCAGCGGCACGGCGACACGCCGTTTTCGGTGTGCATGGAGCGCTGGATGAGCTATTCCGAGCTCGACACCTTGTCCAAGGCGCTGGGCGCCTGGCTGCAGTCGCGCGGGCTCGAACCGGGCGCGCGGGTGGCGATCATGCTGCCCAACATCCCGCAGTTTGCGGTGACGATGTGCGCGATCCTTCGGGCGGGCTACACCTGCGTGAACGTCAACCCGCTGTACACGGCGCGCGAGTTGGAGCATCAGCTTCGGGATTCGGGCGCGACGGCGATCGTGATTCTCGAAAACTTCGCCGCGACGCTGGAAAAGGTGATCGAGAAAACACCGGTCAAGCAGGTGGTCATCACCTCGATGGGCGACCTGCTCGGTGGCGCGTACGGCGTGTGGATCACGACCGCAGTACGCCACCTTGCCAAGATGGTTCCGCCGTTCAAGTTGCCGCTCGACGAGGGTAGGACTGTGACGCCGTTTTCCAGGGCCTTGGCCGATGGCAAACGACTTCCACTCGCCGCAGACAGCAGCACGCTGGATTCGATTGCGTTCCTTCAGTACACGGGCGGAACCACCGGCCTCTCGAAAGGTGCGGTGCTGACGCATCGCAACATCGTTGCGGCGACCCTCCAGGCGGAGGCGTGGTTCACGCCGGCGTTGGCACGTGCGGGCGACCTGTCGAAGGTCAACAGCATTGCGGCGTTGCCGCTGTATCACATCTTCGCGTTGACACTCAGCCTGCTCGCGATCCGCCAGGGTTCGCACCTCACCTTGATTCCGAATCCGCGCGATTTCGGGAAATTCGTGGCGGTGCTGAAAAAGCGGCCCTTCCACATGCTGCCGGCAGTGAACACACTTTTCAATGCGCTCCTGATGCATCCCGAGTTCAAGTCGATCGACTTCTCGACCTTGTTCGTGTCGCAGGCCGGCGGCATGGCGGCGTCGGAAGGCACGGCACGGCGGTGGTTCGAAGTCACCGGCTGTCCCATGATCGAGGGTTGGGGCATGAGCGAGACCTGCGCGATCGGCACCAACAACCCGGTGTCGAACACATCGTTCACCGGAAACATCGGGCTGCCGCTGCCGAGCATCGACATCGCGATCAAGGACGACGAAGGTCGCTCGCTCCCAAATGGCGAAGCGGGCGAATTGTGTATCCGTGGCCCGAACGTCATGACCGGCTACTACAACCAGCCGGCCGAGACCGCGGCGGCCTTCACAGCCGACGGCTTCATGCGCACCGGCGACATTGCGGTGATGCAGGACGATGGATACAGCCGGATCGTCGACCGCAAGAAAGACATGATTCTGGTCAGCGGCTTCAATGTCTTCCCGAATGAGTTGGAGAACGTGATCTCGCTCTGCCCCGGTGTGGTCGAATGCGCCGCCGTCGGGGTGGCAGACGAGAAGCAGGGCGAGGCCATCAAGGTCTTCGTGGTTCGCAGAGATGTCACCCTGACCGAAGAGGCCGTCCTGCAGTATTGCAGCAGTCAGCTCACAGGCTATAAGCGCCCGAAATACATCGAGTTTCGCGATTCTTTGCCGAAAACGAATGTCGGAAAGATTCTCAGGCGCGAGCTCCGCGCAGCCGTGTCCACGTGACCATACAGGCGGCTTTGCCGTCCGAAGTCACGGTCTTCGAACGCGGATGACTGTTGTCGGATCACATTCTGTTTGTTGAACGCGATCAGACGGCCTTGATCGATTCCGGTTACGCCGCGCACGCCGGTCAGACGTTTGCGCTGGTCGAGAGTGCGCTGGCGGGACGTCCGCTCGAACGGCTGTTCAATACGCATCTTCACAGCGACCACTGCGGCGGCAACGCTGCCCTGCAGGCGCGTTATCCCGATCTGCTGACCGAAATCCCGCCGGGAGAGGCCCCGTATGTGGCGCAGTGGGAAGATGCTGCGCTGAGCTACATCGCAACAGGGGAGCAATGCGCACGCTCTCACTTCGACGGCGTTCTCAGTCCAGGCACGGCGTGCGTGCTCGGGGATCCCGCCTGGGACATTCATGCGGCGCCAGGACACGATCCGCACGCCGTACTCGTGTTCGAGCCGGTTTCGCGAACGTTGATATTTGCCGATGCCTTGAAACGGCTTCGGGTTGCGTTTACTGAACTGGCAGGCGAACCTTCGTTCGCAGACATCGGCGACACGCCCGATGAATTGGCGGGATTGGCTGCTCAGCTTCTGGAGGAACTGGCAGCCTCCGGTGGAACAACGATAGACGGCGACTTGATTCGGAACAACTAAGGCGACCTTCTTTTCCCCCAAAGGTAAGCGGCCAGCCATCCCACCTTGACGGCAATTAGCGAAGCCCGTTAAGCGATGTGCTGATCAGCCTGCGGGCTGCTGCCAGAGATGCGGAAGCAGCTCGTCGATGCGGCTGTTCAGATGGGTCGGCAGCCGCGTGAGCACGTCCTTCAGGTAGGCCCACGGATCGTGGCCATGCAACTTGGCCGACTGCACCAAACTCATCACGACCGCAGCACGTTGGCCAGCAAGTTCGCTGCCGGCGAACAGCCAGGCTCTCCGCCCGAGAGCCCATGGACGGATCTGGTTCTCGCAATGGTTGTTGTCGACATTCACGTCGCCATCCAGCAGGTTTTGCGTCAGCGCGGTCCAGGCGTTCAGGCTGTAGCTGAGCGCCCTGGCTGTCGAGCTGCCGTCAGGCACGCGGCTTCGCTCAAGACGCAGCCAGGCATGCAGGTCCTCCCACAGCGGCTTGGCGTCCTGCTGCCTTCTGGCCAGTCGCTCTCCGGTCGTCAAGGTGGCCAGTTCACGCTCGAGCCGGTAGATCTGCGCGATGCGCTGCAGCGCTTCGGCCGCGACAGCGCTCTTGCCCCCGTCGCGCAGCAGCTCATCGAACTTGCGTCTGGCGTGCGCAAGACACCCGGCAGGAATGCGTCCGGGCTGGGCGACCATCACCTTGTCATAGGCGGCGTACTCATCGCGCACCAACGTGCCGCGCCACGCCGTTGCGCCGTGCCCGTCATCATCGGGGCCGAGGAAGGCCACGGGGTACTGCGCACCCCGCCCGACACAGAAGTCGTAGATCACCCCCGGCACCGCATCGAAGGCGCCCCGCGCATAGGTCCAGACATAGGCCCGTTTGGTCTTGCCCCGCCCCGGATCGAGCATGGCCACCGGCGTCTCGTCGGCATGCAGCACCTGCGCCGACAGCACGAAGCGTTTGTGCGCGTCGTACAGCGGCATGAGGGCTGCACCGCCTTGCCCGGACCAACTCGCCAGCGTGGAGCGCGGCGTGTGCACGTTCGAGCGTGCGTTGATGGACTCCATCCGGTAGTACGGCAGATGGTCCACGAAGTGGCTGACCATCGTGTGCGCAATCAGGCCGGCCGCCGGCATGCCGCTGTCGATGATCTGCGGCGCAACGGCGTCTTGCACCAGACACTCGCAGCAGCGGCAGGCCCACTTGCCGTAGATGTGGCGGTGCACGAAGAACTCAGCCGGCACGATGTCCAGGCGCTCGCTGATGTCCTCGCCCACGCGCACCATCGGACGGCCGCACATCGGGCTCGGGCAGTTCGTGTTGTCAGGCTCGTGGTGGTGGTCTTCGCGGCGCAGATGATCGGGCAGAGGCTTGCGACGTGGCTTGCGCTCGGTCTGCGTGTCGTCCTTGGCCCCTGCCGCCGGCTCGCCCCTGGCTTGCTCGAGTTGCGCCTGCAGGCTGGATTCGTCCTCGGCCAGCGTCTCCTCGAACAGGCGCCGCTGCTCGGCGCTCATCGCCTCGGTCTTCGCGCCGAACTTCCAGGCCTTCAGCCGTGCGAGCTGGAAGGTGATCTTCTCGATCTTGGCGTCCTTGAACCTGATCTCGATTTCCTGCTGGCGCAAGTGTCGAAGCATTTGCTGCGCGAGTGCGGCGATGGCCTCGGGCGCCAGACCTTGGAGGTCTTCGTCCTTCAGATCGTGCAGCGCTTGCATGTCCGAATCATGCCGATTCCCGTGGCCCGTCGCCACTCGGGGATGCGCTGTCAACGCACCCGTCGCGAGCGCAGCGTCAGAGCCGCGTGATCGTGCTCATCTCGGGCAGGCGCTGCCAGGGCAGCCCGACCACGAGCGCGTCGAACTGTGCTTGCGTCAGTGCGATCGGCTGATCCTTCAACGCACCGATCTCTGCATCGATCTCGCGTGGCCACACGAAGTGACCAACGTTCAACCGTCTTGCAGCGCACCACACGCCGAAGCCGTCGTGCACGATCATCTTGATGCGTGTGGCCCGTGCATTGGCAAACAGATAGCCGTGATGCGCGTTCGCGCTGCCCAGAGCATGGACCACATGCGCCAGCAGGCGCTCGGCGCCGGCGCGCATGTCCACCGGCTTCGTGCACAGCCACAGCGCGTCGATGCGGATCATCGCAACACCTCGCGCAGCCATGCTGCGCAGTCCGCTGCTGCCGAGACCGGCCAGGTCACGCTCACACCGAGCACGCCGCGTTTGAACTCAAGGTGGATGGCCTCGGCAGCAACAGCAGAAACAACCGCTGGCGCCGAAGCTGAGGGCGGTGATGAAGGCGGCGGTGATGGCGGGGGCAACGACAGTGCGATGAACTGGGGCGCCGACTCGGAAATCGCCGTCGAAGCTGCTGATGTGACTGGACTCGCCCCGCGTCCACGGCGCCATTGGTGCACCAGGTTGTCGTTCAACTTGAAGGACAGTGCGACTGCCGCAACTGATGCCCCTGGCTCTCTGCAAGCAGCAAGGACTTGCGCCTTGAACTCTGCGCTGTGGCGGCGCCGTTGCTTCGGATTGACGTCCATTGATGATGTCCAGCTAAATTAGATGGACACCATGGTCTATGCCTCAACGACCGAACTCAAGGTGGGTTAACTGGGCGCTTACCCCCAAAGCAAAAACCCCCCGACCTTTCGATCGGGGGGTATTTGGGCTGTAAGAGCCTGACGATGACCTACTTTCACACGGGAACCCGCACTATCATCGGCGCTGAGTCGTTTCACTGTCCTGTTCGGGATGGGAAGGAGTGGTACCAACTCGCTATGGTCATCAGGCATAAAGGGTTGTCGAGTTGATCGGCAGATCAACCCAACGAATTCATAGAGTTTGGAATCAGCACGCAATGCCTGCGCTGCTTAGAATATATTTTGAATGCGTCAACTTGGCATAACACCTTGATCTGAACGATCAAAGTTATAGGGTCAAGCCGCACGAGCAATTAGTATCAGTTAGCTTAACGCATTACTGCGCTTCCACACCTGACCTATCAACGTCCTGGTCTTGAACGACTCTTTAGGGGGCTCAAGGCCCCGGCAGATCTCATCTTGAAACGAGTTTCCCGCTTAGATGCTTTCAGCGGTTATCTCTTCCACACTTAGCTACTCGGCAATGCCACTGGCGTGACAACCGATACACCAGAGGTGTGTCCACTCCGGTCCTCTCGTACTAGGAGCAGGCTTCCTCAAATCTGCAGCGCCCACGGAAGATAGGGACCAAACTGTCTCACGACGTTTTAAACCCAGCTCACGTACCTCTTTAAATGGCGAACAGCCATACCCTTGGGACCGGCTACAGCCCCAGGATGAGATGAGCCGACATCGAGGTGCCAAACACCGCCGTCGATATGAACTCTTGGGCGGTATCAGCCTGTTATCCCCAGAGTACCTTTTATCCGTTGAGCGATGGCCCTTCCATACAGAACCACCGGATCACTATGTCCTGCTTTCGCATCTGCTCGACTTGTCAGTCTCGCAGTTAAGCACGCTTATGCCATTGCACTATCGTCACGATGTCCGACCGTAACTAGCGTACCTTCGAACTCCTCCGTTACGCTTTGGGAGGAGACCGCCCCAGTCAAACTGCCTACCATGCACTGTCCCCGATCCAGATAATGGACCTAGGTTAGAACCTCAAACACACCAGGGTGGTATTTCAACGTTGGCTCCACAAGATCTAGCGACCCTGCTTCAAAGCCTCCCACCTATCCTACACAGATCTGTTCAAAGTCCAATACAAAGCTACAGTAAAGGTTCATGGGGTCTTTCCGTCTTTCCGCGGGGAGATTGCATCATCACAAACATTTCAACTTCGCTGAGTCTCAGGAGGAGACAGTGTGGCCATCGTTACGCCATTCGTGCAGGTCGGAACTTACCCGACAAGGAATTTCGCTACCTTAGGACCGTTATAGTTACGGC